>JBCCAR010000011.1:0-90415 GCA_039814715.1 Pseudomonadota bacterium
GACATTCGCTCAGAAAAACTCCGTCATCTCTGTGCTTGTCACAGAGACCCATTTCAGAGCGCCAGCCATATGACTTTATGTCGAAAACTCAGGAGTGGGTTCCTGTGACGAGCACAGGAATGACGTGAAGGGGGCAAAGTCCGCAGTGGCCTCAAACACCCGCACCGCGCTATTCAACCTGCGTCAGCGTCCCATCTGCGGCGACTGTTCTGAAGAAACAGCTGCGCTTCCCGAGATGGCAGGCGGCGCCGGTTTGGTGGACACGCATGATGATAGCGTCTTGATCACAGTCGACGCGCATCTCAATGAGCTTTTGGACATGGCCGCTGGTTTCGCCTTTACGCCAGAGGGCTTGGCGCGAGCGGCTGAAGTATGTGACATTTCCCGACTTCAAGGTCTGCGCAAGCGCCTGAGCGTTCATATGCGCCAGCATGAGGACGTCGCCGGTCGCATCATCGAGTGCAACTGCAGTTATAAGCCCATTTTCATCAAATTTTGGGGTGAGCGCATCGGTCATGGCTGGTATCCTATACAAGAGCAGCTTAAATTAAGATGCACCTAAACGAAGATACAAGGTAGGCGCAAGCACCATGGACCAAGCCGCTCACACCCATAGCCACGACTATCCACCTTTAACGCAGGCGCAAAGAGAAGCCGCTTTAGGCGAAGCGGAAATGCTTGCACGCCAAAAAAACGTGAGTTTGACGCGTCAACGCCAAACGGTCTTTGAGCTGCTTTTAGACGCTGGCCGGCCGATCGGCGCTTACGCGCTCATGGAAAAGCTTTCGAAGAAAGAACAAAGGGGCGTTGCGCCGCCAACTATCTATCGCGCGCTTGATTTTTTGGTGGAGCTCGGCGTCGTCAGCCGGCTTGAAAGCTCCAATGAATTCATCCCCTGCACCCATCCAACCGATCCACATGATTGTATCTTCCTGATTTGCACCTGCTGCAAAAAAGCCGTTGAAACAGATAATAAAGATGTTCACGCAGCTCTGGGCAAAGTGGCCAGCGCCAGCGGATTTAAAACAGACCGTCAAGTGATTGAGCTGCAGGGCCTTTGCAGCGACTGCCAATAATCCATTTGCGCTGAATGCGCTTGTCCTTTTGGCTCTTTGCTTTCGCAGCGCGAAAGGATAAAGCCCAGCACAAACACTGCCGAGCAATAAGGGACGCCTGTGCCACTCCACCTGTATGATAGCGCCGCGCGGGAAAAACGCCGCTTTGAGCCCATCGACCCAAAGCGGGTGACGCTCTATGTGTGCGGGCCCACGACCTATAATTACGCACATATCGGCAATGCCCGCCCGCCAGTGGTGTTTGATGTCTTGCGCCGAGTTCTGAAAGACGCTTATGGCGAAAAAGCCGTCGTCTATGCCCGCAATATCACTGACATTGATGACAAAATCATCGCCAAAGCGGAAGACGAAGGCGTTGATATCGCCGCTATTTCTGAGCGCTATGAAGCAGCCTATTTAGAAGACCTGGCAGCACTTGGTGTTGGCGTGCCCGACCTTGCGCCTCATGCAACGCAATCGATAGACGCGATGATCGCCATGATCGAGAGGCTCGTGGACAAAGGCTTTGCTTATGCCGCTGAGGGCCATGCGCTTTTTGATGTGCAGGCCTATGCAGACTATGGCCACCTATCAGGCCGCAACCGCGAAGAGATGGTTGCCGGCGCACGGGTAGAAGTAGCGCCCTATAAGCGTGATCCCGCTGACTTCGTACTGTGGAAGCCGTCTAGCGATACGCAGCCCGGCTGGGATAGCCCATGGGGCCGCGGCCGCCCTGGCTGGCACATAGAATGCTCGGCCATGATCCGCGCCAGCCTGGGCGAAACCATTGATATTCATGGCGGCGGCATTGATTTGCTGTTTCCGCACCATGAAAATGAGCGCGCACAGTCCTGCTGCGCCCATGAGGGCGCGCCATTGGCAAACTTTTGGCTGCACAATGGCTTTGTGAACATGAATGCCGAAAAGATGTCCAAATCGCTAGGCAATGTATTGCTAACGCGGGACTTACTGGAGCGCTGGCCGGGCGAAGCGATACGCTTTGTGCTGCTATCTGCCCATTATCGCCAACCGCTCGACTGGACCGAGCAGACCATCACGGCTGCCAAGTCCACGCTAGACCGGCTCTACCGGGCACTCGAAACGGCCTCCCAGATTGACGCTGATATGACGGCGCCGATCGATGACAGCGTGCGAGATGCGCTCCATGACGACTTGAACACGCCCAGGGCTTTGGCAGCCCTGAGCCAGCTGGCGAGCGATCTATCTGATGGCGTAAAGAAAGGCAGCCTTGTGAAAAGCGCTAGCCTACTCGGACTTCTGCAAGACGATCCGATGGCTTGGCGGAAAGGGAAGGCAAGCAATGAAGACGCTCACATTGACGCGCTCATTGCCAAACGCGCCCAGGCAAAAAAAGAACGTGATTTCGTAGCAGCCGACGCCATTCGCGATACACTAACGCAGCAAGGAATTTTGCTGGAAGATGGGCCAAGTGGGACGACTTGGCGCCGCGCCTAAGTCGCTCTTAGTTTGGCCTAGTCTGTTTTGTCTAGCCAAGGATCACCAACTGTGCGACGCTCTTTTCCCATAAGCGGTCTTATATCGGGGGAAGGCGGCAGACAAAGGAGGTGCGAGAGATGCACCTAACTGGCAACAATATAGATGCCATCGCAGAAGTAGCGGTGAGCTTACTTGGCCGCGACCATCCTTTAACCGATTTAATTTTTTCGTTGCGCGCTGATCCAGATTTAAGCAGAGAGGCCTGGCGCGTTATTGAGTCCCTGCCAGAAGAGCAACGCAAAACCTTTGCTGCGATGGTGGCTGAGCGCATGCAAACGCCTGTTATAGGCACTGTTCACTAAGGCGTTGCAGGCGGCTGCTTAAGCGCTTTGGCAATACGGCTCAGCTCTTTTAAGCTTTGCAAACGCGACTTTATCCAGCCAATCACGCCTTGACGCGCCGGAACGGCGCGTAAGAACACGGCGATACGCTCGGATACACCGGGCTCGTCGAGCATCGGCGCATGGCCGACGCCGGGCACTTCCAGATAGTCCGCACTTTCATGGCAGCGGATCATCTCATCCGCCGTGCGCTCATTTAAAATATCAGATGTTTCCCCGCGAATAATCAACAGTGGCAAGCCTTTCAAGGCTTCAAAAAACGGCCACATGCTGGCTGCAGGCGTAGAGGCGCCAGCTTCAAACGGCTTGGCAATATTGGGATCATAGTTGGGGACAACCTCGTCTTCGCGCTCGACATATTGCAGGCGGGCCATCGCGTCCCACTGCGCTGCAGAATAATGCGGCATGGCATCTTCATTGATGGCTTTAACAGCTGCGGCCGCCTCTCCCCAACTGCTGACAGGCTCGCCCTTACCCACATAGCCTTGGATGCGCTCAATGCCTTTTGGGTCAATATCTGGGCCGACATCATTCATCACCACGCCCGCAATGCGGTGGCGCATGGTGCCCGCCAGCGTCATAGCCAAAATGCCGCCAAGCGAGGTGCCAACGATGGCAAAACGATCGACGTCAGCATCAGCCAGCAGAATTTTTAAGTCCTTAACATACTGTATGGGGACATACGTCGCTGGATCAGCCGCGTAACCAGACAGGCCGCGCCCGCGCAGGTCAGGGCAAATCACCCTATGGGGCCCCGACAACGTTTGTGCCAGCTGCCCGAAATCGCGCGAGGAGCGGGTGAGCCCATGCAAACACACAACTGGAATGGCGGCTGCATCACCCGTTTTTGCAGGGTAATCGCGGTAGTACAGCGCGGTGCCATCGCTGGCCTGGGTCGTGCATTCGGTAAAGTCGGTCATAGCAGTCCAGCCCTTGCGCCTTGGTGCAACAGCGCTGTCATGCACGGCTTTTGCAGTTTTTTCCAGTCCATGGTCATCCAAAACGCCATATCCTGAGTATAACTCAAAAGATTGACACTGAGTGTGACTCAGTTTATTTTTGAGTAATACTCAAATTGATTGCCGGGATATTATGGTTCGCCTCAGCACGACAGAGCAGACGGATAACAGCGTACGCCGCTATAAGCCGAATGAAACGCGCGCTAAGATACTGTCGGCAGCGAGAGAGCTGTTTCGCACGAAAGGCTATTCTAATAGCTCTAGCCTTGAAATCGCTCAAAGTGCCGGCGTTGCTGAAGGCTCCCTCTTTTATCATTTTGGCTCGAAAGCAAATCTGCTTGCCGCCCTAGGAGAGGAGTATGCGCGCGATAAGGTGGAAGCAATGCACCGCGGCGAGACTGATTTATCGCGCCTTGAGCCAGGCATTATAATTGCACGTACGTTTGCGCATGTGCGCGAGCACGGGTTCATGATGGCAGCGACCGGGCTGGAAGCTACGAGCACAGAGCTTCAACCCTTCATGCATGCTAACCGGCGGGTCGTGGTTGAATTCATTACTCGTTGCATGATGGCTGGCTGCCCGCCCGGCCACACTGAGCCGCTCGATGAAGAGGCCACGACCATTAAAGCAAGCCTGTCTTACGCCGTGGTCGTGGACGCGCTTTACCGGGTCTATGAAGCCGAAGAAGCCGATGATGAAGCCCGGGTTATGGCCGTAACGATCCAATTTGTCCGCGATGCCTGCGGCTACGGACATTTAACTGACATTCCAAGCATTGCGAGCGTGGCAAGTAAACCAGCAGACACAGGCCTCACGAGGATTGAGCCATGAAGTCCCCCACCAAAAGAACCCTCAGTGCTGGCGCGCTGACAGCGATTGTGATTGGCATCGTTGCGGCGATGGCAAACGGATCGCAGAGCTCCACAGAGCCAGCGCAAGCGCTGATTTTAAGCGTTGATACGGCGCCAGTCGTTCAGCAATCACGCTATAGCGCGCAGGCTCGCTATCCGGGCCGGGTGCGCGCGGGCCGGCGCAGCCAGCTCGGTTTTGAGCGCGGCGGCAGGCTGGCCCAGGTCATCGCCGATGATGGCGACACCGTTCGGAAGGATACCGTGATTGCACGGCTCGACCAACGCCAGCTAAAGGCGCAATTGGCTGCGGCCCAAGCCCAAATTAAGGCTGCAGACGCTGGCTTAGTGCAGGCAAAGGCGAGCCAAGAACTCTCTGAAGCAACACAAGCAAGACAAAAAACGCTTTTAGAAAAAGGCCACATTTCGCAGCAGCGCTTTGACGACAGCACCTACGCCCTGCGCGCTGCGCGCGCGGCGGTCTCTACGGCGAACGCCCAACGTATCCAAGCGCAAGCCCAGGCAGAGGCAATTGCAGTCTCTTTGTCACTGTCGGACTTAACGGCGCCATTTGATGGCTTTGTGATCAAACGCTTGGCTGATGAAGGCACCATCCTCGCGCCAGGAAGCCCCATTTTTGATTTTGAAGAGACCGGCCAAACGGAATTCGCGGCTGGCGTCCCGATCGCAGCAACAACAGGTCTTCAAGCCGGCGCGCAAGTGACTGTGACCATCAACGACCAAACACTCAGCGCCCCGCTCACGCGCATCGTGACGGCGATCGATACGAATACTCGCACTGCGCAGCTCGTCATGGCCCTGCCTGATGGTGCTGGGTTTGCCTCTGGCGAAGTGGGGCAACTCACGCTTGCCCGCACAGTTAAAGGCGAAGGTTTTTGGGTCCCCATTGAAGCCTTGCAAGAAGGCGCACGCGGCCTTTGGACTGTGTTTGTCGCGAAGCCAACCCGCGGCGATTTGGCGACCATTGAACGCCATCCTGTCGAATTAATTTACAGCGAATTACAGCGCGCCTTTGTACGCGGCACCCCCGATGATGGCGACCTTGTGGTGCAAAGCGGGGCCAGCCGGCTGGTGCCGGGCCAGCGCGTGTCTTTAAACGCGCCGCCGCGCACATAAGGTCCCGTCGCCATGAGCCTTGTTCAGCCCTTTTTAAAAATGCAGCGCCTCACCGTGCTGGTCATCGCGCTCAGTGTTGCGATGGGCATTGCAGCAATTCTGACCTTGCCGCGCCAGGAAGACCCTATTCCCGCTGAGCGCTATGCGTCCGTCATCACGCCCTTTCCAGGCGCCAGTGCGCGGCGTGTTGAAAGCTTAATAACGGAGCCACTGGAAGACTCCATTCGCGAAGTTGCAGAAGTTAAAAAACTCAAGAGCTTCTCTCGGGTTGGGATTTCTGTCGTCACTGTCGAACTCCAGGACAGCGTTGATAACACAGAAGAAATTTGGTCTATCGTTCGCAACCAAGTCAACGATGCAACCGCGCGCTTGCCCTCAGGCGCTGGCCAACCAAGCCTGGACGTTCGGCTATTGCCGGCAGTGACCCTCTTAGTGGGCCTGACTGCGGCTGATGAAGCTGACCCGGTATCTCTCGGCCTATTAGGACGCCTGTCGCGGCAATTGAAGACTGAGCTTAACAATGTCGCCGGGACCGAGGAGGTAAAGCTCTACGGCCTTCCAGATGAAGAAATTCTGGTCACGCTGGACCCTGTGGCCGCTGCAAGCGCGGGCATTACTGCCGGTGATGTCTCTAGTGCATTAGCCGCAGCGGACGCGAAAACACCGGCAGGCTTGCTGCGCGATGAAGGCGGCACGCTGATTGTTGAAGTGGCCGGTGAACTGGACTCCATTGCCCGCATCTCGCAAGTGCCCATACGCTTAAGCCAAGGCGGGTCCGCCCTTCGGGTCGGCGATGTGGCAACGATAGCCCGGCAAACCCAGACGCCGCCTGACACCATGGCGTTTCTAGCAGGAAAGCGCGGCATTGCAGTGGGCGCGACAATGCAGCCTGACTTGCGGGTCGATCAATGGGCCGCCGGGGCGCGCGCTGTCGTGGATCAATTCAAAGCCAATCTGCCGCCAGATATTGCCGTTACCGTCATCATTGATCAATCCGTCTATACGCAAGGGAGACTGATCGAGCTTGCACAAAACTTCCTCTTAGGCGTGGTCCTGGTCATTGGAATTTTGTTTTTGCTGATGGGGTGGCGCAGCGCGCTTTTGATTGGGGTATCTCTCCCCCTTTCCGTGTGCATCGTGCTTGGCGCCTTGTCGCTCCTTGGGATTCCACTGCACCAAATGTCCGTCACCGGCGCCATCATTGCGCTTGGACTGCTAATCGACAACGCGATTGTGGTGGTGGACGATTATAACCTCCTGCGCAACCGCGGCGCGCGCCGGCTGGATGCGGCGCGCAAAGCTGTGGCACATTTACAAATTCCCTTGCTCGCTTCCACGGTCACCACAGCGCTGACCTTTGCGCCAATCATGCTGATGCCGGGCGGTGCGGGTGATTTTGTGGCCACCATGGCGCTGACGGTCATTTTAGCCATCTTTTCATCGCTCTTTTTGTCGCTCACCGTAGTCCCCGCCCTTGCCGCTTTTGTGGATTTGCGCAAGGCAAGCGCCGATGCCGTGCGGGGCAATACCGGCATAAAGCTGCCAAAGCTGGCGCAGCGCTATCGCGAATTTTTAAACTACACAGTAGATCACCCGCGCCGGGTCGCAGCCTTCTGTTTGATATTGCCGCTGCTTGGCTTCTTTTTAGCCTCGCAACTGGACGAACAGTTCTTCCCGCCGGTCGACCGCGACCAGTTCCAAGTGCAGCTGAGCCTTCCGCCCGATTCGCCCATTGAAGAGACAGTGGCCGCCGTTGAAAAGATCGACACCATCCTCAATAGCTACGGCACAGATATCGTCAAACGCGATTGGTTTGTCGGCGAAAATCCACCAAAGGCGTTTTACAACATCATTTTGAACAACAACGGTTTGCCATCCTTTGCTGCAGCCATTGTGACAACCAGTTCCCCCGAGGTGACGGCAGCGCTGCTACCCAAGCTGCAACCCCGGCTAATGCGAGATGTGCGCAACGGCGAAGTGCTTGTGCTGCCATTTGACCAAGGCCCGCCCGTGCCTGCACCGGTGGAGGTGCGCATCCTTGGCGATGATCTAGAAGCGATCCGCGCGCTGGGGGAAGAGGTACGCACGATCATGAGCCAATCGCAGAACGTGACCTATACCCGCGCGCGCATTGCTGGCGGGCGGCCTAAAGCCTTCTTAAAGGTTGATGAGGCAGCGTTAGCTGGTCTTGGCCTGCGCCTCACGGACGTCACCCGCGCGCTGCGCGACGATTTAGAAGGCACCCTTGGCGGCAGCGTTTTAGAAGACCGGGAAGAAATGGCCGTGCGCGTGCGGCTGGGCGCCAGCGAGCGCGGAAGCATTGAAAGTCTCTTAGCGCGCGAAATCACCGGGCGCGGACCAGATGGCCCCGTCGCCATTCCCTTGTCGGCCGTTGCTTCAGTTGACGTGCTCCCGGAAGAAGCGAGCATCTCGCGCTACAACCGCCAGCGTTCCAACACAGTCCAAGGGTTTATTGTGCCATTCACCCTGCCATCGATCGCCTTGAAGGACTTTCAGGCGCGGTTAGAGGCAGCAAATCTTGACGTACCGCCTGGGGTACAGCTTCAGTTTGGCGGCGAAAGCGAAACACAGGCGCAGGCGATTGGCAACCTGTTAAGCTCCGTTGGCGTCCTCATGATCATCATGGTCGGCGTCATCATCCTCACATTTAATTCCTTCCGCTTTGCAGCCGTCATCATGAGCGTCGCTTTCCTCTCTGTTGGGATCGCCTTTGTGCCGCTTTTCATATTCGGCCAGCCACTTGGATTTATGGCAATCGTCGGCGCCATGGGCCTGATCGGACTTGCCATTAATGGCGCAATCGTGGTGCTGTCGGCGCTGCGCTCTAGCGAGGGTGCGCGGGCCGCTGACCCGCTCGCCATCCGCGAAACGGTGGTCGATTGTACGCGCCATATCGTGGGTACGACGCTCACGACCATCGCAGGGTTCCTACCCTTAATCATCTGGGGCCAGAACTTCTGGAAACCGCTTGCGCTTGCAGTCGCGGGCGGCGTGCTTGGCTCATCCATCCTCGCCCTGTTCTACGTGCCAGCCATGTTCACTTGGATCGCGCGGGCAAAGAACAAGGCAGCGGGCAAAGCCGCCAGCACAGACACCCTAGGCACCGACCAGGCTTTCTTGCCAGCGGCAGAATAAGCCCTTTAGCTCTCTTGTAGCGCGCGCTCGGAAATATCGGTGATGGGGCTCAAGATGTAATCCATGATCGTGCGCTTGCCGCCAAGGACGCTCACATCCGCCACCATCCCCGGCAGAATGGGCAGCTCATTGCTGCCATCGCCAATCTTGTCAGACTGTGTACGCACCGTAATGCGGTAAAGGCGTTGGCCATCTTCTTGCTCAATCGCATCAGCAGAAATGGTCTCTAGCGTGCCTTCAAGAGCGCCGTAGGTCGCAAAATCATAAGCCGATAACGTGACCCGCGCGCCCTGCCCGGGCCGCAGGAACGCGATGTCTTTGGGGTCGACAAAGGCTTCGACCTGCAACGTATCACCGATCGGCACCAGCTCGATCATCGTCTCACCAGGCTGAACCACAGCGCCAATAGTGGAAAAGTTGAGGGTATTGACAGTCCCAGCGATGGGCGCGCGCACATCCGTCCGCGTCACCCGGTCTTGCAAAGCGGGCAAGGCGGTGCGCGCTTCGGTGAGCTCTGTGCGCGCCTGCGTTAACGCGCTTGCAGCTTCCGATTTAAAGCGCTCTTCAATGCCAGAGAGCTCATATTCCACTTCTTCCAGGGCGGCCTGCGCGCGCTGCGCGGCCAGTGTGGCAAGGCGAATATCGCCTTTGGCTGTGGCTTCGCGCTGCTGGGCGCGCAGCAATTCAATCCGCGGCTCAATGCCCTTCGCCACCAAAGGGGCCAGCATCTCGACTTCCTGGCGAGAAAGCTGCTCATTCTCCCGCGCGGTCGCCGCTGCCACCTTCGCTTCTGACAGAGCGCTGCGACGCTGAATGAGGATGGATTGTTTGACATTTTTCGTCGATGTGAGCTCTGCCAGCCGCGCGTCAAATAGTGCGCGCTCTGTGGCAACAATTTTAGGAGCACTTGCCTCTAGCGCAGGGTCAAACACCGGCTGAGCTAATGCGGTTTCTGCTTCTAAGCGCGCCACTTTCGCTGAGAGCGCGTTAAAGCTTTCCTGCCCAGTGGTATAGGCTGCGTTAAACTGCGTCGTATCGAGCCGCATCAAGGTCTGGCCCGCTTCAACTTGATCGCCTTCGCCAACCAAGACGGCTTCTACAATGCCGCCTTCCAAGTTTTGAATAACCTGCATTTGGCGCGATGGAATGACCCGGCCTTGGCCGCGGGTCACTTCATCTAGTTCAGCAAAGCTCGCCCAGATGATGAGCGTCAGCAGCGTTCCCGCAATGAGATAAAACAGGATGGAGGCGGCCCTGGCAGGCGCGACAGGCAAATCTTCTTCATAGGTGAGATCGCTCATGCGCCCTGCGCTCCCCCGCTTGAAATGGTCCCGCCTGCCCCAGCGCTCACAGCCATGCTTTTCAGTACATCATCGCGTGGGCCGGCAGACACGACCCTGCCTTTGTCCATTAAAATGATCTTATCAACAAGCTTCAGCAGGGTGCCGCGGTGCGTAATCAGCACCAGCGTTTTATCTTCTAAAAGCGGCTTTAAGCGCGAGGTCAGCGCATTTTCCGTGTTGATGTCCATGGCAGAGGTCGGCTCATCCATCACAAGAATAGATGGGCTACCCGCCATGGCGCGCGCAATGGCGATGGACTGCTTTTGCCCGCCTGAGAGCCCTTCGCCGCGATCTGATAAACGAAGATGATATCCATTGGGACGACCGCCAATAAAATCATGCACACCGGCAGCTTTCGAGACGGCAAGCAAATCCTCGTCGGTGCCATCCGGCGTGCGCAGCAAAATGTTCTCCCGCACCGAGCCTGAGAACAAAGTGACGTCCTGCAGCACAGCGCCCATTTGGCGGCGCAGGTCGTCGGGATGAATTTGCCGCACGTCCGTCTCGTCCACCAACACTTGGCCGTCGCTGGCGCCATAAAGCCCGAGCATGAGGCGCAAAAGCGTGGACTTGCCCGAGCCGATCTTGCCCAAAATGGCGACTTTCTCGCCTGGCGCGATATCAATATTTACATTACGCAGAACCCAGTCTGCCTCGCCAGGATAGCGGAAGCTGACATTTTTAAAGCTAATCGCGCCATCGAGATTGGCATGGCGCACATAGTCTATTTCCTGGCGCACATCGGTATCTGTCCCCATCAGCTCCGAGAGCGCTGAATAGGCCGCGCGGGCGCTGTTGATACGGCTCAGCACATTGGCAATTTGGCTCAGCGGCGCGAGCGTGCGGCCGGTCAAAATCACGCAGGCGATGAGCGCGCCCATGGACATGACGCCGCTCGAGACCAAGAACACGCCTGCTACGACAATGCCCACTTGGCTGATCTGCTGCGCGCTGGTTGCAACATTGATGGCCAGCTGGCTGAAGATGCGGCTGCGGCGGTTGGTTTGGGCATGCCCAGCAATCGCTTGGCGCCAGCGCTTGGCCATCACAGGCCCTGCACCAAGCGCTTTAACGGTTTCAAGGCCGGAGACTGTTTCAACCAGGACGGCGTGCTTGTCCTGACCTTCTTCCATAGCTTGGTCCGCCAAAGATTTAAGCGCTGGCTGAATGAGCAGGCCAACAAGAAATACGAGCGGTACAGCAAGCAGCGGCACCAGCACTGCCGGCCCGCCGATCAACCAGATGACGAACAAAAACAGAAATATAAACGGCAAATCCACAACGGCGACCAGCGTGGCGGAGGTGAAGAAATCGCGCAGCGTTTCAAACTCGCGCACGCGCGATGCAAAGGCACCAGGCGGAATATTGCGCGTTGAAATACGCACATCCAGCACGCGGTTGAACAGAGCTGAGCCGACGACCGTGTCAACGCGCTGGCCCGCGACATCAATGAAATAGCCGCGCAGGGACCGCAGCACAAAATCCGCACTGAGCGCGATCACCATCCCGATTGTGAGCGCGATCAAGCTTTCCGTTGCATTGTTCGGGATCACGCGATCATAGACAACCATGGTGAACAAACTGGTGCCAAGCGATAAGATATTCACAAAGGCAGCAGCCAGAATGACCTGGATATAGATGCCTTTATTCGCCTTGAGCGGACCCCAAAGCCAATGCTGGTCAGTTTTCGCCATAGCCTTAGTTCCGCCCCCAAATCTCTTGCGCGCTGGCGAAGCTAAAGCTGACGCCAAAGGCGGGCAAGAGTTCGCCTGTTTGTGCCATTACGCGGTAGTGCGCCAAATCACGCTCCAGGCGGCCATCTAAAAGCGTGATGGCTGCGCTGAAATAGTCCTGCTCAGCCTGCAGCAAATCAAGCAAGGTCCCGCGGGCGACGGCAAACTGCTGCACAAACGCATCGCGCGCATCCCTGTTGGCTTTTAGCGCAAACTGCAGCGTCTCAAGCTGCCGATTGAGAACGCCAAGCTCGCGGATGGCGATGCGCACATCGCGCTCGACTTCTAGCCGCGCTTGGTCTTCTTGAAATTGCGCTTGGCGGGTGCGCTGAATGGCTTGGCGTTCCCGCGCTTTGCGGGCCCCGCCAGCAAACAAGTCATAATCCATGACCAGCCGGCCGCGCACATCATAATTGTCGTTGTTTTCAAACACGCCAAATTTGGTTGCATCCACCGCAACAGACACGCTTGGCAGATTGCCGCGTTCAATGGCTTTTTGATCCAGCTGGGCCGCGCGCGCATTCGCAGTCGCGCGCGCTAAAGCGGGGTTTGCCGTCAATGCCTGGGAGAGCGATTCTTCTTCAACGCTGTCCGCGCCCGCCACCAGCTGCGGGCGCTCAAACACGCCTGGTTCAACTTGGAAAAGCTGTTGGTAGCGGCTGATAGCGCCAGCAAGGCCGCGGTCGAAGGATGCAAGCTGCGCCTGGGCCGTCGCTTTGCGTGCAGCCACGCGCGCCACGTCCTGAATAGAGCCAACACCGTTGTCATAACGCTCAGTCACTTGGCCCAAAATATCATCATGGCGGGCGACCAGCTCTTCGCCAACACGGCGCAGCAAGCGAAATTGTACGACTTCAAGATAGGCTGAAATGGCATCTAGCGTGATTTGATTGGCCACGACTTCGGTATTGGCTTCTGCTTCGTCCATGCGCACATCGGCAGCGTCCATCCGCGCGAAGGTGGCACCGCTATCAAATAATAACTGCTGGCCATAAAGCCTGGCATCTACGCGCTCGCGCGGCCTGGATCGCTCGACCAAAATATCCGCTTCATCCCCAAAACTGGAGGAGAATTCCCGCTGGCCGGACACACCGACGCCCACGGTGGGCAAGAGCGCGGCTTTGGCTTCCCGCCGTGTCTGCTTCGCTTCCGTGCGTTGCGCAATGGCGGATTTCACAGCCGGATTTAAATCCACGGCAGAGCGCACAGCGTCAATAAACGCGTCAGCATCGACTGCAGCTGGCAACACAAAGTCCCGCGGCGCTTCACCGCCAGGCTCCTGCGCATAAGCGGGGCTAAAGGCCAAGCAAAGCAGTATGATGAAAATAGCGCGGATCATAGCGACAGGTTAAACCCCTGTAATACGGCAAAAGCCGGGCAGCGACAGCATCGCATCCCGGCTTTGCGTAGCGGCATAGCGCCAAGCAGCTAAGCTGCTGGCAATTGCCATGTCGCAGGTGCTCCTGACAAACGCCGGAGCATGTCCTCACGCTCATCTTCCAGCGCGCTCGGTAAGCGTTCGCCAAACAGATCAAAATGGGTTTTTTGGTCGTGAACTTCAGCGATGGCCGCCTCAGTGTCGATTTCCATGAGGCGATTAAACTGGGCGCGCTCAAACTCCATGCCGTCCCAGTTCATGTCTTCATGATGGGGCATCTTACCAAAGGGGCTTTCGATTGTGTCCACTTTACCGTGCACGCGGTCGATAATCCACTTCATGACGCGCATATTCTCGCCAAAACCAGGCCACATGAAGCGGCCGTCTTCGTCCTTGCGGAACCAATTCACACGGAACATTTTAGGTAAGTTTTGGTAGGTATCGCTGAAGCTGAGCCAGTGGCCCCAATAATCAGCCATATTATAGCCGCAAAACGGCAACATCGCCATGGGATCGCGGCGGATGGCGGCTTGGTTTTCCGCCGCTGCTGTGGCTTCTGAGCCCATGGTGGCGGCCATGTAAACGCCGTGGCTCCAGTCACGCGCCTCATAGACGAGCGGGAAGGTTTTGCTCAGACGGCCGCCAAACACAAAGGCATCGATAGGCACGCCGGCTGGGTCATCATAGGCGGGGTCCACGCTCTCGCACTGGTCAACACCCACACAAAAACGCGCATTGGGATGGGCTGCTTTTGTGCCCATGTCAGGCGTCCAATCATTGCCCTTCCAGTCAATCAAATGCGCTGGCGCTTCTTTGGTCATCCCTTCCCACCACACATCGCCGTCATCTGTCATGGCGACGTTGGTGAAAATGGTGTTCTTTTCTACCAGCTTCATGGCTGTCGGGTTTGAGCTATAGCTGGTGCCAGGGGCGACGCCAAAATACCCGTTTTCAGGATTGATCGCGCGCAGCTTGCCAGAGGCATCGGGCTTAATCCATGCGATGTCATCGCCAACGGTCCAAGCTTTCCAACCTTCAAACCCTTCCGGCGGAATGATCATGGCGAGGTTGGTTTTACCGCAGGCCGATGGGAAGGCAGCGCCCAAATACGTCTTCTCACCTTCAGGGCTTTCAAGGCCCAGGATGAGCATATGTTCAGCCAGCCAACCTTCTTCGCGCGCCATGGAGGACGCGATGCGCAGGGCAAAACACTTTTTGCCAAGCAGCGCATTGCCGCCATAGCCAGACCCAAAGGACCAAATCTCCCGCGTCTCCGGGAAGTGCACGATGTATTTGTTATCCGCATTGCAAGGCCATGCAACATCGGCCTGGCCTGGCTCTAGCGGCGCGCCAAGCGAATGCAGGCACGGCACAAACGCGCCATCACTGCCAAGAACGTCAAGCGCGCCCTGGCCCATACGCGTCATGGTGCGCATTGAAACCACGACATAAGGACTGTCAGTGATTTGAACGCCGATGTGGGCAATGTCTGACCCAAGCGGCCCCATGGAGAAGGGGATCACGTACATGGTGCGCCCTTTCATGCAGCCCTCAAACAGGCCTTTGAGAAGCGACTTCATTTCATAGCGGTCGCGCCAGTTGTTGGTTGGGCCCGCATCTTCTTCTTTATCAGAACAGATATATGTGCGGTCTTCGACCCGCGCGACATCGGCTGGATCAGAGCGGCATAGATATGAGCCGGGGCGCTTTTCTTCATTGAGTTTGATGAAGGTGCCGGACGCAACCAACTCATCGCAAAACTTTTGATATTCTCCCTGAGAGCCGTCGCACCAATAGATATTCTCTGGCTGGGTCATTGCCGCGATTGTGCTCACCCAGTCGTTTAGGTTTTGGTTGGTTGATCCCATTGGGGGTCCGGCCTCCTGTTTGTCAAACGCTCGCGCTGCCATAGGGCTGTAACAGCAAAGTCTCACTTAATTTTTAAAGGCGCGCACCATAGGGGGGCACGTGACCAGACTCAACTGCCAAAGCCAATAAAAGCCGCAGATGGGGGCGTGGTTAAGTGTGCTCGTTAACATTCGCTGAGAAATCACAATCATCTGTCATGTTATGGTGCAAGCAAACCCCGCGCGGAAGCGAATCACTTGAGTTTATTTCACCGCTTTCACGCCTATGGCGGCTCTTATAACCGAACAAAATACCGCAGCGTGCCGGATTATCTTTGATAAACCAGATCAGACACGGTACTTTATTCTAATGAAGCCCCGCGCCCTCGATCCGATTGATTTAGAAATCCTGGCCATCCTGCAAGAGGACGGCCGCATTACCAATCGCAACTTAGCTGAGCAAGTGGGCCTTTCGCCTAGTCCCTGCCTGGAGCGCGTACGGCGTCTGCAAGACCAAGGTTTCATTAAACGCTTTACGGCGCTGATCGACGTTGAAAAGCTCTACGACCCCGTCTTCGTTTACGCGCAAATCACGCTTGGCAACCAAGGACGCGGCCAGCAGGGGCAGATTGAAACGCATTTGCGCAGCCAGCCACAAATTGTGCAGCTCGTCGAAGTCAGCGGGGATTGTGACTATATCGCGCATTTCGTTTGCCCATCGATCGCAGAGTATCAACGCCTA
Organism: Pseudomonadota bacterium; assembly: GCA_039814715.1. GTDB lineage: Bacteria > Pseudomonadota > Alphaproteobacteria > Sphingomonadales > CAKZYD01 > CAKZYD01. The sequence goes on from JBCCAR010000011.1 coordinate 16,059, forward strand.
ACTGCTGGCCTGCTTGATGACCAAGACCTTGGCGTGGAACGCATTGTCTCGCATGTGGTGATGCGCAACGTGAAAGAAGCAAGCGGACTCCCTCTCAACCGCGAAACATAAGCGATTCTTTGTCCCATGCACTAGCGCAGAACTTAATTCTGAAAAACTACTGCTAGACGCAACCATATTGACAAAAGACGATCTCAATCAACTCATAAAATAACAGGGATTGCAAGGCCCTGAGGGTTCATGCATCCTGCCGTCTTCATGACAGAATTTTATTTTGCCGGAAGGAGGCCTGGGCATGCGTGCAATGGATTTGGAGCAGCATTACTGTGCGCACAATTATACGCCGCTCGACGTTGAAGTGGCCAGCGGAGACGGTGCCTGGCTCACCGACAGTGATGGCAAGCGCTATCTGGACATGATGAGCGCGTATTCCGCCGTGAGCCACGGCCATGGGCATCCGCGCATTATCAAAGCTCTGACAGACCAGCTCGGCCGCGTGGCTGTGACTTCCCGCGCGTTTTATACTGATAAGCTTGGCCCTTTTTTGGAGAAGCTCTGCGCGGTGAGCGGCTTTGAGGCAGCGCTGCCCATGAACACAGGCGCAGAAGCCGTTGAAACAGCCATCAAAGCTGCGCGGCGCTGGGGCTACGCGGTCAAGAGCATTTCCAGCGACCAAGCCGAGATCATCGTTGGCACCAATAATTTTCACGGCCGCACGACGACTATCGTCAGCTTTTCAACCGATGATGAATACAAACGCCAATTTGGCCCCTTTAGCGGCGGCTTTGTCTCGGCAAACTATGGCGATATTCACGCCTTTGAAGCAGCGATTACGCCCGACACCTGCGCCATCATGATTGAGCCCATCCAAGGCGAAGCTGGCATTGTCGCGCCGCCCGATGGCTTCTTAACCAAGCTGCGCGCGCTGTGCGACAAACACAACGTCCTGCTCATCTTAGATGAAATCCAATCCGGCCTTGGGCGCACGGGCAAAATGTTTGCCTTCCAGCATGAAGACATGCGCCCGGATGGCTTGATTTTGGGCAAAGCACTGGGCGGCGGTGTCTTGCCGGTCTCAGCCTTTTTGGCGGATAAGGCTGTTATGGACTTGTTCGGCCCTGGCAGCCATGGCTCTACCTTCGGCGGCAATCCGCTGGCAGCGGCGGTCGCGATGGAAGCGCTGGCTGTGCTGGAAGAGGAAGACCTGATCGGCCGCAGCGCTGAGCTTGGCGCCATGATGAAAAGCCGCATTGAGCGCATGAAATCCCCGCTTATCCGGCAAGTGCGCGGGAAAGGCCTTTGGCTGGGCGTTGAGTTCTGGCCGGAGAAGGCCCAAGCCAAGGACGTGGTCCTGCGCCTCAAAGATCGAATGATTTTGGCCAAAGAGACCCATGCCACCACCCTACGCCTGGCGCCGCCACTGGTTATCGACAAAGCTGACCTTGAATGGGCTCTGACGCAGTTTGAAAGCGTTTTGCAAGAAGTTGAGCGCGGCAGCTACCGAGACGCTGAGTGCCATGCTGCGGAATAATCAGGTGGGGCAGATGGCAATCGATCAAGCGCTGCACACTGATAGCGCAGCGCTGCTGATGTGCTCGCCGGACTATTTTGATGTGACGTACCAGATTAACCCCTGGATGGACCTAAGGGGTTGGAACGACCACCGCGATGCATGGCGCGCCCGGGCAATGGTGCAATGGGGCACGTTAAAAGCGATCTACGAGCGTCTGGGTCACACGGTCCATACCATTGAGCCAGCCCACGGGCAGCCAGACATGGTCTTCATGGCCAACTGTGCGACAGTCCTGAACGGTAAAGCGCTGATGGCTCATTTCCGCTATCCAGAACGCCAGGGTGAAGAACCGTTCTACCGCCATTATTATCAATCCTTGAAAACCAGCGGGCTGGTGAAAGATATGGCGTTTCTGCCAGCGGGCATGGTGTTTGAAGGCTGCGGCGACACGCTCTGGGACTCGTCCCGCAACATGATGTGGGTGGGATATTCCCAGCGGACAGCGCAGGCCGCGCCAGCGGAGGTTTCCAAAGCCTTTGATATAAGGGCGGTCGCGCTCGAAATGGTGGAGGAACGCTTTTACCATTTAGATGTCGCCTTAATGCCACTCAGCGGGGGCGAGGTGGTCTACCTGCCCCAGGCGTTTAACGCAGACGGCTTAGAGACTATCCACGCGCATGTGCCAGCACATTTGCGCATTGAGGCCAATGAGGAAGATGCTTCGCTTTTCGCCGTCAATTTAGTGAATTTGGGCGGCGATATCGTTTTGAGCGGAGCCTCTGACACGCTGCGTCAACGCCTGGAGCAGGCCGGATACCGCTTGCATTTTGTTGACACATCCGCCTTTCAAATGGGCGGCGGATCGGTGTTTTGCTTAACGCAGCGGCTGGACAATACTAGCCGGTCTTAACTCAGCGCGGGCGCAGCTTGCGGACGATTTGGCCCGTGCGGCTGATGCCTTCAATCACGCGCTGCTCTGCTTCCATCACTTGATCATCATTTACAGGCGATTGGCTGACGCACAAATCGCGGATGAACAAGGTATCGCGGCTCACATTATCCAGGAAATAAGCAATAAACGGCTGCGACATCTCAAGGCCAGATTGCGGCATACTGGTTGCCAGTTCTTCGCGCCACCAAGAGATCGCGGCTTTTAGGCGGCCTTTGTGAGAGGGACCTTTCGCATCATCCAGCCAGTCCGAGTTATGGAGCTCTTCCAGTTCATCGAGGCGGATTTGCAAGGCAGCAATATTAGCCTCAGACTGTTCCGCTGCTTGCGGCGGCAGCCCTGGAATCAGCTCCGTGAAACGAAGGGCGAGAAGGGCTGCGAAAACGCTAAGCAGCAAAAACTGGAGAATAATGAAGATAAAGCTGGATTTACCCGCTTGCATGGATTCAGCCATCAGCACAAGCAACGTCGCTGACAAGACAGCATAGAGCACAGCGGCCATGGTCGAGCCGCTTTTAAAATTCAACCGACTATTGAGCGAGAGCGGACTTTCTACCCGCGAGCCAAGACGGATGGAATAGACAGCCCACACCATCAAGACGAGCAACATAAGCCAGATCACACAGGCCCAGAACGTCATTGGCGCCAGTACGGGGCCATAAACATAGGTAAAGCCAAGGCTGAGACATCCCAAGACGATGAGGCAGATCAAACTGCCATAAACAAACAATCGCCGATGGACGCTAGACAGCTGGTCTGCATTAAACACACTGGTTGTCATGAAAACCCCTTCGCGCGGCTTTGCCAAATCGGCAATACCCGCTCTTAACCTTAATCCTTTCGCTAAAGCCTTACGCAAAAACCCTTTATTATTTATGTACGCTTCGTGACGCAACCGCTACGGCTTTTCGCCATCCAGCGGTGCGGGGGCTGCGTATAGATATGTGTTGCAACCTAACTTAAGAGGAAATCCCCCTATGCTGAAACTTGCGTTTACCGCGCTTGCCTGCGCTGGCGCGCTGCTAACGGCGCCCTGTTCTTTCGCTGAGGATAACACCATGACTGACAAAACCGCCCATGACTTCAGCTTTAAAACGATTGATGGCGGCGAGCTGCCATTGGCTGATTATGCTGGTAAAGCAGTTTTAGTGGTCAATACCGCCTCTAAATGCGGGTTTACGCCTCAATATGACGGGCTGCAAACGCTCTGGGAAAAGCGCAAGGAGGATGGGCTCGTCGTTCTAGGGGTCCCCTCCAATGACTTCGGCCGGCAAGAGCCGGGCAGCGAAAGCGAGATTAAAGAGTTCTGCGAAGTGCGCTTTGGGGTCAATTTCCCAATGACAGAAAAAGAAGTTGTTAAAGGCAAAGACGCGCACCCCTTCTATCAGTGGGCAAAACAAGCCTATGGGAATGCTGCGGCGCCCGGCTGGAACTTCCATAAGATCCTCGTCGGCCCAGATGGCAATGTGGTTGCCGCGTATCCGTCGGGTACAACGCCGTCTGATCGCGGGCTGAATACCGATATTTCAAACGCGCTTGCTGGCTAGCGAAGGCCCAGCGCGTCAAGCGCTTTCGGGATCGCGCTTTTGAATTTGAAAAACCCTTTGGTCGCAAACGGCCAAAGAAAGCCATCGATGGGGCGGATGATCCAGTGGATCGCCGCCCTATGTTTTTCTGCCATATCGCGAAACGGGCCAGTGGGCGCATATGACGCATAAAGCGGCAAGTCTCGCGCCAGCGCCTCAGGAGAACTGCGCTCAACTGGACAGGCGAAATGGGCCGCAGCGCGGGCCGCCGTGTCGTCCAGAGCGCCTTGCGTAAAGGCGGCAGCAGCCTGCGATAGCGGCTGGCGCCCGCGCTGCGTAGGCGCGGCTTGCACATAGACTTTCGCTGGGGCACGCGGCAAAGCGAGTGTCTCAAAAGCGCAATCATCTTCATGCAACAACAGCGCATAATCACCGCCCGGCAGCGCAGCACTGATCGGCATGTCGCCAGCTGGCGGGTTTTCCAGCCCAGCCACAGCAGGCGCCTGGACGGCCAGGGACGCAGCCTCAGGCGCAAAGCGTCCTTTGGTGAATTTTTCGATATTGGACGGGCGGGCCAGGTACGTCTTCCCGCTTGTTTGTAGGCCCGCGACCCAGCGCCAAGACAGCGTGTTAGAGGCCGCGTCCCCATCCATAAGGTGCGTTAAGAAAAAGTCTGCACCAAGCTCCCACGGCAGCCCAAGCGTGAAAATCCAGATGCTGGCAAACCACATGCGGGCGTGGTTGTGTAGGTAGCCGTGCTCGGCCAGCTCCTGCGCCCAAGCATCAAAGCAGTCTATGCTGGTATTGCCTGCAATAGCCTCATCATAGGCTGCGCGCACAGCGCGGTCTTTGCCAAGCACGGTAAACCAATCGTCGCGGGCCACTTGATACTGCGCCCAAACACTTGGCCGCAGCTCCAGCCAGCCTTTCCAATAGGTGCGCCAGAAGACCTCCTGCAGAAATTTCTCCCCCGCATCAAAGCTATGCGCTGACAGCGCAGTGCGCGCGAGCTCTTCTTCGGTGATCAGCCGGTGGCGCACATGCGGCGACAGGGCTGAGACATTGCTGCGATCGGCGGGCCCAAAGTCATAGTTCCGCGTGTCAGTGTAGCGCCGGCCCATCGCAGGCGCGAAGGCAGCCGCGCGCGCCAAGGCGGCCTTTCTTGTGGGCGGAAAACCAATCATGTGAGCGTCAGGAGCGCTTGGCGATCAGCCACACAGCATGCACGATGCCAGGGATATAGCCGAGCAGCGTCAGCAGGATATTCAGCCAGAAATGAAGCCCGATACCAACAGTTAAAAACGCGCCTAGCGGCGGCAGCAAAATGGCAAATATAATGCGGATAATATCCATGGAGGGGGGACCTTTTTTCTCATTTGTTGTCGCCTACCCCATATGGCTCTGACCGTGCTGGGTTCAATTAAAACGACCAAAAACGCTTCGAAGCGGCAAATCGAAGCGTTTTCCTGTCATAACAGGCGTGAAAAGCCTAGCAAGCGCCATAGGCCTTGCTTATGGTACACGTCCTCTTTTGTCAGGGGCAAGGAACGATCAACAGTTTAGAAAGCCAGGCGGTTTTATGAAGCTTGCTATCGAGCGCAGCGCGCTGCTTCGCGGATTAGGCCACGTCCAATCCGTCGTGGAACGACGCAATACCATCCCCATTTTGTCCAACATTCTGCTTGAGGCGGATGGCAATCAGCTTAGGCTCACAGCGACGGATTTAGAGCTCTCCATGGTCGAGACGCTGCAGGCCAGCGTCTCCCAGCCTGGCGCGACCACATTGCAAGCCGTCACCTTTTACGAGATTGTGCGCAAACTGCCCGATGGCGCGCAAATCGAGCTAGCAAGCGAAGATGCAACCTCCATGGCGATCTCCGCCGGTCGGTCAAATTTTAAGCTCGCCTGCCTGCCGCGGGAAGATTTCCCCGTTATGACCGATGGAGAAATGCCCCATCAGTTTTCCATGGGCGCGGAAACGCTCAAGCGGCTGATCGACACAACCCGCTTTGCCATGTCGACGGAAGAAACCCGCCATTACCTCAACGGCATCTACGTTCACATCGCTGAAGAAGAAGGCCAGCGCGTTTTACGCGCCGTCTCCACCGATGGACACCGGCTGGCTAAAGTCGATATGGCCACCCCGCCCGGCGCGGAAGAGATACCAAGCGTCATCATTCCGCGCAAAGCGGTAGGCGAGATCGCGAAAATGGCCGATACCGGCGAAGAAACCATCCAAATCGGCCTCTCGGAAGCAAAAATTCGTGTGAGCGCAGGCGCCGCGACGCTCACATCAAAACTGATTGATGCCAGCTATCCCGATTATCAGCGGGTGATCCCCAAAGGCAATGACCGCCTGCTCACTGTTGGCCGCGATGAGATCTTAGCCGGGGTTGAGCGCGTGGCAACGCTCGCCAGCGATAAAACACGCGCGGTTAAGTTCCACTTAGATGGCAACATGCTCGAGCTGCTGGTCTCTAACCCAGAAGCAGGCTCCGCGAAGGAAGAGTTAGAAGTTGAATTTGGTGGCGACCCGCTCGAAGTCGGCTTTAACTCGCGCTATTTGACGGACATATTAAGCCAGGTAGGCGGCGACAGCATAGAAATCCGCTTTGCCGACGCCAATGCGCCTACGTTAATGCGCGACCCAACCGATGACGGCGTCCTCTTTGTCCTTATGCCAATGCGAGTGTGACACAGCAGACTATTGTCACGCCGTGCGCGCCACGCTTCGGCATTACGCGGCTTTCCCTTAACCAGTTTCGCACCTACGCCTCAGCGCGCGTGGAATTGGACACGCGGCCTGCTGTCCTCATTGGCCCCAACGGCATCGGCAAGACCAATGTGCTTGAAGCGATCAGCTTTTTAGGCTCTGGCCGCGGCCTTCGGTCAGCAACACTGCAGCAGCCTTGCCGACTGCCGGAGGAACAAGCCTGGGCTGTGTCTGCGCAAATCACAGCCGATGACGCGCTTTTGGCCGATATTGGCGTGGGGCTAGACCCCGCCAGCAGGGCCAAACGCATCGTGCGCATTAACGGCGCGCCTGCGTCAGGGCCTTTGGCGGTGACAGACTATCTCAGCCTCTCTTGGCTCACGCCGACCATGGACAGGCTGTTTTTGGAAGGCACAAGTGGGCGCCGCCGGTTTTTAGACCGCATGGTCCTCGCCCTTCACCCAGCGCACGCGGGCCAAGTGAACGCCTATGAAAAAGCGATGCGCCAGCGTAACGCGCTGCTGAGCGAGGACAGGCCCGCTGACCCCGCCTGGCTAAGCGCCATCGAGAACCAGATGGCGGAATTTGGCGCTGCCATTGCGGCCGCACGCCTTGAACTCCTAAGCCAGCTGAGCGAAGCCATCGCCGCGCAGCCCGCTAGCGCCTTTCCAAAAGCGCAGGTGGCGCTGGAGGGCGCGGCAGAAACAGCCCTGCAAACGCAGAGCGCAAGCACAGTGGAATCCATGCTGATTGATCTATGGGCTGGCATGCGATCACGCGATAGTGCCGCTGGCCGGACCTTGGAAGGACCGCACCGCACGGACCTCATTGTTCGCCATAGCGAAAAGGATCAGCCAGCAGACCAATGCTCCACTGGTGAACAAAAAGCGCTGCTGGTGGGGCTGATTTTAGCCCATGCGCAAATGATCGAAACGCTAACGGGGCGCGGCCCTATTTTGCTGCTCGATGAAGTGGCCGCGCACCTCGATCCTGAGCGGCGCGGGGCGCTGTTTGACCGGTTGTCACGCCAACATGGCCAAAGCTGGATCACTGGCACAGACAAAGCCTTTTTTGATGGCTTTGGCGGACGGGCACAAGTGTTTCGAATCGATGACGGAAAGATTGCGCGCGACTCGGAAAAAGGCTAGAAATTACAAATATGTAACAGCCGCAAAGCCGAGTTTTTCATGAGCGATCAAGACGCCTCTCAACCAGAGAATAACGCCGAAGACTACGGCGCTGATTCTATCAAGGTTCTCAAGGGCTTAGATGCTGTGCGCAAACGCCCGGGCATGTATATCGGCGACACCGAAGATGGCTCGGGCCTTCACCACATGGTGTTTGAGGTCACCGACAATGCGATTGATGAAAGCCTCGCAGGCCACTGCGACCTCATCCGCGTGATTTTAAACGCGGAAGGGTCCATCACCGTCACCGACAATGGCCGCGGTATTCCGGTCGATATTCATGCTGAAGAAGGGGTCTCTGCTGCGCAAGTCATCATGACCCAGCTGCATGCGGGCGGGAAGTTTGATTCCAACAGCTACAAAGTCTCTGGCGGCCTCCACGGCGTGGGAGTCTCTGTCGTAAATGCGCTGTCAGAACGCCTCGATATGCGCATTTACCGCGATGACAAAGAATACACCATGACCTTCCGCCACGGCGAACCCGATGCAGACCTAGAAATGGTGGGCGATGCACCAGGCAAATCTGGAACCGAGATCACTTTTTTGCCGTCGCTAGACACCTTCCCCGCCATTGATTTTGACTTTGCCCGCCTTGAACACCGCTTCCGCGAGCTTGCGTTTTTAAATTCCGGCGTGCGCGTGTTTTTAGAAGACCGGCGCGGGGTCGAGCCCAACATTGTAGAGCTCTACTATGAAGGCGGGATCACCGAGTTTGTGAAATATTTGGACCGCAATAAAACCAGCCTTATTGGGGAGCCCGTGACGGTTGTCGGCGAACGCGACGATATTGGCGTTGAAATCGCCATGCAATGGAACGATAGCTACCACGAAAATGTGCTGTGTTTTACCAACAACATCCCCCAGCGCGATGGCGGCACGCATCTGGCTGCCTTCCGCGCGGCGCTCACCCGGACCATCAATAACTACGTGACCTCCAGCGGGCTGGCGAAGAAGGAGAAAGTCTCCATCTCTGGCGATGATGCGCGCGAAGGGCTCAGCTGTGTGCTCTCGGTTAAAGTCCCGGACCCGAAATTCTCGTCCCAAACCAAAGACAAGCTGGTCTCCTCCGAAGTGCGCCCGGCGGTGGAAGGGCTCCTTGGCGACAAGCTCAACCAGTGGTTTGAGGAAAACCCCGCCCAAGCGAAAAACGTCGTGCAAAAAATCGTCGATGCGGCTGTGGCGCGCGAGGCAGCCCGCAAAGCACGCGAGCTCACGCGGCGCAAAGGCGCCTTGGACGTCGCCTCCCTGCCAGGTAAGCTGGCGGACTGCCAAGAGCGCGATCCGGCCAAATCAGAACTCTTCATCGTTGAGGGCGACAGCGCTGGCGGTTCGGCAAAGCAAGGCCGCAACCGCAAATATCAAGCCATCCTCCCGCTGCGGGGTAAAATCCTCAACGTGGAGCGCGCGCGCTTTGACAGGATGCTGTCGTCGAACGAAATCGGTACGTTGATTACCGCACTTGGCACTGGCATCGGCCGCGATGATTTTGATATTGAGAAACTGCGCTACCATAAAATCGTCATCATGACGGACGCCGACGTCGACGGCGCCCATATTCGCACGCTCTTGCTTACCTTCTTTTACCGGCAAATGCCAGAGCTGGTGGAACGCGGCCATCTCTACATCGCCCAGCCACCACTCTACAAAGTCAGCCGCGGCAAGTCCGAAGTCTATCTGAAAGATGACCCGGCGATGGACAGCTATTTGATCGATAGCGGTCTTAATGATGCCATCCTGCGCACCGCCAGCGGTGACCGCGGAGGAGATGATCTGCGCGATATGCTCACCACCATTCGCCGCATTCGCCTTTTGATGCACTCTATTCCCCCGCGCTACAATCAGCGCCTCATTGAAGAGCTGGCGCTGGTCGGCGGACTTGATGGCGCCGTGATCGCTGATAAAGACGCGCGCAGCAAAACCGCAGCAGCCGTAGCAGAGAGGCTGAACCGCAAAGGCTCCCTCATCATCGATGGGGAAGACACCTCTGGCGGCTGGAGCGGACAAGCGGCTGAAACGGGAGGCTATGCGTTCTCGCACGTGCTGCGCGGAGTAACAGATCATTATGTTCTCGACACGGCGCTGCTGGGCTCAGGCGAAGCGCGCAAACTTGCCAGCTTGATCACCCCCATCGCAGACGCGTTCCAAGATGTGGCGACCTATCAGCGCAAAGACATCGATACCGCCATTTGGGGGCCCATTGGTCTGTTCGATGCTGTCATCGCGGCGGGCCGCAAGGGCATTTCCATGCAGCGCTATAAGGGGCTGGGCGAAATGAACCCCGATCAGCTGTGGGAAACCACCCTAGATCCAGACGTGCGAACACTGCTGCAAGTGAAGATTGAGCAAGCAGACACGGCAGATGAAATGTTTACCAAGCTCATGGGCGATGTCGTCGAACCACGCCGGGAGTTTATTCAAGACAATGCCTTAAGCGTTGCCAATCTCGATGTTTGAAGCACTTTGCGGTCACTCTAGGCCATGACAACCGCAGCCCTAGCCCTTCACTACCAGAATGATGTGCTCCATCCCGATGGAAAGATCGTTTTGGGCATTGCCAAAGCGCCCGGCAAGCGCGACGCTCTTATAGAGGGCGCTGCGGCCTATCTCGACAGGGCGCGCAAGGCCGATATCCCCATCATCCACGTCGCCATCCGCTTTGCCGAAGATGGCAGCGACATCGTCCAAAACAACGACATGTTTCGCGGCGTCTTTGCCAGTGAAGCCATGCGCGAGGGCAGCTGGGGCGCGCAGTTTTTCGACGGCCTCACGCCAGAAGAAGGCGAGCGCGTTGTCAAGCACAACCGGGTGAGCGCCTTTTATAACTCATACCTGGAAGCAGTGGTGACCGGCATGGGCGCAACCAAGCTCTATCTGGGCGGCATTGCGACCAATTCTGTCGTGGAGCACACCGCCCGCGACGCCGCCGACCGCGGCTTTGAGGTGATCGCGGTAGAAGATGCCTGCGCCACTGCGCGCGATGACCTACACATCGCAGCCCTTGAGAATATTCGTTTGATCGGGACCGTGGTCAACAGCGCAGATATCGCGCTGTAGCAGCCACTTGAGCAAAGCGCGTCACCCGACTCGGAATTTATTTAGAGCTATGCTAAGCTTTAAGCCTAAACCAAAGTCGTGAGGAGCTAGGCGCATGGCAACGCAGCCCATTAATGAGTTTGACCCCAACCGCAAAAACCACATGCGCCTAGACGATGGTTCAACCATCATCCGGACCGCTGAAGTGCCAATGACGCCGCTGGAAGGCGGCCTGAAAGGCATCCATTATAAGATCCTCAACTATGACAAAAACCGCGGCTATTTGGTCATGTACAATACATTTGAGCCTGGCTGCCGGTTCCAGCCGCACAAGCACCTGGGCATGGTCGAAATTCATATGATTTCCGGCTCCTTCTTTTATGAAGGCGGCGCTGTGTATGCAGGCGATTATATGTGCGAGGCGGGCGGCGTCTCACATGCACCGGCCAGTGATGATGGCGCGGAGATGATCACTGTGCTGCACGGCCCGCTCCAAATGCTGGATGAAAACGGCGACGTGGAAGCTACCGTCGGCATTGACGAGATTTACGGCCTAGCCGAAGCGAATGGCGCGGTTGGGCATTTGGTAGCGACGGGCACCGGCGCCTAACGGCCTGCAAAACAGACACACTTGGCCAAAATACATCAAAAAATTAACGATAAGCCGTCACTTTTTGATCGTTTTGGCAAGCTGAGCTGCTGCAACGCTTGGTTTGAGCAAGAACTGCGCCTATATACACGGTCCTAAGGAAGCCGGGGTTGGCCCGGCGCAACGCATGGAGAGCGACACATACTTAAGGGTAACTCGGCAGGAAGCCAGGGGCCACGCGCCAATGAAATGATCGTCGCGCGCGAGGTCCGTTTGATCAAAGATGACGGTGAAAATATCGGAGTCGTTAAAACTGAAGACGCCAGGGTGATGGCCAAAGACGTAGGCCTCGATCTTGTTGAAGTCTCTCCCAATGCTGATCCGCCTGTTTGCAAGCTGCTGGATTACGGCAAGTTTAAGTATGAGGCCCAGAAAAAGGCCAACGCCAATCGCAAGAAGCAAAAAACGCAAGACATTAAAGAAATTAAGATGCGTCCAGGCATCGATATCCATGACTATGATGTCAAAATGCGGTCCATAAACCGGTTTATTGAGGATGGCGACAAGGTGAAGATCACCTTGCGGTTCCGCGGGCGCGAACTTGCGCACCAAGAGCTGGGCATGGATGTGCTCAAGCGGGTGCAAGACGATGTGAACGAGATCGCTAAAGTAGAGGCCATGCCGAAAATGGAAGGCCGCCAGATGATCATGGTCATTGCGCCGCGTTAAACCCAAAGAAAACGTTCGCAGTTATTGCAAGCGGGTGACCTGAACGCCTGCACTTCGCAGTAAACTAATTAAATCGCTCGGCCCGACCATATGGGCCGCGCCGACGGCGATGAACTCTCTTTCAGGAGTTTCTAGATAGTCCAAAATCGGCGCAACCCAGGCCTTATTACGCTCAATGAGCACAGCTTCATAGACGCCGGGGTGAAACTGCTCAGAGTCCATCAAAAGACTGGTCAGTTCGGCCTGGTCGCCGCCGCGCCAGGCCGCATAAAGCTCTTGAATGCTCGATCCCCCGCTGAGCGCCTCCTGGGTAGCGGCGCGCAGCATTTCAATTTGCAAGTCCGGTGAAAGGGAGGCAATGGCCTGCAGCCCAGCAAGCGGGCCTTCCAGCGCGCCAATGGGCTCGCGCGCTTTTTCAAAGCGGCTTTTCAGCCACGCTTCCGCGCCCTGCTCTGCGGCAAAGCCATATTGCATGACGCTGGCGAGCGTGATGTTCATGGCCGCGAACCAGGGCTGCATGCGCGCTGTGGTGCCAACTGGCAGATTGAGCGCTTGCTCAGCCTCGCGCAGTTGCTGCGCCTGCGCCTTGCTGAGCCTATCTGATAGCAACGGCTCCCCCGGCGCAATAAAGCCATTGCGCATGGCAAAGGCCTTAAGCGTCTCTGCGTTTTTATCATCTGTAATGGCTTCAATCACCAAGAGGTCGGCGGTTTTCACGGCTGTTTTGATGCGTTTATCCGCCCAGCCATCATCATCGGGCAGGAGGTGCACCGTCCCCATCAAAGTCGCGCGGCCTCCCGCGGCGGTTTCCAGCTGCCACAGAGCAACACCGCTTTGCGCGTGCGCATGTGCGCTCAATCCCAACAAGACAGCCAATGCGGCCACAAAATTTCGCATCTTTTTCATATCCTTAACCAGCGCTGGAAACTTCCTATACCATCTGCCTTGCTGACCGGTTTATATGCTCCATCTGTTATGGCAGGGATGTGGCAATCATAGAAGGTTTGGCCCATGGCGTTTCGGCAGTTGAAGGCGTTTTTTAAGCTAGAGGCGGCAGCAGGACTGTTGCTCATGGCAACAGCGGCGCTGGCTATCATTATTAAAAATTCACCTGGAAGCGGTTTTTATGAGCTGTTTCTGACCTTACCCGTCAGCGTCAGCGCAGGCGATTTTGAAATCGCAAAACCACTGTTGCTATGGATCAATGATGGCCTAATGGCGGTCTTCTTTTTGCTCATCGGCCTAGAGGTCAAACGCGAAATCCTCGCTGGCGAGCTATCCTCGAAAGAGCAGCTCACCTTGCCCCTCATTGGCGCCCTGGGCGGCATCGCGGTGCCTGCTGCCGTCTATCTTGCCGTTAGCGGCGGCGCGGGCGAATATGCCAATGGCTGGGCGATCCCCGCAGCAACTGATATCGCCTTCGCTCTTGGCATTATGGCGTTGGTGGGCAGCCGCGTTCCCTTGTCTTTAAAAGTGCTGCTGACCGCCATTGCTATCGTCGATGATCTTGCCGCGATCATCATTATTGCCGCTTTTTATACGTCAAACTTATCCTTCTCCATGCTGATCGGAGCCGTCGTTTGCACCCTTGGGCTTTTTATCTTGAACAAGAGCGGCGTGCGCAAGGTCGCGCCCTATATCCTCATTGGTGTCTTATCGTGGATCTTTGTGCTGAAATCAGGCATTCACGCAACATTGGCGGGCGTGGCGACAGGGCTGGCAATTCCCATGCGCGGTGGCACCGAAGCGCCCCATGAAACCCCGCTGGAGGTACTAGAACATAAGCTCCACCCCTGGATTGCCTATATGATCATCCCGATTTTTGCCTTTGCCAATGCAGGCCTTCCGATCTTGAGCATGTCGCCAAGTGATTTGGCGCATCCCGTCAGCCTTGGCATTGCGCTTGGGCTACTGCTGGGCAAGCCGATTGGGGTCTATGGCCTGAGCTTCATCGCCGTGCGCGCGGGCATCGCGCAGCTACCCCAAGGCGCCACCTTGCGCGGCGTATTAGGGGTTGGGCTTCTAACCGGGGTCGGCTTCACCATGAGCTTGTTTATTGGCTCGCTCGCCTTTGATGGACCGGAAATGGCCAATAAGGTGCGGCTCGGCATTTTGGTCGGCTCTCTATTTGCCGGCATTGCAGGCTACGCTGTGCTGCGGACACTAAAACCGCTCCCGGACGTCGCCGATTAGACGCCTCTCACAGCCATGTGATTTGCGTGTGATGCGCTCAGGCCTCTATACAAGGCGCTATGATAATAATGAGACCGTTTCTTAGAGCGCTTGCCGCATCACTCCTGCTGGCCGCGACGCCGACACTCCCTGCCGCTGCGGGCGAGGACGTGGTGGTGGTTGAGCTATTCACCACGCAAGGCTGCTCTTCCTGCCCGCCAGTGGACGCTTTGATGCAGGAGGTCGCACGCCAAGACAATGTGCTCGTCCTCAGCTGGGCTGTCAGCATTTGGGACTATCTGGGCTGGAAAGACACACTCTCTATTCCTGAAAGCAATCTGCGCCACCGCTGGTACAACCAAATGATTTCTGGGCGGAATATGGTCTATACGCCGCAAGTCTTCATTGATGGCGAAGCGCCCTTTAAAGGCAAGAACCGCAAAGATGGCATTTTAAGCACGGTTGAAAAACGCCGCGGCGATTCGAGCCATATGGTCGATATAACGCTCGATGACGCCAATCCAGGCCAAGTGGATATCGCCCTGAGCGAACCCTTGCCGCAGACCACCCGCATCCACGTGGTCTATTTTGACCGCTCGTATACCGTTGCCGTCGGCGGCGGGGAAAATAACGGCCGCACCATAACCTATACAAACGTGGTGCGCGGGACGCGCCATATCACGCCTGAACCAGGCGTGACGGCCTATAGCGTGGACCTGGGCAATATGTTTGCTAAAAACTGCGATGAATTTGCCGTGTTGGTGCAGGATTTATCCACTGGCAAGATGCTTGCCGCGGCGCGCCACAGATTAAAGCCTGCGCGCTCTTAACCCTCTATTAGCGTTAATTTTATAGCGTGCGCACTGAGATAATTCTGCGTGCTTTGGGGCTTAATCGTGAAAAAAATGATGCTGGGTTTGGCGGCGAGTATCGCTGCGTTGATCGTTTCTCCTGCACAGGCAGAAATGGAACGACGCGGACCGACCCTGACCTTGAAAGTGGGCTCTAACGGCCTTGGCGCTGAAGTGACCTACGGGCTGAGCCATATCGTGCGCGTGCGCGCGGGTGGCTATGGCTTTAAAGCTGGGTTTGACGCCAGTACCCGCGACGTCGCCTATGATATGGATTTGCGCCTGCTAAGCGGCGCTGGCTATCTGGACGTGCACCCTTTTGGGGGGCGTTTCCGCTTTACAGCGGGCATGGTGTATAATGCAAACCGCGCGGACGCGGCGGGCAGCGTCGCCCAAGAACTCACCTTTGGCGATAATACCTTCACGCCAGCCCAAGTCGGCACGCTGCAAGGCAGTGTCCATTTTCGCCAATGGTCGCCCTATGCTGGCATTGGCTGGGGCAGCCCACTGTCTAAGGAAAGCAATTGGGCCTTTGAAGCAGACCTAGGCGTCATTTACCAAGGGCGCCCCGTTGTGGACCTGATGAGCGTTGACGGCGAACTCTCCAGCGATCCCACACTAATCCAGGCCATCGAAGATGAAGAACAAGAGCTGCAAAGCGATATCGATTTCTTCCGCTTCTATCCGATCTTGAGCTTGGGCGTTGCTTACACGTTTTAAGGCAGGCTAGCTGGGGTCGGGCGCTTCGAGAAGCTCACTGCGCTGTTTGACCAGCGCGCCTTTGCGGTATTCGCTAACGGCGAAGGCGTAAGAACTCCAATCAATATCCCCTTCAGGGACCAACGTTCCTTGCGGAGTGACGCGCAGCCAATACATCTCATCTGCTTGAGCCACATCATAGCGAATCAGGTCGCTGTCTTGAGCGCCATAAAAGACACTGCTATCAGCGCCGGTCCAGTCGATGGAGCCCGCCGCGGCAATATCCTCAAAATCAATATAGACCGCCCCGCCAATCACGGTCTCAAGCACTGTATCATAGGCGAGCGCCTCATCTTCTTTTAGGCCTGTCATCGTCAGGGCGCCGCCCTCACCCTTGATGACGGAATAGCGCTCCTCGCCGCTTTGAATATCCACCTTTGTCACCGTAGCAGCGGGGATGGTTGGCACATCAATATCCAGCCAGGCTTTTACCCCTGTTTGCGGCGGATTGATCTGACTGACCACATAGCTTTGGTCTTCATTGAGGCGCCGGGCAAAGCGGCCGCCGCCAGCAGCATCTTTGCCTAGGATAACACCCAAAGATTCACCAAGCTGTATCGTCGTTCCACTGCCGCCGAGACCCACTGCGTCATGCAGCTTTGGGTCATCGGTTTTGATCTCATCGATGGTGAGCTGAGAAAGCGACAAAAGCAGCGCGCGCACTTTGCCTTGCTCAGCAGGTAAATCTGCAAATCCATCCACCCGCCAAGCGCCGTCACTGCGCGACAAGGAAACACTCTTTTCTGCATCTAAAAGCGTCACCGCGGCCACATCGTTTAAAGACAGGCCTGCCAGCAAGAGGCCGCCTGCCCCTTCCTTTTCACTCGGTTTGGAAGGCATCGCCAAAAAAGCAATGGCAGCAAGCGCAGCAGCAAGGACGCACAAAATGGCAAAAGCGCGCGCGCTCATGATCGCCGCCTGCGCAAGCGTGCAATGCCAGCGATTGCCAGCAAAAGGACAGGAATGCCAATGATGTTGGCCCAGGTCAGTCCGCGCTGCAATCGTTCCACATCCAAGTTCAAGCTGCGCTGCACGCCGCGCAGTTCTTTGCGGGTCTTCAGCAGGTCTCCTCTGAAGCGCTCAATCTCCGCCAGCTGTTCATCGCTGATCAGCACATCGCCCTCCGGCGTTTGCGCTTCTAACCCCGCCAAGCGCTGCTCGGTTGCAACAAGATTATTCTGCAACACTTGCTGGCGCGCGGCAAAGGCTTGCTCGGCATTGCGGCGCATACGCTCAATCACCGTGAATGGTCTGGCCGATGTGCCGCGTGATCGCAGGCCAATAAGTGCATCTGAGCCCGCCATATTCTCTGCGGCATTGAGCACGAAGCGGCCATTGTCCGCTGTAGGCACGACCAAGCGCTGGCCCAGGAAATTCTGAACTTGCGCCCAGAAATTATCCGCGAGCAAATCGCTGTCTGCTGTCACGATCACATTGATATCGCCTTGCGAGTCCATGATTTGAGGCGCCGCTGGCGGCGCATCCTCTTCTTCGGTTTCACTTGATGGTTTGCCATCTGGAAAAGCAGTTTTGGCCGGGCCCTGCAGCCGCGCGCTCAGCACATAGCGCTCGCCCGTGGGCAGCAATGTGCGCAGCAGTTTGTCTGGGTCAGGCGCGCCGCGGACCTCACTCACATTGGTGACGCCGGCCACATCTGAACTTTGAATGAGCGGCGTCATGGTAAGGGCGCTGTCCTCAGCCAGGGTCAGATGCCCGCTGGCTGCCAGGCTGATTTGCTCCAGCTCGCCAGTGACAATGTCATCATCTTGCAGGTTCATCTCCCGCACGGAGAGCCAGGCTACATAATCTGCAATGCCGCGCGCAGGGGCATTGGGGCTACCAGCCATATTAACGCGCTGCGCCTGATCAATATCCAGCACCACCAACGAGGGATCGTAGGCCAGCCCCCAGGCCGTAAACAGCGGCGCCATATCTGATTGCAGGGGCATACCGCCTTGCTGGGGCATACCAAACTGGCCGCGCGGCTGGCTGACCGCTGCAACTTCTGAATGGGGATCAACAAAGAGGAGCGCGTTCCCGCCGCCTAAAATGAACTGATCAATCGCATAGAGCTGCGCATCGCTAAGCGAAGGTGCATGGGCGACAACCAGTAGGTCCGTCTGCTCGGGGATGCTGCTGAAATCCTGCGACAGGGCTTGGATATCAAAGCTCTGAGAGAGCTGATCATAAATCACGTAGGGGGTTGATTGGCCCTGCGCTGCGGCCATCGGCCCACCCAAGCCAAATTGCAGCGGCAGCTGAGTGATAAGCGCGATCGTCGGCTGGTTGTTTTCAAGTGTTGCAAGCTGGCTCACGAGCTGCGTGAGATCATATTCAAGCAGCGCTTCACGCTCTTGCGCGAGGAAGGGAATGACCTGTGATCCATCCACCGCATTGGTGCCCACCAAGCCAAAATAGATCGTATTGCCAGTCTGTGAGCGCGCGCCCTCCAGGCCAAAGGCCACCGCTTCGTCTTCATTCTCAGAAAACGGTTCAGGGTCGATCACATCAACGCTGATCTTCCCGCCAGACTGCGCCGCATATTCATAAAGCAAGTCTTCTACCCGCTGCGCATAGGCCTGCAAGGTGGGAAACCCTGTACTTTCACTTTTGGAAAAATACAGCCGCAACGTGATTGGCAGCTCTAAGTCCTCGAGCAAACCGCGCGAACCATCTGAGAGCGAATAAAGCCCGCCATCCGTCAAATCAATCCGCGCGCGCGACAAGATTGGCGTACTGATCAGCGCGATGACGCCCAGAAAACACGCCGCGATTGCGCCGAGCGCCAATGGTGTTGAGATGGCCCGGGCCATTAGCGCACCTTCCCGGCTGTGATCAGCACATAGGTCGCGCCCAAAAAGGCAGCAATAACAGAGCCAAAATAAAGAACATCGCGCAGATCAAACACGCCGCGCTGAATGGCGGTGAAGTGCTTTAAGAGGCTCATATTCTCAAACAGGGAGAGCACCATTTGCGGCGCCCAACCTTCAAACGCGCCAACCACCAACGGCAGACCGCTTGCGGTAAACAAAAAGCACAATGTCGCCCCGCCAACAAAGGCCAGCACTTGATTGCGCGTGAGGGCAGATGCGAACGAGCCGATGGCGAGATAGGCACCAAGCATCAACACAGAGCCGATATAACTGGCAAACACCACGCCGTGATCAGGATCGCCCAAATAGCTGGCCGTGAGCCATAGCGGGAAGGTCAGCGCAAGGGCGAGACCAGCGACCACCCAGGCCGCCAGAAACTTAGCAATCACCGCAGCGATCGGCGCAATGGGCAGCGTCATCAGAATTTCCAGCGTGCCGCCGCGGCGTTCTTCCGCCCACAGCCGCATGGCCAGCGCAGGGGCTAGAAATAAATAGAGCCAAGGGTGGAAAGTAAAAAATGGCTGCAAATCCGCCTGGCCGCGCAAAAAGAAATTGCCCACATAAAACGTGAAAATGCCGCTGAGCACGAGAAACACGATCAGAAAAACCAGCGCCAGTGGCGTGGTAAAATAGCTCGAAACCTCGCGGCGGAATATGGCGCCAAAACCGGTCATGCGGCAGCCTCGCTATTGCTGCGATCGCCCGTGGTGAGATCGCGGAACACATCTTCGAGCCGGCCATCAGCAATGCGGATGTCTTCCACCTTCCAATTGCCTTCTTCCAGGCGCGCGCGCACCTGGGGCAGCAATTGGCCTTGCCCACTGCCCGTTAGGATAAACTCGGTCGTGCCAACCGCCACGGGGCAGGCGCGCGCATCAATGGCTCTGACTTGCGGCAGGTTTTCAAGCGCGGGCCGCAGGCTCTCAGCCTGCTCGTCAGCAATGCGCACCACCACACGGCCATATAGCGGCGAGCGTTCTTTAAGCTGGGCCGGTGTCCCATCCGCCACAATCGCGCCATGGTCAATGATGATTGCCCGGCTGCACAGCGCATCGACTTCCTCTAAAATATGCGTCGAAATAATGATCGCCTTGTGCGGCGCCATGGCCAGAATGAGCTGACGCACTTCGTGTTTTTGGTTGGGGTCGAGGCCGTCTGTCGGCTCGTCTAAAATCAGCACATCAGGATCATGCACAATCGCCTGCGCAAGCCCAACACGCCGGGCAAACCCTTTTGACAGCGTGTCGATTGTTTGGCCAAGCACATCCTCAATGTTGACGGCAGCAACCGCCCTATCGATCGCTTCGGCAGCGGCAACACCTTTGAGGCCGCGGGCGGCCGCAATGAACTTTAAAAAGTCCCCAGCCCGCATATCCCCATAGGCTGGGGCGCCTTCTGGTAGATAGCCAAAGACGGCCTTGGCGTCGATGGCCTGGTCCTCGACATGAAAGCCAGCAATGTGCGAATCGCCGTTGTCGGGCGTTAAATACCCCGTCAGCATTTTCATGGTGGTAGATTTTCCGGCGCCATTAGGCCCAAGCAGGCCCAGGACCTCGCCGCGCTCTACCGTCAGCGACAGCGCGTCAACCACGGTCTTTTGATCATAACATTTTGTCAGCGCTTCAGCGCGAATCAGGCCGGTCATAACTGTGCTGCACTCTGATCCATGGACACTGCGTCCCGCTATTTAGGAATCGCTGCGCGCGGTTGCAAGCGCCAAAAGCGGGAAAAACAATATGCCACCCAAAAAAATGAGCCCGGCCTTTGGGCACAAGCATGTACAGGGGGCAAAGACATGCTCAAACCAAGACCGGGCTCTTAGGCCAACGCTGCTGTAAATAGGCGGGCAATAGGGCGCTATCAGGGCTCAATTGCGGCATCTTTTCGGCAAATATGGTTAAGGGCGGTTTTTAGCTGGCTAGCTTATTGGGAACAGATACCGTCATGCTGAACTTAATTCAGCATCTCTTTAGCGTTTCAAACACTAAAAGGCCCCGAAACATGTTCAGGGCTGCAGCCTACGAAACATCCCCTCCGCGCAATCAAAGCGTCGTGCCGGATTGGCTGGCAGGCGCCGCGGTGACTTTGCCGAGGCCGGCCACGTCGGATGTGACTTTGCCTGGGTTGCCGCTGAACAGAACATCCGTCGCGCCCGCGCCTTCCACATTCAGACTTTCAGCAGCATAGACATGCATGTCTGCTGCGCCAGCGCTGTCGATTTCCACGCTTTGGCAGATGAGAGCTTTAGCGTCCACATCCATGGAACCAGCGCTGTCGAGCGTGAGCTGCTCGCAGCGACCAGAGATGAGGAGATCGCCGCTGCCAGCTAGGTCGATGGCGAACGCTTTGGCGTTGACGCCGGCAATGTCTGCATCAAACGAGCCTGAGATATCAACGACGGATAGCGCAGGCAAAGTGAGCGTTACGATGTAATCGCGGCTGGAAAACCAACTGGTCTCTTCGCTTGTGATCGATAGGCTTTCGGCCGTGCTGGTGACAGTCAGGCCCTTGAGGCGCCCGCGCCGCTCTTCGACCATCAAGGATGGTTCTTCGCCAATGCGCATGGTGATCGTGTCTATCCCGCTCATCTTCACAGTCGTTGTCGGGGTAATCTCAAATGTTTTTTGGTTGTGGCTGGGGTCATCATGGGCTGCCGCGTGACCGGCCAAGGCGGTCATAGCCGCCGCTAAGAGGATTGACCTGCGTGCCATTATTCCAACCTTTCTTAAAACGTGAGTATATCGCATTGATATATGAAATCAAGATCAAGCGAGATCGCGTCTTGCTTTTTGCCATTACAAGCGCACTATAAAGACACGATGATGACATCCCCCGAGCTTCATGCCTGATTCCCCGCAACTCTCTCTCGTCGCTAGCAATCCAAAGCGAGGCCGCGTGCGGCAGATTTGCTTTGACCGGATGGAATTGCAGACCATTTTAAACGTCTATGCGCGTATGGTCACCTATGGCGAGTGGAAAGACTATTCGCTCGATATTCGCAGCGACTACGCCGCCTTTAACATCTACCGCCGGGCCAGCGAAATGCCTGTGTATTCCATTGTCAAAGAGCCTGCCTTAGCGCGCAAACAACGCGCATACCGGCTGCTGTCGCAAAACCGGCAGGTGCTCAAACGCGGGCAGGACGTGGCCCAAGTGCTTGCACCGCTGCGCAAACAGCTGCTGAAAGTGATCGACAGCCAATAACATGACTTACCGACTTGTCTTTATGGGCACGCCAGACTTCGCCGTGCCAGCGCTTCAGGCTGTGCACCAGGCAGGGCATGATATTGCCGCTGTTTATAGCCAGCCGCCAAGACCTGCCGGCCGCGGGAAAGCTGAGCGCCCGAGCCCAGTTCACGCCGCTGCACAGGAGATCGGGCTGCCTGTACACACACCCAAAAGCCTCAAGCGGGCCGAAGCACAGCAAATACTCGCCAGCCATAGCGCTGATGTCGGCATCGTCGTTGCCTATGGTCTGATCCTGCCGCAGGCCGTATTAGACATTCCCCTGCTTGGTTTTTTTAACATCCACGGCTCACTGCTGCCGCGCTGGCGCGGCGCGGCGCCCATCCAGCGCGCCATTGAGGCTGGCGATGATGAAACGGGCATCACCATCATGCAAATGGATGCAGGGCTCGACACAGGCGATATGTGCCTGAAAGATGTTGTTGCGATCACAGACCTAACGACGGCGCAGCAGCTTCATGATCAGCTGGCTGAGCGCGGTGCAGCCATGATTGTGCGTGCCTTAGAAGCGTTGGAAGCGGGAACACTCACAAAAACGCCGCAAGGCGACGGCGCGACCTACGCCAACAAGATCGACAAAGCCGAAGCGGCCCTTGATTTCGGGGCCTTGGGCGCGGACGCTATGCAGCGCAAAATTCACGCGCTTTCGCCCTTTCCTGGGGGCTTTACAAAGCTCAATGGCAAACGGCTGAAGCTGCTGCAGGTTGAAGCCATAGATGCCGCTGGTGCGCCTGGCTCTGTTCTGGATGATCAGCTGACCATTGCTTGCAAAACCGGCGCCATCCGCCCCCTACGGCTGCAGCTGGAAGGCAAGGGGGCGATGGACCTCGGCGATTTTCTGCGCGGCCAGACGGTCCGCGCTGGTACGCACCTTGGCTAGCAATGCCGCGCTTTAAGCTCACCATCGAATATGACGGCAGGCCCTTTGTCGGCATGCAGGCCCAAAAAAATGGCCCCAGCGTCCAGGCCGCCCTTGAGGCGGCCATAAAAGCGTATTGCCAGGCGGATGTGCGCATTGGCGTCGCCGGTCGGACGGACACTGGCGTTCACGCCCGCGCGATGGCAGTGCATGCCGATATTCCCCGCAATGATACGCCTGAGACTGTCATGGCCGCGGTTAATGCAAAACTGCGGCCGCAGCCTATTGCCGTGCTGGAAGCGCAGGCCGTAGCCGATGATTTTCACGCCCGTTTTGGCTGTGTCGGCCGCTCCTATGGTTATCACATCATCAACCGCCGCGCACCGATAACCTATAACCAGGGCCTCGCCTGGCATGTGCCCCAGGCGCTTGACTTGGCGGCCATGCAAACGGCGGCGGATCATTTGGTGGGCCAGCATGATTTTACCACGTTTCGTCATGTGCATTGCCAAGCCAAGAGCCCCATCAAAACGCTCAATCGGCTCAGTGTGGAACATAGCGGCGAGGCCATCTGGGTTTATGCCGATGCGCGCTCCTTCTTGCATAGCCAGGTGCGCTCCATGGTGGGCTGCCTGGTGCTGGTGGGCCGCGGCCATTGGTCTCCTGATGATATGAAGGCCGCTTTAGAAGCCAAAGATCGCGCTGCCCTCGGCTATAATGCACCGCCCGATGGGCTCTATTTCCTCAAAGCGCATTATCCTGAGAATTAATCTGCAATCAGAGCTTTTATTCCAGTGCCTGTCACGCTCGGCTCTCCAGCCTTTGCAGCCTTCAAGGCCTTCAGCGCCGCATTAGCAGCGGCTGTAATCGCCGTGGCGGGATAGAGCATCATGCTGTAGCCTAGTGCCTCTAGCGCTGCCGGGTCAGATACCTCCGTCTTTGCAGGGTCGAGCACATTGTAAAGCGTTGGGAAATCTTGGCCGAGGGCACTGTGCAGGGCGGCCATGTCCCCCTGCTTGGTCAGCCCTTCAACGAAAATCATGTCCGCGCCAGCTTCTTTATACATCACTGCGCGCTCGGTGGCTTTCTCAGCGCCCTCGGTAAAGGCCGCATCTGAGCGCGCGCTGATCACTGTATCGTCGCTGGCGCGGGCATCAAGGGCGGCCTTGATTTTGCCGACCATTATGTCTGGCGACACCAACGGGCGCGCAGCAACTGCGTCCACAGCCTTGGTATTAAGCTGGTCTTCTATTTGAATACCAGATGCGCCCGCGCGTTCAAACGTGCGCACGCAGCGCGCGACGTTGAACGCATTGCCATAACCAGAATCGGCATCGATGACGATATGCAGGTCTGTGCGGTCGCGTATGCGGTCGCAAGCGAGCGCCATTTCAGTCATCGTTACCAGGCCTATGTCAGGCTGGGCGAGTTGGCTAAAAGCAACAGCGGAGCCCGACAGGAATACTGCTTCAAAACCAGCTTGCCGCGCTAAATGCGCCGTCAGGGCATCATAAATGCCAGGCGCGATGAGAATGCCCGGCTGGGCCAGGCGGTCTTTAAACGTCATGAGGTCTACCAGTCTATGATTTGGCCAATATCGGCGGCATTAGCGGCTTCAAGCGCTGCCTTTGCGCCGCACAGATCCTGCGCGGTAACGCCCAGGGATTTATAGGCAGTGATGTCACTATCCGTTTGGCGCCCTGGTGCGTTGCCCGCTAGCACAGCGCCAATCTCGCCGATCAAATGATCTTCGCTTACAGCGCCTTCTTTTAAGGCGTTGATCCATTCGCCAGCCTGCGCCTCAAGGGAAGGTTTATAGTCAGTATACCAGCGGCTGCGTACGACGGTTTGCGTGTCCACCTCCGCGCTGGTTGCAACTGCAGCGCCCACCATATTGATATGGACACCCGGCCTGAGCCAAGCGCCTTTGAAGATGGGGTTTGGGGACGATGTGAGCGTACAAATAACGTCTGTTTGCGCTGCGGCGGCCTGTGGATCTGAAACGACTTCATAGGCAGCACTCGGCGCGGCTTGCGCCATCTTGTCGGCAAACTCTTGTGCGCGGTCGCTGGACCGGCCCCAAATGAGGAACTTTTCAAACGGCCGCGCAGCGAGCAGGGCGTGAACATGGTGTTCAGCTTCTTCTCCATGGCCCATGAACAACACGGTTTTGGCGTCCTTGCGGGCCAATGTGTCCGTCGCAAGCGCTGTCGCAGAGGCGGTGCGAATAGCCGTCAGCCGGCCACCATCGAAAATCGCGAGCGGTAGCCCAACATCGGCTTGAAACAACACAACCATGCCGACATGTGTGCCATTGGGGTCGTTTTTTGGTCGCGGAAATTTAGAGACAATTTTCACGCCAAAACCGCGCTCTCCTTGCGTCTCTCCCGTTTCCAAGTAACCCGGCATGAGCGCCATTTTGCCTTGCGTATCGGGCACAGCCATGAACTGCCTTAGCGGCAAAACAGAATCGCCGCTGGAAACGGCGATCATCGCCGGGCGCAGCGCTGCAATACAGCTTTTATGATCAAGCGCGCGCGAGACATCCGCCGCATTTAAAACGCGCAGCTTCATGTCTTATCCTTATTGACGTTGCGCTGCGGGCGCGGCGGGACGAAGCGCATGGCTTCCATGACCTCTTGGACGTTGTCTGGCCGGGAGAATTCTTCTGGCATGGCGCCAGCGGGTTCACCCGTTTTCCCGATGGCGCGGAACCAGGTTTCCAGGCCCGGCGGGAAGAACACCCAAAACAGCTTCATGTCCACATCGCCAGTATTTTCCAGCAAATGGCGGGCGTAGCGGCCAAACAAAATCGTCGTGCCTGGCACGACATCATGGGTTTCATCTTCAATTTCGCACACGCCGTTGCCTTCAAACACGTAAATGAGCTCGTGATTATGCTTATGGCCGTGTTCGCGGACCATGCAGCCAGGCGGCAGCACTTGAATGCCGCTGGAGAAATCATCAAAGGGCATGTTGCCTGGCTCAAACTTCATCATCACATGGCCGCGGCTGGGCTCTGGCTGCCAGATGAGCTCGCCTTCATCCGGCTTCATTACGCCCCACCACGGCTTGATGTGATCCATTTTTTGGTCGCTCATGCGTCATCTCCCAACAAGAAGTCTAGAATGGCAGGGGTGTAGAGATGTGGCATCGACTGAGGCACAAAATGGCCACCAGTCGGAACTATGATTTGGGTAGCGCCTGGAATTGCCGCCGCCATTTCATCGCTATAGGGCCGCGGCGTAATGGCGTCATCTTCCGCGCAGATAACGAGCGTTTGAGCGCTCACATCGCCAAGCCTGTCTTTCAGATCGTGCGCCAGAATGGCATTAATACGGGCGCGCTGAATGTCTTTATCCGGCACCTGGGCTGGGCCCGCCCCGCTCAGCAAGTCCAAATGGTGCGCAACATACTGCGCGGGAAAACCGCGTAAGCTTCCATCAATGGTATATTGCGCCCGATCAAGCTGATCCATCGTGGCAAGTCGCAGCGCAAACAGCTGCTCAAAATAAGCGCTCGGGCGCGACCAGCTGGCGCTTAGGACCAGCTTGTTTAGCCGCAGCGGGGCATGAACCGCCAAATGCTGGCCAATAGCGCCGCCAGTGGAATGGCCGATAAAGTGCGCATGGTCTACCTCCAAGCGGTCCATCAACGCGAGAACATCCCCTGCCATTTGCGCGATCGAATAGGGCCCTCGGTGCTTGGTCGATGACCCGGTGCCGCGGTGATCGTGCAATACCACCGTAAAGTGCTCGGCAAGAGCATCAATTTGGTGTTCCCAAAACACAGCGCGCCCACCGAGACCAGCCACCAGCAATAGAGGCGGACCGCTCCCTACGGTCGTTGCAGCAAGGTCGTACCCTTCAAAAGAGTGAAGGCTAAGGGCAGGAAAAGCCATATGAACAAACATCCTTCAAGCCGAGAACTGGGCGCTTATAACGCCGCTTGCGGCAAGAATACCAATGGAAGTTATCGCTAGGCGTATAAGCACCATTTATAGCTGGCGCTCTAAGTTGCATTTGATTTTATGGGCGAAATCGACAACTGACACGGCGAGGTATGACGTATGGAGCTCAGGCAATTGCGCCATTTCATTGCTGTTGCAGACTGCGGTACGTTTTCAAAAGCGTCCGCGCAGCTCAATTTAACGCAGCCTGCGCTCACCCGCAGTGTGCAAACGCTGGAAGAGACGGTTGGGGCAGCCCTGTTTGAGCGCCAGCCGCGCGGCGTAACACTGACAGCGCCAGGCCGCACACTGCTGCGCCACGCCCAATTGATGCTTAATCAAGTCTCTGCTGCGCGGGAGGAAGTCCATGCGCTAGAGACAGGTATCGCTGGCCAGCTTGAAATTGGCTTAGCGCCTATGTTCTCAGCGACCATCATTGACCAAATGCTGATTGATCTAACGCGGGAGTTTCCTGGTCTGCGCTTTCGGGTCACCACTGCGCTGCTACCAACTTTGGTGCAAGGCTTGAGCGACGGCAGCCTCGACGTTGTGCTCTCAAACATTCCAACCGGCCAAGTGCCAAGCGATATTCACCATGACGTCCTTTTCAACACCCGCTCATATGTTTTAGCCAGCACCAAACATCCGCTGTCAAAGGCGACAGCCCTGGAATTACGGGACCTTCAGTCTGCTCAGTGGGCGGTGGTCACCCAGTCCAACGGCGGCGATGCCATCGCCTTGTTGTCGCGCGAAGATGGCTTTGACCTTGATACGCCGACGCTGGAGACCAATTCCCTGTCACTGCTACGGACCATGCTGCTGTCTGGCCAGTTCCTCTCCGTGTTGCCGGAGCATTGGCTCGCAGACGACTTAGAGCGCGGCGATATTGTTCGCTTGCCGGTAGAGACAATGCCCATTGTGCGTCCTGCCGGGGTGATGATGCGCAAAGAGCCAAGCCGCGCGGCATCTGTTGGATTGTTTATGGAAAAAGCACGGCTGCGCGCGAAAGATTGGACCGCATGAGTATTTTTGATGTCGTGATTGTTGGCGCTGGCTCTTCAGGGTCTGCCTGCGCGTATCGTTTGGGCCGCGCCAACCCCCAGCTTCGCATCGCTGTTATTGAGGCAGGCGGGCGCGATTGGCACCCGTATATCCATGTGCCCGCTGCCATTGTGAAACTCATCGGCAGCCCAAAGGTCGATTGGACAATGCAAGCTGAACCGGACGGTACGCGCAATGGCAAAGTGGACCTGTGGCCGGCGGGCAAAGTGCTTGGCGGGTCGTCCTCCATCAATGGTATGCTCTACGTCCGGGGCGCGCCGCATGATTATGACCGCTGGGCCCGTCATGGCTGCCCTGGCTGGTCGTATGACGATGTGTTGCCGCTGTTTAAAGACTTAGAACACAGCGCCATCGGCGGCAGCGACATTCGCGGCAAGGGCGGGCCCATGCGTGTCGAGCGCCTGCGCTCAACGCATCCCCTGGCGGCGACCTTCGTGCAGGCAGCGATGAAGGCCGGCGTGCCCTTTAACGCTGATTACAATGGCGCTCGCCAGGACGGGGTTGCCTTCTCCCAAGCCACGCAGCAGCGCGGCCAGCGCTACAGCGCCGCGCGGGCGTTCATGTGGCCTGGCAAGAAACCACGCAATGTGCGCCTATACTTAGGCGAGCGCGTGACGAACCTAACGTTTGAAGGCAAGCGGTGTACGGGCGTCCGCTTGGCCGACGGCTGCCTCATCACAGGGCACCATACGGTTGTTTCGACCGGCGCGATGGGTACGCCAAAACTGCTGATGCTATCGGGTATCGGGCCAGCAGCAGATTTAAAAAAGCATGGCATTAACGTGCTCAGTGATGTTCCCGCCATTGGCCAGGGCCTGCAAGATCACCCAGAAGCCTTTGTGGGCTATGAGGTCCAACAGCGCACATATAATATGGAAATTAACAGCTGGCGTGTGGGCCTCCACGGTCTGCGCTGGGCGCTGACGGGCCGCGGGCCAGCAACAAGCCCCTATCCCCATGCCGTCGCCTTTATGAAATCCAGTAAGCGCGAGGCGCATCCGGACATCCAAGTTCAGTTGGGGCCATATGCTTTCTCTTTTGATGAAAGCGGCGTGGTGCCTTATCACAAGCCAGCGGTCTCCGCGGCGGTGAACGTCTCTTACCCCAAGAGCCGGGGGGCGGTGCGCCTGCGCAGCGCCGATTGGCAAGATAAACCCATCATTGATCATCATATGTTTGGTGACAGTGATGACCTTGACCGGCTTATCGGCGGATTAGAGCAAGTGCGCGAGATTTTCCGCACTGCGCCATTCGCTGACGCGTCTGCCGGAGAGCGTTTGCCAGGCGAAAATATCCAAACAGTGGATGAATGGCGCGCCTATGTGCGGCAAACGGCATTTTTGGGGTACCATGCTGCAGGAACAGTCAAGATGGGAGACGTTGCAAAGTCAGATGTGGCCATTGGGCCCGATTTGGCCGTCAAAGGAATTGCCGGGCTCAGCGTGGCAGACGCCTCGGTCATGCCCGACCTGATTAGCGGGAACACCAACGCAGCGGCCATGATGATCGGCCTGAAGGCAGCAGACATTCTTTCTGAGCAACTCAAAATGAAAGCAGCAGCATGAGTGAAGCAGATCCAAGCAATGTAACGACAAGCAAAGAACGCATTGTCGGCGATGAAATTGATGGTGTTGGAAAACAGTATTTTGACAACGTCGTGATCGACAATCTCATGGACGCGTTTTTAGAACTCGCCGCTGAGGTATGGACCCTGAAGGACCGCGGCATCGTCTTGGAAACAGTGCTAACCGACGTGCTCAAAGAGCAAGGCAAAGACGCAGACATCAATGCCTTGATCGAAGCTTATGAGCCGAGCGAGGAGATCAAAGCAGCCCGCAAAGGCCAGCGGTCACAATTTGTCGCATCTGTTTTTGCAAGCTTTAGCCGCCGTCCGGTCTAATTAGAGCTGTTATAGAAAAAGGAGAGTGTCATGCACCGTGGCAATGATGGACTGACCCCGCGCACAAGCACCTTGGCCGATGAAAGCTATCTCGATTTTGTTGAGAGCTTTCGCATGATTGCAGGCTACGGCGTTTATCCAAAGGTCGCTCAAGTGGGCGACAAACTTGTCGAAGAGCAGCTTGGCTCGCTGGACCCTGATCTTGACCTGACCAAGGTCAATGAGGTGTTCAATTCCACCGCGATTGCCAAAACCTGGCAGCGCGTGATGCGCACCCACCAAGAGATGAACTGGCGCAAAGTGCGCGATAGCTTTGCGCCGTTCCAAGATAAGATCATTGCCGATATGGACGCTGCAGTGACCAAAGGCCCTGGCAAGCTGGTGATTGATCCTAAGTTTCAAACGCCAGACTATGCGCGTGAAGAAATTCACTTAATGCCGGGTGGGTATACGGATCACCCGCTGGCTGGCATCATCTACCACTATGGCACAAAGGTGTTTTACACCGGCATGAACGATCAAGACGAGGTCCATGTGGAGCTCGCTCAGACCATGACGCCGCCGGAAGGTAAGTGCGAAAAAATCCTCGACATTGGCTGTTCCATTGGCCAAGCGACCATGCAGCTGAAAGACCGCTTCCCCGATGCAGAGGTTTGGGGCCTAGAAGTTGGCGAGCCGATGGTGAAATACGCGCACTATCTCGCTACTGAGCGCAATATTGATGTGAACTTCATCCAAGCGCTCGCGGAAGATATGCCGTTTGAAGACGGCGAATTTGATGCTGTGCTGGCCTATATTATTTTCCACGAAGTGCCCGTTCCCGTGATCAGCGGCATTGTTGAAGATGTGTTCCGCGTCCTGCGTCCCGGCGGCACTTTCTCGGTATTTGAATTCCCCTCGGCGAGCCAGCACCTGCCGCCAAGTCAGCGCTTCATGATCGATTATGATTCGAAGAACAACTGCGAGCCATATTCGCCTGGTTTCGTCTATGCTGATTTCCACAAAATCATCAAAGACGCGGGCTTTACAATCGAAAAAGGGCCAGAAAACTCCAATCCGTTCTTACAAACCTTGGTTTGCACGAAGCCGGCCTAACCCATGACCGCCATGCCCGCCATTAACCCCGGCCTTGAAGCGCTAAAAGCGGCTTTAGGGCCGGAGGCTGTGATTACTGATGCACAGGCCTGCGCGGTCCATTCTCAGGATGTCTGCCGCGAGGCGGAGACGCCGGTGGATGCCGTCGTGCGGCCGGCTAATAAAGAGGGACTGAAATCAGCCGTGAGAATCGCGGCAGCGCATGGGCTAGCTATCTTACCGCGCGGGGGCGGCTATTCTTATTCTGATGCGTACCTACCAAGCCGCAAAGGCAGCATCAGCTTGGATACATCTGGCGTGAACCGCATTGTGGAGATCAATGCGGAAGACGGGTTTGTAACCGTTGAAGCAGGCTGCACGTGGGCAGCCTTAGATGACGCGCTTGCAAAGTACGGTATGCGCGCTGAATTTTGGGGCCCGCTGTCGGGCCATTTCGCAACAATTGGCGGCGCCATCTCGCAAGGCGCGCTGAGCCTTGGCTCGGGTAAATATGGCGTCTCAGCTGAAGCCGTGCTTGGCATGGAAATCATCAAGGCTGATGGCACCAGCTTTATGACTGGGTCTGATGGCCAAGCAGGCAAAAGCCCCTTCTTCCGCAACTATGGCCCAGACATGACCGGGCTATTCTGCGGCGATGCTGGCGCCCTTGGCGTCAAAGCGACGCTCACGCTTCGCTTACGGCCGCGGGCTAAACTGGTCCAAGGCCTGTCTTTCGGATTTAAAGACTTTCGAGCGGCGATCAAAGGCATGAACGCAATTGCCAAAACCGGACGCGTGACAGAGAGCTTCGGCTTTACACGCTACGCCATGGAAGCCGCTATTGCGGGCTCAGGCCTTTGGCAAGATGTGAAGCTCATGTTCGCGGTTGGCAAAGCATCCGGCGGATTGATTGGCGGACTATTACAAATGACGCGAATGGCGCTTGCTGGTCGGCGCTTTGTCAAAAAAGCTCAGTTTTTCGCGCATGTTGTTGTCGAAGCGGATAACCCAAGCGAAATGAAAGGTGCGCTGACAGTCGTGCGCGGCAGCGTCGCTGATTTAGGGATGGACTTACCCAATACCTTGCCGACCGTTATGCGCGCTGAGCCATTCATGCCCTATCCGGTCGTCTCTCCCCTTGGCCAGCGCCAATTGCCCCTGCATGGCATTTTGCCGTTCTCCAATACAGCCGCGTTTCATGACGATATACAAGCCATGCGTGATCGCCATGCTGATGCGATTGCGAAACACGACGTGATCATTCCAGCCATGTTCTCAACCGTCAGCACCAACGCTTTTCTGTATGAACCTGTGCTCTATTGGCCCGACAGCGCAAATGATTTCCATGCCAAATATTCGCCTGAAGAGATGATCAGCAACATGCGCAAAGAGCCCAATCTTGAAGCACGCGCGCTGGTGGAGACATTGCGTCAGGAGATTATTGACCTGATCCACAAACATGGCGGCGGGCACCTCCAAATTGGGAAAACCTATCCCTATCTGCGCGATCGCAGCGAGACCCAAATTGATATCATCAAGACGATGAAAGCAAAGATCGATCCCGATGGGCTCATAAACCCGGGAGCCTTGGGCCTTGGCTGAGTGGCAACATGCGACCGGTGTATTTCCAGCAGGCGTAACGGTAGAGCGGTTTGGCTCAGGTCGTCCGCTTATCTTGATAGCAGGCAATGGCGGCGGCACTAGCTTTTGGGCTGGCTTATCTAGCAATTTGAAAGGGTTTGAACTCTTCGCCTTTGATTACCGAGAGGCACCCGCGCGCGATCAAGACGGCGACTTGTTTGAAACCGCTGCGCGCAAGGCAGCAGACTTACCAGCTATTTTAGGCGCGCTTGGCTTAAAGAGCGCGATCATCCTTGGCCACAGCACAGGCGCGCAGGCCGCCATCCGATTTGCTGCCGCTCACCCAGAGCGCGTGGAGCATTTGGTCGTGTCTGGCGGCTATGGCGCGCCGCATCCCTTTATCACGAGCTCCATGGGACTGCGCAAAGCGATTTTGCAAGAGCTGGGCCCGGAAAGCTTTATGCTGGATAGCCTATACCGCGCTATTCCGCCCGCGCAGCTCTTTGCCCAAATGGAAGACCAAGGCGCTGAGGGGTTGCTGTCGTTCAGACAAGCCCCAGATGTAGAGATCGAATCGGCACGCATCGACCAGATCATTGAAGGCGATGTGTCTGATATGCTCGGTCAGATCGCCGTGCCGACCACTATCGTGCATGCGCGTAACGACAGTGTGTTCCCCTATGCGCTGGGCGAAGCGCTGGCAAAGGGCATCAAAGGCGCGACGCTTGTCGCGCTGGACGAAGGTAGCCATTTAGCGCCTATGCTGGCACCGCAGGTCTATGCCGCGGCCTTAGAAGAGGCCATCGCCCCGTGACGAATATCGCCATTGTTGGGGCCGGTATCGGCGGGCTTGTGGCAGCCGTTGCGCTCGCAAGGCGCGGCCTTCATCCGCATGTGTATGAAGCAGCACCTGCGCTTGGCGATGTCGGCGCTGGCATCAGCCTGACGCCCAATGCGTCGCGCGTGCTCGAAGGCTTGGGGCTGAAGCAGTTCTTGATGGATAAGGCGCAGCAGCCGCCAGCCAATCTCACGCGTCATTTTAAAACTTGGGATTTGCTGATCGACATTCCCCGCGGCGACACCCGCGCGCAGTATGGCGCGCCTTATTACCAAATCCACCGGGCAGACTTGCACGCTGCTTTGGTTGCCGCGCTTGAAGAAGATGTGCCTGGCGCTATCCAAGTCGATATGGCTCTGAGCAGCGCTGAAGAAAGCGGCGATAGTGTCACGCTGACATTTGCCGATGGGTCTTCAACCGCCGTAGACCTTCTGATCGCAGCTGACGGCCTGCGCTCTGTTGTCCGCAAGCAGCACTTTGATCCAAGTAAACCGCATTATCTCGGCCAGATTGCCTATCGCGGTCTCGTGCCGCGCAGCGCCCTGTCGTCCAGGTGGCATACAGAAGAATCGCAGAACCTGATTGGCCCGGGCGCCGTCTTTGTGAGCTATCCGATCTGCCAAAGCGATGTGATCAACTTTGTTGGCCTTGCGAAAACAGACGACTGGGTGGACGAGGGCTGGTCAACCCCGGCGACCAAAACAGAAATCCTAGAGCGCTATGATGGCTGGCATGAGAGCGTGGCAGAGATGGTGCATGCTGCGCCCGGCGATGCCTTGCGCAAATGGGGCCTGTTTGGGCACCATCCACTCGAACACTTTGTCAAAAACCGGATTGCGCTTATCGGCGATGCAGCCCACCCCATGTTGCCTTTCTTTGGTATGGGCGCGGCGATGGCGATTGAAGATGGGGCTGTGATTGCCCGCTGCTTAACCGAGCTAGGCGAACCGATCAGGGCGCTACGCCAATATGAACAGCTGCGCATGCCGCGCACGCACCTGGTGCAATCGGAATCAGCCAAGGGCGGTGAGCGCCTACAAAGCGCAGACCCAGACGGCATGAGCCGGATGACCCTGCGCAACGAAGATTCGCTTGGACTGTTCAACTATGATGCCTTATCTATGCAGCTCGAAGCATAAATTTTATGCATAGAAAGCGCTAAAAGTAGTATTTGAACTTATACATAGCCCCTGGCAGAACACCGCTAGATATCTGCTATACAAAAAAGGAAACTGTCATGGCGTTTAATGCTGAGCCACTTCGCCCCATTAGCGATGCAGACCGCGAAGCCTATGCCCGCGACGGCGTTGTTATGCTGCGCGAGGTGTTTGACCCTGAATGGCTGGACAGCCTGACCCCCAATGCCCGCCGTATCTCCATTGATGGCGAAGACTTAGGCCTGCTGCCATCAGCGCCGGGACGCTACATGTCTCGCGTGTTACCGGAATATCGGCGTTTCATCTTTGAATCGCCCATGGCGCAGGCAGCCGCGCAAGCGATTGGCTCGAAGACAGCAACATTCTATTTTGACGAATTCTTTGCCAAGCCGCCAAAGTCTGACTCTAAAACGATTTGGCATTGTGACCGCATGGGCTGGCCAGTCTCCGGCGAGATGATCCCGTCCATCTGGATCCCATTCCATGATGTCAAAGCGGAAAACAGCCTTGAAGTGATCCTCGGTAGCCATATGCAGGAGGTGCCTTATTGGCTGTTCTCCCCCAATGCCCGCAAGATGATCAAGCCTGATGACCGCGTAGCGCACCCCAATGAAGATAAGCTGCGCGCAGATCCCAATAATACATTCAAGAATTGGGATATGAAAAAGGGCGATATGCTGCTCTTACATCCGCGCGTGCTGCACTATTCATCCGGCAATACGGCCGACGACTGGCGCATTGCCATGTCCTGCCGTATTTTCGGCGATGACGTGCGCTGGCAGCCCAGCCCTGAATGTTTGAACTTAGCCGGTGTCTCTTTTGATGAAATGGTGCCGGGTGAAGTCCCGCAGGGTCCGTGCTTGCCGCTGCTGTGGTCGCAGAGCGGTGAACGTTCCGGCGACGGCGAATTCCCGCGCGGGTTTGCCACGCGTTGGAGCAGTGAGCGCAAGGAAACGGTGAATGATGACGCGCTGTTCAAGCAGTTGCTCGACAAACAAATGAAAGAAGCGAGCTAAGACGCGGTACTTTCTCAGACTGAGATAAAAAGGCTTTGACGCAAAACGTCAGAGCCTTTTTTATGCCGCAACGGCGTCTTGGTCTGCGACCATCTTGCGGTAAGGTTTGAGGCCAGAGAGGAGAATAAGCACGCCTATGAGAATGAGAATGGGCAAGATGATCGCGAAGGCCAACCCCAGAGTGTTCTCTCCGCCCAGAACATAATCAGAGAAGCTCGTCACCGCGATCGGGCCAAGGCCATAGCTCAATAGGTTGGCGATAAATAAGTATCCCGCCACCATTTGCGCCCGCATCCGATTGGGCGCGATCAGGGCTAAGGCTGCTGTACCGATCCCAAAAGGCATTGCCCCGAAAAACAACACCGGCGCCAGACACACAAGAGCCCATGCACCGCCCGGCATCAGTCCAAATGCGATAGAGAAGGGCACCATGCAAAGCGCCGCATAAATAGGCAGCCGCAAGTTCGCATCCGTCATACCGCGCTCAATGAGTGTGTTGCAGGCCCACCCTGCGCTCGTCATACCACTAAAGCAGAACACGATGACCATAGGGCCAAATAACCCGCCGACTTTGGCCGGGCTCCACTCAAACGTTCTCATCAAAAACTCCGGGACCCAGCCTGTCACGGCATAGAGGTTCGCCGCCATCATCGTGAGACCAAAGTAAATCGCCAGAATGATCCGCGAGCGAGATTTGACAAAGGTGGCGACCTCGGCGATGGAGGCAGAACTCGTTTCGCCTGCTGTGTCTGCTGTGCTCGCTTTGCGGGTCGGTTCGCGTACGAACAGCATCAGCAGCACAACCAATGCGCTTGGCAGCGACACCAACATAAACGTCATCTGCCAGGGCTTGAGTGTGCCAAGCGCGGGCAGCGTTTGCGGGCCTATCTGCGTTAAATAACCAATGATCGCCCCGCCAGCGATCAGCGCCACACCGGAGCCTAAAAAACTAGAGGCTGTGAAGACAGAAATAGCAGCGGACAGTTTTTCTTTTGGGAAATAGTCGCTGATCAGCGAATAGCCCCCAGGCGTCAAAGTCGCCTCCCCCACACCGATGAGCATGCGCGCGGCAAACAGTGCTGCAAAGCTGGCGACAAGGCCGCTGCCGAAGGTCGCCGCTGACCAGCAAATAACGCCGCCAATGATCACCCATTTGCGATTGCCCGCATCAGACAACCGAGCCAAGGGAATGGCCAATAACGCGTAAAACAGGGAGAAGGCAAAGCCCTGCAAAAGGCTGAACTGGGTGTCGTTGATGCCAAGGTCGGCGCGGATCGGGCCGACCAGCAGATTAATAACCGTTCTATCAACATAGCTGACGATGCCAGCAAAGCTTAAGATAACGACCACAATCCACGCATAAGTGGGGCTTGGATAGCCGTGCGTCTGCTCCGTCGATGTCGCCATGATAGTCTGCCCCTGTATTATTTTATTTGGCCTTGTCGCTGACTGCGTGTCTATTGCCTAGCATGTGGGCCAAAAGTGCCCGACTGGCGAGGGCTTGGCGCCTCTTGCACTGGGCTGCGCCATGTTGCATAGCCTCAGGACTGTTCGATAAAAAGCCAAAAGAAAGCCGCGCGCATATGACCATCGTCTTGCATGAGGAAGATTTACCGGCTGATTTTGAGCCAGCAGCCTGCGTTGCGGTGGATACGGAAGCCATGGGCCTTCATGCGGGCCGGGACAGGCTGTGCTTGGTCCAACTGTCAAATGGGGACGGCAATGCCCATCTGGTACGCCTGCCTCAAGGCCGCTATGATGCGCCAAACTTACGCGCCCTTATGGCCAACCCAAATGTAACCAAAATCTTCCATTACGCTCGCTTTGATGTTGGGATGATGAAAGCGTATTTAGACGTGATCGTTGCGCCAGTCTATTGCACCAAAATAGCCTCAAAGTTGGTGCGCACCTATACAGACCGGCATGGCCTGAAGGACCTGCTGCGTGAATGTTTAAACGTCGAGGTCTCTAAAAAAGAACAAAGCAGCGATTGGGGCGCGGACGTGATCACCCAAGCGCAGCAGGAATATGCCGCCAATGATGTGCTCTACCTGCACCAGCTTAAAGAGGTGCTAGATCAGCGCCTCGAGAGGGAGGGCCGCATGGACCTGGCGCAGGCCTGCTTTGACTTTCTACCCACCCGGGCAGCCCTTGATTTGGCTGGCTGGCCCGAAACGGATATCTTTGCCCACAGTTAGGACGCATTAGGCGGTGACAGCAACACCCATCCAAACAGCCAGTGATGGCAGCCAGCTATGGCGCCCCACGCGCTTTACGCCGCGCATTGGCGGGCGCTATGACAAAGCCATCCGCGTCTTGCGCACGCTCTTTCCATGCCTCGCCATTGCCGTGGTGCTTGCCACAGCCGCCTACCCTATTTTTGCAGCCAAAGAGACGAGTTTCGTCTTAGCTCGTAACACCATTGAAGCCAGCGAAGATCGGCTGCGGATGATTAATCCGCGTTATAGCGGCGTTGATGCGTCGGGCCGGCCCTTTGAAGTCCGCGCCGCAAGCGCTGTTCAGCCGCGCGGCATAGCAGATGCTGTGACGCTCACCCGCATTGGCGCTATGATGACCCTAAAAAACAACGCCGTCATTGAGATAGACGCGGAGACGGGGATTTATAGCACCGCAGAAGAAACCTTGAATATGACTGCGCCGGTGCTGGTGACGACCAGCAGTGGATACCGCATTGATGCCAAGGAGACGCAGGTTGATTTAGATGATCACCTTGTCAGCTCGCGCCAAAGCGTTGTAGCAGCAGGTCCGCTTGGCGTCTTTCGGGCCGATGGGTTTGAAAGCCAGATTGAAGACGACACGCTGGTCTTCATCGGCAACGTGACGGCCACACTGCAGCCACGCAAGGTGCGGCTGCCCGTGCGCGAGAGCGTTGATGATGGCATGCAAGCGCAATAGCTGTTAGGACTTACAAACTATGGGTATTCGTTTTGTTTTAGCGCTTATTTTCTGCTGTGCAGCCGCGCCTGTTCAGGCACAGGGCATATCGGATTTAAAATCCCATGATGTGGATCAGCCTTTCGATATCTCCGCTGACAAAGTCGAGGTTCAAGACCAAAACAACATCGCCGTCTTTTCCGGCAATGTAGCGGTCGAGCAGGGCGACCTATCGCTGAAGGCGAAGACCTTGCGCGTATTTTATGAACGCCAAGGCACCGCCGCGCCCACCATATTGCGCCTTGATGCGCGCGGCACTGTCGCTTTGACCTCGCCATCTGAGACAGTGACGGGCGCATGGAGCATTTATGACGTGCGCCGCGAGATTGTGACCGTTGGCGGCAATGTGCGCTTTCAAAGCGCCGATGCGCGCCTCGCAGGGGACCGCTTAGAGCTCAACCTGCGCAGCGGGCTGACCACACTCGACAGCGACGACGTTGGGACTGGACCAAAACAGCGCGTTAAAGGGCGTTTCGCGGTGCCTGATAAGACCGGCGGGTAACCGGCGCCAGACATTAGAATCAGTCTGCTTTCAAGAAAAATTCAAATTATTCTATCCGCTTAGCCTTTCACCCAGGGCGCTGAGCGTGTAACTTCCAGTTGCTTATGCACAAACCGGGCCACTTTTGATAAAAAATCACCCGGCAGAGAGTTTGTTAAGGAGAGGTCGCTATCATCCCCTCATGCAATTACCAGACACATCAACGCCCGCAGGTGCGCCCATGACCGCCATGCCGGACTTAGACCAGATGCCCAATCTGGCAGCGCCGCGCGATATGTCTGAAGGCTTATTCGTGCGCTCGATTGGGAAAAGCTACGGCAAGAAAGTCGTGTTGCGCGATGTTAGCTTGTCTGTTCAGCGCGGTGAAGTCATTGGCTTGCTTGGGCCCAATGGTGCGGGTAAGACCACGTGCTTTTATTCGATCACCGGCCTTCTCGCGCCTGATGTTGGCAACATTGTTTTGGATGGCCAAGATGTAACAAAACTTCCCATGTATCGCCGCGCGGCTATGGGCGTTGGGTATTTGCCGCAGGAAAGCAGTATCTTCCGCGGCATGACCGTGGAAGAGAACATATCCTCCATTCTTGAAGTGGTTGAGCCAGACCGGGCCGTACGCGCGCAAAAGCTCAATGACCTGCTGGATGAGTTTTCCATTTCTCACCTGCGCACATCGCCAGCGCTAGCCTTGTCGGGCGGGGAGCGGCGGCGCTGCGAAATTGCGCGCGCGCTTGCCGGCGGACCAGCCTTCATTTTGCTGGATGAGCCCTTTGCAGGCATTGATCCAATTGCCATTTCTGATATTCGCACCTTAGTCTCGCATCTAAAAGACCGCGGCATCGGCGTTCTCATTACCGACCATAATGTGCGCGAGACGCTGAGCATTATTGACCGCGCCTACATCATTTTTGATGGCCATGTCTTGTTTGAAGGCACGCCGGAAGACCTTGTCGCCAATGAAGACGTCCAGCGCGTCTATTTGGGCAAGAGCTTCCACCAATAGGCTGGTAAACCGACATGGCGCTCTCCCCCAGACTTGATCTTAGGCAAAGCCAGCAGCTGGTCATGACACCCCAGCTGCAGCAAGCCATCAAGTTGCTGCAGCTCAATAATTTAGAGCTCACTGGGTTTTTGGCCGAAGAATTAGAGCGCAACCCGCTGCTAGAAGTGGGCGAAGATAACGCGCAGGAGCCTAAAGCAAAAGAGGTTGAAACCGAAACACCATCAGAGGGCGCTAGCGATACGCCAGACGTCGCCGACAGCCTCTCTGGCCAAGGCGAAGCAGCCCTAGATGGTGACTTTAATGACAATCTCTATGATAGCGATACGCAGACCGACCGCGTCTCCAGCAGCGATGGCGGGACAGAAGGTCTGAGCGTAACCGGCCCAAGCGGCTCCAGCGCGGCGCCCAGCGAAGGCGGCTCGGGCAATATTCTAGAAGAGACCATTTCAACCACCGTTTCGTTAAAGGACCATTTGGCTGAGCAAATGGTCCTCATCTTAAAAGTGGCCGAAGACCGCCTCATTGCCAGTCATTTGATCGATCTAGTAGACGAAGCTGGATATCTCAATGAACCATTGGAGATGGTCGCAGAGCGTCTCGGCTCAGACATTGAAGACGTAGAAGCCGTCCTATCTGCCTTGCAGACTTGTACACCGACGGGTGTGTTTGCACGCTCACTTGGCGAATGCTTGAAGCTGCAACAGAAAGAACAAGACCGGCTCGACCCCGTCATGGAAGCCTTTCTCGACAATCTCGAGCTTGTCGCGCGCCAGGATATCGCCTCTTTAAAACGGATTTGCGGTACGGATGAAGAAGATATCTTGGACATGATCCGAGAGATTAAAACCCTCGATCCGCGGCCGGGCCTCACCTATGGCGGCGGCGCGGCCGATCCCATCGAGCCGGATGTGTTCGTGCGCCGCAGCGCGGATGGTATCTGGCATGTGGAGCTCAACACCCAAACGTTGCCGCGCGTGCTGGTAAACCAGCGCTATTACTCGCAGCTGTCTGCCAGCACCACATCAAAAGAGACGAAAACCTTTTTGACAGACTGCTTAGGCTCCGCCAATTGGCTGGTCAAAGCGCTAGACCAGCGCGCACAGACTATTTTGAAAGTATCCACCGAGTTGGTAAAGCAGCAAGAAGCATTCTTTGAGCATGGCGTGCGGCACTTGCGGCCCCTCAACTTGCGAGTGATCGCAGAAGCCATCAGCATGCATGAAAGCACCGTCAGCCGCGTCACGTCCAACAAGTTTTTGGCCACCGAACGCGGCGTTTATGAGCTCAAATACTTCTTCACCTCCGCCATTGCCGCAGCAGACGGCGCAGACGCCCATTCTGCCGAGGCTGTGCGTGACCGCATCAAAGCCTTGATTGATGACGAAGACCCGCGGCGCATCCTATCTGATGATGCTATCGTTGAAAAACTGCAAACCGACGGGGTCGATATTGCCCGCAGAACAGTCGCGAAATACCGTGAAGCCATGAACATTCCCTCCAGCGTACAGCGGCGCCGATTTAAAAAAATTGCCGTTTCGGCATAGTTGCGGATATCATCGTTAGACGGGGACCGCCGTGAGCAGCCATGGGCTGCAGCACGCAAGCACGATTAGTTCGCTGCGGCTTTCCTTGCGCCCAGCCGTCTCAAAAGGCTGGCCTATAAATTTGAAAATATCTGAAGGAACCACTTATGGACATTCAAATTACTGGCCGACACGTGGATGTTGGCGATGCCTTTCGCGAGCATGTACGAGACCGCTTGGAAACCGGCGCGTCAAAGTATTTCAGCCGGGCTCTGGATGCATCCGTCACGCTTGAAAAAGACTCAGGCCAGTTCATTGTTGAATGTCATTTCCATGCCAACCAAGGCGTCCGCTTAGAAAGCAGCGGCCGCGGGGGCACGGCTTACGCCGCTTTTGATGAAGCTGCAGAGCGCATAGAAAAGCAGCTGCGGCGCTACAAAAGACGCCTTAAAAATCACCACAGCCGCGCCGCCGAGCGCCAACGCGAATTTGAAAAAGCTGCGGCCTACATCCTGCCCGCCGATGGCGCGACAGCAGCCGAAGAGGAGGGTCCAGACCCGCAAGATCAACCCATTATCATCGCAGAAACAAAGACCGACATTCCCGAAGTCTCCGTAGGAGATGCAGTCATGCTGATGGATTTAGCCCATGCGCCAGCTTTTATGTTTCGCAACGCCAAGAACAATGCGCTCAATGTGGTCTACCGCCGGCCAGATGGAAATATCGGCTGGATAAACCCAGCAGAGGAACAACAAGGCGATGAATAAGCACTGGCGCTAGGCGCGGTGCTAGGCTAAGACGGCGGCGTCGCGC
Source organism: Pseudomonadota bacterium (assembly GCA_039814715.1). Taxonomy (GTDB): domain Bacteria; phylum Pseudomonadota; class Alphaproteobacteria; order Sphingomonadales; family CAKZYD01; genus CAKZYD01. Next base: position 58,428 of record JBCCAR010000011.1, read on the forward strand.
AGCGGTTGCGGCGGTTATCCATGCCCGTAGTCTATGGAATTATCAGACCTTCTATCGCCAGACGCTGTAGAAAGCAGTTTAAAGGCTAGCAGCAAAAAGCAAGTGCTGCAGGCCTTAAGTGAGCGCGCCTCAGCGCTCACCGGGCTAGAAGAACGTGATATCTTCTCTGTTGTATTGGAGCGCGAACGCCTCGGCACCACCGGTGTGGGTCAGGGCCTGGCGATCCCGCATGGCAAGCTTGCCCCGCTCGAAAGCATCACTGGCATCTTTGCGCGTTTGGCAAAGCCAGTCGATTTTGACTCAATTGACCGTCAACCGGTCGATTTGGTCTTCATGTTGCTTGCGCCCGAACGTGCTGGCGCTGACCACCTTAAGGCGCTGGCCCGGGTGTCCCGGCTATTTCGCAACGCAGCCATGTGCGAAAAACTGCGCGGCAGTAGCGATGCTGGCGCGCTCTATGCCTTAATGACCAATCAGAAGACGGGCTAACGTTTCCTTTAAGCTAGGCAAGCGGACACAGCGCGCTTCGTCATCGTAACGACCAGGCTTGCGCGGTAGTCGGCGCTGGCATGCATGTCTGCGTTCAAATCATCTGCTGGCATGCTAACATCGGAGAGTGCATCGGGGGAGAAATTCGCAGCCAAAGCCTCTTCTGCCGCGGTGAAGCGGAAAGCAGACGGGGCAGCGCCGGTCACGCCAACACGCACACCCTGCGGTCCCTTGGATGCGAAGACGCCAACCATCGCGTAGCGCGACGCAGGATTGGGGAACTTGATATAAGCCGCCATGTGCGCGCGCGGGAAAGTGATCGCCGTAATCAGCTCGCCGTCTTCAAGCGCGGTTTCAAACATGCCAGTGAAGAAATCATCGCCAGAAATATCGCGCGCAGTGGTATGAACCGTCGCGCCTAGGCCAAGCACGGCGCTTGGATAGCATGCCGCTGGGTCTGCATTGGCAACGGAGCCGCCCATGGTCCCGCGATTGCGCACCATTGGGTCGCCAATATTGCCGGCCAAATGGGCAAGAGCAGGGATTGCCGCTTGAACCTGTGCATTGGCGGCCACATCCGTATGGCGTGTCATAGCGCCAATTTTTACAGCGCTGTCTGTCACCACAATGCCCGCTAACTCAGGCACGCCATTGAGATCAATCACTTGGCTTGGCATCGCCAGGCGCGCTTTAAGCGTCGGTATAAAGGTCATGCCGCCAGCGAGAACTTTTGCATCTTCATCACCCTTTAAAACGGTAGCGGCCTGGTCAGCGCTGCTGGCTTTGGTGTATTCAAATCCGTACATGTGTCTCTCCTGCCCGTCTTAAAACTAAGCTGCGGTTTAGGCTTGCGCCATGGCCTTTGCGCCTTCGCGAATCGCGGCGACGATATTTTGATAACCCGTGCAGCGACAAATATTGCCTTCCAGCTCATGGCGAATGGTTGCATCATCCGGCGTGCCGTGGCGGTTGGCGATGCCAACGCCTGACATAATCATGCCGGGGGTACAAAACCCGCACTGCAGGCCATGATGCTCGCGAAAGGCGGCTTGCATGGGGTGAAGTTCGCCATCTTTAGCGAGGCCCTCGATGGTTACAACATCGGTGCCTTCTAGCTGAACGGCCAGCAACGTGCAGCTTTTGATCGGCTGACCATCAAGGTGCAGTGTACAGGCGCCGCATTGGCTTGTGTCGCAGCCGACATGCGTTCCTGTTTTGCCCAAATCATCCCGCAGCAGTTCGACTGCTAAGGTGTTGGGCTCCACGTCAACACAAACGCTGTCCCCATTGAGGGTAAAAGAAATTGAATGGCTCATCTATGTGCCTCCGCTTTGCTACCCGCATTTATATGCGGCGTTGGGAAGCGAAGGTCCACCCGAAAAAGTATGAGGAGGCTGCCAACGCGCAAATTGCCGCAAGGAAACGCTGAAAAGGGAAAAGGCCGGGAGTGGCTGGAGAACCACTCCCGGTTACGCAACTAATCGTTAGCAAGGTACGCAACAAGGTGCTAACCGGCCTACGTTTTGGGCCAAAGGGAGCGAAACACCTCTCCCCAACGCGGCCCCAGCGCGTCCGCTGGCGCTACCGGAGAGGCGCCCAACAGGGACGAACTCTCCGCGCTCAAGGCAGCAAGAGCTATGCCAAACCATTATGGCATTGTTTTAAAAGGATTTTGCCTGGTCACAGCTGCAGCTGGTGTTCAAAGCTGAGACAGGCCCTGTGCCAAAATGGGTCACCCTGTCTTGAAACGACACATGCAGTTCCCCATTGCAATGCGTCAATAGGCTTTCTAGCGTGGGCTGCTTAAGACCAATAAACGTGCCCGCCGGGAGGGTTCCTTTTGTTTCTGCGCCCTGCGCTTGTCCTTTGCGCTGCACTTTCAGCTACTATGTCCAACACAGCTTACGCGCAAGAAGAGGGCGTGGGGGGCGGCATTGGCGGCGCGATTGATACGTTTAACAACGCGGTGTTTACCACCATCGATATTGCTGGTACGTCCGTTGAGCTGATTGTCATTTGGCTGGCAACGCCGATGGTACTGCTCACGCTGTATTTCGGCTTTATCAATTTACGCGGATTTAAAATTGCTTGGCAGGTCGTGACTGGCCGCTTTGCCGACCCCAAAGCGCCAGGCGAGGTGAGCCAATTTCAAGCGCTGACGACAGCTTTGTCAGGCACAGTGGGTTTGGGCAACATTGCGGGCGTCGCGATTGCCATTGGCGCTGGCGGCCCTGGCGCCGCCTTTTGGATGGCGGTGATTGGGTTTTTTGCCATGTCACTGAAGTTTGCCGAAGTGAGTTTATCCGTCAAATACCGGCGCATCAATCCGGGTGGTTCCGTCTCAGGGGGACCGATGTACTATCTCAGCCGGGGCCTAGCAGCGCGCGGCTGGCGGCGTGCAGGCATGATTTTAGGATGGTCTTATGCCATCTTTGCGCTGCCCTCCTTGCTCCAGATTGCCCAGGTCAACCAAGCCCATAGCCAGCTCAGCCTTGTCACAGGCTATTCAGCGCCTTGGACGTTTGGCATCGTAACCGGCATCGCCACTGCGATCGTCATCGTGGGCGGTATTAGCGGCATTGCCCGGGTGACGTCTAAACTGGTGCCGTTCATGGCCGCTGTCTACTTAGGCGGCGCGTTCTTTATTTTGATCAGCAATGCAAGCGCAGTCCTAGGGGCGATTGCGCTGATCTTTGAAGAAGCCTTTAACCCGCGCTCAGCTGCTGCGGGCAGTATATCGGCTGTGTTTGTAATTGGCATGCGCCGCGCTGTTTATTCAACTGAGGCCGGTATCGGCTCCGCCACCATTGCGCATGCAGCGGCAAAAACACATGAACCGGTGTCTGAAGGCATGGTCGCCTTAATGGAACCGTTTATCGATACGGTCGTGATCTGTTCTATTACCGCGCTCGTGATCGTCGTCACCGGCGTTTATACGGACACCAGCCTAACTGATATTCAGATGACCTCGGCAGCGTTCAATTCTGTCATCAGTGGATTTGATATTGTGCTGGCGGTGGCCGTCTTACTGTTTGCCTTTTCGACCATCGTCAGCTGGGCCTACTATACGTCAAAAGTCTGGGGCTTTGTGTTTGGGGAAAGCGCCAGGTCCATCCGCACCTTCCAAGCGATTTATTGCTGCGCGCTAATCCCAGGTGCGGTTTTGAGCATGCAGCAGGTCTTCGATATTATGGATTCGATCTTTTTCCTCATGGCGGTCCCCAATATCATTGGCGTGTACCTCATGGCAGGGGAGTTAAAAGCCGATCTTCGCAGCTATTTAACGCGGTTAAAAGCAGGGAAGATAGCGCTGGCGAAAGCCAAGCAATAAGTCTATCGACCCAGCGCTTTTAACGGCCGCAGCGCCGGGCCCACATCAACGTGGCTGCCACTCAAATGAAAGGCCAGCGCTTTGTCGATGGGCATTGGCCGGGCAAAGAAATACCCCTGGAAGCAATCGCAGCCCGCATGACGCAGCATGAGAGCGTGCCCCTCCGTCTCAATGCCTTCCGCAACAACAGTCATGCTGAGCGACTTACCCATCTGGATCATACACTGCACCAGCGCAAGGGCTTCTCGGTCCTCGCCCAGGCGCTGCACAAAGGACCGATCAATTTTGATTTTGTTGAATTTGAGCGTCTGCAGATAAGCGAGGGAGGAATACCCCGTCCCAAAATCATCAAGCGCAAGCTGAACCCCAATAGCCTGCAGCGCTTTAATCTGACTTTCAATCTGCTCTTGGTCTTCCAGCACCAGCGATTCTGTCACTTCGAGCTCCAACCGCCGCGGGTCAAAATCAAATTCTATCAACGCCGACTTCAGCCGCTGCGAGAATTGCGGATCGATAAACTGGCTGGGCGAGACGTTTATAGAAGCAAGCAAATCTGGATAACCGCTCAAGTCAGACATGACCTGGCGCAAGACCCATTCGCCTAGGTCTAGAATATCCCCCGTTTGCTCCGCAGCAGGAATGAACACATCGGGCGGGATCATGCCAAGTTCGCTGTGATGCCAACGACACAGCGCTTCAAAGCCTAACGTCTTGCCATTTTTGCTGTTCACCACAGGCTGATAGGCAATGCTTAAATCATCATTTTGGATCGCCGCGCGCAGGTCTTGCTCAATTTGGATTTGTCGCTGGGCGTCGGCTTCCAGTTGTGGGTCAAAATGGCAAACCGTTTGACCTGGCATAGTCTTCGCTTCGCGCCGCGCCATATCAGCGCGCCGCAGCAGTGTGTTGCCATCCATGCCGTCGTCGGGCCAAAGCGCTGTTCCAGCATGAATTTGGATCGACAGCATATGGCCCGAGACCACTTGCTGCCCATTCATAATGGCTGAAATATCGTGCAAGACACTGTAGGGATCATCCTCAGGCACGGGCACGAGAAGTAAATATTCATCCCCTGACAAGCGTCCAACAATCGCCCGCGCGCCAGCGACGCCTGCCATCCTATCGGCGGTTTCGGCAAGCAAGGTGTCACCAACCTTATCACCATGGATCGCATTAATGGACTTAAAGCGCGCGATATCAGCTACGATGACCAGTAGCTTCTCCCCTTTCGCGCAAAGAACATTGAAGTCTTGTTGCAAGGTACGCTGCAAGGAGGCTCTGTTAGGAAAGCCAGTCAACGTATCTGTAAAGGCAATGCGCCGGGCTTCGGCCTCGCTGCGCTTAAGCTTGCGTTGCCGCTCGCGCTGGGCCGTCACATCATTGAGAGAAACAACGGCGCCGGTGATCACATCGTCATCGCCGCAGATAAAGTTCGCATTGGCTTCAAAAACACTTAAGCCGCCCCCCTGCGCAGCCGGAACAAGCAATTCCTGGTGGCTTACGATCTCACCTTTAAGCGCTTTGCGCAGTGGCAGCGCTTCTATATCAAGCGGGGTGACCCCGTCTTGCTCCACGAATTTGAGCTTATCAAGCTGCGGCCTGCCGTTTGCTTTGGATGGATGAACGATATCAAACATCTCGGCAACCCGGCGGTTGGTGAACGTCATATGCCCCGCCGCATCGCAAGCAATGATCGCTTCATTCACATTGTCTAAGACCGCGTCCAGCGCAGCATTGCGTTGATCGGCGAGCAAGCCAGCTTCGACCTGCGCCGTAACATCCTGCACAAACAGCATAGCGCCGCAGATAAGGCCATCGTCACCTTGCCACGGGCGCATGATCCAGCGCGCAAAATGCTGCTGGTCATCATTGCCCGCTACAGCGCTAACCTGCTCATCTTGGGCCGCCCCGCGCAGTGCTTTGATGAAACTACGGCGCAGCACATGGCGCGCGCTAGAATCTTTTCGCAATTGCTTTTGCCAAAGGGCTGGCCAATTGTCCTCGCGCCAGCGCTCGTTGGTCTCAACCAGGGCGCCTGAACGATCGATGGCAGCGATGGCCAGGGGCGCCTGCTGGAAAAGAAGTTGCAGGTCTGCAGGGCCAAGCGTGGCAGCGCGGCTTGGCTTCTTTGGCCGTTTTCGGCTCTGTTTGTCTTCGGGCGCTTTGCCCATAGCACTGCTCGCAGTTTTTTTATAGGCTTTGCAGTGGACCTTCAGCCAGAGACGTTAATATTTCGTTTGGTAAAACACGGGCCAAAATGACGCAGGGAAGAAACGATGCAGCCAAAAAAGAATGTCCTTGGCGGACCCCTTCAAACATGTTCGCTAGACCCCCTGACGGGTTATTTCCGCGACGGGTGCTGCAATACGGATGTCAGCGATGGCGGCACGCATACAGTCTGCGCGGTTATGACAGATGCGTTCCTGAATTTTTCCAAAGCGCGGGGCAATGATTTGTCGACCCCGCGCCCAGAATTTAACTTCGTCGGCCTAAAGGCTGGGGACCGCTGGTGCGTCTGTGCCAGTCGGTGGAAGGAAGCCTTTACAGCCGGCGCCGCGCCGAATGTCGTTCTTGAGGCAACCCACGCTGAAACACTTGGGTTCGTCATGCTTAGCGATTTAGAAAAACATGCGGTAGAGGCCTAAGCCGCGCTGTCAGGGACCAGCTTCAAAGACGCTGAATTCATGCAATAACGAAGCCCTGTCGGCTGCGGTCCATCGGGAAAAACATGGCCTAAATGGCTATCGCAGCGCGCACATAGCGATTCGATGCGCACCATACCGTGGCTCACATCGCGTTTTTCAGCAACGGCCGTTTCAGCGATCGGTGCCCAAAAGCTGGGCCAGCCACTGCCAGAATCGTATTTCGTTTCAGACGAGAACAGCGGCTGACCGCAAGCAGCGCAGCAATAAGTGCCGGGAGTCTTCGTGTCCCAATACTTGCCGGTAAAGGCCCGCTCTGTGCCTGCGCGGCGGCACACTTGGTACTGCTCAGGCGAAAGTGCGTCACGCCACTCCTGGTCTGACTTTACGATCTTTTCCATGCTTTAGGCTTTCAAGTCCGCCTCAATTGTTGCTGCCAACTCACTTGGGAGGCCGAGCTTGTCTTTCAAGTCGCCTAGATATGCGCGTTCTGCCGCATTCATATCATCAACAACCAGCAACGTGACGGCATAGATTTCTGCGCCTGTTTCCAAATCGTCTGCCATAGCGGCAATACGGGCAGCGTTGAGCGGCTGGCGCAGCTCACGGACGAAGAACTGCTGCGCGCTCGTGTCCATACCCGACTGTGTGAAGGCGCGGGTCAACCGTGCTTCTTCTTGCGCGTCAATATGTTCATCAGCTTTTGCCGCTGCAACCATAGCGCATAGGAGTGCTTCAGCGCGCGCTTCTGCCGTGTCTTCCGGCAATTCATGGACTGCCGGACTGATGGCAGCGATGCCTTGCGCCTGGCTACCCTGCGCTTGCTGCCAGGATTGGAACGCTTTCATAGCTATGCTGCCAAGCGCGGCCACACCGCCCATTTTCACCGCCTTATTGGCAAAGCCAGACGCATCGCGCCCCATCAGCATATTGAGCGCCAAGGTGGCAGCGGCGCCAAGGCCGGTGGTTTGTTCCATGCCGCCAGTGGGGCCATTCACCTGATTGAGCAGATCCAGGAAATCATCCGGTTTGTCATCAGGCTGATTGCCTTTGATGAGGCCGCCTATCTGATCGAGAATATTGCCGTCTGGCTTGGTTTGCTCCGCGCCTAAGTTTGATAGCAAATCTGCAAGCCCGGCTTGCCGTGTTTGATCGCCCTGTAAAAATTCAAGCAAGCCGCCGCTATTGCCCAAAACGCCGCCGAGTAAGTCTGTCATCTTCATGGTGAAGTCCTCCTGCCCATTTAGGCGAGAGTATGAGGAGAATGGGGTCAAAAGAAAGAGCGAATTCGCTAGATTATCGCCCTAACGGAACACGCCGCGCGCCATTACGGTCCGTCCTATCGCACTGATAACGCAAAGTGCGGCATATGTATAAGCCAGGAGCGGGAACAAACGGGGCAAAAAACACATCGCTAGAAAGACTGCGATGGTCTCGGTCCCTTCAGCCAGGCCATCGGCAAAATAAAAGCTCTTTTGGCCTTGCCCGTCCGTCGAGAGCCCCCGTTTTTCAGCGTGGACCGCAAAGGCCAGGTGGCTCACGCCGGTCAGCAAGAAACTGGCCAGCAGGCAAGCTGCCGGTACCGCGTAATCGTGAATAGACAGCGCAAACGCCAACGGTATGGCGGCGTAGAAGACAAAATCACAGAGAATATCTAAATAGCCGCCAAAGTCGCTCGCCGCGCCCCTTGCGCGCGCTAGGGGCCCATCCAAGCCATCGGCCAAACGGCTTGCCGCGATAAGGGCCGCTGCCACACCAAAATCCAGCGCGTAGATGCGCCATGCCGCCGCCAGGCCCAGAAGCATGCCCACAATGGTCAACTGATTGGCGCTGAGCGGCGTTTTTGCTAGCCAGCGCGCCGCCCAATTGAGCGGCGGATCAATCAGCGTGCGCATATGCCGATCAAACAACGCCAACCACTCCCGCAACCGCTCCGGTCATCAAGCTGGCGCCATTGCCTGCGACCCAGCTTTTGACCCCCAGACCCGCCACCTCGGCTTTGCGTTCCGGCGCTAGGGCCGTGATGGTGGACACCAACAAGCCAATGCTGGCCAAATTGGCAAAACCGCACAGCGCGTAAAGCGTGATGATCCTGGCACGGCCCGGCAAGGCGGTCTCGGGAAGCGCGGCGAATTCTAAATAGCCGACATATTCATTCAAGATCGCTTTGGTGCCCATCAATTGCCCCGCGATGTGCGCGTCTGCCCAGGGCACGCCCATGAGCCACATTAAAGGCGCAAATAGCCAGCCAAAGGCGCGGCGGATCGTGACTGGCGCGCCTGAAATCTCAGGCAGGAAGGCCAGGATACTATCGGCCAAAGCGACCAGCGCAAACACCACGATGATAACAGCAATGACGGATAGAAACAGTTTGAGGCCATCCATAGTGCCGGTGAAAAGGGCATCAATGGTGCTTGTGTAGGCAAGGGACGTATCATTGGCCGCCGTTTCTTGGCTGCCGGGCACCATAAGCCTAGCCAGCAGCAAAGCCGCAGGGAGGGAAATCAAAGAGGCTGAAATCATATGCCCGACGGCATTCTCCATGACCGTTGACAGCGTTTGTGCATAGAGGACCAAGACGGCGCCGGAAATAGTCGACATGGTCAGCACCATCATGGAAAACAGCTCGGCCCGGCTCACTTTGACGAGGTAGGCGCGCACCGCAAGCGGCGCTTCTACAACCCCTAAAAACAAGTTGGCGCCGCCCATAAGGCCGACCACGCCAGAAACTTTAAGCGTTTTTTGCAGCGCCCAGCTCAGGCCTTGAACGATCGCGCGCAGAATGCCCCAATGCCAGAGCACAGCGGCAAGCGCAGAAAAGACAATCACCAGCGGCAGGATTTGAAACGCAATAATGGTGGGCGGCGCAGCGCTATCCGTCAGCGCAAAGGGCAGTTCGCCGCCGCCCAAATACCCAAAAATATACGAAGAGCCCTGCAAGGTTGCCGCTTCAATCGCTGCTACAGCATGATTAGCAAGGCTCAGCATGTCCCAAATCAAAGGCACACGCAAAATCAGAAATGCTAAGGCAAATTGCGCCGACAGCGCGCCAACAATCCAGCGCCATGACGGCCGTTCGCCGCGGTTCTCCGATAACGCCCAGGCCGCAAGGCAGATCAGCAAGATACCAACAGGCGCAATCATACGGCATTCATACACATTACTATCGCTTCTGATGCAATAAGCTATTCGGGTTGCAGCGATGACTGGTTATAGTTGTGCTGGGTTGGTTTTAATTTTTTTTCAATTGGGGCATTTATGAAATCACCACGCCATGCGGCAGCCAGTGGGCTGATGTCTCTGTCTTTATTGCTCGCTTGCATTCCGCAAGCCCAAGCAGAAACGCTAAAAGTTCCGGCCGACACGCGCCTGTTCCTGACAACGCAGGAAGAACTCGTTGGCAAAAAGGGCGCCATCATCGAAGGCCAGCGCGTGCGCGCGCAGATATGGAAAGATGTCGTCGTAGAGGGCCGGACGATTATCCGCGCAGGAACACCTGCCATGGTGAAGGTCGATTTCTTTAAGCGGAACAAAATAGCAGGCCGCAAAGGCAAGATTACCCTTGGCGCTTATGAAGTCGAAGCAACCGATGGCAGCGCGCTTGAACTCACAGGCGGATATTATAAGCAAGGCTCGGGCCGTATTTTTCTGACCTCTGCCCTGGCCGGCATCGTGTTCTTACCGCTCATCTTCATCAAAGGCGGCAAGGCGAAATTGCCGGAAGGCACAGTATTTGACGCCTTTACAGCGCGCTCAGCGGAGGTGGATGTACCGCCGCTGCCAAGTGTGGCTGCGCCCACTGACATTGATATCTTGGAAGATGATTTGCTGGCGGCGGGATTGGTCCGGCCCGATAGAGCGCAAGGGGTGCCTGCTTTGAGCGTTGAATTTCTCTATAGCGACATGGAAAAGGAGGAAAAGCCAAAGGCCTTTCCCATTGAGATTACAGCGCCAGCGGCGAGCACCGATACGTTCACCATCAGCCATATCAATGGGGAACCAGCATCTGGCGTTAAAGTTGAGGGCGTCAGCGCTCCAGTTTGCGGCCCATGGCGCTGCACGTACCGCGCCAGCATTGCCATTAAGCCGCTGATCAAAAAGTTCAGTCCGGGCCTCAACACCGTCCGCTTGGGGGCAAGCGATATGCCGAACCTTGCTTCAGACGATGTGTTGGTCGAGGTGGAGATTTAGTCCAGGCACTGCGCCCCTAAGCCCGGCCATCATCGTGCCATAGACTGCCGTCATATCCACGGCATGATCAAAACCGCTATCACCGCGCTGTGCCTGGCACTTATGTCAAACGCGGCCGCAGCGCAGCCAGGCCTGGTCGAAGCGGCCAGAGAGCGCGTGGGCATCACGCTTGTCTATGACCCAGCCTATGTGCGCCTCTCCTATCCCGGCGGCGATGTGCCGGCAGATCGCGGCGTGTGCACCGACGTCGTCATCCGTGCTTACCGCGCCGCTTACGGCTATGACCTACAAGCGGCAGTCCATGACGATATGGCAGTCCATTTTAATGCTTATCCCGCGCATTGGGGCCTGAAAAAGCCGGACAAAAACATCGACCATCGCCGCGTCCCCAATCTCGAAACTTTCTTCAAGCGACGCGGCGGACGGTTGCCTTTAAGTGAGGAAAGTGCGTTCAAGGCAGGCGACCTCGTCACCTGGCGGATTGGTGGCCGGCTTCCCCATATCGGTATTGTGTCTGACAAAACAGCCGCGGACGGAACACCCCTGATCCTCCACAATATGGGCTGGGGCACGAAGGAAGAAAACATCCTCCACCGCTTCCCCAAAACGGCACATTTTCGCTTCAAGCCAGCTGCGCAAGACGATTAAAGCGTTTGCGAAGACCGCATCACACAAACAGCTCGAAGTTATCATGCACGCCGTCGCAGTTGACGAGGTTGACGCGTTTGAGGGTGATGCGCCATCGGTCTGCGATCTTGACCAGGTCATGCACATAGCCGCCAGCGACCTGGCGCATGAAGTTGCGTTTGCGCCATTCGACGACGTGGAAGCGCGATTGAACGGTGAGCGTGCCAGCGCCTGCGTCATAGGCCGTCACAATCGCGTTGGTGACTTGGTGCGTTGAGTGCGTTTTGGGCTGCTGGGACCAAGCGTGGCGCTCGGCCAGGCGGCGGATACGCACGTCGCGCAGGATGGCATCCTCATAGGCTATGGAAACCGTGTTCAGCGGGTCTTCCTGGCCGAACTCCAGCGGGATCCAATACATGCCATCTTCCGTGAACAGCGCGTCCCACGTCTCCAATTGGTGCGTGTCCAGCAGGTGCGCTTCATAGCTCAGGAAGTGCTCAATCTCGCGCTGCAGGTCCGTATCGACGATGGGTTTGTCGAGGTTTGTGGGGGCCAGCATTACGACTCTCCTCCAATGCTACCAGGGATCGACGCCGGCGTCGCCATCATATAGTGGCTCCACGCGCGGAATTGGTTGCGGATGGGCATTTCAGAAATGCCTTCTGACTGGATTTCCCGGTCCATCACATTGTCCCGGCCTTCGCCGCGGTGCTGGCTGATCCACTCCATGCCGTCAGAGTTCATGCCTTCCTGGCACCGCTCATACACTTCCACATCATCGACCATCACTGTGGACGAGGGCGAGTTGACGATGTTGGAATAGCTGATCGTGCGCTGCCAGTATTCGTCAGACGTGCCTTTGAGTTTGAAGGTGAAAATCTCCACCATGGTCCGGTCAATGCTGATGGGGCGGATGACCCGCAGCTGGTGAAAGCCGGTATGGGGCGAACAGCTGGGGTAAATGATCGTATTGTGCCGGTTCATGGCAACGATCTTATCGGCTTCTTCCTTGCCTTTGGCCTTGTCGAGGGCGGCTTTATACTCCTCCGAGACCGGGCCCTTGGGCGCGTGGAAGATGGCCGTCATGAAGCTGTGACCATAGTCAAACGCCCGTAGATCCAGGCTCTCCCAGAACTCCGGCGGCTCGCCATTGCCTTCAATGATGTGCAGCTGGAACGGCACTTCCCCGCCCAGCTTGTGCTTGGAGGTTTTGCGCGCGGCTAAAAAGCTGCTCTCGTGCGTGGCAATCGGATGACCCGTATCGTTCAAATTCTCAAAGAAGATTTTCCAATTTGAGCGCTGCATCACCCGGTGCACACCGCCCGCCACTTCAATCTCGCTATCGGGCGAACGGTCAATGAAGTTGTCCATGGAGGTGACGGCCCCGCCTAGGAAGGTCTTCAGGTCCGGGCCGCTCTCAGACAGCGAGCAAAACACAAAGCCGCGATAGCTCTCCACCCGCTCAACGGGCTTCATGGAGAAATTGGGATCGTCCACATCAAAGCCAGTGTCGTCATAGCCATGCTTGTGGGGCACGGAGACCAGCGACCCATCCATACGGAAGGTCCAAGCGTGATACGGGCAGCGGAACATCGGCTTGTGGTTCGAGCAGCCTTCGGCGGCCAGCTTGGCGCCTTTGTGGGGGCAGCGGTTATAAAGGACGTGGATATCGCCCTTGCCATCGCGGGTCATCACCACCGGCTCTTTGCCAATTTGCGTTGTCCAGCAATCGCCATGGTTTTTCACCTGGCTTTCATGGCCCACATAAACCCAAGCCTGGCCGAAGATGTTCTCCATCTCCAGGTCAAACACCGCCTGGCTGGTATAAACATCCTTGTGAACACGCGCTGGCTCAACCAAACGCTCAACCCAAGTTGGATCTGCTTCTGCCATGTGAGGCTCCCATCACTTTTTAGTCGCTTTAACGATAGCGTAAAATGCTTGAAGCTTAAAGCAATTCTAACAATCCGTTTTTTAGTGTTTTATCCAATTTTGGGAAATTCAGTACATACTGCAACTGCGAAAAACTGCTAATAAGTCTTAAGATCAATTCGTTGAATAACTGTGATCGGTTTTATCGATTTTTCTAATTCAGATTCCTCATTTCCCCTTCAAAGAGGAGGGTGCGATCTAATTGGCCCAGTGATGCGACACACCCATCATTGACAGATCTGCATTTTTGACAGGAGAGCGCTATGTCCCTCGCAGGGTCCAAAACTGAAGACAATCTCAAAGCCGCCTTTGCCGGCGAAAGCCAAGCCAATCGCCGCTATCTGTATTTCGCACAAAAAGCTGATATCGAAGGCTTTAACGATGCCGCCGCCGTTTTCCGCAGCACGGCGGAAGGTGAGACCGGCCATGCGCATGGCCACCTCGAATTTCTAGAAGAAGTTGGTGATCCCGCCACAGGCGAGCCGATTGGCGACACCATTGCCAACTTAAAATCTGCTATCGCTGGCGAAACCCATGAGTACACCGATATGTACCCCGGTATGGCCCGCACGGCGCGCGATGAAGGTTTTGACGAAATTGCCGATTGGTTTGAGACGCTTGCAAAAGCAGAAAAGTCCCATGCCGGCAAATTCCAAAAGACTTTGGAAGAAACTGAAAGCGCTTAAAGCGCCGCCTCTCAAGGCCTCCCCCGCTTTGGGGAGGATTTTAAGAGGGGGTCCTTTGCGCCGATGTAAGCACACCCCCACGCACCCTCTCCAAGGGCGGAGAGGGCCATTCTCTTGTTTGGTCATGAGGGCTTATGTCAGACACACCCGCTACCGCCAAAGAGGCGCGCGAAGGATCGCTCGAAGCACCCACGCGGCACCCAATCGCTTGGCAAACAGATGAATTCTACGATGAAAAAGCCTTCGACGCAGAGTTCCGGCGGGTCGCCGATATCTGCCACGGGTGTCGCCGCTGCTTTAACCTTTGCGACAGTTTTCCAACGCTGTTTGATCTCATTGACGAAAGCGAAAACGAATCCGTTGAAGATTTAACCAAAGACGATATCAAATCTGTCGTCGATGGCTGCACGCTGTGCGACATGTGTTTCTTGACGAAATGCCCCTATGTGCCGCCCCATGAATTCAATTTAGACTTTCCGCACCTAATGCTGCGCCACCGCGCGATCGAGCAAAAAAAGGGCGAGACAAGCTGGACAGATGATCAGCTGGTTAAGACAGACCGCAATGGCGTTATAGCGCGGCCCGTTGCGGGCTTGGTCAATTGGGCAACGAAAAAAGACAATGCGATCACCCGGCCCATCATCAATGCGACAGCGGGCATCCATCCGAACGCCGACATTCCGCCCTATGCCAGCAAAACCCTGCAAATGCGAGCATCGGCGACAACGCAAGACATCAACACCGAGGCGCCAGCCTTTGGCAAGCGCAAGCTCGCTGTCTATGCCACATGTTTTTCCCAGTACAACAAACCAGAGATTGGGGAAGCGGCGCTAAAGGTTCTGGCGAAAAACGGGATTGAGGCGAAGGTCGTCTACCCCAGCTGCTGCGGCATGCCGGAGCTGGAACAAGGCAATATCGCCCAGGTCGCCCAGAACGCGAAAAAAGTCTCGTCAGAGCTGCGGCCACTGGTCGATGAAGGTTACACCATCATGGGCCTGATCCCTTCCTGCTCGTTGATGCTCAAATTCGAATGGCCCTTGATCCTACCAGCGGATGACAATGTGAAAGCGCTGTCGGCTGCGACCATGGATTTTGACCAATTCTTGGTGGATGTGGCGAAGAATGAAGGTCTCGCAGACGGCCTAGAGCCTTTGGACGGCGACGTGACCCTTCATATTTCTTGCCATTCGCGCGCCCAAAATATCGGGCGAAAATCGTCTGAATTGCTGCGCATGATCCCAAAAACAAAGCTCAACGTCATCGAGCGCTGCTCAGGCCATGGCGGCAGCTGGGGCGTTAAAAAAGAGCATCATGAGACAGCGCTGAAAGTTGGCAAACCTGTGGCGCGCAAAGCCGTGAGCGCTGATAGCGCCTATACCGCGTCAACCTGCCCGCTGGCCTGCACCCATATTGCCAATGGTATGGAAAAGCTGGCTGCGGACAAGGCACCGAAACAAAGTTGGCACCCAATAGAGATTTTTGCGAAGGCTTACGGCCTTTAAGAACGCACGCGCAGCCGCGTAACGGATTTAGGGTCGCAGCCCAAAGAAAGAACGAACCAAATGTCAAATGTTGTCGAACTCAAGCCATCAAGCCGCTTTAACATCACGCGCAATGATATCATGCCCATGAGCGAATACGCGAAAGTGCGCGTGGAAAAGCGTAAAGCGCTGGTGGAGATAAAAAAACACCGCCGGATTGCTATCGGTCCGCACGCGACGTTCTATTTTGAGAATTACGACACCATGTGGCAGCAGATTCACGAAATGCTCTTCATCGAAAAGGGCGGCGAAGCGCAAATCCCTGACGAGCTTGCAGCGTATAATCCATTAATCCCGAAAGGCAACGAGCTGATCGCGACCTTGATGTTCGAGATTGACGACGAGCGGCTACGCAAATCCATTCTCGGCCGCCTCGGGGGCGTTGAAGAAACTGTGTACATTAAATTCGGCGACCACAAAATTGTGGCCGAAGCGGAAGAAGACGTGGACCGTACGACAGCCGACGGCAAAGCCTCCTCCGTTCAGTTTCTGCACTTCACGTTCTGTGACGAGCTATTAGCGGCTTTCAAAGCCTATGATGGCGACGTGATCATAGGGATTGGCCACGAAAACTACCCACATATGACCATGCTGTCGCCGCGTTCAAAAGCGTCTCTAGAAGCGGACTTCGCATAGTTGGCGCGCTAAACACTGTAATACCCGCGGTACCACTCAACGAATTTTTGTACGCCTTCTTTCATCGGCGTGCTGGGCTTATAACCGGTCGCGGAGACAAGCGTAGAGACATCTGCAAAGGTGTCAGGCACATCGCCTGGCTGGAGCGGGAGAAACTCTTTTTGCGCCTCCATGCCCAAGGCCTCTTCAAGGCAGGCGACATAGTCCATCAGCTCAATAGGCGTTTCATTGCCAATGTTATAAATGCGCCAGGGCACATTGCTGCTGTCGCTTGATGGGGTTTGTCCATCCCAATCGGGGTCAGCGGTTGCCGTCTTGTCGAGCGCAGCGATAACGCCGCCTGCAATATCGTCCACATAGGTAAAATCGCGCTTATGCTTACCGTGATTGAACAGCTGGATGGGCTCACCCGAGAGAATTTTGCGGGTGAACAAAAACAACGCCATATCCGGCCGTCCCCATGGCCCATAGACCGTAAAGAACCGCAGGCCCGTGGTCGGGAGATCAAAGAGATGCGAATAGCTATGCGCCATCAGCTCATTCGCGCGCTTAGTAGCTCCATAAAGCGCGACGGGGTGATCAGCTGGCTGCGCGGTGGAAAAGGGAATGGCTGTGTTGGCACCGAATACGGAGCTTGTCGACGCGTAAACCAAATGCTCGATCTGGTTATGCCTGCAGCCTTCTAAGACCGTCAAAAAACCAGTGACATTGCTATCGACATACGAAAACGGATTGTCGAGCGAATAGCGCACCCCGGCCTGTGCAGCCAAGTGAACAACTTTGGTTATCGACTCGGACTTGAACAAATTCTCCATGGCACCGCGGTCTGCCAAGTCGATTTTATGGAAAGTGAAGGGGCTTGTTTTGCCGGCACGAGCAAGGCCTTGCGCCAGCGCGCGTACGTTCTCCAAACGCGCCTCTTTGAGCGCCGGGTCATAATAATCGTTGAGGTTATCCAGGCCAATAACCGTCTCACCGCGCGCTAAGAGCTTTTGTGAGACCGTGCTCCCAATAAAGCCTGCTGCTCCTGTCACCAATATTGCCACGCGTGCTTTACCTTTTTCGTGAGAGCCTGAGGCCTTGTACCTGTCACATGCAAGTTAACAGGTCTATGACAAAGCCGCTTTTACATCAGCAAGCATCTCGTCGGTCAAACGCTCTGCGGTGGGCAGGGCCCCGCGCATGCTATAAAACCCGTGAATAATGCCCGCTTCATCGCGCTGAGTAACGCGGACGCCCGCAGCCTTGAGCTTTTCGGCGTAAGCAACACCTTCGTCATGGAGGGGGTCCAGCTCGGCGACCACCACAACGGCAAGGGGCTGACCAGAGACATCACTTGCGAAAAGAGGCGAAAGCCGGGGATCTTGGAGGTTTTTACGCCCCGGATCATAGGCATCCGTGAAAAAATCCATGGCTTTTTGTTCGAGCATTTTGCCTTCTGAATTGGCTGCCCGCGAAGGATAATCCGTGAGCAAATCTGTCACTGGATAGAGCAAGACTTGAAGGTCAATGGGCGCGCCGCTGGCGCCTTCCATATCAAGAGCAGCAACGGCAGCTAAGTTGCCGCCAGCCGAATCGCCGCAAACAACGAGCCCGGTCACCTCACGCCCCAGCACATCAGAAAGCTGAGTTGCTGCCCACTGTGTCGCCGCGGTGCAATCATCTGCTGCCGCTGGGAAGGGGTGTTCCGGCGCAAGGCGATAGTCAACGGCAATGGTCGGCAGACCAAGGCCATCAGCCAGACGGCGCGCAAAACTGTCATGGCTATCTAAGTTGCCGATCACAAAACCGCCGCCATGATAGAATACCACGGCGCGGGT
The DNA here is from genome assembly GCA_039814715.1 of Pseudomonadota bacterium. GTDB lineage: Bacteria > Pseudomonadota > Alphaproteobacteria > Sphingomonadales > CAKZYD01 > CAKZYD01. The sequence goes on from JBCCAR010000011.1 coordinate 76,323, forward strand.
TGGGGTTTTGCTGCCCGGCGCGGGGTCATAGAGCCGAATGGGAATGTCGCCCGCCGGGCCAGGAACGCGGCGATCTTCCACATGGGCAATCGGGCGGCCGGGCAGGTCCATTATAGGGCCCATAGCGGCATAGGCAGCGCGCATTTCCGCCACGGGCAGGTCTACCAACTCGGGGGTGTCTGCTGCAGCCATCTCATCGAGAAAGGCCTTCACTTCTGGCAACATGATATCGGCTCCTGGTTAGATATTAGGTGGGCACTTTAGCAGGCACAGCGCTACGCTCCATTGAAGGATATGCCAGGGCAAGGCCAAAACCTCTGAGGCCAAAGAAACCCAGAAAGGCACCACATAAGCCGCTGGCGCCATGAAGCGGCACGAGCCACAAGCATAGAGCATAAAAACCTGCAAGCGCCGCGGCCATAGTCCAAAACATAGGCTTGGCACGTGCGGCGCCAATGAAAACGCCATCAAATTGGTAGCACCACACTGCAATGGGAGGTGTCAGCGCAATCCAAAGATAAAGCGGCTCTGCTGCTGCGCGCACACTTGGCTGATCTGTAAACAGGTGTAGAAGTGGCTGGCCAAACGCAGCGAAGATGGCCAGATAAACGAGTGAAACGCCCATCGCCCAAGCCGATGTCCGCGCCACCCAGTAGCGCATCTCTTGGCGTGAACGCCGGCCGATCGCTTCCCCCACCAAAGCTTCAGCGGCATAAGCGAGCGCATCCAGCGTGAGCGCTTGCAGCACATAAAAATTAAGCACGATATGGCAGGCGGCAAGCGTCGCCGTTCCAAGCGTTTCAGCCTGGGCGACATAAAGCCCAAAGCCAGCAATCAAGGCCAGCGTGCGCACAAACAGCCAGCCATTCACTTGCAGCAGCCGAACAAACCCAGTTGCGCGCCAGAAAATCTTTTGCCGCAACAATGCCGCCACCAAGGACGGACGCAGGGCCGCCCCTAAAATCACAATGGCGGCCACACCGCCAGCCACTTCGGCGATCAAAGAAGCCGTCGCAGCGCCAGCCACGCCGTAGCCAAGATAGGTGACAAACAGAACCGTAAGACCGGCGTTCACCACGTTAACGCCTGCCTCCACATAAAGGGCTATGTCCGTGCGCTGGACGCCAATGAGAAATCCAATCACGGCAATTTTGGCCAAGAAAAACGGCGCCGCCCAGAGCCGGATGGACAAATAGCTTTCGCCGGCCATTCGCTCAGGACCATCAGCGCCCAACGTTTCTAACACAGCATAGGTTAGCGGCGCTTTCGCCAGCATGAGCAAAATGCCCAGCAGCGCTCCCAAAACCGCTGCGCGCACGGCAATGCGCGTGAGGCGTTTGATCTGCCGCGCGCCGCTGGCCTGGGCCGTTAGGCCGGTTGTTCCCATGCGCAGAAAGCCAAGCGACCATTGCAGCATGGACATGCCATACGCGCCCAGCGCAAGCCCTGCGAGCGCAGCCGGGTCCGGCAGATGGCCCACAGCCCAGCTATCCACCAGCGCAATAGACGCCGTCGTGACATTAGAGACGATGGCTGGACCAGCGATAAGCCAGATGCGGCGATCAGGCTGACTTGTAATTGGCTGGCCTTGACGCACCTAATGCTGGTCCCGTGTTATTGGCTGAACAAGTAAGTGAGCCCCTTAAAGCATGACCCCGCCGCCTGGCCAAGTTGCGATCATCCATAGCCCCGCCTACGTGGCGCCGCTGCCTGAAGGCCATCGGTTCCCCATGAACAAGTACTACTATTTGCTGCAGCAGCTGAAGGCCTCTGGCCTGGCAGGAGACGCCAATGTATTCACACCTGCCCCCGCGCCGCGAGCGTGGCTCGATCTGGCCCATGACCCCGCTTATGTGAGCGCCGTCCTCGAACAGCGGGTGGACCAAAGCATCACGCGGCGCATTGGTTTTCCAGTGACCCAGCGGGTCGCGCTGCGCTCCCAGCTCTCGTCAGCAGGCACCCTCATGGCTGCCCGCATCGCGCTGGAACACGGCATTGCCATCAATTCTGCTGGCGGCAGCCATCATGCCCATGCCGATTTTGGCGCTGGCTTTTGCGTGTTCAATGATGTGGCAGTCGCTGCCAGCGTGATGCTGCACGAAGGCGAAGTCAAAAAGGTTTTAGTGGTTGATCTGGATGTGCACCAAGGCGATGGCACCGCGCGCATTTTTGCAAGCGACCCACGCTGCAGCACCTTTTCCATGCATTGCCGCATCAATTTTCCTGTGCGAAAGGCCGAGAGCGATCTTGATGTCGCGCTAGACCCTAAAACGGCTGATAGTGCCTACCTCGCCGCCCTTGCTGAACATTTTCCATCGCTCTTAGCGCGCGAACAGCCCGACATGGTGTTTTATAACGCTGGCGTAGACCCCCATGAGGCTGACAGGCTTGGCAAACTCAGCCTCACAGATGGCGGACTTGCCGCGCGCGACCGGTATGTGATCAACACCTGCCGCACGCGTCGGGTGCCCGTCGCGATTGTCATGGGCGGGGGCTACGGCGATGACATCCCCGCCATCGCCCGGCGCCATAGTTTTGTTTATCAGGCCGCGGCAGACGCCCTGCGCCAATCGCCTTAGGTTACTGCTTTAGCCGCAACTTTGGCAGCCGCTTCGCCCGCCAGACGGCCTAGGGTGACCGCCATACACAGCCCGGCCGCGGGCAGATAGCCGCTAGGGCCGGGGCCGGAGATGGAGCGCGCTGTGCCACCAGCTGCGAAAAGATTGGGCAAGGGCGCACCATCTTCATCGAGCACCTGCGCATTGCCATCCACCATCAGGCCACCTTGTGTGTGAAACAGAGCGCCGGTCACTTTGGCTGCATAGAGCGGATAGTCCGGCGCATCTTTGGGCTCAAAGGGCCGGCCAAAATGATCATCTGCATTGTCCATGGCTGCGGCATGGACATGGCCGATGGTGTTTTCGAGTGTCTCAACCTTACAACCAATAATCTGCGCAAGCGCTGCAGCGTCGCCTGCTTTTTTAACGCCGCCAAGGCGGTCAACATTCTGCATTTGCACGGTCTTCATCGCAGCGTTATAGGCCCGCTCGTTAAAGACAGCCCAGCAATTGCCGTGCGTTTGCGCAATGACGCGGGCGCCCTGGCCCGAGACGTCGATCATTTCATTTTCAAAACGCTCACCATTAGCGTTGATGATCATGCCGCCATCAAACATCACAATCGGGTGGATAATTTCACCGCACGCTTTGGAAAGCAAGCCAAGGCCCTGATAAGCATCCATATCCTTTGTGGCGCCGCCAAGGGCCCGGCCAAGCTGAATACCAATGCCGTCATTGCCTTCATGGCCCCAATAATAGGCATCCTTCATGGAAGGAATATTCTCTTCTATCATTTGCGCGTTGGCGCCAAACCCGCAGGTGGACAGTACCAGCGCGTTGCAGCCGATATCTTCTGTCTCGCCGGTTGGCCGCTCTACGCACACCCCTGTCACAGCGCCGCCATCATCGCGGTAGACTTTGGTCAATTTGGCATTGCTGATGAGCTGCACCCCCGCAGCCTCCGCTGCATTTGACAACGCGCTAATCAGCTCTTCGCCGGTGCCGCTGGGGGGCTTGTGCAGGCGCTGCAGGGAGTGGCCATAGCATGCCTCCCAATCGGGATCGAAGCTCAGGTCCAAACCATGCTTTTCAACGAGCCAATCAATGGTTGGGCCCGACGCTTTGGCGACCGCATGAACAAAGTCCTCATCAACCGTGCCGCCGGTTTTTTTCAGAATGTCCTCAGCGAATATCTGCGCCGAATCGGGGATGCCTGCGGCGATCTGGGTTTTGCTTGCCGCAGCGCAAATCGCCCCTTCGCTCATCGCCGTGGAGCCTTTTGGCGTGGCATCGCGCTCGAGCAGCCAGACGTCCGCGCCGCCATCAGCAGCTGCCATGGCCGCGCATTGCCCCGCTGCGCCCGCGCCAGCCACAATCACGGGCACAGTGAATTCAAAACTCTCTGCGCTGCGCTGCGCGCACAGACGAGAAGAGGCGGGGTCAAAAGTGTTGTCGTGTTTGTTCATGATGTCCGCGAAGATAGAATTGTCCGGACAAATTACAAACCAAATTTGACAGGCGCGGGAGACCTTTCACGCCAAATACGCAATGACCGTGCAATTGTGCGACACAGACCGAAGGGTTTTGCAGCTTTGAAACGTAAAAAGTATGAACACGGTCCAATGGCGCTTGGGATCAGGAACAATAACAGGCAAAAAGGGCCCCATGAACCGGCCAGAGACAAAAGCGCTGCTGGGCGATGAGGCCCTTGCCGAGCAAGTGCAGAGCGGCGACCAAGCAGCCTTTGCTGCTTTGGCGCATCGCTATGGGCCTAAATTGGCAGCGTTTGCAGGCAAAGTCTTGCTGGATCAAACGATTGGAGAAGATGTGGTGCAAGACGCATTTTTAAAATTCTGGCAGCAGCCAGGCCGTTACGACCCTGCAAAAGCGGGGTTTTCGACTTGGATGCACAAAGTGGTCTTCAATCGCTGCTTGGACCATAAGCGCCGCAGAGGCTTTGCGCCGCTAGAGGACGCGCCGCAGCAAATTGATATGGCCGCCCTTGCCCCCGACGTCATGGCTGCCAATGAGCGTGACCGCGCTGTACAGGCCGCGATAAACACGCTTCCAGAGCGGCAACGTGCCGCACTGCTATTGTGTCATATCGACGGCGTGAGCAATCAAGATGCAGCTGATATCCTGGACGTAAAGCTAAAAGCATTGGAAAGCCTATTAAGCCGCGCGCGCGCCAGTTTGCGCAGCGCGCTTATGCCCATGAAGGAGGAATTGTTGTGAGCAGCGTGCCCGACGACAAAGCACTAGAGGGCTTCATTGGCGAATCGTTAACGCGCATGGCCAACGATACGGCCTCTGTGACGCCTGGTTTTGCTGACCAACTGGCGCAAATGGCCCAAAGGCATCCACAGCCCCGCGCCAGCGTGTTGAAGCGCGTTATCGAAGCCTTTGGCGGCTGGAGCTTTGCTGCTCCACAATTGGCAGGGCTCATCACTGCTGCGGTCCTGGGCGTGTCAACGGGCCAGGCGCAGGTCGCTGACGTTGACCTGACGGATCAAGAAGCAGCGATCATGACGGCCCATGTGTTTAGCAACGATGACATGGCGGGGTGGGACCAGTGACGGGAACACTCAAATGGGTGCTACTTGCACTCAGCCTTTCCCTAATGCTCAACGTTTTCGCCGCAGGCCATTTCGTCGGCGAAAGAAAGCCGCCTCCACCAACTGGAGGGGATAGTGCGGGAGCATGGGTATCGCGCCTTTTGCCGCGCGATGTGCAGGACCAAATTCCGCCGGATGCACGCAAGGCCTTTCGCCAGACAATGATTGGCAATCGGCAATCTGTGCGCCAAGCGCGCCAGGACCTGAAAACGGCGCGCGCGCGCATCGTTGAGGAGCTCAAACGCGATGATTTGGATGCGCCGGCGCTAGAAGCGGCTTTTGCAGATATGCGGCGAGCGACGGGAGCGCTGCAAAACAACTTCGAAACATCTCTGGTGGCCGCCTTAGCGACGATGACGCCGCAGGAGCGCTTAAAAGTGGCCAAGCGCATGACCCAGCGCGGCAAACGCTTCAATGGCAAACGGCGCGGGGACGAAGGCGGGAACCGTAGGCCGCCACCGCGCGAAAATGGCATAAACGACTAGGCTTTCGCGGCGGTAACAATCCACCCAGGCCCGCGGCACGTATCATTGCTGGAGCGCGCGGGCCAGCGCGCGGTGGCGGCAAGCGGGAGCGGCATGGGCACACACACAACAGTCGTCTGGTTTCGCAATGACTTGCGATTGCATGATCAAGCAGCGCTTGCAGCTGCGGCACTCGATGGCCCAGTGATAGCCTTTTATTGCCTAGATGACGCCGCAGCAGGCGATTGGCGACACGGCGGCGCGCAGCGCTGGTGGCTCCATCATTCCCTTACCCAGCTTAAAACTGCTCTGGCAGCGCTTGGCATTCCGCTTGTTTTAAAGCGCGGCGCAACCGCAAAGCACTTGGCGGCCCTGGTCAGCCAAACTCAAGCCCAAAGCGTCCACGCAACACGCCATTTCGAGCCCTATAACCGCACGCTGGAAGCAGCCCTTGAAGAAGGCAGTATACCGCTCACTCTACACACCGGCAGCTATTTGCGCGCGCCAGAAGAGGTGCGCACAGGCTCTGGCGGGCCATATAAAGTCTTCACGCCCTATTGGCGCGCCAGCCGAGCCCTGGGCGATCCAGATGCGCCGAAAGCTGCCCCGAGGGACATCACCGGTTACGATGGGACGCTTGAGAGCGACGATCTTAGCGACTGGGGCCTACGTCCCACCAAGCCAGATTGGTCCGCGGGATTGCAGACAAGTTGGACGCCCGGCGAGGCAGGCGCTCATGAGATGCTGCGGGCGCTGTCCCCTGGCAAAGTGGCTGAGTATAAAAACCAGCGCGATTTTCCTGCTCTTGATGGGACCAGCAAGCTATCGCCGCATCTCCACTTTGGTGAAATCACGCCACGGCAAATATGGCATCACCTGAGCGGCGTCATGGAGCTGGACCAGGCCGAACCCCTGATCAGGCAGCTCGGTTGGCGCGATTTCTCACTGTCACTCCTGCAATATGCGCCCCATTTGCCAGAAGCAAGTTGGTCTCCGAAATTCAAATCCTTCCCCTGGCGCGAGGATGCCGCCGATTTGGAGCGCTGGCAGCGCGGCCAAACAGGCTACCCGGTGGTGGACGCGGGGATGCGCCAATTGTGGCAAACCGGCTGGATGCACAACCGGGTACGCATGATTGTCGCCAGCTTCTTATGTAAGCACTTACTGCTACATTGGCGCCATGGTGAAGACTGGTTTTGGGACACCTTGGTAGACGCAGATTTGGCCAACAATGCAGCCGGATGGCAATGGGTGGCTGGCTCGGGCGCGGATGCATCGCCCTATTTTCGAATCTTCAATCCCATTACCCAGTCGGAAAAGTTCGACAAAGGCGGTGACTATATTCGCTCGTTTGTACCTGAACTCGCTGGTTTGCCTTCTAAGCATCTCCATGCGCCTTGGAGCGCGCCGGAAAACATATTACAAGCTGCCGGTGTGCAGCTGGGCAAGACATATCCAAAACCGATGGTCGATCATAGCCAGGCACGCCAGCGGGCACTTGACGCCTATGAGGATATCAAAGCGGCCTGACGCTGGCGCGTTTGTTGTATGCCGCGCTGAGGAGTGAAAGCGTTTTGACCCGTCCCCATAAGCCGCTAGAAGCCAAAAATATTGCCGTTGTTGGCTCTGGAATTGCTGGCCATGGCGCGGCCTGGGCGTTATCGCGCCATGCGAACGTGACGCTGTATGAAAAAGAAGCGCAATTTGGCGGGCATGCCCATACCGTTGATGTCGATTGCGGCGACTATAGCGTGCCGGTCGATATGGGCTTCATCGTTTATAATGAGCACAACTACCATAATTTAACCGCCCTTTTCGCGCATCTTGGCGTTGAAACAGAACTGTCCAACATGTCATTTTCCGTCTCGCTGGATGAAGGGCGCTATGAATATAGCGGCGCCGGCATCGCGGGCGTTTTTGCGCAGAAGAGCAACCTCTTCTCACCGCGCCATATCCATATGCTGCGGCAACTCTTGCGGTTTTACAAAACCGTGTCTGCAGAAGCAGGAAAGCGCGATTTAACGCAGATCACGCTAGGCGAATGGCTTGATGAAATGCAAATGGGACAGTGGTTCCGCGAGCGCCACATCATCCCCATGGCCGCGTGTATCTGGTCTGCCTCAGCGCAAGAAATCTTGGCCTTTCCCGCTGCAGCCTTTGTCCGCTTCTTTGAAAATCATGGCTTGCTGATGCTGAAAGACCGGCCGCTATGGCGCACAGTAACGGGCGGTTCGCGCAGCTATGTTGCCACCTTGCAAGCGGCCATGAGCGGCACACGCCATCCGGCCTGCCCGGTGACAGCAATTGAACGCACGCCTGATGGCATCCTGGTCCACTCACAAAAAGGCAGCGATCTCTTCGATGATGTGGTGATCGCCGCCCATGCAGATGATGCTTATGCCATGCTCGCCAACCCGACGGCGCTTGAACAAGAGGTGCTGCCAGACTTTCGCTACAGCGAGAACGAGGTGATCTTGCACACTGACACATCGCTGATGCCGCGCCGGCGCAGCGTGTGGTCGAGCTGGAATTATGTGGCACCTACGAAGATTGACCCAGAGCGCCCTGTGCCCCTAACCTATTGGATGAACAAGCTGCAAAACCTGCCAGCGAACCAAGATGTGATGGTGACGCTCAATCCGTTTGAACCCATCAATCCATCTTTCGTGCAGCATATGCGCTCTTTCCGGCACCCCATTTTCGACGCGCGCACCTATGCCGCCCAGCCGCGCCTGGCAGAGCTGCAAGGCGCTGATCGGATTTGGTATGCTGGCAGCTATTTCACCTATGGCTTTCATGAAGACGGCCTGACAGCGGGCCTCAACGCTGCGCGCGGGCTTGGCGCCGTATTGCCTTGGGACATAGCTGCGCCCGGGCCAAACGCGGTCGCCGCGGAATAAGTGCGCTTGGCCATGACCCATAGTCTTTACAAATGCTTGGTCGTGCATAAACGCTTTGCGCCCAAGGTGCATGGGTTCCGCTACCGGGTGTTCTCCGCCCTGCTGGATTTGAACGACCTGGCGAGCGCAGACAGAGCCGGGGGATGGCTGTTCGGCGTCAATCGCCGCGCGCTCTTAAGCTTCCGCGACAAAGACCATGGGCCCGGTGATGGCACACCAGCGGGCGACTGGGCACGCACTGTCTTAAACAACTCGAAGACCGACTGGGACGGCACCAGCCTGCATCTTCTGTGTTTCCCGCGCATGTGGGGCTATGTGTTTAATCCGCTTGCCATTTATTATGCGCGGAACGCCGATGGCGGGCTGGCCGCCGTGCTCTACCAGGTCAGCAACACCTTTGGCGAACGCCACAGCTATATCCTCGCTGGCGACGGAACGCCCATTGCCCGCCATTCGATTGACAAAGGCTTTCACGTCTCGCCCTTTATGGATATGGAGCAGCGCTATGAATTCACCCTCACGGCGCCAGGCAAGCAGCTCTCCATCGTCATCGATGAGTTCAGTCCCGATGGAAAAACGCTTGTTGCAACGCAAACTGGGATCAAGCGCCCCTTTACCAAAAAGGCCATGGCCAAGCTTGTGGCGCGCCATCCGCTGATGACGCTGAAAATAATGGCGGCCATCCACTATGAAGCCCTGCACCTGTGGCGCAAGGGCATTCGCTTTTACAAAAAACCGGCGCCGCCCAAAACGGCGCAAACCTATGGCGGCGCAAACGCAGCAGCGCTCCCCTCTCAGCACGAAAAGGCGGCTTAATGGACCACGAGACACATCGTTCAGCGGGGGATCGCTTGGCCGAAGAAGGCAGCGCGCTGGCCGAAAGCGCGCATGAGCGCGCGGGCAAAGTGAAAAAAGCAGCCGGCGGCGTGTTCCAGCGCGCTGCTGAGCGCGCGCAGGCCGTCCTGACAAAGCTGCACCCCCAGCGCGTGGTGGAAGTGTTTGATCCCCATTGGCACATTGGCCAGCTGGATCTGCATTGGCCCAATGGCGCCATCTCAACCCTTGGAGGACGCGGGGAAGGCCCCCACGCGGCAATCCACATTCATAACTTCCGCTTTATACGGCGCATCCTTTCAGGCGGCGCATTGGGCTTTGCCAGGGCGTATATTGAAGGCGATTGGGATAGCCCAGCGCTGGAGAAAGTCATTGAAGTTGCTGCTTTCAACCGCAATGAGGTAGCCGAGATATTCCGCGGGCGCGGCTGGGTACGCTGGCTCAGCCGCATGCGCCATGCCCGCCGGGCGAACACCAAAGACAAAGCGAAGGACAACATCTCCTTCCACTATGATTTGGGCAACAGCTTTTATGATCAATGGCTGGACCCAACGATGACGTACTCCGCTGCGCTATTTGCGGGCGAGGAGCGCTCCTTAGAACACGCCCAGCTTGAAAAATACCGCCGTCTCGCCACCCAGCTCGGCCTAAAGCCAGGCGACCATGTGCTTGAGATCGGCTGCGGCTGGGGCGGCTTTGCCCATGTGGCAGCCGGCGAATTTGGTGCAAAGGTAACTGGCGTTACGCTGAGCGAAGAACAGCTTGCTTATGCCCGGGCGCGCATGGACAAAGCCGGGCTCTCCGATCTCGTTCGGCTCGAGTTATGTGACTACCGCGACGTACAGCAAACATACGATCACATTGTCTCAATCGAGATGTTTGAAGCAGTCGGCGAAGAATATTGGCCGACGTATTTTGGCATGGTCAATCGCTGCTTGAAGGATGGCGGGAAGGCCGCGCTGCAGATCATCACCATTGATGAGGCGGCGTTTGAAGGCTACCGCACGGCCTCTGATTTCATTCAAACCTACATCTTTCCCGGCGGGATGCTGCCCAGCCCGTCGCGCCTGACGCAGCTCACGCAGGCTGCAAGCTTAGCAGAAGAAGATCGCTATTGGATGGGTATCGACTACGCCGATACGCTGCGCGCCTGGCGTGAGGATTTTGAAAGCGCTTGGACTGAAGGACGCATACCGCCCGGCTTTGACGATACGTTCCGGCGGATTTGGCGCTATTATTTAGCCTATTGCGAAGGCGGGTTTCGCGCAGGAGGAATTGACGTGTTGCAGCTCACGCTGCACAAGGATGGCCGCCTGAGCGATGTCCAAAAGCAATAACCCCGAAAGTCCGCGCAAAGGCATTTTGTGGCTTTATGGATTGCCTGGTATCCCGCTGGCGATGCTGGTCGGGCCAGTTTACGCGTTTTTGCCCAACTACCTGACGGAAACGGTCGGCCTGAGCGCCATTGGCGTTGGGCTGGCCCTTTCCATCACACGCTTGTGGGATGTCATCTCTGACCCCCTCGGCGGAGTGGTGTCTGATCAGACGAAAAGCCGTGCCTTCTGGATGATCGCGGGAATGCCGCTGTCCATGCTGGGCGTATTTTTCTTGTTCGTTGAAGCCCAGCTGCTGTCTATCACGGGCCTAGCACTGGCCAGCATCGCGCTTTACACTGGTTGGACGCTGACAAAGCTAAACCATGACGCCTGGGGGGCAGAACTCAGCCCAGATTACGATGACCGCACCCGCTATGCCAGTGCGCGCGAAGGTGCTGGACTGCTGGGCTTTTTAGTCGTGGTTGTGTTGCTTGGCAGCGCAGACAGTCAAGGCCCCGCCGTCTTGGCGCGTGCCTTTAAAGGGCTGGGGATTTTCCTCTTGATCGCACTGCCGGCCGCGTTCTTCTTCTCCATTTGGCGCTTACCGGCAGGCGAGCGGGTTAAAACCAAAGCCAAGCTGGGCGATTTCAAAGCACTCTGGCAGGATGTGAGCCTTCGAAAGCTTGCCAGCGCCTTTCTGCTCAACGGCATTGCCGCGGCCCTGCCCGCGACACTATTTTTAGACTATGTGCAGTATAAATTAGGTCGCCCGGAATTAGCTGGCCCACTGTTGATTGTGTATTTCCTATGCGGCGTGGTCGCCATCCCCGGCTGGCTCGCCCTATCGCGCAAGCTGGACAAAGCGAAAGCCTGGAGCGCCTCTATGGCTTGGGCGACTTCGTTTTTTATTATCGTTCCATTTTTAAATGCAGGCGATGAAATCTACTTTGCCATCATCTGCGTATTAACAGGAGTGAGTTTAGGCGCCGATCTTGCGCTGCCCGCTGCGATCCAAGCCGATTTGGTGGACGCACGGCGCGCGCAAACAGGGCGCCAGCAAACCGGACTGTTGTTCGCGCTGCTGGGGATGCTGACCAAGCTTGCCTACGCCGTCGGCGTTTTAGCCTACCCGGCGCTGGCTCTGGCCGGGTTTCGCTCCAGCGAAGGCAATGAAACAACGCCGGAAGGCCTTATGGCCTTAGGAATTTTATATGGCGCTGTGCCGTGCGCGGCAAAACTGGGCGCCATCTGGATCATGCGGGATTTTCCCATGACCCGGGACGCACTGGCAGCAGTGCAACAGAAGATTTAACGCCGCACAGTGCGGCCCACATGAACCCATGCCAAGCCTTGGAGGGCGCGCGGCATATAGGAAGGCAAGACTGCCATGAATGTACAGTTTAAAGACCCTCAGGCTGAGACCCTCTCACCATTCCGCTTTTTTGAAGGCAATATGGAGTTTTCTGGCTTCGTCCAGGACCTGACCGGCAAAGTCCGGCGGCACTATAAAGGCACAATCGCTTGCGAAAAGAGCGAGGACGTGTTGGTGTTGGATGAGTATCTTCACTTCAACGACGGCGCCACGGAACGCCGTGCTTGGACCATCAAACGCACGAAGGACGACATCTCCGGAACCGCAGATGACTTAGTCGGCGAGGCGGTTATAACACCGGAAGGCCAAGACGAAATGCGCTGGCGCTACGTTATGGAGATCGAGATTGGCGGTAAGCGCCGTCCTTTCAATTTCGAAGACGTGTTTGTGCAAACCGATGACCACACCATGGTGGCCAAAACGACAATGTCCAAGTTTGGTCTTCCCCTGGCGCGGCTGTATTCGACGTACCGCAAGGCTTAATCCGCGCAGGGGTAGCGCTGCGCCAATACCTCCAGCACATATTTCGCTACAGGCTCATCCTGCTGAGATGGGTCCACCCCTTCTAGCGCTACAAACACACTGCCAAGATCATAATGCGCGTTCGGCACTGGGCAAAACGACCCAGCAGCGCCTGGCATGCGCGCATGCACAACAGCGCCCTCAATCACTCCTTGCAAATAATAGGTCAGTGCCATCCAATCTGCCCTGTTAGCAAAGCCCGGCGCGCCGGCACTCGCACGCATGCGCAGCGCCTCTTTTACACTCAAAGGCACTCTTTCCCGCTCCGCCGCCACTGGCAGGCCCCACACCATCATCACTCCTATTAAAAAAGCGCGCATACATCATCTCCTAATCCATATTTGACATTTATAAATTAAAGTATTAGTTTAATTTTTATAAGTGAACAAGGATGAATGAGAGACATGGCTTTCGCGCGTTTAATGATGTGGGTGACTCGGTTTTTAGCTCTATCCTTACCGATCATGGTGCTCGGCATTTGGCTATTGTGGGACAGGATTGCACCGACAGCGGCGCAGATGTCTGGACTAGCGCTTGACCCGGCGAGCATTGGCTGGAGTGCAAGAATAGGTGCGGCAGGCCTGATGATGCTTGGTGCAGGGTTGCAGGCCTTTGGTTTGTGGTGCCTGTCTCACACATTCCAAGAGGCAGCAAGCGAGCGGGCTTTGTCAGAGACTGCAATTGCTGGTTTTCAGCGATTTTCTTGGATTGTCCTGGTAATGGTCCCCGTAGGCATAGCCATCCGCGCTGGCGTGATTGCGATTGTGAGCGCGGCAGATAGCGTGCCCGGCGGCTTCCTTCCCATCACCTTCGGGACCGGCGAGCTCCAGGCCCTGTTTATCGGCGCGCTCCTCGTCTTCGTGGCCCAAGTGTTCCGCCAGGGCCAAGCCGCGCAGCAAGAAAACCAGGCGTTCATCTAAGGAAATGGCAATCGTCGTTACCTTGGATGTCATGCTGGCCAGGCGGAAGATGAAGCTGAAGACGCTTGCCGCTGAAATCGAGGTGACGGAGCAAGCACTGTCCTCCATCAAAACCGGCAAAGTTAAAGGCATGCGCTTTGCCACTTTAGAGAAGATCTGCCAAGTGCTGGCCTGTCAGCCTGGCGATATTTTGGAGTACCGAGACGAATGAAACCGCATCTCTTCCTCGCCGCCCTATTGGCCCTCACCGCTTGCGGACACACTGCCTCCCCGGACGCGCAGAAACGTTGGCAAGACAGCTTTTGCCGCGAGATATACGGCCAAAGCTGCACAGACCAAAACGGCAGCACCGGCGGCGCACCAGACCACAATCAGCCGATGGGTAATTTGTAGCAGACGTTCAGCCGACCTCTTGCCGCTTTGCGCGGGGCTCGCAATGGCACATTTGAGCCCAAAGGCGACATCCGCCTCCGTCGTCCTCCGGCTTGACCGGGGGACCCATTCATGATCATGGGGCTGCAATCTGTGGGTATAAATCCTGCCAGTGGGGGTTACGCGCTTCGATCAGACTGACTTTCCAATCTCGGTTGTA
>JBCCAR010000043.1:0-26670 GCA_039814715.1 Pseudomonadota bacterium
GACATTCGCTCAGAAAAACTCCGTCATCTCTGTGCTTGTCACAGAGACCCATTTCAGAGCGCCAGCCATATGACTTTATGTCGAAAACTCAGGAGTGGGTTCCTGTGACGAGCACAGGAATGACGTGAAGGGGGCAAAGTCAGCAGTGGGCTCTTTTCACCACTTACTCAGCGGTTACGTCTGATCGCATCTTAGTTCAGGCTGCCTTCCTGGGGCAAAGCCATAGGGTCTTTTTTGTAAGGTTGGTACGTGATGCCGGGCACTTGCACATAGCGGCGTGCCTGTCCTTCTTCGAGCAGCAACGCCGTTAATGGACCGCCATGCACGGCGCCAGTATCGATGCCGGTGGCATGAGGAAATTCAGCTGGGCCGGATAGGAACGGCTGATGGCCGAACACGACATGGCCAAAGCGTCCGTCGTAGACCTCTGCCCAAAAGGGGTCGCCTTCGCGTTCCTTGCCCAGCGCGAGATAAGCGCCGGTATCGGCCGTAATAAAGCGGGTGCGCAAAATCTTGCTTGCTTGAGTTTTGGCTTTGCCTTTAAGGGCACGGAAGTCAGCAGCGCTTGCCGGCAGGCTTGTCATGTTGCCAGGAATGCCGCCATGCACGACCAGGACATCGTGGTCGTCAACCCGGTAGAAGGGGACTGCGGCGTCTAAGAACGCAGCGCTTTGCGCTGAGAGTTGCTGCGTTAATATCGGGAGTTGTGGCGCCTCGGCGGCTTGCTCAGCGGCAACGCTTGGACGCTGCGTTATATTTTGCCGGTAGCGTCGGTGGCGGTCTTCATGATTGCCTTCGACAAGCACGACTTCGAACGCAGCCTCAGCTGCAAGCCTTGCAGCATAAGCGGCTGTACCCGCCGTGTCTGGGCCTTTGTCGACTAAATCCCCCACAAAGATGAGCCGGTCGCCTGCAGTCAGGGACAAGGCTGTCACCAGCTGTTGCAAGGGCCCTGTCACGCCATGAACATCGCCGATTATCGCTGTGCGTTTCATCATGAGGGGTATGTAGGCAAACGAGGGCGCCAAGCAAAGGTTTCTACAGCGAAGTTGCGGCAAATTTGACCCGGGTCAAAAACACTTATCCGCACCTCGTTTAGAGACATTTTATGTCTCACTAGTCGAAAGGCAGGGCGATGTACCCCTCGAACTCGCGGTTTCATTGGATTTGGGTTTTCACTTTAGCGGTGACGGGCGCTTGCACTTACCATTGCGGCTCAGGCGCGGGGCTTATGGCGCTGTGCGGGCAGGGCCTTTTCTTTGATCCATCAAGCGGCACGCTGGTGCCCAGCAGCGTCTCTGCGCGCATCTTGGCGAGCCCAGCCTGCCTCATTTTGCTGAGTTCAAGCACAGGGCTAACCCTGCATCAGATTGCCGCACTGGCGCGGGGCTGGCTTTTTGACGTGGATCAACCCGGCGTCGCGGCGCTGGCCATAGACATCACACAAGCACAAGACGTAAGGGAATTGGGCGCATGAGCACCATGACGCAAACCGAGCCAAGCACAGGCCGTTCAACCATGCCCATGGGCACTATTGTCGCAATGGTCATGGCGGCGCTGGTCTCCATCTATGCGCTTGCGGTCGTGCGCTATACGCATTCCGGCGTTATGCAGCTGCATATGTTTCTGCTCATGGCGTTTTGTTATGCTTCCTTCTTTTGGTTGCCAGCCAACGCAGGGAAAACGCCCGCGCAAACGAATGTGGACGGCACGCCTAATTATAACGAGAAGATTGTGCGCTATGGCGTCATCGCCTCCACCCTTTGGGGCGTCGTTGGCTTTTTAGTGGGGCTGGTCATCGCGTTGCAGCTTGCCTTCCCGCAGCTCAACCTAGATCTGCCGTATACCACCTTTGGGCGGTTACGTCCCCTGCACACCTCAGCGGTGATTTTTGCCTTTGGCGGCAACGTCTTGCTGGCTACCAGCTTTTATGTGGTCCAGCGCACCTGCCGCGCGCGTTTGGCGGGTAATGCGGCGCCTTGGTTTGTGTTCTGGGGCTATCAAATGTTCATCGTGCTGGCGGCGACCGGCTATGTACTGGGCATCACGCAGGGCAAGGAATATGCCGAACCCGAGTGGTATGTGGACCTATGGCTCACTGCTGTTTGGGTGACCTACCTGCTTGTTTTCCTTGGTACGCTGTGGAAGCGTGAAGAGCCGCATACTTATGTGGCCAATTGGTTTTATTTGGCCTTCATCGTCACGATCGCCATGCTGCATCTTGGCAATAACGCTACCATCCCACTGAGCTTGGTGAGCCCGCATTCTGTGATCATTTGGTCTGGCGTACAGGATGCCATGATCCAATGGTGGTATGGCCATAATGCGGTAGGCTTCTTCCTGACCGCCGGCTTCCTGGCCATTATGTACTATTTCATCCCCAAGCAAGCGAACCGACCGGTTTATTCCTACCGTTTGTCGATCATTCACTTCTGGGCGCTGATCTTCCTGTATATTTGGGCTGGTCCGCATCATCTGCACTTTACTGCACTGCCTGATTGGGCGCAGACGCTGGGGATGACGTTCTCCATCATGCTTTGGATGCCCAGCTGGGGCGGCATGATCAATGGCTTGATGACACTCGCTGGCGCGTGGGACAAGCTGCGTACGGACCCGGTTTTGCGGATGATGTTCGTCTCCGTCGCCTTCTACGGCATGTCCACCTTTGAAGGGCCGGTGATGTCCATCAAAGCGGTGAACTCATTGAGCCATTACACGGACTGGACCATTGGCCATGTCCACTCTGGCGCGCTTGGCTGGGTGGGCTACATCTCCTTTGGCGCGCTTTATTGCTTAACGCCGTGGCTATGGCGCACCAAGCTATATTCCTTGCGTCTCGTCGAGTGGCACTTCTGGATCTCCACGATCGGCATCGTGCTGTACATGGTCTCCATGTGGTTCTCAGGCATCACCCAGGGCTTGATGTGGCGGGCCTATGATAGCCTTGGCTTCCTCCAATACAGCTTCGGCGAGACCGTTGAGATGCTGCACCCCTATTACCTGATCCGCGCTTTGGGCGGCGGCCTGTTCGTTATCGGCGCTGTCATCATGGCCTATAACCTGTGGATGACAGCCCGCCAGGGGAGTGTTCGGCGCGAAGTGGAAGACGCCGTGCCTGCCCAAGCTGCTGCTGTTCCAGCTGAATAAGGAGGGAGACACATGAAACTCTCACACGCACTTTTTGAGAAAAACTCCCTCATCTTGTTGGTTGGCATTTTGCTGGTCGTTGCCATTGGCGGCATTGTGGAAATCGTGCCGCTGTTCCTCATCAAAACGACGATTGAGCGGGTCGATGGCATGCGCCCTTATACGCCGCTCGAGCTGGCAGGCCGTGGCATTTACATCCGGGAAGGGTGCTACACGTGTCACAGCCAGATGATCCGCTCGCTGCGTTCTGAAGTCGACCGTTATGGGCATTATTCTCTGGCAGCGGAAAGCATGTATGATCACCCGTTTCAGTGGGGGTCAAAACGCACAGGCCCTGATCTGGCGCGTGTCGGCGGCAAATATTCAGACGAATGGCACCAAGTGCATTTGAAAAACCCGCGCAATGTGGTGCCGGAATCAATCATGCCGGGCTATCCATTCCTCGCCAAGAAGGCGCTGAAGACGGATGAAATTCCCTATCTGATTAAGGCGCATAAAGCTGTTGGCGTGCCCTATGACGAGGCCATGGTGGAAGAAGCGATGGCCGATCTGCGCGCCCAGGCTGACCCTGATTCAGATTATGACGGCTTGCTAGAGCGATACGGCGAAGACGTTACCGTGCGCGACTTTGATGGCAATCCCAAGCGGGTGTCGGAGCTTGATGCTTTGATCGCCTATCTGCAGATGCTGGGGACATTGGTGGATACCGATGTTTACGGCCTTGATGCCAAGCTACAACAATAGGAGCGGTCAAAGATGACTTACGAAACCGTATATCAATGGGCTGGTAGCTGGGGTTTGGTCATGCTGGTGATCTTGTTCACTGCCGCTGTCATTTACGCCCTATGGCCCTCCAACAAACAGAAATTCAATGACGCAGCCGCCATGCCGCTTAAGGATGGGGACGAAGGACTACGGTCATGAATGATGACAAAAAAGAAATCGACAAGGTAACCGGCCGAGAGACCACCGGCCATGAGTGGGATGGGCTAAAAGAGCTCAACACGCCCTTGCCGCGGTGGTGGCTCTATTGCTTTTATGCGTCCATCGTTTGGGCCTTCGGGTATTTCATTGTGATGCCGGGTTGGCCAGTCCTGACCGGCGATGGCTGGGGCGCTTCGGGCGGGGTGATCGATTATGATCAGCGCCGGGTTGTGGAAGAGCAAGTTGCTGAAAATGAAGCCCGGCTCGACCCTTATAAACAAGCCATAAACACGAAGAGCTTTCAGCAAATCAAAGCCGATCCTGAGCTCTTTCAAGTGGCTGTCACGGGCGGTGAGATTGCCTTTAAAGAAAATTGCGCGGGCTGCCATGGCACAGGGGCGCAAGGCTTCTTGGGCTTCCCAAATCTCAATGATGATGATTGGATTTGGGGCGGCAGCATTGAAGCCATTCACACCACGTTAAAACACGGGGTGCGCTGGGAGGCTGATGACGATACGCGCTATAGCGAGATGCCGGCTTTTGGCGCTGATGAAGTGCTCACGCGCGGCGAGGTGCGGGAGGTTGTAGACTATGTCCTTTCCATTGCTGGCCGCGATCATGATGCTGAGCTGGCAACCAAGGGCGCGGCTATTTTTGAAGAGCAGTGCAGCAGTTGCCATGGCGCGCAAGGCATGGGTAACAAAGATATGGGCGCGCCGAACCTGACAGACGCTATTTGGCTGTTTGGCAGTGAACGCACGCAGATTTATCAGACGGTTTTCTATGCGCGCAATGCTGTGATGCCAGCATGGTCAGAGCGGCTGGATGAAGCGACCGTCAAACAACTTGCACTTTATGTGCATTCCTTAGGTGGAGGGGAGCCAAGCGACGTGCAAGACGCGCGTTAGCATAGCTCTACGGCACCGCGGGCGGGCAATTCGGGGGGATTGCCCGCCCATTCCCCCAAAAGGTGAAAACCCATGTTGAACCCCGATATTCAAACGCTTCCGAACGCTGAGGACCACCCCCCAGGGCCCGTAGACGGCCCGCTTTTTGCCGCGACCAAAAAGGTCTACCCCAAAAAAGTGAGCGGCAGTTTCCGCAAGTTTAAATGGGCGATCATGTTGATCACGCTTGGTATTTATTATCTTACGCCGTGGCTGCGTTGGGACCGCGGACCTCTCGCGCCAGATCAAGCCGTTTTACTGGATATGCCAGCGCGCAAATTCTATTTCTTCTTTTTCGAAATCTGGTCCCAGGAGGTCTATTTCCTATGCGGGGCAATGATCTTGTCCGCGCTTGGCTTGTTCCTCGTGACATCCGTCTTCGGCCGCGCCTGGTGCGGCTATGCCTGCCCGCAGACTGTTTGGAGTGATTTATTCTTTCATGTGGAGCGCTGGATTGAAGGCGACCGTAACCAGCGTATTCGGCAAGATAAAAATCAATGGAAACTCTCGCTGATTGCCAAGAAGAGTTTAAAACACAGCATCTGGATTTTGATCGCGGTCGCAACCGGAGGCGCCTGGATTTTCTATTTCGCCGATGCACCGACGATTTTTCCGCAGCTATTTGATGGAACAGCGCCTGCCATGGCGTATATCTTTGTTGCTCTGTTTACAGCCACAACCTACCTGCTGGGCGGCATCGCCAAGGAGCAAGTGTGTATCTACATGTGCCCCTGGCCGCGGATCCAAGGCGCGATGCTGGACGATGAATCGCTGATTGTAAGCTACCGCGAAGACCGCGGCGAACCGCGCGGGCCCATTCGAAAGCACCCCAAAGACGGCGAGGTGACGGGCGACTGCATTGATTGCAATGCCTGTTTTAACGCTTGCCCCATAGGCATTGATATCCGCGATGGCGCGCAGATGGAGTGTATTCACTGCGCGCTTTGCATTGATGCCTGTGATGATATTATGGACAAAGTCGAGCGCCCGCGCGGGCTCATCAGCTATGATAGCTTTGCCAACCAAGAGCGCCGCGCAAAGGGCGAGAAAGAGCGTTTTCCTTTTATCCGCACCCGCACTGTTTGGTACGGCGTTGTCATCGGCCTTGTGAGCGCTGTCATGATTTGGGCGATGCTCAACCGGGCCGATACGGATTTGAACGTCCTCTCAGATCGCAACCCAGTTTTCGTGACCTTGTCGGATGGCTCTATCCGCAATGGCTATACTGTGCGCTTGCTCAACAAATCTGCCGATGCGCGCAAATACACAGCGCAGGTGAACGGCCTTGGGACGCCCGAGCTGCGCTGGACAACGGGCGCCATGAGCAATGTTCTCAGCGTCGGACCAGATGATCTAATCACGGCGCGTCTGTTTGTCGCCCTGCCGCCAAGCCAGCTTAAAACTGTGCTGAACGACGGCCTTGCAAAAGGGACCTTGCAGATTTTTGACATCGATGGAAATCTGGTTGCTGAAGAGACTATGCGCTTCCAAGGACCCAAAAAATGATGGCTGCCACAGAGAAAAAACTCACAGGCCGCATGGTTCTGAGCGGGCTGATCGGGTTTTTTGCGCTTGTCATTGGTATGAACATTCTCATGGCGAGCTTCGCGCTCGGCACCTTTGATGGCACGACCGAGCCTGATGCTTACCGACAAGGTTTAGGCTTTAATGCGCGTATCGCCGCCAAGGCTGATGCCAAGCAGCTTGGCTGGGTTATGGCTGTGGAGGTCGATATGCTAGACCCCGGCACGAACACCGTCCGTATCGATGTCACCCCCGAAGGCGTGCGCAGTCCGATCATTACAGGTCTGTTATGGCGCCAAACGGCTGATGGCATGGATGTCGAGCTCCCCTTTGCGCCGGTAGGCGATGGGACTTACAGCGCCATTGCCCAGCTGCCCGCGCTTGGCCGCTGGGAGCTGCGCTTACTGGCAGATAAGGGCGGTGAAAGCGTGAAATTCCGCGAAGAGCTATTCTTTTAGCCATGACGCAAACCCGGCAAATGGAATTTGTGGTGCCCGGCATGCATTGTGCCGGCTGCCTGTCAAAGGTGGAAAAAGCGCTGAATAGCCTGCCGCAGACGGACTATGCCCGCGCCAATTTATCAACCAGGCGTGTGCGCATTGATGGGAGTGAGCTGACCGCTGAAACGGTCATCGATACCCTCAAGGCCAAGGGCTTTGATGCCATTCCTTTTGAAGATGCGCAGACCTCATCTGCCGTCGACCGCGAAGCGCGCCAACTGTTATTGGCGCTGGCCGTTGCGGGTTTTGCAATGATGAACATCATGCTCTTGTCGGTCTCAGTCTGGGCGGGATTGGTGTCGGATATGGATGAAAGCACCCGCTCGCTTTTCCATTGGATATCCGCCATCATCGCTATTCCCGCAGTGGCGTATTCCGGCCAGCCCTTCTTTAAATCCGCTCGCAAAGCGCTTGGCGCTGGCACCATGAACATGGATGTGCCGATATCGCTGGCTGTGATTTTGGCCACTGGCGCGAGTTTATTGGTGGCCGTGCGGGGCGGCGAGCACAGCTATTTTGATGCAGCGGTCATGCTGCTCTTCTTCCTCCTCATCGGCCGCACACTGGATCAAATGCTGCGCGCGCGCACGTTCTCAGCGGCGCAGACTCTTCTGGGCCTTCGCGCGCAAACAGCGCTGCGCCTAGATGACCAGGGCAATACCAAAAAGATCGATGTGGCCGATGTGACCCGCGGCATGACCTTGCTGGTGCAGCCAGGCATGCGTGTGCCGGTGGACTGCAAAGTGCTTGCCGGGCAATCGGATATTGATATGAGCCTGGTCACGGGTGAGGCCGCCCCTGTGCGCGCAGCCAAGCACAGCACACTCTATGCTGGCGCGCTCAATCTGTCTGGCGCGCTGGATGTCGAAGCGACTGCAGCAGTGGAAGAAAGCTTCCTGTCCGATCTCATCCGCATCATGGGCGAAGCAGAACAAAGCCGGGCAAAAATGGTTCGCCTGGCCGATAAAGTTGCGCGCATCTATGCGCCATGTGTGCATATCCTCGCGGGGCTTGCCTTTGCGGGCTGGCTGATCCTGGGCGCGGGCTGGTATGGCGCGCTCATGATTGCGGTCGCGGTTTTAATCATCACCTGCCCCTGCGCCCTGGGCCTTGCCGTGCCCGCCGTACAAGTCGCAGCGGTGGGCCAGCTGTTAAAAGACGGGATTGTCGTTAAATCAGGCGATGCGCTTGACCGCCTCGCTAATGTGGATGTTGCCGTCTTTGATAAGACGGGCACTCTCACCACGGGAGCCATGACGCCAATTGATGCCGATAGGATCCCTAAAAAAGCGTTGGCCGTTGCCCAGGCGCTGGCAAAACACTCGAGCCATCCGCTTGCAAAATCGCTTCTGAACATCGATCCGGATTTAGCGCTTCCCGAGCTAACAGACGTAGCCGAGCATCCCGGCGAGGGGATTTCCGGCCTTCTTGATGGTCAGCCAGTCAAGCTCGGACGCCGGGCCTGGGCCGCCCCGGATAGCCAAGCGCCAGATCAAACGACATCGGAGCTAACGCTCGCTTTGCCGGATGGCCAGCACACCCATATCGGCTTTGTAGATACGCCGCGCGAGGATGCAAAGGAGATCATCGGCTGGCTGCACGCCCAAGGCAAACGGGTCATTTTGCTGTCGGGCGATCATCCGTCCGTCGCACAGCGCACAGCTAGTGCGCTCGCAATTGCTGAATGGCACGGTGGCTGCCAGCCAGCAGATAAGGTGGACGTTCTCAACGCCTTAAGCGCCAAAGGCGAACGGGTTTTGATGGTGGGTGACGGCATCAATGATGCCCCCGCTTTACGCGCCGCGCATGTCTCCATGTCGCCTGCGTGTGCGTCCGACGTCGCGCAGGTTGCGGCAGATATCGTCTTCCAAGGCGCTGCCTTGAAGCCTGTGCAGCGCGCGCTCACCATCGCCAACGCAGCGGATAAAAAAGTGAAGCAGAATTTTGCCTTGGCCATCGGCTACAACGCTATAGCCGTGCCGCTCGCGCTGCTAGGTCTCGTTACACCGCTGATCGCCGCGCTCGCCATGTCGCTCTCGTCGATTCTCGTCACTGGCAACGCCGCCCTTGTCACCCGCGGCAAGGCGCGGTGACCGTTCTCCTCATCTTAATCCCCGCCGCCCTCGCGCTCGGCGCTATTGGCCTTGCAGCTTTCATGTGGTCCCTCAAAACGGGCCAATATGACGACCTAGATGGCGCCGCGGAACGCATCTTGCTCGATGACGATGTCGATGGAGACGTTGGTGATTGACTTGGTTTACGGTTGTTCCGGGTGGTATAGTGTGCACGATAGAATGAGGCCGCTGCGGCCTTACACCCCGCCTTTCCCCGGTTGGAAGTTTGCGCTGTGTTTGTGTCTGCGAGGAAGGCAGCAAAGCCCTATAACCAAGGCTCGCCGAACCTCTTAATGCAAACCGCGTTTGCGCGCTTCGCGAGGGCTTAGGCCGAAGGCGGCCTTGAACGTGCGTGAGAAGTGGCTGGGGTCTTTAAAGCCCCAATCATAGGCTATGGAGGCGAGCGATATATGGGCTTTGGCAGGGTTTGTCAGATCTAGCCGGGCGTGTTCTAGGCGGCGCTGCCAAATATAATCTGAAGCCGTTTTGTCTCGCTTCTCAAACAACTTGCGCAAATAGCGTTCAGAAATGCCGTGAGCGGCGGCGATGGTCTCCGGTTTGAGCTCAGGATCAGCTAAATTGGCATCAATGAAGCGGATGATACGCTGAGTGAGTAACGTCTGGCTCTGGCCTTGTTGAGGCATGTCAGGCACGGTTTGCGCGCGAAGGGCATCGACCAAGAGATCGACCGCATCATTTTGCAGCTTTTGCACCGTGAAATGGTCGAGTTGCGGCAGATGCGTAGAGAGCTGCGAAAACAGCGTTGTGGCGAGCTGGGTCGCGCTATGAGTGCTCGCGACAGAAATCGCCGTCGCCGATTCGACATCGCTAAAGCGCTCCAGCAATTTTGCCCGCGGCAGTGTGAGAACGAGCTGCCGATAGTCTTTCTCAAAAGTCAAACTATAGGGCCTGGTCACGTCGTAAAGCGCAAATTCTCCGGGCTTGATGGTGGCTGTGCGCCCGGCTTGCTGCACATGGCCTTGGCCTGTCAGCTGCATGCTCACCAAAAAACAATCATGATTGGAGCGGGCAATCCGGGCTTTGTCACGCACCACGCGCTGCGGGCTGGACGCCACAATGCTATAGCGTAAATCATGCGCATCGCGGCTGGTAATTTCGCCTTCAAAGTCCGCTTGAGAAGCGTTCTCGCAGTTGAGGTCAACAAAGGTCTGGCACACATAATCGCGCCAGTATCGCAGCTTTTGCGAGTAGCTTAGATCACGCGTGGACAGTGTGATTGTCTCGACCATGTCGTCTCCTTCCGCCGCAAAAATCGGGTCGCGGAGCGTTGCAGTTTCTAACCAATATCTGCCTCAGATTCCGGTTGAGTCAATAATCAATGCCATCTGGAGCCAGACATTTGGCGAATGCGTGGTCATTATGGCACTATCGCAAAAAGGCCGTGTGCCGAGCTATTTTAAGGAGTTCTGACTGTGTCCCAAGCCCCTTTTAAGGTTGCCGCAGTGCAAGCGGCCCCCGCTTTTTTAGATGTTGATGCTGGCGTTGAAAAAGCGATCAAGCTGATCAAGGAAGCGGCCGGTGAAGGCGCGAAGTTGATCGCCTTTCCGGAATGCTGGATCCCTGGCTATCCGTGGTGGGCTTGGCTGGATAGTCCCGCCTGGGGCATGCAGTTTGTGGGCCGGCATTTTGACAATTGCCCGACCGCCGACGGGGATCATATTGGCAAAATCATCGACGCTGCCAATGCCCATGACATCAAGGTGGTCCTTGGGTATTCAGAGCGCGATGGCGGCAGCATTTATATCTCTCAGTTGTTTGTTGACCCTGCCAGCGACAGCGCCTTTACGCGCCGTAAGCTAAAAGCAACCCATGTAGAGCGCACCATCTTCGGGGAAGGGGACGGCAGCGATTTTGTGGTCACAGACACCGATATCGGCCGCATTGGGCAGCTGTGCTGCTGGGAGCACTTAAACCCCTTAAACAAAATGGCGATGTTCACGCAGCAAGAGCAAATTCATGTGGGCTCTTGGCCAAGCTTCTCTCTTTATAATGGTGCGGCCTATGCCCTTGGGCCGGAACTCAACTCCGCGGCCAGCATGATGTATGCTGCTGAAGGTCAGTGCTTCGTCATTGCAGCCTGCGGTTTGGTGAGCCAGGAGATGCAGGACATGCTCTGCGATGCGCCGCATAAAAAAGAGCTGCTGCGCGTTGGCGGCGGGGCGGCGATGATCTATGGCCCCGATGGCAGCCCGCTATGCGAGAAACCCGGCTGGGAGGAAGAGACGATTTTATATGCTGATATCGATCTTGGCATGATCGCCATCGCCAAAGCGGCTGCTGATCCGGTTGGGCATTATTCTCGGCCCGATGTGGCGCGGCTATGGTTTAATGACAACCCTGGCCGTATCGTCGAAAAAGCGCCGCGCCGCGCAGCCCTTGACGATCTGGCAGAAGACGATGATCTTGGCGATATCTTTGACACTGCGGCCCAATAGCACCGGAGCCTTGATATGAGCAACATGCCGGAGAATTGGGAGCCGCCAGTTGATGCTTGGCAGTCCCGCTTTGCCCCTGGAGTAACCGAAATTGTGTTTGCCTATTTCGGCGTTCAATCTGCGCCAGGCGGCGATATCACGGCTTTCGAAAACTGGTGGCAAGGTACCGATGATGCCGCCCCTGCACCCAGCTTTATCACCCGCGCGCAGGTGCGCGATGCTTCTGACATGGATAACACCGTGTTCATCGCCTACTGGCCTTCACGAGCTGAGTTTGAGGCTTGGTGGGTAAATGAAGGTGTGTCTTCTTGGTGGGAAGAAGAGGCGAGACTAAATGGGCCCGTTGGCCTTTGGCGCGAAGTTTACAGCGTGCCGGTTGATCATTTTGAAACGCTCCATTCCTCCCAAACAGAGCACGGCGTTGCTAGCCTTGCGGCGGATTGGGGCGAACCGATTAAAGAACACGCTTATTGGGGCGGTATGCGCGACCGTGTGCCCGCCTCAAGCCAGCTGGACTTTGCCTCCCCCATTGAAGCGCTGCCGGATATCGACATCAAAGAAACGCGCGGGAAACGCGTTGTGGTCGGTGTGCCAGATAATGTGTGCCTCATCCGGTCTGGTCAGGATTTAACGCTGTCGTCAGGCAAAGAACGTGAGACCTACCAAGATGTGGTGCGCCCGCACTTAACGGCCGGTATGGCTTTCCTTCGCGATAATCCGAAAGAGACTAATTGCTTTTCCTGCCGCCTGATGGATGAAACAGAGCTGGACGGGCGCCCCAAACAGCAAACCTTTGGCCTAGCAGCCTTCCGCTCCATGGAAGACCTAGAAGACTGGTCTAAGAGCCATCCAACACACTTGGCTATTTTTGGTAGCTTCTTCCAAATGATGGAGGCTCATGAGGGTCATTTGGACTTAAAGCTTTGGCATGAGGTGCTGGTTGCCGATGGCCGAAATACCATCGCCGAGTATATCAATTGTCATCCCCGTACCGGCTTTTTGCCTTGGTGCCCCCTGGCGGAGTAATTGCAGGGATGCAGGCACTGCCTTTGCCATCGCTGTGTCAGTTCCGGGAAGATCAGGGGGATTAGAGGTCTTCAAAACGCCTGTCGCTCATCCCTAAGAGACACTGTCCGCTTCTTGCCCTTGAAGGCGGCCACTTAGCGCTTGAAAGCTTGGCGCGACCCAGCGCGCGCCGGCGTCTTCTAGCCGGGCGCCGTGACCTTCAAAACAGTGGCCGCCGCCGGTGAAGCCCCAGACGGCCATGCCTGCGCGGATGCCCGAGCGCACACCATTGACGCTGTCTTCAATCACCAAGCATTCAGCGGGATCGATGCCGAGTTGTTTGGCGGTGTAAGTGTAAATGTCCGGTGCGGGTTTGCCGTGTTCCACGAGATCAGCGGAATAAACGTGGGGCGCAAAGAGAGGCCAGAGCTGCGTTGTTTTAAGTTTTTTCTCTAGCCGGTCCGTGCGCGAGGATGACGCGACAGCGACGGGTGTTTTGATGGCTTTAACCGCGTCATACGCCCCGGGCATAGCCTCCAGCGGCATACCGCTTAGGCGCCGCTGGTCATAAAGGCCCTTAAAGAAGGCCTCGTTTGGGCCCGCATTGTGGACATCGCGGAAGGCGCGGGTGAGGAGGTCGAAAAACTGATCATCGCGCAGACCGGAAAACCGCTCGACGAGCTCTGCTTGGCTCCAGTTCAGGCCGTGGCGCTTCAAATAGGCAGCGGATTCTTTAAGACCTGCAATTTCAGAATCGACAAGAACGCCGTCACAATCAAAGATAACTGCGCTCAAGGGTGTTGGCACTATGGGAGGGGCGATCATGGCCGCACCCTAAGGGCTCTTGGCAAAAAAGGAAACCAGCCGTGAGCGTGGCTTTATGCCATGGTCTCTAGCCGGTTTTCCCCGCGCCATTTTTCGCGTACCGCTTCATAGACGCCTTGATTGTAGGAGTATTCAACGGTGTTGCCGTCCGGGTCTTTCAAAAAGCAAATATAGCCCACGGGATCGGGCATTTGCATGGGCCCAAGGGCAAGGCAGCCAGCTTCTTTTCCCTTGGCGGCAATAGCGTCCACCTTCTCTTTTGACGTGGTTTCAATGCCAAAATGGGCGAATGGGCCTAAGACCCCATGTTCTGTACCGGCAAAAGGGTCTTTGCCTTCAAAGAATTCGGCGATAACAAGGAGAAATGGCGGATCAGGTTGCTCAGGGTCAATCAGCCAGGCGCCATAGCCATTCACATCTTGGTTGCGGGCGAACAGTTCAAGATGGGTATAGGTACTGTACCACTCGATGCTGGCTTCAATGTCTTTTACGCATAGCGCCATATGGGTCCAGCGCTGCCGATCCAATTGAATGTCTTTCGGATTGTCGGACATGTAATCCCTCCCTCTTAAGCGATGCCGCCCGCCATCCTCTGCAGCAGCAGTTTAGAATCCCTCTTAAACACTATAGGAAGGTTGCAGGCCGCTTGGCCTATGCGTTTGCGCACGTTTTTTTGACTTTGTGCGCAAGTGGCCCTGAAGGCGGCACTTAAAAAAACGAGAGATCTCCGCTTTAGGCATAGTCCATTGCGTCATAGGGCTGTGCTAAACCGATTTGGGCCGCTAGGGACGTCGGGCCGCGATTTGTTTTATGTTTGGAGAGAAGAGAATGACGGTAACACGTGATGACTGGCGCGCCGCAATGGGCGCCTTCGCATCTGGGGTCACGATCGTGACGTCTCTTGAAGGAGATCAGCCGCGCGGTAGTACGGTGAGCGCTTTCACGTCCGTCTCGCTCGACCCGCCGCTTTTGCTGATCTGCGTGGATAAATCCAATCCTTTACATGCCCCACTATTGCAGGCCGGCTTTTTCGGCGTTCATATCTTAGGAGCGGACCAAGGCGATTTGGGCATGCGTTTTGCCGTACCGCCCGTTGAAACGCGCTTTGATAATCTTGACTTTACCTGTCATGAGGGCGGCGCGCCGCATATTGTAAGCGCGCCAGTCTTTATCGACTGTGAGACGCAGCAAGTCCATGAGGCCGGCACGCATCACATCTTCATCGGCCGCGGTGTGCGGATCATGAATGGCCCAGAGCAGCCGCCGCTCGTCTATCACAAAGGCGGGTTTGGCGCGTTCACGCCTGCCTGACGGCGTGATTGGCTCACTTCGCGAAGCCTATAAAGCCTAGAAATACCCAGCGCGCTTTTGGTTTTCCAATGAGCCCGCATCACTGACCCGGCCTTGGCGTTCAGAAGTGCCGGCAATAGTGGTCTCTTGAGCAATGCCAAGCGCGGTATCGGCGCCGGATTCAACCGCGCCGGTCACTGGCCAGCATCCAAGGGTGCGAAAGCGCACCATCTTGGTTTCCGCCTTTAAATGCGACAGGCTTTTTAAGCGCTCAGGCTCGTCCATGACAATCATGGTGCCGTCATAGTCAATGACTTTGCGCGGAGCAGCGTAATACAGCGGCGCAAGTTCAATCTCTTTGGCGATGATGTAGGCCCACAGGTCGGCTTCGGTCCAGTTCGATAGGGGGAAGGCGCGCAGGCTGCTGCCTGGGGTGCGGCGCCAGTTATAGCTGTTCCACAGCTCAGGCCGCTGGCTTTTCGGCTCCCAACTATGGTCCGCGCTGCGCACGGAGACAACGCGTTCTTTGGCACGTGAGGCTTCTTCATCGCGGCGGGCGCCGCCGAAAATCACGTCGTATTTGCCATCATCGAGCGCTTGCTTAAGCGCATCTGTGCGCATGACCGTGGTATAAGTGTCGGCATGGTCAATGGGGTTGAGGCCCATCTCGCGGCCAGTTTCATTGGCATGGACGCGCAGCTCAAAGCCATGTTTTTCAGCGAAATCATCGCGGAATGTCAGAAGGTCTCTGAATTCCCAGGTTGAATCGACATGCAAAAGCGGCATTGGAGGCTTTGAAGGGTAGAAAGCGCGCACAGCCAAATGCGCAAGAACCGTTGAGTCTTTGCCCGCAGAAAACAACAGAACCGGATTTTCTGCTTCGGTCACGCCGTCACGAATAATGTGGATGGCCTCACTCTCTAGCGCATCGAGATAACTAGACATGGACAATGATATCCTCTTTGAAAAACCTTGCCCCGTAGCGAGGCCCATTTGACGCAAGCGTGTAAAGCGATCGATCTTCGCCGCAAAGCGACAAATTTCATGCTGCCTTAAAGTTCACCTAACCTGTAAGTATCAATCATCGGTGAACGAAGGGTTTTTTCTCGTTGCGACGTATATAGGGCACTCACCTGTTTCGCTTTGAGGATGTTTTTATGTCGATCGCAAGCGCAGTCGCTGTCCACCGGTTTGGGCTTGGCCCGCAGCAAGGGGAACTTACTGCCGCCGATGACCCATTGGCTTGGCTGGACAGCCAAATTATGCCCAAAGCGGCTTTGGTTGCCGCGCCAAACTTACAAGACACGAAAGCGGCCCTCACCACCTTTGCTACGCTGCGCGAACACCGCAAATCCTTAAGGTCAGGCAATGCGAGTGCAAAGGCGGTGGCTGCCCTTGAAGGCGTGATCAAAACCCAGCGCAGCGCTTTACGCAAAGAGGTTGAGACGCGCATGGGCCGCGCCATCACAACGCCTGCGCCCTTTGCGGACCGGTGGGCTCGGTTTTGGTCAAATCATTTCACCGTTGCCGCCACCCGCGCGGAAACCATTGGGCTGGCGGGACCTTATGAGCGTGAAGCCATTCGCCCGCATGTCTTTGGCCGTTTTCCCGATCTGTTAGAAGCGGCGGTGCTGCACCCTGGTATGCTTATGTATCTCGACAATCATCGCTCAGTCGGCCCCTCCACGCGCATTGCTGGGCGGCGCGGCCTGGGCCTGAATGAAAACCTGGCGCGGGAAGTTTTGGAGCTGCACACGCTTGGCGTCAACGGCGGCTATGGACAAAGCGACGTGGAGAGTTTGGCCAAGGCGTTGACGGGCTGGATGCCCATTGCGCCGCGCGTCTTGCGCACGTCAGTGACGGGTAACGGCATGTTTGTCTCCCCCGCGCACGAACCCGGCGCCAAGCGCCTCTTGGGCAAACGCTATGGCAGTGATGGCCAGGGACAGGCCAAAGCAATGCTCGCAGACCTTGCAACGCACCGCTCCACGGCCAATCACGTGGCACATAAGCTCGCGCGGCACTTTGTAGCCGATGAGCCACCGAAGACAGCGGTGGCGGCACTGTCAAGCATCTTTCGCAGGACTGGCGGCGATCTCAGCGCGCTTGCACGTGGCGTCATCCGTCTTGAAGGGGCGTTTGAGGCGCCCTTGCAAAAAGTCAAAACACCTGAAGAGCTGATGATTGCATCGGCGCGGATGCTTGGCCAACGCGCCGTCTTTGGCCAGGCGCGGCGCGCTATAGAAGGCTTCGCGCAGCGGCCCTTCGGCGCGCCATCACCCGCAGGCTGGCCAGACACGGCCGATGCTTGGCTGTCGCCTGACGCGCTTAAAAAGCGCATTGATTGGGCGGGGAACGTCGCTAAACGTGCGCGTCTGCGGCCAGATATGTTTGTAGACGCAGCCCTAGGGCCATTGGCCGATCCGGCATTGGTGACGGCGATTGCGCGCGCAGAGAGCCCGGCCCAGGGCCTTACGCTGGCGCTAATGAGCCCGCAATTTCAGAGGAGATAGGACATGCTGCTGACACGGCGTATTTTCACCGCAGGTTTGGGCGCAGCAACGTTGGTGAGCGGCGCCCGCGCCAGCCATGCCGCTGCGGGCACGCCAAAGCTTATTATCATTTTGCTGCGCGGGGCTCTGGACGGCTTAACGGCGGTCCCCAAGCTCGATGATCGCCACATTGAAAGTCATCGCCAAAAGCTCATCCCCAAGGGCGCGCTGAGCCTTGCCGATGGTTTTGCCGCGCACCCAAATTTGGAACATTGGCACAGCTGGTTTGCAGCTGGCGAGGCGGCGTTCGTGCATGCCATTGCAGGGCCATACCGGGAGCGCTCGCACTTTAAGGCGCAGGACTTGCTGGAGACTGGTGAGCCTACTTTGCCTGGCCGAGAGGGTTGGCTCAACCGGGTGCTGCAGCGGCGCCCCGCGTTATCGGCGCTCTCGATCGGTCCTGCAACGCCGATGATTTTGAAGGGAACGGCTGCGGCGTCAAGTTGGTCACCGCCCGTGCTGGCGCCAACCAATGAAGATACGCTCATGCGCCTTCAAGGCCTTTATGCCGATGATCCCCTATTTTCTGGCGCCCTGGTGAAGGCACTAGAAACCAACGCGGTGGCGGGCGATATGGGCATGACCAAAGGCGGCGGCGGTGCCCTTGGGGCCATAAAGGCCCAAATGGAAGGGGCCGGACGCTTGCTCGCTAAAGCTGGTGGTCCCGACATTGCTGTCATCGATATTGACGGCTGGGACACGCATAGTGCCCAAATGGGCCGTCTCGGGCGGATGCTTGGCGGGCTAGATCAAGGGCTTTTGGCACTCAAAGCGGCCATGGGCAGCCAGTGGGACAACGCTGCCGTCGCCGTCGTCAGCGAATTCGGCCGCACGGTGCGCGAAAATGGCGGCGCGGGAACAGATCACGGGACGGGCAGCGTCGCCCTGCTTGCGGGCGGAAAGATCAAGCCTGGACTGCACGGCGATTGGCCAGGCCTTGCGCCAGGCGCTCTTTATGAAGGCCGCGATCTCTATCCCGCCAACGATATGAATGGCATGTTTGCTGGCTTGCTAACTGGGTTGTATGGGTTCTCAAACGCTGATGTGAAAGCTGTATTTCCCTCTAAACCAACACCAATGCTTGGGCTGGTTTAGGGTCAGTGTCAAAGGCGAAAGCCGCGCAGCATGACGCTGCGCGGTCATTTGTTTTAGCTTAGAAGCTCATGCCGACATTAAGTTTGTAGAAGTCACCTGAGCCACCGCTTTGGATGTCTGCGCCGCCGGTAAGGCGGGCGAAGAAGCCTTTTGGCAAAGCGAACTGAACATAGCCGCCTAGCCATTGGTAAGCTGTTGAACCAGACGCGCCAGGTGCGTTGTTGCGGCTGTTGTCTAGAATTTCATAGTGGACGCCGCCGGAGACGATGCTGGTAAATTTATAGCCCGCATTGGCCCACAGGTGCAGGAAGTCTAGCGCGCGATCATCACCGCGGTTGCGTAGGGCTGCATAATAGCCGCTGTACCACTCGGCTTCAAACTGGTCGTCGCTGTAGTTGATGGTGAGGCTGGGCACAATCCCATCCGCGAAGTTTGCGCCAGTGGATGCACCAGTTTCGCCATCTTCAAAGACGCCGCCGGACAGCAGGGAGCCGTTGGTAATGCCCAGCTGCGGTTTTACCAACAGATTGCCATCCATCAGATGTAAGTTCACGCCAACGCCAAATTCCGTCCAAAGATCGTCGCCGCTATTGCCTTGGCCCAGGCCAAACGCTGGCTTGGTCCACAAGATGCCGTAGAAGGAAAAGTCCATCGTGTCGCTCACGGGGACGAGGCCATTGAACGCAGGATAAAATCCAAAAAACGAGTCTTGGTTCATCGTGACGGTAAAAGACGTCTCACGTTCTTCTTCAGCCGGACCGTAAAGATCGCCTTGAGCAAGACTAGATGGGGCAGATGCAGAAAATGCAACAAGCGTTGAAATTAACGCGAGGGATTGTCTTGCAGATTTATTCTCACATACTCGTGTAAACATTGAGGTGCTCCTGAGGTATTGTTCATGACAAGTCTCTCCTCAGAGCGGGCTTTGCGGTTTTATTGACGCAATCTATGTCGCGTTTTTTCTTTTCACTATTCAACAGCTAGATGGACTGGATAATAAGAAAAGCAGATTTTTTGATAGTTTTTGCAACGCAATATATTTTGTGCACCTGCGAAGCCGCGGAAACGCTGGGATTTTGCAGGTGCTTGTCGCTGTGATTTGACAGCGAAAAAAACACATTTTGTATCCGTTTGAAGCGGTTTTGCTTGGCATGTGCTTCAGAAATGGGCGCTTCAGGGTATTTGAGCCCATGAGTCGCCTGGCGCCGGCTTTGCTACTCTGGTTGGTTTTTGTCTCTGCGGTTGGTGGCTGCCAGGCAGCCGCTTGCAGAGATAAGGGCCCAGACAATGCTCAACGCGAAGGCGGGCCAATTGGCTTGCAAAGCGTATACCGGCAACAGCAGCACAGCAGCGACGCAATTATAGGCCAAAAAGCGGACCCTGCGAATGACGTGGAACGTGAAAAGCGCGTAGGATGCACAATAGAGAAGGCTTCCTGACCAACCCAGAACAGCATAAGTCACGGCGCGGTCGGCTTCAATCCAGACCAGCGCGCTGGCGCTAAAAGCCAGCAGCGGCGCCATAACCCACCAGCGAGACATGGTGAGCTGCCGCTGTGTCTGGGTTTTCAGGAGAGACGTGATGCTAATGACCAGCCAGAAGATGTTTACAGCGACAGATTGCCAGGAGGCGATGGCTGCTGAACTGACGGTTAGGCCCGCGGCTCCAATCGCGTTGAGTTTATAATACAGCCGCTCATCATAAGCCTGCTGCCAGGAGACATAGCCTTGGGCCAGGATGTAGACCCCTGTCGCAGCCCAGCCCAGTCCCGCAAATGCTGCGGCGCTCGTCATTCACCGCTCTTGGCATTGCTCATGGCGATATGCATGTTTTTCACGCGCAGCTCTCGGCCCACATGAGGGCCGTTGAGGATGAGGAGTGACGTTTCATCCACCATCGTTTGGAACAGCGTCCCCGAGGGAACGGGCTCGCGCAGACGCGCGCTCCAACCCAGCACCAAAGCGCGCGTCCCTTCTGGTAACGCAAAGCTTAGCTCAGGGTCGTCCGGCGCTGTGCCAATGATCGTTGGAAAGCCCTCTGCCACGACGAGGGTCACAAAATCATAGG
Source organism: Pseudomonadota bacterium (assembly GCA_039814715.1). Taxonomy (GTDB): domain Bacteria; phylum Pseudomonadota; class Alphaproteobacteria; order Sphingomonadales; family CAKZYD01; genus CAKZYD01. Next base: position 20,447 of record JBCCAR010000043.1, read on the forward strand.
TCGCGCGCGGCTGGATACCGCGATTGGCATAGTCTGCTGAGAGGACGCCAGCTGCTTCAAGCGCATCAAAACTTTGATTAAAGGCTGCGATAAGGGCAGCGCCCTGGTCGGTTTTGGGAGCGATGAGATGAAAGGGGACGGAGGTTTGAACGCCGGAAACGGGCAGTATAAGCTGCGCTAAATTGGCGAACTGTGTGCCAAGTGTCGCCTGCGCCACCACTTTTTGTAAGGGCACGGCATCGACTGTGCCTGCCAGGAGCGCGCTGATTGCGTCCATCTCATTCTGCAAAAGCACCAGACGATCTTCTGCCTGCGCGCGCTCCAGCGGCGCTAAAACAGCGCCTTCATAGCCATAGCTTTCCAGCCGGCCAAGGCGCAGACCGCTCAGATCATCTGCGCCAAGCGGCTGGCGGTGGAAGCGTTGATTATAGAAATAGCCCGTCTCGATGGTCACCAACGGCCTTGAATAGAGAACGCGGGCGCTCCAATCGGCAGTTTTGCGCCAGGGGAAGCTGGCGGCTATATCGGCTGTTTGCGTGGCATGAAAGCCATAGGCATAGTCCTCATACACGAAGCTGTGGCCTCTTTGCGCGTTTTGCAGAACCATATGGACAAGGCGCATAAGCCGCCCCTGCGGCGCGCCGGGGGGCAGGATATAAGGCCTGTACGTATCGACATAGATGGGAACCGGCGCCTTTGGTTGCGCGGTGGCTGGCGGACCAGCCATCGATAGAAATACGAAGATGCAGAGGAGCGCTCTAGCGCCGTTTCCAAAACACATAAAGACCCGCCATGAGGAAAAATAAGACTGCGCCGCTGAGTAAGCCGCGGTCCATATCGATAGACGCAAACCAACTTAAGAACCACGACAGCTTGCTGTCCTGGTACGCCAGCGTCGGCCTGGACATGACTTCGCGGCTGTACTCTGTCAAATAAAGCGTGACCTCAATAATGGACACCAGCGCAATGAAGGCGAGGATCATATCCGTATAAAACGCGCCGCGCTCAACGCGGGCATTGGTGATCTCGGTGATACGCTGGGTGCAGGCATCGAGAATGCGCGCGCCATTGCGCGTTAACGTCTCAAAATCCCACATCGTCATCAGGTAATCTAGATCGCGGCGCTTTTGGCGGCTGAGATAGCCGAGCTGCACATCAAATAAAATCCGCAGCATTTGCATGTCCGTGCGTGCGTGGATGAGCTGCGCTTTAAAGCTGCGTGTTTCGCGCTCAAATTCACCATCGCGCAACAAGGCGTGGACGGCGTCATTGAGCAGATTTTGGGACGCAAAAAAGAACTGCGCGATACGCACTGCAGATAATGGATTTGGCGCGTCCTTTTCTTCAGAGTCTACCAAAACATAATTCATCCAGCTGATGGCGCGCTCTTCCTTGCCGCTCAGAATGTCTTCTGCATCGTCAGGGCGGCCGGTGTTTTTCAGCCAGTCACGAATTAAGCTGCGGTAACGCTCGTCCTCGCGCTGGGCAGGCGTGATGCGCACGGCCCGGCTGATCCAAATGGCTTGGCGACTGAGCGGAATGCTGGTGTCATCGTCTGAGATTGGCGTAGCGACCAAATCAGCTGAAATCTCGCTTTCAATCTGCGCTAAGAGGGCGTGCAGGTTTGGGCCATGCGCATCGATGGCGCGGCAGGTGGTCTCCTGCGCGAATGTCTCCAGCGTATCTGCGTTAAAATTGTCCGCGCAGTCCAGATGCGTTTCCACCACGCCAACGCCGTTGCCGTAGATGTGAAAGCGCAGCTGCGGCTCGCCCTCTTTTGCCTGAGGCGACCAAACAAAAAGGCGCAAATCAAAATCGTCGCGCTCTAAATCTGAAAAGCCCGGCAAGTCGGATGTTCTTTGGCGATTAGGCGCCGTAAAGTGCGCGCTTTCCGGCGGTAAGGCCTGCAGCAAAGCAGGATAATGCTTCGATTTTGGATCGAGGCTGCTGCTCAGCCGCAGCGGGCTGACAAAGGGACCAATTGTGGATAAGCGCATAATGACGCGACGCTAACCTAGCCTGTCGAAGAGGACAATCCTTAGACCAACCAATCGACGGCTAAAGAGTCGACGTTTCTTACAACTGTAACACTCTGGCCAGGTTAACCTATTGTTATCGAAGATGTTTCGATTTGGCACATTTTTTGCTTTTACGAAGCAATATAAAAACAGTGTTCAAAACAAGGGGCTTGAGATGAAACACGTTTATGCAGGGGCTGCAGCGTTCGCAGCCACGCTTACGATGATGACGTCAGCGCATGCGCTTATCATCGGTGAAAGCGACTCGATCAATTCCATCCCATTTAATCAAAGGCCGTTGACTACAGGAAGCTTTTATCAGCAAGTCTACGATGCTGACCAATTCCCTGGGACGGTTGATATTTCGTCTCTAACGTTCTTCCGAGCAGGCGGGAATGCAACCTATAATGAAGGCACATACACCTTTTCATTATCAACATCGCTCAATCCGGTTGCCGGGCTTTCGATTAGTGTTCCAGAATCAAATGTGGGCTCGGACGAGACGTTTTTTGCGGAATTAGCGCTCAGCGGCACCGTGGATCAATTACTAGTTGTGAATGCCGGTACGGGCGGTGGTTCCAGCTTCACTTATGACCCGACACAGGGCGATCTCTTACTCGATATTGCCATTAGTAACCCCGGCGCCGACGGTAGCGGCCAATTTGTTGCCGATGCTGATGCGCAGTTTTTCAGCCGGTCCCATGATTTCGGCAGCGGCTTTACGGGCTTTGGCTTGGTGACAGAATTTGGATTTGGCGCGATTTCACCGCCACCTCCACCGCCGCCGCCGCCAACCCCAGCGCCTCCACCACCGCCGCCAACTGGCATCGCTGAACCAACGTCGTTGGCGCTTCTGGGCACCGGATTGGCGCTCACCGGACTTGCAAGGCGCCGCCGGCGCTAAGGCCTGGTTTTAGGTTATGATTTCAAAAGGCTGCGTCTCGGGCGCGGCCTTTTGCCGTTTAGGTGTGCCGCGACAGCCTGCCGCTCTCAAAGACTCTTGCCGCCCTTGAAAATACTTTAAGCTTGAAGTATCTTGGTGATGAAGATGCGACAAGGGAGTGCGACGATGAAAATAGCAATTGCTGGCGGTGGCCCTGGGGGCATGTATTTCGCGCTGCTGACGAAGAAGGCGCGCCCTGATTGGCATATTGAGATTTTCGAACAAAACCGGGCCGATGATACCTTCGGCTTTGGCGTCGTCTTTTCTGATGAAACGCTGGATGAATTCCTTGGACGCGACCCGGAAAGCTATGACGCGATCCGCGACAGCTTCGCGTATTGGGATGACATTATTATTGATTATAAAGGCGAAGAAATTCGCTGCGCAGGCAATGGCTTTGCCGGCTGTTCACGCCAAACGCTCTTGACGCTTTTGCAAAACCGCTGCCAAGAACTTGGCATTGTCATGCACTTTGAATCGCCAGTGTCTGGCATTGAGCAATTCGAAGGCTACGACATCATCCTCGCCAGTGATGGCGTCAACTCGCCTATCCGCGAAGCCCATAAGGATAAGTTCAAGCCCACTGTCACTATGAAGGACAATAAATTTGTCTGGCTTGGCTCCAAGCGCCCGCTTGAAGCGTTTACATACTTCTTCAAAGAACTCGATGAAGGGGTAATCTGCGCGCACACCTATCAATATGAGCCCGGCATGTCGACGTGGGTCATCGAAATGGGGCCTGAGACATGGGACAAGCTTGGCTTTGAAGGCATGGGCGAACAAGAAACGGCCGATTATCTAGAAAAGATATTTGCGCGCGAGCTTGACGGCTATTCGTTCATCACCAATCGGTCTCTGTGGCGTAATTTCCCGCGGATCTATTGCGAAAATTGGTGGTTTGATAACGTTGCTATTTTGGGCGACGCGAAAGCCAGTGCGCATTTCTCCATTGGCTCTGGCACCAAGCTGGCGATGGAATGCGCGATCGGCCTGCATGACGCAGTGATGAAGCACTGTGACGCAAATCCAACGCGTCATCAGGTGCAAGATGCGTTCCGCGACTATCATGAAGAGCGCAAGACCCCGGTCCAGATCATTCAGCACAATGCCGATGTGTCACTGGCCTGGTTTGAGCACATGGAGCGCAATACAGACATGTTGCCCATGGAATTCGCCATGGTCGTCATGTGCCGTGCTAAATCCGTTACCTGGGATAATCTCATCTTGCGCGATGAGAGCTTTATCGAGCGCTTTGAGGAGGAATGGTATCCAGCCTACGAACAGTGCGAAGGCTTTGACCTGAAAGGCGCAAAGCCGACACCGATGTTTACGCCCATTAAGCTGCGCGAAATGGAAGTGAAGAACCGCGTCGTGTTCTCCCCGATGGCGCAATATAGCGCTGTCGATGGCTGCATGACCGAATGGCATAAGGTGCACTATTCCACCCGCGCGATCGGCGGGGCAGGGATCGTGTATTATGAGATGACCTGCGTATCGCCCGATGCGCGCATTACCCTTGGTTGCCCGGGGCTCTATAATGATGAGCAGGAAGCCAAGATGAAGGAAATTAACGACTTCATCCACGAGAATTCGGTTTCCAAGGTGTGCGTACAGCTCGGCCATGCAGGGCGGAAAGCCTCGACCCAGCTTGGCTGGGAAAAGATTGATCGTCCTATTGTCAACGAAGACGATAATTGGCCAATCTTTGCGCCAAGCCCGCTCCCATACATCGAAGGCGTTAGCCAGGTCCCCATCCCCATGGACCGGGCTAAGATGGATGACGTGAAAGCTGACTTTGTGCAGGCTGTGGAACGTGCGGAGCGGTCCGGCGCCGACATGATCGAGTTGCACTGCGCCCATGGGTACCTGCTGGGCAGCTTCCTCTCCCCGCTCACCAATCAGCGAGAGGATGAGTATGGTGGCTCCATTGAGAACCGAATGCGCTATCCGCTTGAAGTGTTCAAAGCGATGCGGGCTGTCTGGCCAGATCATAAACCCATGGCGATCCGCATTTCCGCCAGTGATTGGGCGCCAGGCGGTATTAGCGAAGAAGACGTGCTGACCATCGCGCAGACTTTCTCCGACGCTGGCTGCGACCTTGTTGACACGTCCTCAGGCCAAACGGTCTCTTATGAAAAGCCCGTTTACGGACGCATGTTCCAAGTCCCGTTTGCAGAAGCTATTCGCAACGTCACCGGCGTGCGTACCATGGCCGTTGGCGCGGTCACCGAGCCAAGCCAAGTCAACACCATCGTCGCTTGCCGCCGCGCTGACCTCGTGGCCGTTGCCCGGCCGCACATGTTCAACCCCTATTTCGTGCAGCAAGCCGCCGCTTGGTATAATGCGCCAGTGGAATTCTGGCAGCCGCAATATATGGCCGGCAAATTCCAAGCCTACCGCGAAAGCGCCAAGACGCGCGAAAAGCAGCTGGAGCTCCAAAAGAAAGCCAAGCCCAGCCGCCACGCCGTAGAAGAACCGCTTAAACACGCGGCGGAGTGATTGCTTAGCCATTTGTTTTTTGTGACGGGTTTGAGCCCATTTCCGCCAAGTAGTAAGATAGCTGAGTAGTGATTGGTCATGTAGGAAAGTGCTGCCTTTGCAAGCTCGTATTCGACTGATCCTTGAAACCGAACGGGGGAAAAACGCTCGCTCCATTTGTGCAAAGTTAAACCAAGTTATTGTGGCCAGTGATCCAGGGCTATCTCGATATTACAAAGGCGGCACTTCAGCGGTATTCTCACGAGATGTTGTAGCTTTCGAATGGCCCGAAGTGATCATGGAAATACTTCAACTCACCCAAGCTTTTGGTCGTAGTTGGACCGTGACTGGTGATATAGACAATGAACTGTCGTTGGTGACTACAGAGTTTTCGCTGGCAGGAATAACCTGGGCGGAAGTCTCGATTGTTAAAACGAATTTGCGGGGATGAATGTCCGCAAGGTCCCATCATTGCCAGTGATGTAGAAAAAGCCCAGAGCGGACCTTAAATATGACCAGATAACACAATAGGTAGTCCTTTGTGAATAAGGGCATTTTCAGGGGCCCTGTGTCATTTGTGGCTGCAACATGTTCCACAGAATCTGGACCAAAAGCGCTTTGAGCCATGCTGCGATACGCTTGAAGTCTGAGGACTCAACGCGAAGTGCAAATCGTTCTGTGAGCCTATAAGCGTCTTCTCGGTATTTCCAATATCTTCTGCTCGAATACCTCTGCGGGTGTCTGATAGCGCAAACACTTTCGGGGTGTGGTGTTGAGGCGCTGAC
>JBCCAR010000016.1:0-76858 GCA_039814715.1 Pseudomonadota bacterium
ACTTTGTTGCCTTTGCTACTTAATTAGACCCGTCATACCCCGACTTGATCGGGGTATCTATTTCTAAGCATACAGCTTGGGTTTTCCATGGATTGCCCGATCAAGTCGGCCAATGACGATAGAGGATTTGAACGGCAGCAATGGGCTCTTTGCGACTTCCGCTGTGCTCGAAAGAGCCGTATATTAGGCCTGGATCTAGCCGTTAAACGGAAGCTCGCTGGCAAAGAAGGCGCGGTAGGCGTCGATGCACAAGCTCACATCGGCTGCGCCGGCCAGCTCGCGAATAGAATGCATGGCCAGTAGCGGCGCGCCGACATCAATGCCGCAAATACCTGAGCCTGTTGTGACTAATGGGCCAACCGAAGAGCCAGCGCCATGGTCACAGCGGTACATGAAGGACTGAAGCTCTATGCCAGCATCGCTGCACACTTGGCGAAACCAAGCCATGGCTGGATAGCCAATGGCATAGTTGCCGCGTGCGGCGCTCTTTAAGGCAAGACCACCATTGAGCGAGGGTACGTGCTCGGGGTCTGTTGCGTCTTTAAAGGCCACATGTTCTGCATGCGCCATGTCGGCGGATACAAAGATAGAGCGCGCCCGGGCCTGCGCGGCGCCTTGGCTGCCTAGGCCATAATGGTGGCCAATGCGCTCTAAGGTGCTGGTGAAGCTGTCAGAGCGCGCGCCAGCCCAGGTCAGGCTGCCAATCTCTTCCGCGTCGTAAAAACAAATGACGGACGTGACCGGGCTGGCTGGCGCTTCTACAAAGGCTTCAAGCGCGGTGTAGCAGGAAAAAAGATTATCAAGTCGCGGCGCGCTGATGAATTCTTGGTTCGCGCCCACATAGGCGCTGGGTTGTTGGTCTGCGAGGGAGAGATCAAATTCTAAGATGTCGCTTGGTTTGCACCTTGCTTCTTGGGCTAAAGCGTCCAAAAGCGCTTCTTTGCTGGACGCTGCTGGCCCCGATAGCGTTAAGGGGAGATCATTATGGCGGTTGATGGTGTGCGTGTCAGAGCCCTTTTCCTTGCGCAAATGGATGGCGAGCGAATTGGTGCGGACGCTTAGGCCCGGCATGTCGATTAGGTGCTGGCGCGGCCCATCTGCTGAGCGGGTAAAGACGGCGCCTGAGAGCTTCAGGTCGCGGTCAAGCCAGGTATAGAGCAATGGTCCGCCATAGACTTCCGTGGTCAGCAGCGCCATATCGCGGCCGCTTAAATCAGGATTGGGCCGTACCTTGAGCACGGGGCTATCGGTATGGGCGCCTAAGATGCGCAGGCCCATTTCATCAATGGCGCGTGTGCCCATGCGCCAAGCAATGATCGTGCGCCCGCCGCGGATGGTATAATAGCCTTTGCCTGGCTCCATCACCCAAGGATCTGCTTCGCGCAGACCTTTAAACCCTGCCGCGTCGAGGCGTTGCTGCGTTTGGGCGACGGCGTGATAGGGAGAAGGGGATTGGTCAATATAATCTAGGACGGACATTTAGGTCTCTGACAGTTTGGCGGCACCAGGCTTTGGCCGCAGGTATAAGATAATGGCGAGCGAAAGAACAGACGCCGCGGCAATCCCTGCGTAATAGACCGGCAGCTGCAGCGCCATAATCTGGCCGATGAGCGCTGCGCCTGCAACAGAGACCAATGTCGTGACGCTGCCAAACACAGAGCTGGCCATTCCTGCGATTGCGCCCAGCCTTTCGAGCGCCAGGGCAATTAAGTTGCCTTGCATCACAGTGCAGGACGACAAGATGACAGCTTGAGCAGCTAGAAAGACAGCCATCGGTACTTCAGTGAACAAAGCCACGGCGGTCATTGCCGCGCATGTGAGCGCTAAGGCAATAGCGGCGATAAGAGAGATGCGACCCATACCGAAGTGCATGACCAGACGTGAATTGACGTAGGCAGCCAGCCCCATAGGGATTGCGACCAGCGCAAAACTGGGCGCAATCCATTCGGGGCGCTCGAAAATCCGGGTGAATATCTGGGCGACATTACCCAGGTACAATACCAGGGAAACAAACCCCAGCCCCGCTGCTAGGCTGAAGCCAACCAGGCGTGTGTCCGTGATGGTGATTTTAAAGGCGCTTTGCCATGCCTGGCTGCGATGCGCTTGATCCTGCGTTTCAGGCAAGCGTAAAGCAATCCAAAGCGTATAGACACCGCCCAGTGCAGCTATGAACAAAAAGATGCCGCGCCAATTGCTGAACTGCAAAATCGCTGCTCCCACGAGCGGCGCGATGATGGGCACCGTTACGAAAGCGATCTGGGCCAGACTGATGATGCGCGCCATGGTTCGCCCTTCATAAAGATCACGCACAACCGCGTTCACCAAAATCCGCCCGCCAGCGGCAGCCGCGCCTTGCAGCGCTCTAGCAACCAAAAGCATGTCAAAACTGCTCGCTGCAGCTGCTGCTACGCCGCACAGCGTGTACAAAACAAGCGATGCGATCAAAAGTCGGCGGCGGCCAAAAGCGTCTGACAGCGGCCCTATGAATATTTGTGTGACACCAAGACCCAGGAAGAAGACCAAAATCACATATTGCTGTTGCGACGGGTCTTTCAAAGCGAGGTCTGTTGCAATAATTTCCAGCGCCGGGAGCATGGCGTCAATCGCCAAGGCGCCGAGGCTCATAATGCCGGCAATGAGCGCAATAAACTCAAGCTGGCTGCCTGGAAAGGCGCGCTCTTGGCCAACTGGTAAACTCATTGATTATGATGCCCTTATAAATAGCTGGCCTTTTGCGGACGGGCCGTTATGCCTCTCCTCAAGGGAGGGGCGCGGCATGTCAAGTCAGCAGTCTATGCAAAGCGAAAGCTATTTAATTCTGGAAGTGGCCAATTTGGTCATTCCTGTCATGACGGGGATCTATTCGAAGGAACTCAACAAGCCCCAACCTTTGCGCTTTGATATCCGCGTGTGGCTCGATCTGCCAGATCATTATGATGCTGACACGCCGCTCACATCTTCAAAAAACTATATGGATTTAAAGCATGCGGCAGAAAAACACTGTCCGCGTGACCGTCATATAGTGTTGATTGAAGCGGTTGCAGACGCACTGATCACAGGCTTGATGGCTGAAGATGCGCGCGTGCAGCGTGTGGAAGTGAAGATCGTGAAACTCGCGATTAGTGAACGCGGCGAAGAGATCGGCATTACGATGTCGCGCAAGCGGCCATAGGCAGGGCATGGACGCAGCAATTGTCGGCGGCGGGATTGGCGGGCTTACAGCCGCGCTATGCCTGCACCATCATGGCTTTCGCGCTAGCGTCTATGAACAAGCGCCCGCCTTTTCAGACGTTGGCGCCGGCATCCAGCTTGGCCCAAATGCCATGCGTGTGCTCCATGCGCTCGGGCTTAAAGAGGCGGTCTTGGCCCATGCGAGCCAGCCGAAATACCTGGTGCTACAATCGGCGTATTCAGGCCAACAGATCACGCGCTTGTCTCTGTTTCGCGGCGAAAGCCCGCGGTGGGGGGAGCCTTATGCTCATATTCACCGCGCTGATTTGGTCGATGTGTTGGCATCCGCAGCGTGTGAGCGCGGCATCGCTCTCCATCTAGGCCAAGCAATTGAGCCAGTTGCGGCGGATGACGAGGCGGATATTCTGGTCATTGCAGATGGCATGAACAGTCAATTTGCCGGGCCCCTGTTTGGACGGCCACAGCCGGAATATTCAGGCTATGTGGCGTACCGCGCTTTGGTGCCGCCTAAGGCCCTTGCCAGTTCCATTCCGCCTGACGTGGCTAGCGTTTGGTCAGGGCGCGGGTCCCATGTGGTCACCTATCCGCTGCGCGGTGGATCTCTCATCAATTTCATTGGGGTCGCCGAGGTTGCAAGGCCTCAGCCTGCAGGGTGGAGCCAAACTGTGGGCGCTGGGGACGTCCTGCCGCAATTCCGCCGCTACCCGCCGCAAGTGCTTAGCCTCATCCGCGCAGCACAAATACTGCAGCCATGGGGGCTCTATATCCAAAGCAAAACCGGTTTAGACGGGTGCTGGACCAAGGGCAACGCAGCCCTGCTTGGCGATGCCAGTCATGCGATGGTGCCTTTTTTAGCGCAGGGCGCAGCGATGGCCATTGAAGATAGCTGGGTGCTTGCTGCATCGCTCGCCGTCGCTCATACACCGGCGGAGGGACTGAAAGCCTATGAAGCCATGCGCAAGAAGCGCGTCAAGCGCGTGGCCGAAGCATCGCAGCGTGCAGGGGAGCTTTATCATTTGCGCGGTCTGGGCCAGCGGCTCGGGGCCTTTTCAGCCCTGCGCAATGCGCAGCGTATGGGCGCGGCAGATTTGGCGCCAATTATGGACTGGCTCTACGGCTTTGACGCGGCTGCCTAGCCTTCTACAAACAGATCGGCAAAGCGCTCTTTAGCAACGTCTTTAATAATATCGGCAATTTGTTCAAAGGCGGCCGTATTGCCTGCGCTTTCGCGCCAAACGAGCCCCATGGAGCGGAAAATCGGTTTATTTTTGAGCTTTTTGACGACCACATCACCGCCATCGCGGATTTCCGACTGCACATAAAGCGCGGGCAGGAATGTGATCCCCATACCCATGCCCACCATTTGCCGCAGCGCATCGAGGCTGGTGCCTTCATAATCGCGCAGCAGCTGGGCGTTAAAATCGTTACACAAATGACTGATTTGTTCATGCAGGTGGTATTGCGGGGTGAGCGATAGCACATCAGCGCCGTTTAGATCTTCCGGGTCGATCTCGTCTTCCCGCGCTAATTTATGGTCGGACGCGACCGCCACGTATAGCGGCTCCCGAAAGAGCCGGTGCGTGACCAGCGAACTGCCATAGACAGGCAGCTGCGCTAGGATAACATCATGCACCCCGCGGCGCAGTTCTTGTTCCAACTCTCGCGGCGCAGCTTCGCGGACATAGAGGTTCAAGTCTGGATAAGAGCGGTGCAAATTATGCACCACATACGGCATCAGATAAGGCCCCAATGTTGGCTTTGCGCCAAGTCTAATCGTGCCGGCCATGCCGCGCTGGCTGGAGGATGCGTAGTCAAATAGCCCCTGAACTTCATCTAGAACTCGCCGCGCACGCCCAACGACTTCGCGCCCAACGGGTGTGAAGGCAACACCCGAGCGGCCGCGCTCCACCAGCTGTACGCCGAGTACATCCTCAACATTTTGAATTTGAACACTCAAGGAAGGCTGGCTGACATGGCAGGCTTCCGCCGCTTTGCGAAAGTGCTTAAGATCATCAACGGCCACTAAGTACCTAAGTTGCTTCAGTGTAAGGTTGGTTACCTGCATTGCACTGCCTTTGTAGACTATCGCTTTTTTCCATCTAATAGCTTCAAGCTATGCTTCTACATGGACATGGCGTGAAGCACAACACCGGTCAAGGCGAATTATCATATAAGCGTCGTATTTCCCCCCATCAGCGGGCAAAAAGGCTCTTACGAAGCTAAAAAGAGACGAAGCCTTGTGCGCACAGATCGAATGTGGCGGAAAAGCGGGGCATTTAGTTACCAAAGAGTAAACAACTGTTCCATGGCTCAAACAAACGCTGTTCATTGCAGGAGATTGTCACAGAAATATCCCTCGATTGGCCCGTTTTTAACCATGTTCATTCCAAACAGCCTCCACTAGGTTTAGGCTCGAAATCTCGGAAATGTCATAGTTCTTGTGCGTTTGGTGGGCTTTCGTTAAGGTTAACATAGCACATGCGTTTAAAATTGGTGCGTAAAGATGGGGTCGAGTTTATGTTGCGTTTAGACCACGCTTTGTCTGAAGTTTGTCTCTTAGCTACATCACTTAGCCGGAAATTGGCCAGTATCACGTCAAGACTTTTTGTCGGTTACACCATGGCGGCGCGGTTGCGGGCCAGGGCGCTTCGAAAACCCGAATTCAATACCGGTAATTGCCTCACCTACGTTTTCACCCAGCGCCTGCGCCACGGCGGCCGCGTGGTTTTGATCAAATCCTTGTACGGGTGGTGGTGCCATGCTTATTGGTTATCTGCGACTGGGGAGGTTTTTGAATATGCTCCGGTTCAGCCACATCGCACCGTCAAAAAACTATGGCATCCGCTGCCGCCGCTCGTCTACCAGGGCCGGGAACGCTTGGCGCCTAAATTGCCGCAATCAGCCGTCCGGAAGATTTACGCGATTATGCAGCCCCGCAAAGTGGAACTTCAGCCTGCGCCTGCCATCATAACAGCGCGCGCAGCGCCCATGGACATCCAAGCAATGGCCGCCTAATTGTTGAGCGCCGCGGTGTTAGCAGCACGCCAGTTAACGTCGACGTCTGCCATCAGATAAGCAAAAGCGGCATAAGCAGCCACATTCTGACGGATATCAGCTGGATCAATTTTATCAAACGTATCGTCAGCGGTATGATGAAGATCAAAATAGTCACTGCCGTCTTGCATGAGTGATGCGAGCGGCACATTCTTTTTTGCCAACATCCCCACATCTGGCCCGCCATATGCTGCGTTGCCGCGGTAGTTAACTCCCAGGGGCCTTAGCACGCGCATTAAGTCCGCAAAGACTGGCGCTTTATCGTCATGAACGCGCGAGGCAATGGCCCAGATTTTGCGCGCTCCAAAGTCAGACTCGGCCGCCACGATGTGGTTGTCCAGCGTATCCTCATGCGCTTTCATATACGCCCGGGCGCCAATCAGCCCCACCTCTTCAGCGCCAAACATGACGACGCGCACTGTGCGCTTGGGGCGCTCTTTCATATTGCCAATCAACTTTGCCGCCGCGGTCACGATGCCAATGCCTGCTCCGTCATCCACCGCGCCGGTCCCAAGGTCCCAGCTATCCAAATGGGCGCCGATGAGGACGATCTGCTCAGGGTTTTGGGTACCTGTCATGTCGCCAATGACATTATAGGTGGTCACCCCGCCAAGGTTTCGCGGCTGCAAGTTCAAGCTGACTGCGGTCGGCATGCCCCGGCTTAGCACGCGTTCGAGCAAGTCAGCATCAGGATTGGAGAGCGCGGCTGCTGGAATGGGCGGAATAGTTGGCTCATAGGCCGCCATTTGGCCAGTATGGGGCAAGCGGTGGCTATCGGTGCCAATGGATCGGATAAGCACCGCCAGCGCGCCTTTGCGCCCCGCTTCGATCGCGCCAAGGCGGCGGTTGCGGTTGGCAACGCCGTAGCCTGACCCATCTTGGGTGCGTGTCATACGCTGGGAGAGAAACACGATTTTCCAAGCAACATCCTTCGCGTCAGCCACCATCAAATCATCCACGCTTTCAAACTGGATAACTTCCGCGGCGATCCCCCCCGCTTTGGTGGCAACGCTGCCGCCCAGTGTTGTGATCTGCAGCGGTTGGTCATAAGGAGCTACGATACGCGCTTGTTCCGCGCCGCGCACCCAGCCTTGTAAGGCAACTGGTTCGGTCCAAACTTTGTCAAAGCCCAGCGCTTTCAGCTTCGCTTCAGCCCAGGAGACAGCGCGTCTATCGCCAAGCGTGCCGACAAGGCGCGGCCCGACTTCGGTTGTGAGCGATTCAATAATCTCATAGCCCAAGTCTGTGCTCATTGCCGTCTCAATGAGCGCCTTGGCCGTTGCCTGCTCGGCGCTGAAGTCTTGGGCCGCCGCGCCGTGCAGCGCCGCCCAGGTTGCCAGCAAGGACAAGGCGATCAATCGCAGGGTATTTCGCATAATAAATCTTTCTTCAGCGCAGAGCGTATAAAAAAAAGCGCTTCATCGCCCCTTAAAACGCGTTGATGCTGGGGGGGGATATGCAGTAGGGGTAGCGCGGAAACCTGCAGATAATCAAGTCAATGAAGGACATATGCCGCCTATGGCCAATCCACAATATGTGTACGTGATGAACGGTCTATCGAAGACTTATCCTGGCGGCAAACAGGTGCTGAACAATGTCACGCTCAGCTTTCTGCCTGGCGTCAAGATCGGCGTCATCGGCGTAAACGGCGCTGGCAAATCCACGCTCATGAAGATCATGTCCGGCATCGATACCGAATTCCAAGGCGAAGCTTGGGCGGCTGAGGGCGTAAAAGTCGGGTATTTGCCGCAAGAACCGCAACTGGAGGAAGATAAAACCGTCTTTGAAAATGTCATGCTTGGCGTTGCTGAAAAGCAGGCCGTGCTGGACCGCTATAACGCGCTAGCAGCAGAGTGGTCCGATGAGACGGCAGATGAGCTGGGCAAGCTGCAAGATATCATCGATGCGCAAGACCTGTGGGAGCTCGAAAATCATGTCGAGATTGCGATGGAAGCGCTGCGCTGCCCGCCCGGCGATGCAGACGTGAGCAATCTGTCTGGCGGGGAGCGCCGCCGGGTCGCGCTGACGCGGCTGTTGCTGGAAAAGCCAGACATTCTCATGCTGGATGAGCCGACAAACCATTTGGACGCGGAGTCCGTGGCATGGCTAGAGAAACACCTGCAGGATTATAAGGGCACCGTCATCTTGGTCACGCACGACCGCTATTTCTTGGACAATGTGGTGAAGTGGGTGCTTGAACTGGACCGGGGACGCGGCATTCCGTTTGAAGGCAATTATTCCGCTTGGTTGGAGGCAAAGCAAAAACGCCTAGGCCAGGAAGAACGCACGGAAGAAGCGCGCCAAAAGGCGATTGCCCAAGAGCTCGAATGGATACGCTCATCGCCCAAAGCGCGGCAAGCAAAATCCAAAGCCCGGATCAAGGCTTATGATGAGCTGGTGGAACGCCAAAATGAACGCGCCCCTGGCAAAGCGCAGATTCTCATCCAAGTGCCCGAGCGCCTTGGCAACCGCGTGATTGAAGCCAAAAAATTAAAGAAGGGCTTTGGCGAAAAGCTGTTGATTGATGGTCTGGAATTCTCGCTGCCGCCTGGCGGTATTGTTGGCGTGATTGGCCCCAATGGCGCAGGCAAATCTACACTCTTCCGCATGATCGTCGGCCAGGAACAGCCTGATGATGGCGCGTTGGACGTCGGTGATAGCGTTCAGATCGGCTATGTGGACCAGTCCCGCGATTCGCTCGACCCTAATAAGAACGTATGGGAGGAGATTTCTGACGGTCTTGATATGTTGGAATTTGGTAAACGCGAAATCTCCTCGCGCGCCTATGTGGGGGCTTTTAACTTCAAAGGCCCCGACCAGCAGAAAAAGGTTGGACAGCTCTCCGGCGGAGAGCGTAACCGCGTTCACCTCGCAAAGATGCTATCAAAGGGCGGCAACGTCCTCCTGCTCGATGAGCCGACCAATGATCTTGACGTTGAAACGCTGCGTGCGCTTGAAGAAGCGCTGGAGACTTTTGCTGGATGCGCAGTGGTGATCAGCCACGACCGGTTCTTCCTAGACCGGCTGGCAACCCATATTCTTGCCTTTGAAGGCGACAGCCATGTGGAGTGGTTTGAAGGCAATTTTGAAGCCTATGAAGAAGATCGCCGCCGCCGGCTCGGCGATGCAGCAGATAGGCCGCACCGCTTGACGTACAAAAAGTTCACGCGCTAGCGCTGGGAGATGGACGATTGATGCAGGCGTTACTGCGGCATTAAAGCCCAGCTTGCCAAACCCTGGCAGCTTGCTTGCGGTATGGCAGCGCGGGATTGAGACAGAACGACTGCGCCTTGTCGCCCCAGGCCCCGCGCTGACGCAGGCTTGGGAAGCGCTACATACTGATCCGCAGGTGAACCGCTATCTTTATGGCCCACAAATGACAGCCGCCGACAGTTGGCGCGATCTTGCTTTTTGTATTGGCCATGCGGCGTTGCGCGGTTTTTCCATGTGGGCTATTGTCTGCCGTAGTAGCGGCGACTTTTTGGGCCGCGTAGGGCCTTGGATGCCGGAAGGATGGCCAGGGCTGGAGATAGGCTGGGCGCTAGACCCACGCGTTCAAGGCCGCGGCTATGCGACAGAGGCGGCGCGTGCAGCGCTCACCTGGACCGCGCGCCATTTGCCTGCCGCTGCGAGCGCCATTCATTCACTGCATCCTGACAATGCGCCGTCCTTGTCGCTTGCGCAGCGTCTCGGGGCGCAGCCGTTGGGCGAGGCAACCATTAGCGGGCATCAATACCAAGTATGGGTCAGCGCCCTGAGCGACTGGCGCTAAAAATCATCCGCAAATGGATCAAACGCATCGTTGATGGGTGGATCGCCGTCATAGATGTCAAATTCACGGTTCTGCCGGTAGCCGGAGCGAATGGCGGCGTATGAATCCTGGCTTTGCGTTACCAGCGCGTCAAATTGGTCTAGCACCTGCTCGCGCTGCACTAAGATATTGCCTGCCGTCATCCCGATATTGGCGGTGTTCAAATCCTCCACACGCAAATAGAGCCCCACGGGGTCGCCAAGTGCCTGGCCAATAAAGCCCGTGAAATCGCGGGCATTCGAGGGCCCAAGCAGGGGCAGCATAATGAAAGGTCCTTCATCGATGCCCCATGTGGCGAAGGTCTGGCCCAAGTCTTCATCAGCGGACGAAACGCCGAAATCGCTGGCTGCATCAAATAGCCCGCCAATGCCAACAGTTGAGTTGATAACAAGGCGGCCAAGATTGCGACCCGCGCGGCCAAATTTGCCTTGGAAGATGTTATTGATGAACGACCACGGCTCGGTCAGGTTGTCAAAAGCGTTGCGGATGCCAACGCGAAACGGTTCCGGTGTAACAGCGCGGTAGCCGATTGCCAGCGGCCGCAGTGTCACCTTATCAACCGCTTGATTGACCCGCCACACGCCGCGGTTCCAGGGCTCAAAAGGGTCTTTGTTCTGTTCGAACGCGGCGAGTTCAGCCGGGTCTGTTGGTTTTTTCGCGCAGCCGCTCAGAACCGCTGCCGCCAGGAAAAAACTTATCAAAATATTCAATCTGTTAGGCAAAGCCAGTCACTCCTCACCTTGAGCACATAAACTGCTTGGCCAGGATTTCCAAGTCTTCTTGCCTTCAAGCTTACACGCGGCATACCTCGCCGAAGAAACCGGTTGATTTAAATAACGATATCTTTATATCTCTATGCAAATTTGAGGGCCTTATGGATAGTGTTTTAAACCTGCTTCGTGCCGCTGGAGAGCAAACGCGCTTGCGCATTTTGTTGTTGCTCCATGATGGCGAGCTTACAGTATCGGAGCTGGTCAACATTCTCGGCCAAAGCCAGCCCCGCGTGTCGCGACATTTAAAGCTACTCGCGAGCAGTGGCTTAGTGGAATGGGTGCGTGAAGGCAGCTGGGTATTTTACCGTCTCGCCCGTGATGAGGCTGGCGCGGCCTTAGTCAATTGGGTCATTAAGCACGGTAACTTGCGCGATGAGAAAGTGCGCCATGATCAGACGCGGTTGGAGCGAGTACGAGATGAACGCCGCGCGGCTGCAGATGCATATTTTGAAAAAAATGCGGCCCAGTGGGATCAAATCCGAACTCTACAGGGGTCTGACGCAGCGGTTGAAAGTGCTTTGCTTCAGGCAAGCGCGGCAGCGGCCAGCCAGGGTCCAGTCCGCCTTTTAGATATTGGAACAGGCACCGGCCGGTTGTTGGAGGTGTTTGCGCCCAAGGTTGCTGACGGCCTGGGCATTGATAGCAATATGCAAATGCTCAAAATTGCCCGCGCTCGGCTGTCGCCAAATGCCTTGGGTCATTGCAGTGTCCAGGCGGGTGATATGTACGGACTTGATTTGCCAGATGCCTCCCGCAACATCGTGATTTTACATCAAGTGCTTCATTTCGCTGATTCGCCCAAGGCTGTACTTTCAGAAGCAGCCCGAGTTCTAGCGCCAGGCGGGTGCCTCCTCATTGCCGATTACGCGCCGCACACCCATGAAGTTCTGCGCGAAAAGCATGCTCACCGGCGGCTGGGCTTTTCAAAGCAAGATATCATTCGTTGGTGCAGCGCTGCTGGCCTCAAGCCAAGCCATGTTGAGCGCGTTGATGGACCAGAATTGAAAATAGATGTTTGGGCGGCGCGTCATAGCGCTGCGCTAGCATCAGACCTTGGAAAGGAAGAACGCCATGTCCCCGTCCATTGATGCAGCGCGCCAGGCCAGCGACGCTCTGCTGTCTTTGTTTCAGCCGCCCGGCGGGGATATTAAAGTCTCCTTTGAATTCTTTCCGCCCAAAAGCGAGAAGATGGAAGAGACTCTTTGGCAGTCGATCCGCCGGCTGGAAGGCTTTTCGCCGCGCTTTGTGTCGGTCACTTACGGCGCTGGCGGCACAACGCGTGAGCGCACACACCGTACTGTCACCCGCTTGCTTGAAGAAACGCAGCTCAAGCCCGCAGCTCATTTAACCTGTGTTGGGGCCCCGCGCGCAGATGTTGATGCAGTTGTGGATGCTTATTGGGACGCCGGCGTGCGCCATATCGTGGCCCTGCGCGGCGATCCAGAGGATGCCTCCGCGGGGTTCCAGCCCCATCCTGAAGGGTACGAAAGCTCTGTCGACCTCATCAAATCCATCACGTCGAAACACCCGTTTGAAATCTCCGTCGGCTGCTATCCCGAGCAGCATCCAGAAGCCAAAAACATGGACGCGGACATTGAATACCTCAAAGCGAAAATCGACGCTGGCGCCACCCAGGCCATCAGCCAATTCTTTTTTGAGAGCAACACCTTTCTCAGGTTCTTAGACAAAGCCCGCGCGGCTGGGATCACCGTACCCATTCTGCCAGGCCTGTTGCCGGTTACGAATTTTAAGCAGCTGACGAAATTCGCTGCGGGATGCGGGGCTGCTGTTCCGGGCTGGATGGCGCACCTTTTTGAAGGCCTAGATGATGAACCTGCCACCCGCAATCTGGTGGCTGCTGCACTGGCAGCTGAACAGTGCCGCAGGCTCTACCAGGCCGGCATTCGCGATTTTCACTTCTACACGCTGAACCGCGCAGAGCTGACCTATGGCCTTTGCCATATGCTCGGCCTTCGAGCAAAAACGACCATAAGGGAGGCAAACGCAGCATGACGCAAACCAGAGCAGAGAGAGCAGCTAAATTGCGCGAGATGGCTGCAAAGCGTATCTTGGTAAAAGATGGGCCTTATGGAACTGAAATTCAGCGCCGCAAGCTCAATGAAGCTGATTTTCGCGGAGAACGCTTTGCTGATCACCCCAGTGACCTCAAAGGCAACAATGACATTCTAAGCCTAACACGGCCAGATGTGCTTCGCGATATTGCGCGCGATTACATTGCCGCAGGCGCAGATTTGCTCGCAACGAACACCTTCAACGCCAACTCGATCAGCCAAGCTGATTACGGCACTGAAAGTGTGACCTTTGATATTAATAAGGCTGCAGCAAAGCTGCTGCGCCAAGAGTGTGACGCAGCGTCGACCCCGGAAAAGCCGCTCTTCGTTGCGGGCTCCATCGGCCCAACCAATAAGACCCTATCCGTCTCGCCAAAGGTAAGCGATCCTGGCTACCGCGAAGTGACCTTCGATGAGGTCAAAAATGTTTACCGCGAACAAGTCGAAGGCCTGTTAGACGGCGGCGCAGATGTGATCTTGGTTGAGACCGTGTTCGATAGTCTCAATGCTAAGGCGGCTTTGTTTGCCGCTTCAGAGGCTGGGGAAGAGCGGGAGGAAGAAATCCCTGTGATGGTGTCCCTGACGCTCACTGATATGGCAGGGCGCAACCTATCAGGCCAAAGCCCAGAGGCTTTTTGGTATTCAGTGCGGCATGTTAAGCCGATTTTGTTCGGCCTCAATTGTTCCTTCGGCGCGAAAGACTTGAGGGCTTATGTGGCGAGCTTATCAAAGATTACCGATACGCTAATCTGCGTATACCCCAATGCTGGTCTGCCAAATGATCTTGGCGAATATGACGAAGCGCCGAACGAAACAGCGGCGTTGATTGAAGAATGGGCGGATAATGGTTTGATTAATATGATCGGCGGATGTTGCGGCACAACGCCGGACCATATCGCTGCCATTGGCCGCGCTGTCGCTGGTCATCCCCCGCGCCCGATCCCGCAGCTGGAACCGCGCATGCGGCTCGCCGGCATTGATCCCCATATCTTTTAATTAAAGCGACACTTTCATGACCCAGCAAACCGCGCAATTCATCAATGTCGGGGAGCGGACCAACGTCACCGGTTCGGCCAAGTTCAAAAAACTGATTTTAAATGATCAGTATGATGAGGCTTTGTCTGTTGCCCGCCAACAAGTGGAAAACGGCGCGCAGATCATTGATATCAACATGGATGAAGGGCTGCTCGACGCGGAAGCGGCCATGCAAACCTTCCTGCAGCTGATTGCCGCTGAGCCGGATATTGCGCGCGTGCCGATCATGATTGATTCGTCCAAATGGACTGTCATTGAAGCTGGCCTGAAGTGCGTGACGGGGAAATCCATCGTCAACTCGATCTCCTTAAAAGAAGGCGAAGAGGCGTTTATTCAGCACGCTAAGCTATGCCTGCGCTATGGCGCTGCCGTTGTCGTCATGGCGTTTGATGAAGAAGGCCAAGCTGATACCGTTGAGCGCAAAGTCGACATCTGTGCGCGCGCTTATGACGTGCTGGTCAACACCGTCGGCTTTCCAGCCGAAGACATCATTTTCGACCCCAATATCTTCGCCGTCGCAACGGGCATTGCCGAGCATAATCGCTACGGCCTTGATTTCATAGAAGCCACACGCGAGATCAAAGCGCGCTGCCCGCAGGCAAAAATCTCCGGCGGCGTGTCCAACGTGTCCTTCTCCTTTCGCGGCAACAATCCTGTGCGCGAGGCTATGCACTCGGTCTTCCTTTACCACGCTATTAAAGCGGGTATGGACATGGGCATCGTGAATGCCGGCCAGCTCACGATTTATGAGGACATCCCAAACGATCTGCGCGAGCGGGTTGAAGACGTCGTGTTAGCGCGGCGCGAGGATGCAACCGATCGCTTGCTTGAAATCGCGGAGAAATACCGCGGCGAGGGCGGCGCGCAGAAAAAAGTGCCAGACTTGAAATGGCGCGACGCACCGGTTGAAAAGCGCCTAGCGCACGCGCTGGTTCACGGCATTACCGATTTTGTAATCGATGATACAGAAGACGCCCGCCAAAGCGCGGAGAAGCCAATCCAAGTGATTGAAGGTCCGTTGATGGATGGCATGAACATCGTGGGTGATTTGTTTGGGTCAGGCAAAATGTTCTTGCCGCAGGTCGTCAAATCTGCGCGCGTCATGAAGCAATCCGTGGCGCACTTGATCCCCTTCATTGAAGAGGAAAAGCAGGGCGGGGAAAGCCAGGCCAAAGGCAAAATCGTGATGGCGACGGTGAAAGGCGATGTGCACGACATCGGTAAAAACATCGTTGGCGTGGTTCTGCAGTGTAACAACTTTGAAGTCATTGACCTTGGCGTCATGGTTCCAGCGCAGAAAATTCTGGATGTAGCGGAAGAAGAAGGCGCTGACATTATTGGCTTGTCCGGTTTGATCACGCCCAGCCTCGATGAAATGGTGTTCGTGTCTGAAGAAATGCAGCGCCGCGATTTTAAATGCCCGCTGCTTATTGGCGGCGCAACAACCAGCAAGGTCCACACCGCGCTGCGCATTGAACCTAAATATGACCACGCAACTGTGCATGTGCTGGATGCCAGCCGCGCGGTTGGTGTCGCCAGCAACTTGCTCAGCGATGAAGGCGCTGATGAATTCATTGATCAGGTCCGCAATGATTATGACCAAATCCGCGCCAAACGCGATGGCGGCAAGGCGATCGTCCTAGCGCCTTATGAAGAAGCAGCTGCCAATGGCGCTGCATTGGATTGGAACGGCTATCAGCCGCCCCAGCCCAAGACCATAGGTGTGACAGTGATAGAAGACTATCCGCTCGGTAAGTTGGTGGACCGGATCGACTGGACGCCGTTCTTCCAAACTTGGGAGCTGGCAGGGCAATACCCAGCCATCTTAGAAGATGATGTGGTCGGCGAAAGCGCGCGCGGCTTGAAGGCCGATGCTGACGCCATGCTGACCCAGATTGTCGATGAAAAGTGGCTCACGGCCAAAGCTGCCTATGGCTTCTGGCCCGCGAGTGCCCGCGGTGATGATCTGGTCGTGTGGGCTGATGAGAGCCGCAGCAAAGAGCTTGCTGTTCTGCCCATGCTGCGCCAGCAAATGCAGCGCAGGGCTGGGCGCGCCAACATGTCCCTGGCTGACTTTGTGGCGCCAGAGGAGAGCGGCGTTGCTGACTATATCGGCGGCTTTGCCGTCACCACGGGACACGGCATTGAAGAGCATATCGCTCGCTTTAAAGCCGCGCATGACGACTACAACGACATTCTCCTGAAAGCGCTCTCAGACCGGCTCGCCGAGGCTTTTGCTGAAAAGCTCCATGAAGACGTGCGCAAAACCCATTGGGGCTACGCCGCCAGCGAAGAGCTCAGCAATGAAGCCCTGATCAAAGAAAAATACCAAGGCATCCGTCCGGCACCGGGCTATCCAGCCTGCCCAGATCATAGCCTGAAGCCAATTCTGTTCGACTTGCTGGGCGCTACCAAAGCGGCTGGGATTGAACTCACCGAAAGCTTCGCCATGACACCGACCGCTGCCGTCTCGGGCCTTTATTTCAGCCACCCAGACAGCCGCTATTTCGGTGTCGGCAAAATCGGTCCAGATCAAGTCGAAAGCTACGCCGCCCGCCGCGATGTCGATCTGGCTACGGCCACACGCTGGCTACGGCCGAATTTGGGGTATGATGCTTAGGGGTCGCTAAGAGCCCGAAGGAGACTCTGGTCGGCGCCGAATTAGCTACTCGGTTTCGCAGATGCAGCAAGAATTTGCAGTTCAAGAAGCACCTCTGGTTGAGCCGCGCAGCCTAAAGTTTTGCGACCAAGGCAGAGTAATATTGGTTTCGCGGATCATCCAGTTTTTGTATGTTTAGCGTGCTCAACAGCAAATTCATAAACGCTTCGTACACAACCCTTCGAGACAGGTTGATACGCTTTGTGCGATACAAAAACCAATGAAATACAAGCCTCGAAACGACTTTGCCAAAAAAAGACCGCACGCCACAAAGTGTGTGGTAAGTCGCTGCAGGTAGAATACCGGTTTGGAACGAGCCAATTGCCTTCGCATTGGAAAGTAGAGTTTTGGTCCGAACAAAGGGCTCCTGATTTCCAGGTGTTGCAATTATGGACATTGGTTTAAGCCGATCAAATAATTTCTTATCATGCCCGATATACTTAAAATCTAACGCGCAAATGCGTTTGAGTTTGCGCGATAGTCTATCCCGGAAGGCGTGAAATTCATTCTCGATGACCTTGCGCTTATTCGTTGTAGCGAATAGAGAAAGCGCGGCTGTGAACTGGAAATCCAGGATAACGTCAGATTCCCAACTATAGCCATAGGTATAGAAAACTCTGGGGTGGTCAATTGCGAGGCCCCGGATGTCATCATAATCACGGTCCATTGCAACTAAAACATGTGATATGTCTTCTCGGATAATTTTCTCAGCCATAGGTCTAACAACTGATTTGCCACCGAGGCTTTTGCAGCGAACGGATAATCCACTTTCTGAAAGCACACGTTCCCAAAAGACTTCGTCTAAAGATGAACCTTCCCCGTCTATCTCTTTGCCCTCGCAATAGACCACAAAGTCTACGTCATAAAAGAGATGCTCGTTCTCGATTCCTTGATTCGACCTAGTGAACATCCGAAATACACTGCTCGATTCGTATGACTCGGTCTTGAAAAGCGCCAACTATATCTGGCGAGTGAGTAGCGGAGATTACCTGGCAGGATCCATTGAGGCTGCGGATGTTCTCAAATAGCGAACTTTGCCAGCTTACATGCAGTGACAACTCAGGCTCGTCTGAGATAAAGACCACTGGACGCTCTTCCTGAAGTAACGCTTCACCTAACAGGATGAACAACTGCTTTTCACCTGAAGAAAACACGTTGATGTCTACTTTTTCGTCTGATGCAAGATGAACCTTTGGATTATTCCTTGCATCGAAATGAAGTTCTTTTCCAGAAAGGAGTTTGTTGATGATACGCTCGAATTGGATACGAGGTGCAAAGATCGCTTCACGCTTGGACTGAAGATCTCTCCATTCGTTGATCATCTCGCTCACACGTCTTGCATCTGAAAGCGTGATCGCATCCTCTAATGTTAAAGACCTATTTTCTTCAAAACCTTTTTTGGCTTCATCAAGCCTAGAAAAGTGAGTGTTCACGCTCTTTTTTGCCTTCGTGTTGCTTACGCCTAAGTCTCTGAGAACCCCCACTACCGTGCTTTTGTCTTCAGGTTCCGCTATGACTTGGCTAAGTACATCGCTACTGCCCCGGTTTTTATCCAAAAGAGAAAGAAAAACATGCTCTTGGAAGTTCTTGCTCTCGTCTTCAGCCTGCGAAGTCAAAAGAGAAAAGTACTGAGAAAAGGCTTGTGAGAGATGATTTATTTTCTGATCAACTGAAGACTGATATCCCTCTTCTCGACGATTTCGGCGTTCAATCTCCGAACTGGACCGATGAATTGAGAGCCAGTTAACTTCGACCAAGTCGGCTAAGATTTTACTTAGCCTTGCACCTTCTTCCATGTATCGGCGAGATCGCGTGTATCTGTAATCTTTGTATATTCTTTCATCATATGGACCTTCAACACCGTAGGTGCGGCCTTTATCGCTAGATTTTTCTTTAACCGTGTATCGCAGTTCGAAACTGCCCATCTTCGTATCAACAACTTTGGCTACTTCGATTACCGGTTTTCGGTTAGCGCCAATGGTTTTTAATCGGATCGTAACCTTCTCAAATTGGCCCGAGTAAAGAGCTGGAATATCAGCTCTCAATACTGCGGAGATGAGATTGATGATCGTTGTCTTGCCGCTTCCATTTGGCCCGATGAGGAAGTTCAGATCATCCCGGAGTTCTAAGGATACATTCTTTCGTCCCCAGAAACCCTCGATTTCGACGTGTTCTATGTAATTCAACTACTTGCTTTCACTTCAGGACGGCTAAGGATCTGCTCTTCTTTGTTGATCCTAGACCCGTGCCTGGTCGCTGGGCAACTCAAATCCCGGACGTAAAGCAGATTTGAAAACTCGACTGGCATAATAAAATTTAGCGATGCAAAATCTTGTGCAACCGCACCCAATGTCCCCAAGGTCCCAACCCCAGACGCTTCAACCAGCGTAGCTTTACGGATCATCTTTGACACTAATCGCATCTAGCACATTGTCAAAGCGGGTGAAGACGATGTCGCGTTTGGCGAAGATGTCGCCGGATCGCTGGGCCATGAGGCGGTCTTGATCGCGGACGCGAAATTCTTGGCCGATGGATTCGACAACGTCCTCCTCGGTGTCCAGCAAGCGCAGGCCTTCAAGGCCAAGGCGGACGGAGGATTCAAAGGTTTCGCGAATAACAAAGTCTGCGCCAAGCTCAAGGAGTTCTAGGGCGTGAATGCGGTCATAGGCGCGCACTAAGATGCGCAGCTTGGGGAAGCTTGCACGCAGCATGGCGACCAATTTCTTGCACACAGCGCGATTGTTGATGGTGATGAAAATGAGCCCCGCGCTTTCAGCGCCTGCTGCGCGCAGGACATCCATGCGCGTGATATCGCCATAATAGACTTTGTTGCCAAACTTCTCGGCTGTGCGAATGCGCTCGGGGTCCATGTCAATGGCTGTCACTGCGATGCCGCGCGCCATCATCAGCTGGGTGACGATTTGCCCGATGCGGCCAAAGCCAGCGACAATCACATCTTTGCTTTCAGCGTGCTCAACGCCTTTCATGTCGTCTGGCACAGCTTCGGTCCGGGGGCGGGCAATAAAACGCTCAACCGCCATGCCGATCAGCGGCGTCATCGCCATGGAGAGGGTGACGGAGGCCGTGAGGAGGCTGGCCTGCGCCTGCGACAACAGCATGGCGCCTTGAGCCGCAGTGAACAAAACGAAGGCGAATTCGCCGCCTTGGGGGAGGAGCCCTGCCACGCGCAGCGCCTCATCGCGCTCTGAGCCGAACACACGTGAAAGAAGATACAAAATCAAAAATTTGACGGATAGGAGCGCGGCGACAATGAGCAGCACTTCAATCATCCGGCCAAAGACCAATGGCCAGTTAACAAGCATGCCCACCGACATGAAGAACAAGCTGAGGAGGAGGGCGCGAAAGGGCTCAATATCTGCTTCAATCTGGTGCCGGAATTCAGATTCAGCGAGCAGGACGCCGCCTAAAAAGGCGCCTAGGGCCATCGATAACCCCACTGCATCCATCAGCAAAGCGGCGCCAACCACCATGAGCAGCGCAGCAGCACCGAATACCTCGCGCGAGCCGGTGTTGGCCATCAACCGGAAGATAGGTTTAAGAATGAACCGCCCGCCAATAACGAAAGCCACCATGACGAAGATCATCTTGGCGATCTCAAGCCAATCAATCCCGGCCGTGTCGCTTGTGGGCGTTAAAAAGGCGACGAGGCCCAGCAGGGGGACAATGGCTAAATCTTGGAAGAGAAGGATGGAAAAGGCCCGCCGGCCATAGACCGAGCTGCGCGCGCCGCGTTCATCCAGCAATTGGATGCCAAACGCGGTTGAAGATAGGGCGAGCGCGAAGCCAACAATCCAAGCGGTTGCCGAGCTGAGGCCAAACATCATGGTGATCCCGGCGATGACGAGGCCGGTGAGGACGACTTGGACCAAGCCGAGGCCAAAGATTTCGCTGCGCATGCGCCACAACCGGGCTGGATTAAGCTCCAGGCCAATGACAAATAGCAGCAACACAACGCCGAACTCGGCAACAGCAAGAATACTCTCGCCATCTGAAATGAGATTGAGCGCATGCGGCCCGATCAATGTGCCAGCGGCTAGATACCCTAAGATTGTTCCAAGACCGAGACGTTTAAAGATAGGCACAACGGCAACCGTCGCCGCTAGGAACACGCCAGCCGAGGCAAGTAGGTCTCCACCAGCGGCTGCCATCAATTCCTCTCCTGTCGCGTGCGGCGCGTCGTAGCGCCGATGTCGGTATTTTTATAGCGGGCTAACCAGCAACTGGGCCAGTATAAATGCAGCCTTCTTGGCAAGACCCACGCAAGACCTTCACCTGGCTCAAAAGTGGCAAGCGCGGATGAGTCTTCTGCCAAATCCACATACAAATGTGTTCAAGTGTTGGCACGGTTAGGCCGTCAATTTCGTTTAGGTACTGATGATCGAGGGCGCCGCGAATGTCGGCGATGACCACATCTATTTCTGCAAAATCGCACACCCAGCCAGTTTGCGCGTCTGGTTCGCCAGAAAACTGCAGTTCCACATCAAAGCTGTGCCCGTGCAGGCGGCTGTACTTGTGGCTATCGGGCACATTAGCGGCCAGTTGGTGCGCAGCGTCAAACTGAAACTGTTTTATCAGAAGCATGATGTTTTTACCAGATGCGGGCCAACGTGGCGTGCCGCGCGGACATGCCTTTCTAAGTCGGGTATTTCAAGTCCTTTATGCTGCAGGCGCTGCGGCTGCAGCCTTTTGCGCTATGTCTGTCATCGCCTGGAAGGGCAGGAGAATGGATGCATGCCGGCTCTTATACGTTTTGGCTGGCGCAAACACATGTGCGGCGCGGAAGGCGCGCGGCGGGTCTTGAACGTCGCCTTTTAAAAAAGCGGCCATATGCTCTGCTATGCTTGGAAAATCCTCGAGCGGCAGGCCGATCGCTTGCGCGCCCATAATCGAGGCTGCTGCTTGGCCCAGCGCGCATGCCCTGACGGCTTGGCCGTAGTCGCTGACGATCCCGTCTGTGATCTTGATATCCACATCCACGCGGCTGCCGCAGATGGGGCTGACTTTACGCGCGTGATAGTCCGGCGCATCAAGCCGGTCCAGGCGCGGCACGTCCGCTGCTAGGCGCAGAATGTCAGTCGTGTATAAGGCGTCAGTCATACCGGTCAAATGGGGACTTAAGAGGCGTTTGTCACCCCTTTATACGGGGCTATGCTTCAAAGCGCGCCGCCGGCTTCTGTCAACCCTGCAGCAACGGGGTCTCCAACGCGGCGCGTTAGGGCATTCTTTAGCTTCGTGAGGGCCTGCGCTTCAATCTGGCGCACACGTTCCTTGGAAATACCAAGTCGTTCGCCAAGCGCAGATAGCGTCACGCTTTCGTCCGTGAGCTGGCGTTCGGAAATGATGATGACCTCGCGCTCAGTCAAAGCGCCCATCGCTTCTTTGATAAGACTGGAACGCACTTCTGAATCGCGCTGGTAGCTAACAACTTCTTCTGGCAAGGGCGCTTCGCATGGCAGAAAATCTTGCCACTGGGTGTCGCCTTCTTCGCCGACCATCATGTTAAGCGAGCGATCTGATGAGGACAGGCGCGCTTCCATTACTTCCACATCGCGCAAGCGAACACCGAGATGGTCGGCGACATCCTGGCGTGAGCCTAAGCTCATGGGCTTGTCGTATTCGCCAGCGATTTTAGCGCGCACGCGGCGCAGATTAAAAAACAGGGTCTTATGAGCAGCTGTGGTGCCGGTGCGGACGATGGACCAATTGCGCAAAATATAGTCCTGCATGGCCGAGCGGATCCACCAAGTCGCATAAGTCGAAAAACGAATTTCGCGTTCGGGCTCAAAGCGGGCAGCGGCTTCCATTAACCCAACCGTACCTTCTTGAATGAGGTCTGACATCGGGAGGCCGTAATTGCGAAACCGGCCTGCTACGGAAATCACGAGGCGCAGATAGGAGTGGGTCAGCTCTGCAAGGGCGTCCGCATCTTGGTCATCGCGCCAGCGGCGGGCTAGGGATAGCTCATGCTCTTTCTCTAGCATGGGCGCTTTCATGGCAAAGCGCATCAACGAACGGCTGGAATCTTGTCCCGACAGTGTTTTGACCTGTGCCATAGAAATCCCCTCAACCGTTAAAATGCGTTCAAGCTAGGTATTCGGAGCGAACCAAAAAGGCGGCGGCGCCAAAGCGCTCAACACTGTTCTGTCACACTCAAATCCCGGAAGCTGAGACCCTCAGCTAACGATCTTCTTACGCCTTACGGCCTAGGACGGATCATAAAAAAAGCAATAAAAGCAGAGCCTTGCAGGATTTCATTGTGAGCAGTTTAGCACATAAAGACTAGTCCACTGAAAGGACAAAAAAATAACCCACTAGCACAAAGAGCCTAGTGGGTTATTTAGAATTATCTTAACTCAAAGTTAAGCGGCGAGGACCTCTGTGAGTCGGTCCATCGCGGATTGTTCATCAATCTCTTCAACCGCTGCAAGCTCGCGCGCAAGGCGGTCTAAAGCAGCTTCGTAAATCTGGCGTTCTGAGTAGCTTTGCTCAGGTTGATCTTCTTTGCGGTGAAGATCGCGCACCACTTCAGCGATGGAAACGATATCACCAGAGTTGATCTTCGCTTCATATTCTTGCGCGCGCCGGCTCCACATTGTGCGTTTCACGCGGGCACGACCTTTAAGCGTTGTGAAGGCTTTTTCCACGCGCGTTGCGCTCGACAGTTTGCGCATGCCGGAGCTTTGCGCCTTATTGACGGGGACCCGCAGCGTCATACGCTCTTTTTCAAAGCGGATGACATAGAGTTCTAGGTCAAAGCCTGAAATATCTTGGCGTTCGATTTCGGTAATTTGGCCGACCCCATGCTTTGGGTAGACGACATAATCGTTTACGCTAAAGTCTAATTCCGCCTTTTTCGCCATGTGCTTATCTCTCACATTGTTATCGTTCAGACGGTGAAAAAGACAGCGCGGGAGCTCGCTCGCTCCTACGATAGCCATACATAAATGTCTGCCAAAATGCCCGCTCCTGACAAGAGCGGCTGAGCCCAAATGCGCACGCAGTTCAGTTATATGTGTTTCACCGTTGTGTCATATACATAACAGAATTTGCGAAAAAAGCCAGCTTGTTTGCCGCAAGCCGCTCTATTGCCTAGAAAATTCAGGTTTTGCGCACTGCAGCAGAGCGGTGTGCTCATTGAACAGTGTTTGACACGATTTATACCAGCCGCATCACCAATTCAGGCGAATCACCTGATATGTTAATCGCCTTTGCCAGGTGCTTCTGAGAAGAATTTTTTGAACTTATCGGCAACGCCATCAAATTCTTCCGCATCCTTTGGCGGCGTCCCTTTGAGCGTGATGTTGGGCCAAACCTCAGAATATTTGGTGTTCATCTCAAGCCATTGGCCAGCGGTTTCTTCCGTGTCAGGCAAGATCGCTTCGGCAGGGCATTCCGGTTCGCAGACACCGCAGTCAATGCACTCGCTGGGGCTAATCACCAGCATATTGTCGCCTTCATAAAAGCAATCAACCGGGCAGACTTCTACGCAGTCCATATATTTGCATTTGATGCAGGCTTCGGTCACCACATAGGTCACGGGGGCTGTCCTTTCTTTCTGGCCTCCGCCGCTGCAGTTTCATCTCTGCGCGGAAGTTCAGCGGTCTTATGCCGCGTGACTTCAAAAGGCTCAAGCGGTTTTCTCTTATGTGTCGTTCAGCCCAAGTGTGGCCATGGCGCGCTTGCGCGCTTTGCCGCTGTCGCGGTCGTCCACATAGAGGAGGCCGCTGAGACGGCGCATCAGGTTAGCTTCAAAATCTTCTAGCACGCCGTCCGCGTACGCCACTTCCCACAGCATCTCCATCAGCTCAATGCGCTCTGCTGGCTCGAAGCGGTTTTTAGCGTCGCGGGTGAAATTACTCATTTCGATTGCTTCGCTTTGGCGGCGCTGCGCTTGGCTGCAAATCGCTGTCACATCGCCTTCGTTTAGGTCAAAGCGCGTGATGAGCAAATGGGAGATTCGCTCCAGCTCACTGGGGGCTAGTGTACCGTCGCTGGCCGCGGCTTCAAAAAACAAGGTCGCTGCTGCCAGCGCTTTAGCATGGGCTTCATCAGCAGGGACATCTTGCGCGGTATCGTCAAACACAGATTTTAAGAACTTAAGCATGGCGCTGATGTGGGGCGTGGCTGGCGAACGTCAATTGCATCGTCATCTTTTTTTCAGCTTTCATCGAGAATCAAATACAAAGTCTGCGCTTCTGCCGCTGGCCCGCGGCGCGCGCCTAAGGCCAATAGTTGTGCGACTTTCACATGGCGGCCAATGGTCACCGTTAAGACGTCCCCCACGCGGACGCTGGCGCTCGCGCGGCTTAATTTCCGCCCATTCACGCGAACGCGCCCAGCGCTCACCGCTTGGGCGGCGATACTCCGGCTCTTAAAAAAGCGCGCATACCATAACCATTTATCGGCCCGCAGATATGGCTCTTGGCCGGGGGTCATTTCTGCTTGAGTTTTTCCTTAAGCCCGGCAAGCGCCGCAAAGGGGCTGTCTGGATTAATCTCTTTGCCGCGCCCACCTTTAGGTTGCCTGGAGAACGATTTTGGGCCTTGGCCCCCTTTGTTGCGCGGCCCTTTGCCTTTATGGCTGCCTTGTTTCACATCGTCGCCAGACTGCTGACGCCGGTTCTTGTGGTGTTGTGGCCGCTTTTTGGCGCGCATATCCCACTGGTAGACGGCAATCATCGTGGGCTCAGCATCCTCAGCTTTGTCTGGGATTTCTTGAGGCGTTTCTGCGGTTGCTTCTGGCGGGTGCTCTTGTGCGTCGGCAACGGCCTCTAAAGGTGCCGGTTCAGTGCTAGGCGCAGGCGCGCTTTCTGGTTTTTGGTCAGGCTCGTTTGCCAGTGTGTCAGCAGCGACGCTTTGTGCTGCTGGTGCCTCATCGCTGGGCGCTTGCACTGGCTGCGTCTCGGTCTGCGGCGCTGCCTTGGCCGCTTCTGCCGCTGCTTTTTCAGCAACGTGTGCGTCCCAGGCAGTCTTTTCCATGGCCTCGCTGCGATAGCCCAGTGCGCGCATAACGCCTTCAAAGTCTGTACCGGAAGCCCCAACATAGCCCATCAAATCCGGCGATACGGTAAAGCGCGCGCTGTTCAAGCCTAAGGGGCGCACTGCATCTGCTAAGCGCTCAAACATATCAATGCGCACGGCGTGGGCGCCGATGGGGCGAAAGCCAGCGACGCGGTAAAACGCGGTATCAATATCGCGCTCCATGGTGATCCAGACCAAGCCAGGCGTTGGCCGTGCGACCACGGGGACGGTCTTATCTTGGCCGAGCGCCCACAGCATGAGGCGCAGGTCTGTTGCGGCCGGCTTAAGCAGCAGCGGGATGAAGACATGTGTTGACCCGAAACGGATTTTAAATTGGCGCAGCCCCCGGCGGGCCACTTGGTCTAGCGCGCGCACTTCCTTATCGACTGCGCTGCGCGGCATTACGCCCAGATTTTCAACGAGCTGATAGGCCACTGCCCGGGCTTGCCCGCCCATGGCAACGTCCGCACTGTTCTTGGAGGCCGCCTTCAGCACGTCTCGCAGCTGTACGAGTGGCTGCAGAAGCTCCTCGATTTGCGCCGTGAGATATGTGTTCAGCCGCTCTAAAACGATATCGGCTGCTTGCCCATCAAGCATCGCACCATTGAGCAGCTTCGCATGCGCGCTCAGCGCTTCGTCAGAGCCTTGAACACTGGCAACGCTGGCGCCGCGCCATTTGATTTGCGGGCTTGAGAAACCGCGGGAGAAATCCAGCGAGAACTCTCCATCCTTTGCCGCTTTGAGTTCTAGGGCGCGGCGGTCTAACTCCTGGCGCAGCGCTTTATCAGCAGCAGCGCGCAGCATTTTTTGTTCATCGCGCGGCGCGGCGGCATCCACAGAGAAGTTGAAGCCCTTTAAGGTCCCAATCTGATGGCCTTCCACGACGATCTCGTCCTGGCCTGGCGCAGCGTTTTCAATATCGACCATCAGGTCACCTTTTTCCTTCAATTGCCGCAGCAAAATACTCGTGCGCTTGTCAACAAAGCGTTGCGTTAACCGCTCATGTAGCTGATCCGATAGCCTATCTTCAATGGCGCGTGTCATTTCTGACCAGAACAGAGCATTTTCCAACCAGTTTGGACGGTTGGCGATGAAGGTCCAAATGCGGATGGCAGAGATGCGCTGGGCCAAGGTATCAATGTCGCCTTGGATATTGTCCAAGCGGTCAATCTGGGCATGTAGCCAGCGGTCCGGCAGGCGCATATCATTCTTGAGAAGGTGGGTGAAAATCTGCCCCAAAAGCCGCGCATGGACATTGCCTGCCAGTTTGCGAAAGTCCGGCACTTGGCAGACATCCCATAACAGCTTCACGCGCTCTGGACTGTCGGCCAAGGCGGCAATGGCGGTGTCTGATGAGAGGGCTTTGAGCATCGCGACATCGCTGGCGAAGCGGGCGCGCAAAAACACCTCTTTTTCCGGCGGCATTTCCAGGCTGCCGATCAGCGCTTCAAGCGAGCGAAAGTCTGGGTTTGGCGCCCGCCAAAATATCTTTTTGATGGCCGGGAATTGGTGGCCCTCGACCGCTTCAATCTCGCCTTCAGAAAACCGCGCGCTGCGCTCTTCCATGCGCAGCAGCGAGGTAAAGGCCCCGTCAGACATATGCCTACCTGCGCGCCCAGCAATTTGGGCGATTTCAGCGTTCGTTAAATCCCGCATTTTGCGGCCATCGAACTTGCGGCGGCTGGCGAACACCACGGTATCAATATCCATGTTCAGGCCCATGCCAATGGCATCTGTTGCGACCAGAAAATCCACATCGCCATTTTGGTATAGCTCGACTTGCGCGTTGCGCGTCCTTGGTGAAAGCGCCCCCATAACAATCGCGCAGCCACCGCGCTGGCGTCGCAGCAATTCGGCATGAGCATAGACATCTTCTATCGAAAACGCGACCAAAGCCGTTCGCCGGGGCATGCGGCTCAGCTTCTTCGGCGAGACATAGCGCAGTTGGGAAAAGCGTTCTCGGCTGACAATCTCCGCCTTTGGGATGAGCGCAGAGACCAGCGGCTTCATGGTCCCCGCGCCCATGAGCATCGTCTCTTCCGTGCCGCGCATATGCAGCATCCGGTCGGTAAACACATGGCCGCGCTCGGGGTCAGCGGCCATCTGAATTTCATCAATCCCGACAAAGGCAAAGTCGCGCCCGCCTAGATTTTTGCCAAGCCCCGCGCTGCGCGGCATGGATTCCGCTGTGCAAAGAAAATAATCGGCAAAGGGGGGAATAATCTTCTCCTCCCCCGTCATCAGCGCCACGCGCTCAGGCCCTTTCATGGCCACAACCCGGTCATACACCTCCCGCGCCAGCAATCTCAGCGGAAAGCCCATCACGCCAGACGCATGGCCCAGCATGCGCTCAACCGCTAAATGCGTTTTGCCGGTGTTGGTGGGCCCAAGCACAGCCGTAACCTGGCCGCGGCGGGCCTGCGTGGATATCTGCATGGTTGCGCGTTCATATACCTGAATCAGGAACTACGACTGCTATCAGTATTTGCGCCGAGAGGAAATGCTCTCATGTTCAGTTCAAACTTTACGCTTTCATGCCGGTGACATAGCGGCGGTAAAGGGCGGCGAGGGACTGGGTTGAGCGCTCTTCTTTCATCAGCTGCATATTTCTGCGCCATGCGTTGACTTGGTCTTCGTCTTGCCGCAACGCGAAGTCGCGAACAGCGTCTATCAGCGCATCAAGAGTGTTTGCCATGAAGCCGATTGGCTGACCGCGCTCAGCCTGCGACTGCATGATCCTGTTTTCAAAGCAGAAGAGGGGCTTTTCATAGGCAACGGCGTCAAGGATCGTGCCGCTGGAATACTCACCATATGCCGCGCTCAGGGGCTGGACGATACAGTCGACGCTTGCCAGAGCTGCAGCGAATTGTGCTTGCGGAATTTTTGCCGCAGTGGGTTTGGTCGCTAAGGATGAAAGGTCAAAATCATGGACAGCGTCTAGCAGATGTCCAATGACGTGGAATTCTATGTCAGGCGATGACAAAGCTTCGGCCATAGCGAGGAATTCCAAAAACCCTTTTTCCGGTCGCGCCTGGCCGACAAAACCGACTTTTACGGGTTTGCTTTTCGGCGCCAATACGATGTCTTCACTGGCTTTGGCAATCGGGTGCGGAAGGAAAAAGCTGTTGGGTTTTAGGTCTGAGAAATAGGCATCGAAGGAAGATTTGATGTACTCTTCTAGGAGAACGAAGGAAACCGTATCGCGTTTGCTAAACCGGACTTCATTCCTGAACGAAAAAGCCTTCCAAAGGGGGTTCCGGCGGGTATCTTGTTTGGCTGTTTTCAGTTGATGAAACACAACATGGTGAACGAGCGTCTCGCGCGGTATTGCGGCCAGCCGCGTCGCTCCGACGATCAAGGGCGGGGGCGCGATCATGACAATTAGGTCTGCGCGGGTCTTCTTGGCTGCGCGCGAGATAAAGTTCCGTGCGGTCCAAGCCCCTTTAAGGAGGCCAAAAAAGTGCTGCAGGTTGCTGTTATAAAGTGGCCGTGTGCGCTCTCCTTCATATAGGGCAGGCCTTTCCAGAAACCGCAGGTCCGGTATGTCGCTTGCTTCCGATCTGAGAGCGTCATTATGAGGTGGATGCGCGCACACGGTAATTTGCGCGCCCGGAAACGCGCCATGCAATGCCTCTAGATAACTTGCATTAAAGGCAGCGTGCATGGGGCCGCGGCTCGGGAAATCGACGAACAAGATATTTGAGATCTGTCGCTCGGAAGGGCCGGCCCTTGTTTCGCGGTTTTGCAAGTGTCACTCCGGCCTGGCAGATCGTAGCGTGCAATAGCCCTTTGCCATCGCCTCTCTGTATTACAGACTTACTGTGATGGATGTTCGTTAACAATGAACGATATTTATGGACCAAGATTGTCTCATCGCCGGGCTACGGGGTGTATCCTTGCTCTTTTCTAATTCACTGCGAATTTCGTTGCTTGCAGAGTCGTCCCACCATCATGGTCATCTGCTTTGACGACGCCGGTGATGGTTGCGCCTTTGCATTTGCTGGCGATGGTGCATTTGAACATGGCGACTTTGCGCTCTGCTTTTGGCAGTTTCGATGCATCAAAAGACATGAACTGACCGCCGCCTTCCATGGTGCAATAATTTTGGACGCAGTAAGCATCAGCCTGAACGGTGACGGTCTTACCGATCATCGATGGACCATCGAGGATTAAGTCCATAAAGCTGTCTGAGGCGTCACTCGGCGCCATGCCGAGCGCGGCCATGGTGCCGCCGGTGATGGCTTGGCCAAGGCCCATTTGTTCTGCCTGTTTTTGCAAAGCGGCCATGTCCATGGCCCCAGGCATCTGCCCGGTCGCATTGCCAAGCGCGAAGGCGGCATTGGGCGGGGCTGGCATATTGGCGGGCATGCCATTGGGCAGCATAGCAAAGGGGTCAGGCTTTGGCTTGGCTGATTCTGCTTTGGGGCTATCGGGGCCCCAGCCGACCAACCACAGGCGCCCGTCCACAGCTTCCTTCCAGTTAAAGCCTAAGTGTAACAGCAGGTTGGCAATGCCGACGGTTTCGCGGTTCATACCGCCGCCAAAGGCGCCGCCGATTTTGGGCGCTGTTGGGCTATCTTCAATGGCGCGCTTGGGCGGCAAGGGGCCAACGGTGCGCTTAGCGCCGCTATTGTCCCAGGTCGAATGGGGGAAGTTGCCCCATAGATTGATGTCCACCAGAGACGCGCCTTCAAACTGATAAATTTCCGCATTGCAGACGCTGAAGGGCTCTATGTCTTGGCGGCTATTTGCGTCTGTCCAGATAACGGCGGAATACATCCAGCAGCCATCGGTCGCAAATTGCTGGCTCACATCATAAGAGCGCATGCGCGTTGCTTTGTCGTTTGAATAATAGCTTTTAAAGCTGTCTTCTGTGGCGCGGGAGTACGTGTTGCCTGTCTCCCATTCCAAAACAGTGATGGCCACGCGCGGGAAGGTATTGGCCTTTTCATAAGGCTTGCCTGCAAAGAAATTCAAAAGCGGTGTTTGGCGAATGGTGGAGTTATACGTCCCATTCCATTCGCCTTTGTTTCGAACGACGGCTCCAATCGAATCAAAGCTATTGTCAATGCTGCGCTTTTGCATGTTCTGCAGGTCTTGGCGAATATTGCCAAGGCGGCGCGTTGAATCATTGTCGCGCAGCTCTTGGTCGGTCACGCGTTTATCAATGGCCTGGGCAAGGCTTTGCCCCGCTGGCAGCGTTGCGGCGATGAATGTGGCAGTCAAAAGTGAAAAACGAAGCATTAAAATGTCCCCTGCAAATCATGTATGCCAACCGGCAGGATTGGTCTTTATAGAGTGTTTCGTTAGCACATAATGAGCAAGTCGTTCAGCGAAAATTTATATGGTAATTAACGCCGGGCGGGCTTGCGTTTTTGGCGCTCCTCTTGCGGCGCTTTTCTGCGTTCAGGCAATTTGCCGCCATTGGCTATGACCCAGCTGCGGATTTGTTCTTCAAGTACATTTAGCGGCAGCGCGCCTTGCTCTAGGACCGCGCTGTGGAACTGGCGCAGGTCGAAGCTTTGGCCAAGTGCTTTTTGCGCCATTTCCCGCAGTCGGCTGATTTTCATTTCACCAAGCTTGTAGGCCAGCGCCTGGCCGGGCCAGGTGATATACCGGTCCACTTCAGAGGCGATATTCGCGTCGCTCAGCGCCGTGTTGTAGGCCATATAGTCAATGGCTTGGTCCCGGCTCCAGCCTAGGGCGTGAATACCGGTGTCTACAACCAAGCGGCAGGCGCGCCACATTTCATAGCTAAGGCGGCCAAAGTTCGCATAGGGGTCCTTATAAAAACCCATTTCAAGCCCCAAGCGTTCAGCATAAAGACCCCAACCCTCGCTAAAGGCTGTATAGCCGCCATAGCGGCGGAAATTTGGAATGTCCGTAAGCTCTTGTTGCAGGGCGATTTGGAGATGATGGCCGGGCACAGCCTCATGCAAGGTGAGCGCTTCGAGTTCAAATAGCGGCCGTTGGCTCAGAGACGATAGATTGATGCGAAATACGCCTGCCCGCGTGCCATCCCCGGCGGGCCGCTCATAATAGGCTGCCGGGCTGCCATCTGCCAGTGCGATGGGGATTGGTTTGACGGTGTAGGACATGCGCGGCAACACAGCGAAAAGCGTCGGCAAGGCCCCATCGGCCTGTTTCGCGATCAAGGCTGTCTTTTGCAGTAATTCTTTGCCCGTTTTGGCGTAGAATTGGGGATCGGTCCGCAGGAAGGTGAGAAAATCATCGATCGTGCCAGTGAACTGAACTTCATCCATGACCGCCTGCATTTCCCGGCGGATGCGGCTGACTTCTGAAAGGCCAATCTGGTGAATTTGCCGCGCTGATAGGGTCAATGTCGTATAGCGCTTTATGCGGTGCCGGTAATAATCTTCGCCGCGATCCAGATTTGATGCGCCGACGTTTTGCTGGCAGCTGGGCATGTATTCTCTTTGAAATACATCCGCCCATGTGCGCAGGGCGGGCATCACCCGGTCATTGATGGCCGTGCGGGCCATGGCTTTCAGCCGTTTCCAACTTTGCCGGTCAATGGTTGCTGGGCGCGCTTTGAAAGGCGCCCAAAAGCTGCTGTCTTCAGCGAGCGCTGTTATTTGGTTTGTGATGCTCGCATCCAATCCGCTGATCGCATCGCAAGGCTGGGTCATGCCGTTTTGTATGGCCCAGCGCGTTGTTGCCATGCCTTCGCCATTCAGGCGCGAGATATCATTCAGCCGGGCAATATAGCTCTCATAGTCTGCCATGGTGAAAAACGGCAGCTGATCGGGCAAATTCGCAATATCGAAATGCCAGCCTGAAAACCGCGTAAACAACATCGCCCGCTGGGGGTAGGAGAGGGCGGCGATTTGGGTCTGCAAGTCCGTTTCCAGAAGGCTTTTATTCAGCTGGCTCGCAGCGCTCAGGTCTTCATCGTCTATATCGACCAAGTCTTCCAAAAAGCCCTCAAAACGCGCTTTGCGTTTGTCCATGGATTTCAAGGAGAGGCTCTTCAGCTTTTCGTCATACGCGCGGGCACCCAAGCTGGTCGCCAGCACGGGGTTTTGTTCCAGAACAAATGCCCAATGGCGATCGATGACCTTTTTTAGGGCCTTTTCATTGGCATGCGCGCTGCCAGCTGCAAACAGGAAAATGATAAAGACAAAAGCGCGCATAAACCTCTCCGCGGACAACCAGCCCCAAGCGGAACCTGGCACAGCGCTGGTTGCAAGGCAAATGCGGCCAATCGGGGGCGGTGATGGAATAAAAACCGCTATGCTCTGCGCGCGGGGCGGCACCTGCTGCTGTGACAACTGCATGGGCGCGGGCTGGTTACTCTCTTTCGCTGCGGCCCTAAAACCGCTATTGTGATCGACTTAAGGTAGTGAGGCGATGGGGAAGTTTTGCGCAACAAGGGGACAAGCGACCGCCGCGCCTTTACCTTGTGCGCGCTGGCTGGCCTGGTGAGCTTTGGCATGGTTGCCGCCCTGCTGGTGATTTACCCCATGCGGCTACCATCGGCTGAAACAGCCTTTTTGCCCCCAGCGCTGGCGCTCCAATTTGCAACAAGCCCCGACCAGATAGCGGCCATTTTTGGCCCGGCGGGGACGCCGATGCGTTTTAGCACCGTCCAATCCATGCATGATGGCAATATAGCGGACTATGGCTTCATGGTCATCTATTCGCTGTTTTTAGCGTTCTTCTTCCATGGCCAGCGCTTGAAAACGGGCCTGCGCGCCTGGTGGAGCGTCTTGCCCATGATTTTGGTTGTTCTCACCTTTGACATTATGGAAAACCGGGTGCTCAGCGTTATTACCCGCGCGCCCGATAGTCTGAGCTTGCAGCGCTCCATCGGGGCGCTGCAGCTCTATACCTGGGGCAAATGGAGTACGCTCGCGGTGGTTTCTGGTGTGGCAGCCATGGCCTTTTTCGCGCGGCGCTCCCTTGTGCTGGGCCTGCTGTGTTTGCCGCCATTGCTGCTGGTGTTGCCTGCCTATAAAAGCCCAGGCACTAGCGCTG
This sequence comes from Pseudomonadota bacterium, assembly GCA_039814715.1. Classification (GTDB taxonomy): domain Bacteria; phylum Pseudomonadota; class Alphaproteobacteria; order Sphingomonadales; family CAKZYD01; genus CAKZYD01. The sequence goes on from JBCCAR010000016.1 coordinate 33,636, forward strand.
TCTATCTTGTCCTCTCCGTTGGGCTGAGTTGGATTGTTATGCTTTCGCATGCCATAAAAAGGTCCATGTTTGGGCAAACCACCGCCAAGAGCGAGCCTTATAGTTTGGTATCATGACCTGGCTTTTTTCTGTGTTGCTTGCTGCCGATGTCTCCGGCGCCTCTATTGTTGAAGCAGCGCGTGAGCCACTGCGCTATGAAACCTTATCTGAACCTGCAGACACGAGCCGCGCGAATGGCGAAGATGCGTTGGCGCAGTATCGCCGCGCGCCGCGCAAAGATGAGGGATTGCTACTTGCCGTGCGGGCCTTGCTCAATACAGGAGAGATGGATGACGCTTGGGACTTGGTGGAAGATCACCCCGCGCCAAGCACGACGCACGCCTTCTTTAAAGCCAAACTTGAAGCGATTAACGCAAATCTTGCTATCTCTGGCTCACTGGGAAAGCTGAAATGGGCCAAGCGGCTCAGGTCTCATTGTGCCAATCAGGTATCGAATGTGCCAGACGATGAAGACGCGCTGGAGTGCTTGGCCAAATTCCATGCCCGCGCGCCGTCTATCGCTGGCGGCGACAAGGCCGTTTCTCAAACCTCGCTTGCGGCGCTGGAGAGACTGAACGCTCCTAGGGCGAAGCTGGTTGCTGCTGAGCTCGTTTTTCGCGAAGACCCCGACGCAGCGCGCGCTTTGGTGGATGACGCTATGGGGTTTGGTGATGTCTATGATCCTGGTCTCCTGCAAGCAGCGATGGTCTATGGCTATTTCAAAGATTGGGATGAGGCCCAAGCCGTCTTAGCGCGTATCCCAGAAGGCTCTGAGCTGTCTGGGATGCGGCACTATCAAATGGGAAAATTGGCCGCTGAGCATGGGGAAAAGCTCAGCGAGGGGGAACAAGCCCTGCTCACCTTTTTAACCAGTCAAACACGCCATCTCGGGGTTGATTTTCGCGGCCCAGCCCACTGGCGCCTTGGCCAAATCTTCGTTCACAAGGAACGATATGGGCTCGCCAATCAGGCTTTTAAGGCAGCGCTGCGCTATAATCCAAAGCTCAAGCAAGCCAAGAAGGACCTCAAGAAACTCAGAGCTTTGCGGGATAAACAAGGCTGAGGTTTTCGCCCTTTTGCCTTTGCAGCGCTGGCAATCGTCATAAATTGACTCTTTAGAGGTTGGCCGTAATAGTCCGCCCCAACTCAAAAAGACATGGCAGCGAGATGCAAATGACTGGCAAAACAGTAAGCGATTGGATGGACCTTGCGACCAAGGAGCTGCGGGGTAAACCCTTAGAAAAGCTCACTTGGGACACGCCGGAGGGCATTGCCGTTAAGCCGCTGTATACAGCCGAAGACGTGGCAGATGTAGAGCCATCGCTGCCTGGCTTTTTCCCGTTTACGCGCGGCGTTAAGGCGACGATGTACGCTGGCCGACCTTGGACCATCCGGCAATATGCAGGGTTCTCAACGGCAGAAGAATCTAACGCGTTCTATAAGCGCAATCTTGCCGCCGGCCAAAAAGGCTTATCGGTCGCCTTCGATCTGGCCACCCACCGCGGCTATGATAGTGACCATGAACGCGTGACGGGCGATGTGGGCAAAGCGGGCGTCGCGATCGACAGTGTCGAAGATATGAAAATCTTATTCTCCGACATTCCGCTCGATAAAATGTCCGTGTCCATGACCATGAATGGCGCAGTCATTCCGTGTCTGGCGTTCTATATTGTGGCTGCGGAGGAACAGGGCGTCTCCCCTGATAAACTCGCAGGCACCATCCAGAACGACATCTTAAAGGAGTTCATGGTGCGCAACACTTATATATACCCGCCTGCGCCCTCGATGCGGATTATTGCCGACATCATTGAATATACTGCCCAGAACATGCCGAAGTTCAATTCCATCTCCATTTCTGGCTATCACATGCAAGAAGCGGGCAGCACCCTCGCCCAGGAGCTCGCCTTCACGCTGGCTGACGGTATGGAATATGTCCGCGCAGCGATGTCAAAAGGGCTCGACGTGGATGCCTTTGCGCCGCGGCTGTCCTTCTTCTTCTGCATCGGCATGAACTTCTTCATGGAAGCGGCCAAGTTGCGCGCTGCGCGCACCATGTGGGCCAAAATCATGAAAGATTTTGGCGCCAAGAGCGAAAAATCCATGATGTTGCGCACTCACTGTCAAACGTCTGGCGTGTCACTGACAGAGAAGGACGCCTATAACAACGTGATGCGTACCACTTTAGAAGCGCTGGCGGCTGTTCTAGGCGGCACGCAGTCCCTTCACACCAATGCGCTGGATGAAGCCATTGCCCTGCCAACGGATTTCTCCGCGCGCATTGCCCGCAACACCCAGCTTGTGCTGCAGGAAGAAACCGGCATCACCAACGTTGTCGATCCTTTGGGCGGCTCTTATTATGTAGAAAGCTTAACCCGCGATTTAATGGCCGAAGCTCAAAAGCTCATTGATGAAGTTGAAGAGATGGGGGGCATGACGAAGGCGGTGGAAGCGGGCTTGCCAAAGCTTAAAATTGAAGAAGCAGCTGCAGCGAAACAAGCCCGGGTTGACCGCGGCGAAGAAGTGGTGGTGGGCGTGAATAAATACCCCAACCCCAATGAAGCAGACATAGAGCTGCTGGAAGTGGATAATGAAAAAGTCCGCGCGAGCCAGATTAAGCGGCTGAACGAAGTCCGCGCCTCGCGCGATGAAGCCGCCTGCCATGCAGCGCTTGAAGCGCTCACCGCTATCGCCAAATCTGGCGAAGGCAACCTCTTGGCGGCTTCCGTTGAAGCCGCGCGCGCGCGTGCCAGCTTAGGGGAGATTTCTATGGCCATGGAAACAGAGTTCGGCCGCCACAAGGCAGAGATCAAATCCGTCTCAGGCGTTTATGGCGGCGCGTATCAAGGCGATGAGGATTTTGCAGCGCTTACCCGCGATATTGACGCCTTCCAAGTCAGCGAAGGTCGCCGCCCACGCATGCTGGTGGTCAAAATGGGCCAAGATGGCCATGACCGCGGCGCAAAAGTCATTGCAACTGCCTTTGCTGATTTAGGCTTTGACGTTGACGTGGGCCCGCTGTTTCAAACACCGGAAGAAGCCGCCCGCCAAGCCATTGAAGCAGACGTCCACATCATTGGCGTCTCCTCGCTAGCAGCAGGTCATAAAACGCTCGTTCCGCAGCTCATTGATGCGCTCAAAGCGGAAGGTGCGGGCGATGTGAAGGTCATTTGCGGCGGCGTCATTCCCCCGGCTGATTATGATTTCCTCAAATCAAAAGGCGTGGCCGCTGTTTTCGGCCCCGGAACGAACATCGTCACAGCCGCTGGTGAAGTCCTTGGCCTCCTAGAGCGGCGCCCGCAAGCGGCGGAATAGGGCTATAAGGCCACACGCCCTCATGTTATAACGGTTGTTCGTACATTAAAGGAGCAGCGCATGACCGGTCCGTCGGGCCTTAAAGGCAAAACAAAAATCACGCAAATCGGCAACTCCATGGGTGTTATACTGCCTAAAGAAGTCCTTGCCGCGCTTAAGGTGGCCAAGGGCGACCAGCTAAGCCTTGTCCAAACCAGAGACGGCATTGAGCTGCGCCCCTATGACGCCGAATTTGAAGAGGAAATGGAGCTGGCGCGGCGCATTATGAAGAAATATCGTAATGCTCTAAGCGAGCTAGCGAAATAGATGACTCAATGGCGCTGGGTATCTCGCGATACAGTCATTGCCCTCCAAGATATGCAAATCAGTCAGTTTGGCGGTCCATATGGCATCCGTGATGAGGGCCTGTTAGGCTCCGCCCTTGCACGGCCTGAAAACCAGGCGGCGTATAGAGAGCCTGATGTATTTGCGCTTGCTGCTGCCTATGCTTACGGCCTGGTTCGCAACCACCCCTTCGTTGATGGGAACAAACGAATTGGTCTTGTTGTGGCTGCAGTTTTCTTAGAGAAAAACCAGACTATGCTTGATGCAAAAGAAGCTGACGCGGTCCTCACCATCTTGGCTCTGGCTGCGGGCGAGCTTAGTGAAGCGGCGCTGGCGGATTGGTTTAGAGCCAATAGCGTCCCGGTGCCTCCAGCCTGATCCGATAGTCTCGGCATACGCCCCTGAGCAAGAATTTAACCGCAGTCTTATATGCCGCTGAGATACGGCACGTCCCCCTCGAAAACAGATAAAAAATCTGATACTGTCGTGACGGCTTGGGCAATGAGACAGGGGCATTGCCATGAAACAGTATTTTTTTGCCTGCGCTTGCGGCGCGGCTTTCCTAGCGGCGCCAGCGCACGCGATCACGCAAACGTCTGGTTTTGTGGAAACCAGCGGCGTCAATTCAACGATTGATTTGTGGTACTTCACGCTTGATTTTGATTTGATCACTGGAGTTCAAGTTGATCCGCGCGCCGGGGTTGACCCGCTGACCACTGAAAATGTCTCTGTGTTGCTCTACGAAAACGATGGCGTAGGCGGGCTTGGCAGCTTGCTGGCCCAAGCAGGGGCGCCAGCGCCGCTGCCTGGCAATGCGCGCGTTGAACTCGCGCTCACAGCAGGCGACTATGTGGTCGCGCTGAGCGCATTTGACCTGTTACCTGCAGAAGTGGGCAGTCCATTCCAGAGCGATTCGACCGTTCCGCTGAGCTTTGAATATGAACTCACGCTGGATCAAGCTGGCGGCAATGATGCGCGCTTTACCTGCAGCGTTGCGGGCAACTTAGATGGCAGTTTCACCCGGGCCGATAGCACTTTTGATCAAAGCGCCAACTGCCGTATTCCAGCGGCCCAGATTAACGAAGCACCGTCTTTAGCGTTGTTTGCTGCAATGGGATTAATCGGCGCGGCGCTGATTGGGCGGCGGGGCGCGCTATAGGCCCGCTTTTGAGCGCTGCGCCCGCTGGCGCGCAAGGTAGCTGGCGTGAAAGGCGCCGCTGACAATAATGAGGAGACTGTCAAGCCATTTGGGATTGCCGCTGGCGCCCAGAAGGCTGCGGAACATGAGCAATTCCAAGCTGTGAATGATGAGTAAACCAAGTCCAAACCAGCGCAGCACCTTATCCCATGGTGCGGGGAATGGCAGAGCAATGTTTATGAGTACGCCAAGCCAAACCAGCCCAGCAATGGCGGTAATAATGGTCAACGGTGACTTGCTCATTCAGCAGCAACTGCGCCAGGCTGGCCCTGTTCCAGGCCGACCACAAAACGGTCTACCAAAATCCGTGCGAGCTCGCGCCGAGCGCGGGGCGGGATGCGGGCTAAGGAATTAGAAGATACGGAACATACACCATGCAGCGAGGCCCAGAGAGTCACAGCCGTTTTGCGCTGCTCTAAGGCGCCCTTCGCATCAAAATAAATGGAAATTGCTTGTTCGATATAAGCGAGCACCGTGTTCATCTTTTTCACATAGGGCTCGGGCAGAGATTTGCCTTTGGGCAGCTTGTATTCTGTTACCAAGCGCCATCGATGATAGTGTTTTTGCGTGAAGCGGACATAAAAATCAGCCAGCTCATAAAGGCCTTCGCGTCCCTTCAGGCCCTTTAATTCGGTGTTAGCGGCAACAATCATTTCATCAATCATGCCTTCGGCTACGGCGATGATGATCTCATAAAAGTCATCAAACACATTATAGAGTGTGCCAGGCGAATATCCGATGTCGCTTGCGACCTTGCGGATAGACGCTTCTTCAATGCCATTTTCAGCAATCATCGCGCTGGCGGATGCGATGGCGAGAACGCCAATCTCTTCACGGCTATGGTCGCTGCGGCGGGCCATGGGGCCTCTCTCCTTTAGCGCTGAGGGGACCATCATTCTAAACGCTGTTCAGGCGCTGTCAAAGCTTCTCTTCATCGCCTATAGACAATGTCAGGTCAGCGCTGCTGAGCAGCCTACACGGGGAGCGTATTTCAATCATGGCAGGATTAGACATGAATTTAGAGGGCAAAACGGCCCTGGTGACAGGCGCCAGCCGGGGGCTTGGCCGCGCCATAGCCCTTGGGCTTCATAGCGTTGGCGCGCATGTGATCGCTGCCGCGCGCCCATCAGATGACTTGTCATCTCTCGCAAGTGAGCTTGGCGCTCGCGGCACAATTTGGCCCTGCGATGCAACGGGAGACGAGATTTTAGCGCATATTCAAGCAATGCCGCGGTTGGATATTCTTATCAATAATGCGGGCACAAACACGCCCCAGCCGTTCGTTGAGGTAGACGATAGCGTCCTAGATCGGATGCTGGATCTCAACATACGCTCCGCGTTTCGCATTTCGCGCGAATGCGTGCGCAAAATGTCTGCCGGCAGTGTTATCATCCATATGTCGTCGCAAATGGGCCATGTCGGCTCTCCGCGGCGCACTGTTTACTGCATGACCAAGCATGCCATTGAGGGGCTCACCAAAGCGATGGCAGTGGAGCTGGCGCCGCAAGGCATTAGAGTGAACGCTATTGCGCCGACATTCATTGAAACACCCATGACGCGGCCGATGCTGGCTGATCCCGGCTTTATGGCGTTTGTGAAACAGATGATCCCGATGGGGAAGGTCGGCCAACCCAGCCACGTCGCCAGCGCGGCCGTGTATTTGTGTTCGCCAGGAGCAGGCATGATCACCGGACATTCCCTACTGGTCGACGGCGGCTGGACGGCCCAGTAACTGGTGTCCTTTGGCCCGAATGTCGGGTTTTTACAATAATTCTCGCCTGTTTGCCTCATTATGTAGATGTGTAGAGCGTTTCGGAGGGATGGCATGCGCCTGTTCATAAAAGCGTTTTTGGTAGGGGCACTGTTTGGCGCTGCAAGTGCAATTGCAGCGCCGTTGGCACTCTCAGATGGCAACCATGACATCAAGATTGCTGACCACTTTTAGGGCGCTTTTGTTCGGTAAGCTGCTGACAGCTAGCGCTTCCCGGTCGCCAAAACCAATCCTACAATCCCCGCAGTGACGAGGCATACGCCAAGCAGGTCTCTTAAAGTAATGCGCTCTTTGAAGAAGAACACAGAGGCGCCGAGCATGAAAAGTATCTCTACCTGGCCCACGGCGCGCACATGGGCTGCGTTTTCAAGGGTAAACGCTGCAAACCAAGCAAGCGAACCAATCATGCCTGCGGCCCCGACAAGTGCGCCAGCGCGCCAATGTTTAAACAGCAATGTTGTCTGGCCTCGCTCTTTCAGCGTCAGCAAGGCCAAAATGACGAGCGATTGAAACACTGTCACGAAGGCTAACGTAAAACTTGCGCGCAAAAGGACGTTGCCTTGCTCGAGCGAGAGTGAAGCCCCGCGATAGGCGACGGCAGACAATCCAAAAAATGCCCCTGACGCAATTCCAATCAGCGCGGTTTTGTCAAACCAGCCGCCACCTTTGAGCCTGTCCTTTGGGAGTGACATCAACACAACACCAATAAGGCTCACGAAAATAGCGATACCGATGTGCAATGACAGCGCATCGCCAAGAATGACGATGCCAAAGACTGCCGTTTGGATCGGCTCAGTCTTCGTGAAGACGGTCGCTGCTGTAAAGTTTTGGTAGCTGAAGAGGTGGATCAACAAGCCTGTGGCAATGATTTGCGCTAGGCCGCCAACCAGAGCGTATGCTGTGAATGAAAGAGTAACGCCTGGCCGGCCGGCGCCTTGCGCTAAGAGCACGATGGCAGCCAGTGCTATCGCCAAGGGCGCTGCGAAAATAAAGCGCGCGCCGGTGGCGCCCCACGTGCTGAGAACGCCTTTTAGGTTTTTCTGAAGGGCTGAGCGCAGGTTCTGACTAAAGGCTGCGAGTATGGTTATTGCTATCCAAGGTTCCATCGGGCCCGCTTACAGCACTTTGCAGCATTTGAGCACCAGCAAAGTCTGCCGCGCTGCAGCATAAGTAATTGGCGCCAAATGCTTGCCAGCTGCGCAGCCGGTACTAGGTCACTGCCATGAGCGCGCACACAGTTCCGATGTTCTACGATGATTTGACAGCCTCTTATGGTGAGGCATGGCGGCTTTTGGTACGCGGCGTCAATGATCGCCGGTCTGCGTTTCACACCCCGGCTGTTGCGACCGTCGACCCTGCAGGATACCCGAAAGTGCGTACGGTCGTGCTGCGCGGGGCAGACCCATCGGATGGGTCCTTGCGGTTTCACACAGATAAGCGCGCAAGCAAGGTCACAGACATTGCAGGCCAGCCCAAAGTGTCCCTGCATTTCTATGAGAAGAAGGCAAAGATACAGCTGCGCCTCTCGGGCTTTGCCACCTGCCATGTGGATGGGCCGGTGAAAGAAGCGGCCTGGGCCGCCTCGCAGGACATGAGCCGGGAGTGCTACCGCGTTGACCGCGGCCCTGGGTCCATTGTGTCGGCAGCAAATGAGTGGTCCATTCCCCACGATGTTGATGACCCGGACATGGGGAAAGATAATTTCGTGGCGGTGTCCATCGCAGTCCAAAGCATCGAATGGCTATATCTTGCCCGCGGTGGGCATCGCCGGGCGCGCTTTCATGTTGGCCCGCAGGGCACTTTAGCGCAGGGCGAATGGCTTGTGCCTTAAAGCGGCAAGGCTATATCTTATAGCCTAACCGCGTTTCACAACCGCAAAGAGCCTCATCATGTCTGACCTGCAAACTGTTATTGTCGCCAGTGGCTGCTTTTGGTGCACGGAGGCTGTCTTCCTGCCGCTTAAAGGCGTCTCTAGCGTTGAATCGGGCTACATCGGCGGCAGTGTGGATAATCCAAGTTATGACGCTGTGTGCACAGGGCGTACAGGCCATGCTGAAGGCGTGCGCATTACCTTTGATCCAGACGTCATTGCGCTCAGCCAGTTGCTGGATATCTTTTTTGCAACACATGACCCAACCCAGCTTAACCGCCAAGGCAATGATGTGGGCACGCAATATCGCAGCGCCCTCTTCCCGCTTGACGATGCGCAGCGCGATGAAGCCACGGCCGCTATTGCCCGCGCAAATGAATTATGGAACGGCAAAGTGGTGACCACCATTGAACCAGCGTCCAGGTTTTACGTCGCCGAAGCCTATCACCAAGACTATTTTGCGCGCAATCCGGGCAACCCCTATTGCGCTGCTATTGTTGCGCCGAAGGTTTCAAAAGCACGCCAGGCCTATGGCGCCCTTATGAAAGACAGCGCCTGAGGCGCCGCTAGTCTTTGGCGGCAAGCTCACGCAGCCAGATGCGCGGGTCTTTGCCCTGATCGGGTCCAACAACCGTATAGCCGCCATCGACCAGAATTTCTGTTCCCGTCATAAAGCTCGCACCGCTTGAGCAGGCGAAGGCAACGGCCTGCGCAACTTCTTCGCCGCGGCCAATGCGCCCGCTTGGGTGAAAGGTTGCGCCGATGCGGTCGGCGGTGTCGATGTCGCCTGTTGCTTTTTCAATGGACGGCGACCAAGTCCAGGCCGGAATCACTGCAAGAACGCGGATATTGTCCTTCGCTAAGGTCACGGCTTCATTTTTTGTGGACACAAGAATGGCGGCTTTGGATGCTGGATAGAGGAGCGAGCCTGCGCGCCCAGATTTCGCAGAGGTGGAAGAGAGATTAATAATAACGCCGCCGCCAGCCGCCTTAAGGTGCGGGGCGACCTTCGCGACGAAAATGGCGCCGGAAATCAAATTGACATTGACCGAGTTGAGCCAGTCTTCGCGGGTGGCCTCTAGCCCAGGGTCTGGATAAAAGCATGCATTGTTAATGTGAAAATTGATGTCGCCAAAGGCATCGAGTGCGCGCGCTATGCAAGCGTCAATCTGATCATCCTGCGTGACATCCAGTTTCTGGAAGATGGCGCGGTCGCCAAGATCATCCGCGATGGCTTGGCCTTCTTGCGCGCTGCGCCCTGTCACCACAACATTAGCGCCGTAACCATGCAGCACCCGAGCGATGTCTTGGCCAATGCCGCCTGTTGAGCCAGTGACAATGGCTGTTTTTCCGGAAAAGTCGAATTGGATGTCTGGAAACTGCATGGATGTCATGGCGTCACTCCTCTCGCTATTCAAAAAATAGTTTAAGCTTAAAGCATCTTAGCCGCAAGGGGCGCTGTGGTTTTCAGGTAACATTTCCGCCGCCCAAGTCTATTCGCTGCGCTGTGCTGATAGGGATGCCGCGATAAAATGTGCAATTTAGCCACATGGTTAGAGCGAATATCTGCCGACGTGGCACAAGGGGCTTGACGCTGCGACAAAAATTACTTCAAACTTGAACTAATTTGGTTTGGGATGTCCCGGGGAAGGGTGTCAAAGCCGATTTTAATGCAACACTTGGTCGTTCATTCAGGGGGAACGCTATGCCTAAATTGTCTCTTCACGCCCGTGGTTTTAAAGCCGCTATTTTGTCGAGCGTCGCTGCCACGCTTGCGCTGCCAGCAAGCACGTCGCTTGCGCAAGATGCAGCCAGCAGCGTCTTTGCAGAAGAAATTATCGTTGAGGCCCGCAAGCGGCCAGAGACTGCCCAGGATGTGCCAATTGCCATCTCCGCCTTCTCAGCCAAAAGCCTAGATGCGCGCGGGATCGTCCAAACAGATCAAATTGCCAATTTCACGCCCAACCTGACGTTTCAAAACAACCCGGGCTTTGGCGGCGGCACCAACGTGTCCGCCATTTATATCCGCGGCGTTGGCCAGTTTGACTTCCTAGGCTCTATCGAGCCAGGTGTTGGCCTCTATGTGGACGGCGTCTATCTCGCGCGCTCCGTTGGCGGCATCATGGATTTAGTGGATATCGAACAGCTCTCCGTCCTGCGCGGCCCGCAAGGCACTTTGTTTGGCCGCAACACCATCGGCGGTGCCATTGACATTAAAACGGTTAAGCCGTCCGATGAATTTGGCGGTAATGCTTCCATTCTTTATGGCGATGATGAACGCATTGAATTCCGCGCGTCTGCCAATGTTCCCGTGACCGATGAATTGTTTGTTCGCATCTCTGGCGCCTATCTGCAACGTGATGGCTATGTGGAGCGCATCAACGGCAATGGCGACAACGGTACTGACCTTGGCAATAAGGACTCTGTGATTGGCCGCATTCAGGTCCGCTGGGAGCCGACCGAACGGTTCACCGCCGATTTTTCAATCGATGCGACGCGAGATGAGTCAAATGGTGCTCCTTATGTGATTCGTGGTGCGCGCGATAGCTCGGTCGCCTGGAACCCAAATCGCCGCCCCATCGCGCCGCCAGCTGGTGCATCACCTTTTCAGCTTCTCAATGGCGGAACGCCGGTCACCTTTGACCCACTCACCGGTAATCCAACTGGTTTTGATGGGGTCTTGACGCCAGAATCGCTGGCCTTCGCGCCACCGTTCATCACGGCCGATACGGTGCTACACCAAATCAATCTCAATCAATTCGACGCTCCATTGAACGCCCCGGTGGATAACTTCAATGTTGTCCATAACTTCTTGGAAGCATATGGCCCGGGTGGAACACCGGGTGTGTGTATGTCAGCGCCGTTCGAGCCTTATTTCGCAAGTTCAAACAATGCGGCCAATTGCTATGGTTCGCAGTATTTTGAAGGAACGATTGGTGAGAACCGCAATGCCAGCGGCGATCCAAGCGGGTCTGAATCAACCATCTGGGGCGCGTCTCTTGATTTGAACTACGACTTTGACAGCTTCTCGGTGCGGTCCATTACGGCTTATCGCAGCATCGATTCAGAGTTCTCTTTGGATCAGGACGGGACGCCGCTACCGATTGCATTTTTGGTTGATGACTTCCAGCAAGAGCAGATCAGCCAGGAACTTCAAGTCAAAGGCACCTCCTTTGACGATCGCTTCAACTGGATTTTAGGCGGCTTTTACTTCAAGGAAGATGTCGATAACCGCAATGATGTGTTCTTCCGCCCTGCAACGGTGCGCTCAGGCGGCGTCATCGAGAACAAGTCACTCGCTTTGTTTGGGCAGGGGACTTTCGATGTGACCGAGAAACTGTCGATCACGGCTGGTATACGCTGGACCAAGGATGACAAGACCTTTGACTCCGGCCCTTATCAGTTCATTCTTGAATCCTTCGTAGGGCCTGGATTTGCAGGCGGATTTGACAGCTGCCCGGGCGCGCAAACGGTCGATGATTGCCCGACTTTCACACCTCCGCCGGAAGGCGCGCCGCCCATACCCGACGCTAATCCGGCGAATGGTCCGCTGTCGATCTTTGAGACGCGGATTTCAGAGCAGAACGCGCGCGAAGTGAATTTCTACGCGAACGTAGCTTATGATTTTACGGACGACATTCTCGGCTATTTCACATTTTCTCAGGGCTTTAAGTCAGGTGGCTTTACCCAGCGGGTCTTCCCTCCGCAGGCGCAAATCCCAAATGTAGATCCTGAGACGGTCGACTCCTTTGAGGTCGGCGCGAAGTCTGTTTTGTTTGATGGCCTGTTGCGGCTCAATGTGGCGGCTTTTTATAACAACTACGACAACATTCAAATCCAAGGCTTTACTGTCGCAACAGGTGTTGCTCCGATTTACATTAACGTCGGATCAGGCGCGACGATCAAGGGCTTTGAAGTTGAGCACGCTTGGTTCTTGCCCGATGGGTGGTTTGTTGAAGGCGGGGTCGGCTATACCGATGCTTCTTACAAAGAGGATGGTTTCCCATCTCAGGCGCTTGTGGGTATTACGCCCGACAGTGAATTCGAACGTGTGTCCAAATGGGTTGTGAGTGCGGCCATTCAGAAATCAATTGATATGGGCAACGCGGGTACGCTGACCCCGCGGGTCGACTGGGCCTATCGCTCTAAATTCTTCAATGATGCCTCAAATGTGGAAGAGATTGCGCAGCCCGGCTATTCAATCTTCAACACGACTGTCCAATGGGCAGATGAGAACGATAAATACAGCTTCCTATTCGGCGTGAATAACATCTTTGAAAAAGAGTATATTCACTCGGCCATCTGGAATAACAGCCAGCCGAGCTTTAACGTGATCCCCAACCGGGGCCGTGAGTGGTATGCTCGCCTTGGCATCAACTTTTAGAGCGCAAGCCGGACATAGATTTGAAGAACCCTGGGCTTAACCGCCCAGGGTTTTTTCGTTTTCCCGCAGTGTTCTGACGGCCTAGTCTAGCGGATGGTCAGTTTTCTCGTTGCAAATGCCCGGTGGATTTTAGGCGGATTCGCGCTCACCTATTTTTCTAGCTTTGGGCAGACGTTCTTTATTGCCGGTTCCGCAGCTGATTGGCAGGTCCAGCTCGGTCTAAGCTATGGCGGGTTCGGCCAGCTCTATATGATCGCCACCTTCGCCAGTGCTTTAAGTTTACCGACCGTTGGAAAGCTGGTGGACGTGGTCAGCGAGCGCACTGCCATTTTTATCAGTGTGCCCATTTTGGCTGCGGCAATGGTCCTGGTCTCCCAGGCCAACACAGTTTTGCTGCTCGGCGTTTCCATTTATCTCCTGCGCTTGTTCGGCCAAGGCATGATGACCCATATGGCGCTGACTGCGACAGGGCGCTGGTTTGCAGCTCAGCGCGGATGGGCCATGTCCCTGGTTGTGCTGGGCCATCAAGGCGGCGAGGCAAGCCTGCCGCTGCTGGCGGCGCTCATCACCATCGCTTACGGGTTTGAAGCCAGTTGGCTTTTCGGGGCCGGTGCTTTGATGCTGATTGCTTTGCCCTTGGCTGGCTGGGCTTATGCCAAGCCGCGCGTGCCGCGCCAGGCAGCAAACGCAGTGCGAGACGCTGCTGACGCCGGTGATGACATGCGCCAGTGGCGCCGCAAAGAGGTGCTGCGCGATCCTGTCTTTTGGCTCTTGCTCACAGGTCTCCTAGCGCCAGCCTTCATTGGCACGACCATCTTCTTCCACCAAGACTATTTGACCGCGCTGCGCGGCTGGCCGCCCCAGCTTTTTGCCACGTCCATGGGCGTGATGGCCGCTACGACGATCGCCTGCGCGCTCATTTGCGGGGCGTTGATTGATCGCTTTAGCGCCCGCGCGATTTTGCCTTTTTTTCTCTTTCCCTTGGCGGCCTCGTGCTTCATTGCAGCCATGCTGGGCGGGTCCGTTTGGCTGTTTGTATTTATGGTTCTGCTGGGTGTTAGCTATGGGTTTTCCTCCACGCTTTTCGGTGCACTCTGGCCAGAGATTTATGGCACCCGCTATCTTGGCGAAGTGCGCGCAGGCATCGTGTCGGCTATGGTTGTTGCCACAGCGATCGGTCCTGGCCTCACAGGCACCTTGATTGATTATGGCATTGCTTTGCCGCAGCAGCTTTTGGGCATGGGCGCCTATTGTGTGGCCGCTGCCGGTCTATTGTGGCTTGCATCGACAAAGCTGAAAATGCGCGAAGAAACACAAGCTTAAGGGGTGTTCACGCCGTTATCACAGCGGTTTCACGGTGGCTAAATCGTGTTCACTGGGCCGTGAGGTGGGCTTGGCTTCATAGTCTTTCTCGCATAGCTACACCCCCAAGCCGCGCTGCTGGCATGGGGCTAGCCAGTGCATACTGAGAAAAGCCAAAAAGGGGCCTATCATGACCAAATCACGAATTCTCGACATTGTCCTCACCGTCTTTGTTTCCTTTGTCTTCATTCAATCCTTGTTTTTTAAGTTCGCTGGCGCGCCTGAGACGGTGCACATCTTCTCCACGCTTGATGCTTGGGCCGCGAGTGCGTTTGGCCTTGAAGGCTTGTTCAATCCTGGCGGTATCTTTTCCGCCAAAGTGGTTGGGTCAGCTGAATTGGTCGCCTCTGCCGCGTTGCTGGCTGGCTTGTTCCTGAAGAAGCAAATTTTGCAGCTTGGCGGTGCGTTGCTTGGCCTGGGCGTAATCTCTGGCGCCATTATATTCCATCTGTTTACACCGCTTGGTGTGGTGGTTGAAAATGCGGCCCTGGGCGTGGAAAGCGATGGTGGCACTTTGTTTGCCATGGCCGTGGCCGTCTTCATCAGCTGCGCGGTGATGGCATTTCGCAAAAAATCAGCCTTGCCGTTTGGCGCATAAGACAATAGCTGAGGGCCATGACAGAGCCCTTAGCCCTTGTTGACGCGCTTTTATCTGGCCAGCGCCGCGCGCTGGCCAAAGCTATTACACTGGCTGAGAGTGCGCGCAGTGACGACCGGATCGCCGCGCAGGAGCTGCTCAGCGCCGTCTTGCCGCACACAGGCAATGCCCGCCGCATTGGCTTATCGGGCTCGCCCGGGGTCGGCAAATCCACCTTCATTGAGGCCTTTGGCAGCTACCTGATTGATCAAGGGCGCAAAGTTGCGGTGCTGGCCGTTGATCCTTCTTCCACACGCACAGGCGGTTCTATTTTAGGCGATAAGACGCGCATGGAGCGCTTGTCGCGCGATTCCATGGCGTTCGTGCGCCCGTCTCCCTCAGGCGGTTCCCTGGGCGGCGTTGCCCGGCGTACGCGTGAAGCCATGCTGCTGTGCGAAGCGGCCGGCTATGATGATATCCTCATTGAAACGGTCGGCGTTGGCCAATCTGAAACTGCGGTCGCGGACATGGTCGACATGTTCTGCTTGTTGCTATCGCCTGCCGGAGGCGATGAACTCCAAGGCATTAAACGCGGCATTATGGAGCTGGCTGATCTGGTGATCGTGAATAAGGCCGATGGCGATATGCACATCGCCGCCAAGCGCGCGCAGGGGGAATACCGCGCCGCGCTCCATCTCATGCGCGCCAAATTTGAAGGCTGGACGCCGCGCGTCGTGCTGGCCTCGGCCTTGCAACGTAAAGGCCTGGACGGGTTTGATGGCCAGATCAACGGTTTTTATGAGCATATGAGCGCTATTGGCGGACTTGAAAGCCTGCGCAAAGACCAAGCCGAGGCATGGATGTGGTCTGAAATCCATGATTCGCTAACAGACGGGTTTCGTGCCCATGACGATGTCGCGCAGCGTTTGGCGCAGGTGCGAGAACAGGTGCGCAGCGGCACGCTTCCGGCCGCGCAGGGCGCCCGCCAGCTGCTTGAGGCGTTTGGGCTGTGAGGTGACTTGACCCGTCCTTGCAATTCGCCTATATGCGCGCATTGCAACTGGGCGCCCCGATTGATGCGTGGACGCAATGGCCTTGCACAGCCTGGGCCACACAAACAAAGAATAAGGACGTAAGACGATGGCACGTGTGTGCGAACTCTCTGGCAAGCGCCCCATGGTTGGCAACAATGTAAGCCACGCAAAGAACCGTACGCGCCGCCGCTTTTTGCCGAATTTGGTCAAGGCGAGCTTGATGAGCGAATCGCTTGGAAAGTCTTTCAAGTTCCGCTTGGCTGCCTCCACATTACGCACGGTTGAGCATCGCGGGGGTTTGGATATGTATTTGGCCAAAGCAAAGAGCGATGAGCTGTCTATTAAAGCACGCCGCATCAAGCGCGATATTACAAAAGCAAGCGCTTCGAAGGCCGCTGCTTAGATTGCTCTAGGTCTCGCTCTTTGGCAGCGAGAATTTCAGTAATAATGTGCGTTGCAGCGCATTAAAGTTATCATCCGATATTAGGTACAGGGTCGTTCCCCCTAGCGCGCCTGGCAGGGCGGTTATGCCCTCCAAATTATCAACGGTCGTTGGCGGCGAAAACCGGGCAAGCTCTTCGCCCTTAATGGCACTGGTTGACGCGCCTAGCGTATTCACTGGAACTGATGAGATCAGTCCTGAGACTCCAGATAAAATACTGAAATGACGGTGCAGGATAAACACCGTATCGCCTAGCCGCGCCATGTCCGTTGGCGCAAATGGCCGCGGGGATTGATAGCCCAAGCGCACGGCTGCGCTATCGGCCAATCCTGCTTCAGGCATACGCCAGCCCAGCCTGCCGCCGCCTGCACGTCCTTGTTCGCTAAAAAAGACCAAGGTTCCTTCAGGCAAAACAGTGAGCGCTTCAATGCCGCCATTGGCAGGCAGCATTTGTACCCCGCTTGGCACGGTGATCGGTTCTGGCCTGCTGCTGGCGACGCTGCAGAGGTCTGACGGATCATCAAGCGGGTAGCGCCAAATGCGGTGATTGGCTTCAAAAGATACCAAAATGCTGCGGCCATTAGACGAGAGCGTCAGTCCTTCGGCGTCGCCCTTTTTGCGCCCCGTCAGCGGCGCGCCCTTCAGCCCTTTCACTGGCGCCATCCACGCATTTGCTATGCCTATGAGGCGTCCATCCCTTGTGGTTTGGGGCGTAAAACACAGCCAGTGCCCACGGTCACTCACGGCAATGAGATGGCTTTCATCACGCGCTGCAAGGAGGCCCGAAAAGCCGCCAAAGTCCTCATAGCTGCTGGCCAGTGCCAGCCCGCCTTGATAGGTCAAAGCGCCCAACTGGGCCTCCCCAGGCGCGTCACTATTGAGGGGGACAGCCTTGGCAGAAACGGAAATGTCCGTAGCGCCAGGCACTTTGGGGCGTGCTGCTGGGGCCTGCGCGAGGGCTAGTGCTGGCCATAACGCGATGAGGAAAGCAGTAAAGCGCCTCAAGCCGCACGCCGCCTCGGGCCGTCATCGTCGAATAAGGCGGCCAATTGCTCTGTCATGGCGCCGCCCAGCTGTTCTGCATCCAAAATCGTGACAGCGCGCCGATAATAGCGGGTGACGTCGTGGCCAATCCCGATGGCGAGCAATTCAACGGGGCTGCGGGTTTCAATCCAGCTAATCACTTGGCGCAAATGCCGTTCTAAATAGCTGCCAGAGTTGACCGATAGCGTTGAATCGTCCACCGGCGCACCATCTGAAATGACCATCATGATGCGCCGTTCTTCGGGCCGATTGACGATGCGGTTGTGCGCCCAAAGCAGGCCTTCCCCATCAATGTTTTCTTTCAAAAGCCCCTCGCGCATCATGAGGCCAAGGTTTTTGCGGGTCCGCCTCCAGGGTGCATCTGCCGTTTTGTAGATGATGTGGCGTAAGTCATTCAAGCGGCCGGGGTGAGCGGGCTTGCCCGCTTCAATCCAAGCATCACGGCTATCACCGCCTTTCCAGGCGCGGGTGGTGAACCCAAGGATTTCGACCTTCACGGCGCAGCGCTCTAATGTGCGCGCAAGAATATCCGCGCAGATGGCCGCAATCGAGATCGGCCTGCCGCGCATGGAGCCAGAATTGTCGATGAGCAGCGTAACTACGGTATCGCGAAAATCTGTCTCGCGCTCCATTTTATAGCTCAGCGCATGGCGTGGGTCCGTCACCACGCGGGTGAGGCGGGCGGCATCTAGCAGGCCTTCTTCTAAGTCAAATTCCCAGGCGCGGTTCTGCTGCGCTTGGAGGCGCCGCTGCAGGCGGTTGGCCAGCTTCGTGACTGCGCTTTGCAGGGGCACAAGTTGCTGGTCTAAATAGGCCCTTAGGCGCGCCAGTTCATCTGCGTCGCAAAGTTCTTCCGCCTTGATCACTTCATCAAACTGCTCGGTGAAAGGCCGATAAGAGAAATCCGGCGGCAGATTCGAAAACGGCGTATTTGGCCGGTACGGTGTCATCCCCTCATGTTGGTCATCGCCGGACATGTCCTCGTCAGAGGGCTCCATTTCCATGTCGCGGGTTTCAGTTTCTTCGCTATCGCCTTCCGCTTCGGAGGCGTCGCCGGAGGGTTCAGGCTCGCCTTCGCCCGCCGCGCTTTCCTCATCGCCGCTGTCGTCTTCATTATCTTCTTCGTTTTCGTTTTGCGCCTGGTCGTCGTCAGCGCTGTCATCTTCGCTTTCCTCATCGCCGCCATCATCTTCGATATTGAGATCGCTGATGATCCGTTTTGCCACTTTGGCAAATGCACTTTGATCGTCAACGGCATTTAAGAGTTGTGCGATGTCTTGGCCTGCTTCTTTATCAATCCACTCGCGCACTAAATCGACTGAGGCCTGCGCTTCGGAGGGCACTGGCCGGCCGGTCATTTGTTCACGCGCTATGAGGGAAAGCGCCGCAGCGAGCGGGACATCGCTTTGCGCTTCAATGCCTTCCAGGCCATCGCCTTTGCAGCGGTTGGAGACAACTTGATCTAAGTTGTCTGCGACACCGTCCATTTGGTTGCAGCCGATTGCCTCAATGCGCGCCTGCTCAAGGGCATCATATATCTCTCGTCCCAGGCCCGCTGGCGGTTGCTGGCGCATATGAATGCGCGCATCATGGTGTTTGAGCCGCAGCGCCATAGCGTCAGATAAGCCGCGAATTTGGCGCACTTGGTCGGGCTTGAGTGTTTTGGCAGGCGTTGGCAGACGGGCCTGTTTGCCAGTGAGGCCTGGTTTGTCCGCGCTGTAGGTGACCTCAAGTTCAGGCTCGCCCGCCAAGGCGCGCATGGTGGATTTGATCGCGTCCTTTAAAACGTCAGCCTGGTCGTCTTTTGCTTTGGTCATGGGGGCGCGCTAGCTGGCGCTCATCACGCTTTCAGGCAGCTCTTCGCCAAAACAGCGCTGATAATATTCCGCCACCAAAGGACGTTCGGTTTCATCGCACTTGTTGAGGAAGGAGACCCGGAAGGCAAAGCCAGAGCTTTTGAAGATATCCGCATTTTGCGCCCAAGTGATGACGGTACGCGGGCTCATCACGGTGCTGAGATCGCCATTCATAAAGCCTTGGCGCGTCAGCTCCGCGCAGCGCACCATGGAACTTAGGGTCTTTTTACCGCCTTCGGTATCGTAGCTTGGGTTCTTTGCCAACACGATACCCAGCTCCTGCTCAAAGGGCAGATAGTTCAGGGTCATGACAATCGACCAGCGGTCCATCTGGCCCTGGTTGATTTGCTGGGTGCCGTGGTACAATCCAGTTGTATCGCCAAGGCCAACCGTATTGGCCGTTGCAAATAAGCGGAAATACGGGTGCGGGCGGATGACGCGGTTTTGGTCGAGCAAGGTCAGCTTACCTTCAATTTCCAAGATCCGCTGGATCACAAACATGACGTCTGGCCGGCCAGCATCATATTCGTCAAACACCAGCGCTGTCGGCGTCTGAAGCGCCCATGGAAGAATGCCTTCTTGAAACTCGGTGACCTGCTTGCCGTCGCGCAGGACGATGGCATCTTTGCCAACCAAATCAATGCGCGAAATATGGCTGTCCAAGTTAATGCGTACACACGGCCAATTCAGCCGCGCTGCCACTTGTTCAATATGGGTTGATTTTCCAGTGCCATGATAACCTTGGATCATCACGCGGCGATTGTGCGCAAAGCCAGCCAGGATCGCGAGCGTTGTCTCCGGATCGAATACATAGGATTCGTCGCGGTCAGGCACGCGGTCATCGGGGTCTGAAAAGGCAGGGACTTCCATGTCCACATCCACGCCAAAGACATCGCGAACGGAAACGCTTTGGTCGGGCGCAAGTGCGTGTGCGGCGTCCATTTGGCCTGGGTCTACGGTCATAACTGGAGGTACCCTTGTAACAGTGCGTTATCGCGCCCTCTAGCGGGCGCTTATGTGTTGGTGTTTATCTACTGGTCTGCTGACCATCCATCAACTGATGATATGCCGCAATAACCGCTTGCATCTTTTTCTCGCCCGTTCGGTCGCCGCCATTTGCGTCAGGATGGTATTGCTTTAAGAGCACTTTATAGCGTTTTTTAATGTCCTCTACGCTTGCTGTTTCTGTCAGGCCCAAGGTCGATAAGGCCCGCGATTGGACGTTTGAAAGCGGCCGGCCCGCGTGGCCCGGTGATTCGGCAAAGCGGTGGAAGCGTCCATCGCTTGAAAAGATGCCATGCATGTCTTTCATGCGCAGCGAGGCCAACTCTTCCGGGTTCATGCGAAAGGGGAAGGTTGGCCCATCCCAACTGGGGTGCGCTTGGCGCGCGCTAGCATGGTCTTCGGGGCTCAGCGCGTCAAAATAGTTCCACGATTCGTTATGCTCGCGTACATGCTCGAGGCAGAACCAGTGCCACTGCGGCGGTTCATCGCTGCGCCGGGCGGCTTGTTTGGGCGCTTTAAATTCGCCCGCCTCCTTACAGCCTGGCCAATCGCATATGCGCCCATCGCTATGCTCGACCCGCCCATGGTAGCGATTACTTGGCCTTTTGCCGTTTTTGCCTGATTGACTTGCGCTCATTCATGATAATGTAGTTGAGATACCCGCAAACGCCAGCGTCTCGTACGGAAAGCCCTTGATGGATAATTATCACGCCCGCATTGAAGACAAACTTACCGATAAATTTGCGCCCGAAACACTAAAAGTCGTGGACCAAAGCCACCTCCATGCTGGCCATGCCGGTGCGCGCGAGGGCGGGCAAACGCATTTCATGGTTATGATGGTCTCTGACGCCTTTGAAGGCACAAACCGTGTTGCCCGCCAGCGCCTGGTTTATACGGCGCTCAAAGAAGAGCTTGAAGAGCGTGTGCACGCCCTTTCTCTCACCTTACGCACGCCCCGTGAAGCATCAGCCTTAGCGCAAAGTGAGGGCTAACGTTATGGGTAGGATGCCCATTGCGAGTACCAGGCTGGCGACAATATAGCCCGCCACTGCGGCGTCATCATGCCCCGTTTTGCCAGCTAAAATATAGTTGAAGACAGCAATCGGCATCATGGAGACTAAGAGGATAATGGGCTTAATCTCAGTTGGGATTGGCAGGATGGTTATGAGGATCAGCCCAGCAACGAGCCCCAACCCATAGCGAACGCCGGCCCATGCCAGTGCCTGCCACAGTCCTTGCGGCTGCATGCGCGCGATGCCGCCGCCTAAAGCGAGTAACATCGCTGGGATTGCAACGCCGCCTGCCAGATCAGCGCTGTCCATCACCCATGGCGGCGGCATGACGTTTCCTGCCCGCAGCAGCGCGGCCAGCAGCAGCGCCCAGAGCAGCGGAAAGCGCAGCAGGCGGCCAGGGTCCCAAGTGCCGCTGGCAATGCGCCAACCAACCGTGAACTGCAGAAAAATAGACACAGCAAAGAACGTCGCGGCGATTGTCAAGCCTGTTTGGCCAAAGGCAAACAAACATACCGGCATGCCGATATTGCCCCAATTGCTAAAGCTGAGGCCAGTCAGGCCCGGCTGCAGCGCTTGCCCGCTCATCTTCAGACATGCCAGCAGACCTAGATGGGTGATCAGGATATAGGCTCCGGCCCCCAGCGCCGCTGTGCCGAGCAGGGCCGTATCAACAGGCGCGCGCAGCAAGGTGGCAAATAGCAAGGCGGGTACGCCGATGTGCAATGACACATCGCCAATGAACTGACTCTTAAAATTCGGGTCTGCGCGCGCCCATACAAATCCAGCTAGCGCTATTAGAAATACCGGTAGGAGAATGGCGCCAATTTGCCCGGCCAGGGCAATCATCTCTGTCACGCTGTTTCTGGCTGCGCAGGCTCAAGGTTCGTGATCTTTAACAAGGTGATTTGGTTGCGCTGGCGGCGCATGACTTCAAAGCGGCGATCGAAGAATTCAAATACCTGGCCTTTGACGGGAATGATCCGCGCTTGATTGATGAGAAGCCCAGCCACAGTCGCGGCATCTTCATCCGGCAACGTCCAATCCATCCGGCGGTTGAGGTCACGGATAGTCACTGCCCCCTCCACCGTGATCGAGCCATCGCCTTCAAATGTAATGCCGCTGGTTTCGAAAGTGTCATACTCATCGGCAATATCGCCAACAATCTCTTCGAGAATGTCTTCCAGCGTCAGCAGCCCAAGAATGACGCCATATTCGTCCACCACCACGGCAAAGTGGCTATTGCGGGCTGTAAAGGCGTCCAGCTGTTCGCGCAGGGACGTCGTCTCGGGGACAAACCATGGCTTGGACATCAAGCTTTTGATGTTGACGCGGTCGCGCCGCCCGCCCGGCTTCATGAGCGCGCGCAAAATGTCCTTGGCATGGATAACCCCGATGATGTTGTCTGGATCATCGAGATATAGCGGAATGCGGGTGTAGGGCGCATCAATGACCTGTTGAATGATATCAGAGGGCGGCAGGCTTGCATCAATCATCCGCATGTTGCGCCGATGGACCATCACGTCGGCAATGTTCACGTCATCGAGATCGAGAATGCTGCCCAGCATGTCGCGGTGTTCTTTGATGATACCGCCTTCAGAGGCATGCAAATCAATGGTGCCGCGAATTTCTTCGTGGCTTGAAAGGAAGGTATCTTTCTCCGAAATATCGATGCCGAACAGCGAGAGCGTGCGCCGCACGATCTCTTGGACGAGGTTGACGACCGGGCCCAAGATGGTCGCAAGCACAGAGATGGGCGGCGTGACGGCGAGCGCAACTTTGTCCGCTCGGCTAATCGCCAGTGTTTTAGGCAGCACTTCTGCAAAAATGAGAACAAGCGCTGTCATGGCGAGCGTAGCATAGACTACGCCCGCTTCGCCAAACAGCTGCATCATCACGCTGGTGGCCAGCGCAGAGGCGAGAATGTTCACCAGATTGTTGCCAAGCAAAATCGTGCCGATAAAGCGCTCGGGCAGTTCGACCAAGGCTTCAAACTGGAGCGCGCGCTTATCGCCTTCACTGGCCATGGTGCGCATGCGCGCCCGCGACGCAGCCGTCAGCGCTGTCTCAGAGCCTGAAAAAAAGCCGGACAAGATCAATAGAAACAAAACGGCGAAGATTGCTACGCCAACATCGCTACTCATAGGGGGCCTGCTTGCTCTGCGGAGAGTATTTTTTCAATCATCGGCTCTAGCACGGCGGCGCCAACATCGCGCGTTAGAAACGCTTGGCCAATGCCGCGGCTCAGAATGAGGGTGATGCGGTCATCCATATTCTTTTTGTCCTGCGCCATGTGGCGGATCATTTCGCTGGCCGTTAGACCTTTAAGGCCAAAGCGCTCCACGCGGCGCGGTAAGCCCAGAGCTTGGAAGGTCTCTAAGACGATGTCGAGGTCTTTGCTTGCCATATGGCCAAGGGAATGGCTGACTTGGTGCGCCATCACCATGCCGATGGAGACGGCTTCACCGTGCAAAATGCGTCCATCAAAGCCGCCATGGGCTTCAATCGCGTGGCCAAAGGTGTGGCCCAAATTCAGCAAGGCGCGTTTGCCGGTTTCGCGCTCGTCAGCGGCGACCACGTCTGCTTTGATTTGGCAGCTGCGCGCAACGCTGTGACGCAGCGCCTCGCTATCGCACGCGAGCACTTTCTTGCCGTTTTGGTTGAGCCAATTGAAGAATTGTGGATCGCAAATAAGGCCGTATTTGACGATTTCAGCAAAGCCCGCCATGCGCTCACGCTCCGGCAGAGTGCTTAAAGCCTTGGTGTCGGCCAGCACCAAGCGCGGCTGGTAGAAGGCGCCGATCAAGTTCTTGCCTTGCGCGACGTTAATGGCTGTCTTGCCGCCGACGGAGGAATCTACCTGCGCTAAAAGTGTTGTTGGCACTTGGATGAAATCAATGCCGCGCCGCGTTATGGCCGCAGCAAAGCCAGTGAGATCCCCGATTACGCCTCCGCCCAGCGCAACAATCATATCATTGCGCGTTATCTTTAAATCCAAAATTTGGTGGCAGAGGTTTTCCAGCTGCGCGAAAGACTTGGTGCTCTCGCCTGCTGGTAAGGTGATGGTGTCCACCCGCGCGCCCAGCTTTTTCAGCATGGCCATAAAGGGCTTTAAGTGCAGCTTGGCAACCGTGTCATCGGTGACCACCGCGCAGCGACGGCCGCCAACAAGCTGGGTCAGCGGGCGTGACGGTTTGTTTAGCAGGTCTTCCCCCACCAATATGTCATAGCTGCGGCTGCCAAGGCCAACAGAGACCGTCAAATACGCATTATGGCTCATAGGGCCCGTTTTATCCTTTATTCTATCTCGCTCAGCGACTTTAAAACGTTTTGCACGACGCTTGCCGCTGGGCCGCGGCCGCTTTGCACGTGAACATCCGCAAGGGCGTAAAACGGTGCACGCTCGCGCGCAAGACGGGAAAGGATTTCTCTTGGGTTGCCCGTTTTTAACAATGGACGCGTATTGCGCCGGCCAGTGCGTTCAACAAGAATGTCCACGTCCGCGTTCAGCCATACAGAGATCGCTTTTTCTAAAACAGCAGCGCGCACGCTATCATCCACAAATGCGCCGCCGCCTGTTGCTAAGACGATATTGGGGTCACCTGACAGGATACGCTCTATAACTCGGCGTTCGCCTTCGCGAAAAGACGCTTCACCAAAATCAGCGAATATATCGCCGACAGGTCGCCCAGCGGCTTTTTCAATCTCCTGGTCAGCGTCTAAAAATGTGCGGCCAAGCCGGTCGGCAAGTTTGCGCCCCACGCTGGTCTTCCCAACGCCCATGAGGCCAACAAGCACAATAGGGCGGCCGCTCACCCGGTCATGAACATCGCCGCGTGCGCTACCATGTGTAGAGACCGTCATGGCCTATTCTCGCCCCAAGACTAAAAAACAAAGCGTCATGCCCATCAGATAGCCGGAGTTTCTATGGTTGTGCAATGGCGGTCACACTGCCGCCCTACTTGCAGCGCAGGCCGACACGGTGTTTAAAGGATAGAAAGGCGCGCGCGCTGCACGTCAACGCATGGCATAGCCATCTTAAAATGGAAATTCAAATATGATCAGGATTGCTTTATTGGGCCTTATCTTGCTCGCTGCTGGCGGATCGCTCTTTTTGTATTTTTGGGACGTCCCGATCGAGCAGGACATGGTCGAAATTGAACTCGACCCATCCTTACTGCGCGAGTGAAGATGGCCATGCGCCTGCTTTCTATCAGCCTCGCCGCGATATGCGCGCTGTGGGCCAGCGCAGCGGCGGCGCAGGCGCCTGTGCCAAGTGAAGTGGGTGAGAGGACTGCGCAAACATCGCCGGATTTAGCGCCGCTACCTGAAATGACGCTAACCCCCGCCGCGCCCGCGAGGCAAGCAGGCGAGATTTTGCCGTTTGCGCCAAATTTTTCGAAGGCGCCCATTCCAGACCAAAATGCGCCAACGCCGCTTCTTGATCTGACGGCATTGCCTTTGCCGGAACAGGCGCCAGTTTTCATGCCAGGTGCCGACGAGAAGAACAACGCGGGCATGAATGCGCCGCTGGAGGAGACGGGCGATCAAGGCCTGTTTCAGGCTGCCCCTCAACCACCCCTTGATTTGGTTCCCCAAACCGTCACCACGTCCCAGCTGAGTGCAAAGGACTTGGCCGGTATTGGGACGCTGAGTTTAGAGCAGGGCGGTTTTGGCGAGAGTTTATGGGCAGATACCAGCTATTCTGAACTGCTCGAGGCCCTGCAAAGTGCTGACGCCTCCGTCAAATCACCTATCATTCAAAGGGCCTTGCGCCGCCTTGCCTTATCTATTGCAATAATGCCTGGCGTATCGGAGCGCGGCGCTTGGATGCTGTTAAAGGCCCGGCTTGACTTGCTTGCCCGGTCAGGGGATTTGGCTGGCCTGCATGCCTTTGCGGCACGCTTGCCCAATGACTTAGCGCCAAAGGATATTCTCAAGCTCAAAGCCAGCGTGGCTTTACGCGCAGATGATTGGCCTATGGCCTGCGCTGCTGCAACAGAGGGCCTGCGCCGCGCAGCAACGCGGTATTGGGCCGGTGTGCGCCTTGCTTGCCGCGCTGGCCAGGGCAATCGCAGCGCTGTCGATCTGCTGCTAGATACGACTGACGCGGGGACCATGCCGCCCGCGCAGGTCCGCAGCGCCGTTGATCGCTTGCTTGAAAAGACGGCGCCTACGTCTTTCGTTGGCGCGCGCCAAGCAGCACCCCGAGAACGCCGCGCCGCAGCGCCAACCCCATTGCTCGCCGCTATCTCTCGATTGGTTGACGGGCCGGGGCAAGCAGATGAGGCGCTCGACCTGTTATCTTTAGAACCTCTCAGCGTCGCTAGCCTCGCTTTTGCCGCCGAGGCGCCCTTAGGAGATCGCTGGCCAGCGGTGGCAGCACTTGCGTATTGGGGGCATTTTGAGGGCGCTGAGATGCTGAGCTATGCGATCAGTACCCCGGTGAACACCCGCGCGGATGCATCGCTTGGCCTGGCGCCAGGTCAGCTGCAACGCGCTTTATCCGCGCCCAATAGCGCTGCCATGGCGGCGCAGCTCTCGGATTTATCAGCGCAAAGTCAGTTCTCAGGCTTACCCCATATATGGACGGGCGCGATCGGGGAGGCGATGGCACATGTCCAGCCCAGTGAAGGGCTGTGGCCCCAAGCAGGCATGATTGCAGCACACTTAGCCTACGCGGGCTATGGGGCTAATGCGGCGCAGTGGTATGATGATTTGCGCGCCCGCGTGACCTCAAGCAATGTGGAGGAGGCGCAATACATCATGGAGGTTTGGCCTTGGGCCTTGGCTGCAAATGAGCCAGGCCGCGTCCCGTTTACATCCCGCTTGGCGGAGCTGTGGCTACAAACAAATGGGATGGACGACAAAGGCCTGGTTTTGCCAAAAGCGAAAGTGATGTTCGCTGTTTTGGAGGGCCTTGGCTATGATACGGGCGCGGCCCTTCGCGTTGCCGTGGACGACACGTTAAGCCCGCTGCCGGCTTCTTTGCCGCAGATGGATCGCGCTGTGTCACTTGGGCAGACAGGCCTTGCTATCCTTGCAGGCTTTGAAGCGCTCGGGCCGCAAAGCACTCTGCAGCCAGACCCGGTTCGGGTGCGCGCGGTGATTCAGAATTTGCGCGCTATCGATCAAGGCGCGCTGGCGCGGGCCATTGCCGTTGAAGCGCTCCTGCATGCCGGCGTAGCGCGTAGCAATGGCGCCTAAGCCACAGGCCTTATCAGCCGACACGGGCTGGATCGACCGGTTCTGCGATATGCTCGAAGGCGAGCGCGGCGCATCGCACAACACCGTGAGCGCCTATACTTCCGACCTGCTACAAATGTCGGATTGGCTTGGCGGCAGGCTCGTTGATGCAGATGGGCCAGCGATTGAAGCGTGTATGGCAAAGCTGGCGAGTGCTGGCCTTGCGCCAAGTACCCGGGCACGCAAACTTTCTGCTGTGCGTCAGTTTCACCGGTTTTTGGCCAGTGAAGGCGTGCGCGAAGACTTCGCCGCCGCGCGCATTAAAGCGCCGCGCCTTGGCCGCCCGCTTCCTAAAACACTCTCGCCGAGCGATGTGGACGCCTTGTTTGCCGCATTAGAGGCGCAGGTCGAAGCAGAAAAATCAGGTGCCATGCGATTGAAAACCTTGGTCGAGTTGCTCTATGGCACCGGCCTACGCGTGAGTGAACTTGTGAGTTTAAAACAAAGCGCGCTTCGCGGCGATCCCTTGCTGCTGCATATCAAGGGCAAGGGCGGGCGCGAACGGATGGTGCCTGTCGGCAGCGCAGCGCAGCGCGCAGTGCTTGCCTATCTAGAACACGCCGCCGATGCGCTTGAGCGCAGTGAGTATCTTTTCCCATCGCGTGGGCGCGCAGGCCACCTCAGCCGGGTGAGTGTTTTCTTGCAGCTTAAAGCACTAGCCACTGCGGCGGGACTGCGTGAAGAGCTCGTCTCGCCTCATGTCCTGCGCCATGCCTTTGCAACGCACCTACTAGAAAATGGCGCAGATTTGCGTACACTGCAGGACCTGCTCGGCCATGCAGACTTGGCCACAACGCAAATTTATACCCATGTTACCACCCAGCGATTGGCTGAAGTCATGAACACCCATCATCCACTGGCGAAAAAAAGGCTTAATAAGCAAGCCTAGGGATTGTATGACCTGCCCAGGTGACATGGGACGGATGACCGCGTGCAGACATTTCTCGAATTTGAAAAGCCAATTGCTGAACTTGAAGATAAGATTTCAGAGCTGCGCGCTTTGTCTGGTAGTCAGTCAGACGTCAATCTCGACGATGAAATTGCAACGCTGTCTGACAAAGTCGAACGCACCCTCACAGAGCTCTACAGCAACTTATCGGCTTGGCAGAAGGCGCAGGTTGCGCGCCATGCAGGCCGGCCGCATTTTTCAGATTATATGACGCGGCTTATGACTGATTTTACGCCCTTAGCCGGCGATCGCAATTTTGCTGATGATGAAGCTATCATGGGCGGCCTTGCGCGCTTTCGCGGTCAATCCGTGGTCGTTATGGGCCATGAAAAAGGCAAAGATACAAAGTCGCGTTTGCACCATAATTTTGGAATGGCACGGCCAGAAGGCTACCGCAAAGCCGTACGTTTAATGGATTTGGCGGACCGGTATGATATCCCCGTCGTCAGCTTTGTGGATACATCGGGCGCATATCCAGGCGTTGGCGCAGAAGAGCGCGGCCAGGCCGAAGCCATTGCCCGCTCCACAGCCAAGTGTTTGGACATGAAAGTCCCAATGGTGACTGCAATTGTGGGCGAGGGTGGTTCCGGCGGCGCAGTCGCCATCGCTGTTGGAAACCGTGTCATTATGCTGGAACACAGCATCTATTCTGTCATCTCGCCAGAAGGCTGCGCGTCCATTTTGTGGCGCTCTGCTGAAAAAGCCTCTGAAGCAGCAAAACAACTGCGCTTTACAGCGCAAGATCTACTGTCTTTCGGCATCATCGATACAGTCATCTCAGAACCCATCGGCGGCGCACACCGCGATCCAGCTGGCGTTATTGATGCGCTTGGAAACGCGATTGATGGCTATCTTTATGACATGGCGGAGGTCCCTGCCGATACCCTGCGTGAAGAACGCGAAGAAAAGTTCCTCGCCATGGGCCAGCTTTAAGACCGCGCGAGCGCCAGCATCACTAGAAACGACGCTCATGGGGCGGCCAGGGGATGGCGGAAGCGCTGATCGCAATACAATTATCGCTGCTTTTAAAGCGACCCGTGGCAATGTTTGTATTTCTTCCCAGAGCCGCAAGGGCAAGGCGCATTGCGGCTGACTTTACCATAGGCATCGCCGCCCTGGATGGGGGCGGGGCCCGCGTCTTCCATTTCATTCTCGCCTGTTACGGGGTCCATGTGCTCAATGGTGATGCCGGTTGGCGCTTCTGGTAGCGGCGGGGCTTCTTCCATTTGCATGTTAATGCGGGCGAGCGCTTTGGTCACCTGTTGACGTGTTGTGACCAGCAGGCCTTCAAACATGCCAAAGGCTTCAGATTTATACTCGTTGAGCGGGTTGCGCTGGGCATAGGCGCGCAGGCCGATGACGCTGCGCAGCGAGTCTAGCGTCGCCAGATGTTCTTTCCAATGATGGTCTATGGTATTGAGCAGCAAGCTTTTTTCTACCTGGCGCCAAACATCAGGACCGGCCGCCGCCACGCGCTTGGCAAGATGTGTGTCCGCTTGGGTGTGGAGTTCTTCGCTCAATTCTTGCGGGTCAATCCCATCGCGCGCCACCAGCTCATCCACATTGAATGTCGTGCCAAAGACGTCTTCCAGGTTTTCTTTTAGGCCGTCCACATCCCACTGTTCAACGAACGCTTTGGCAGGCAAATGCGCGCTAACGATATCGTCAACGGTTTCTGCGCGCATATCAGCGACCGTTTCGGCCACGTCATCGGCGTCCATGATTTCCTTGCGCTGCTCATAGATGACTTTGCGCTGTTCATTCATGACGTCATCATATTGCAGCAGGTTTTTGCGGATGTCGTAGTTGCGCGCTTCGACCTTTTGCTGGGCTTTTTCAATCGCCTTGGTCAGCCATGGGTGGGTGATGGCTTCCCCTTCTTCCAGGCCGAGTTTCACAAGGATAGAATCCATACGCGTCTGCGGGCCAAAAATACGCAGCAAATCGTCTTCTAAGCTGAGATAGAAGCGTGAGCGGCCCGGATCACCTTGCCGGCCAGAGCGTCCGCGCAGCTGATTGTCAATACGCCGGCTTTCATGGCGCTCGGTGGCAATCACATAAAGCCCGCCAGCGTCTTTGACTTTGGTTTTATCATCTTCAATTTCCGCCAGAATTTTATCGGCAATTGCGTCGCGTTCTTCGGGCGGTGTGTCTGGACTAATCTCACGCGATAGCCGCATTTCTAAGTTGCCGCCGAGCTGAATATCCGTGCCGCGGCCAGCCATATTCGTAGCGATGGTGACCGCGCCAGAGCGGCCAGCGTCTGCAATAATATAGGCTTCTTGTTCATGGTAGCGCGCATTGAGCACTTCATGCTGCACGTTCGCTTTTTTGAGGAGCTCAGAGATATATTCAGACTTCTCAATCGAGGCCGTGCCCACCAGCACCGGCTGTCCGCGCTCTCGTGCATCTTTAATTTCATCGATCAGCGCGACGTATTTCTCTTTCATCGTACGGTAGAATTGGTCGTCTTCGTCTTTGCGCTCGACATCGCGGTGCGTGGGAATTTCAACCACATTGAGCTGGTAGATGTCGAAGAACTCTTGTGCTTCTGTCGCCGCCGTCCCGGTCATCCCGGCGAGTTTGGGGTACATGCGGAAATAATTTTGGAATGTGATTGACGCCAGCGTTTGGTTTTCTGGCTGGATCTCCACTTTTTCTTTTGATTCCAGCGCCTGGTGCAAGCCATCGGAATAGCGCCGCCCCTCCATCATCCGGCCTGTGAATTCATCAATGATGATCACTTTGCCATCGCGGACGATATAGTCTTTATCTTTTACGAACATTTGCTGCGCGCGCAGGGCATTGTTCACATGGTGGACGATAGGCGCGTTTTCAAAATCGTATAGATTGCCAGATTGCAGCAGGCCTTCTTTGGTCAGGATATCTTCAATTTTTTCCTGGCCTTCTTCCGTGAGCAGGATGGAGCGCGCTTTTTCATCCTTCTCATAGTCTTCGTCGCTCAGCTGGCTCACATAGCCGTCAACGGTGACATAGAGTTCTGACTTATCTTCTGTAGGGCCAGAAATGATGAGAGGCGTCCGCGCTTCATCGATTAAGATGGAGTCCACCTCATCTACGATTGCAAAGTTAAACGGCCGTTGGACCATGTCTTCCAGCCGGAACTTCATGTTATCGCGCAGATAATCAAAGCCTAGCTCGTTGTTGGTCGCGTAGGTCACATCCGCGCGGTAGGCTTGCCGGCGTTCCTCGTCCGAGCGGCCGGGGATAATGTAATCGGTGGTGAGGCCCAGATATCCGTATACCTGGCCCATCCATTCTGCGTCGCGTTTGGCCAGATAGTCATTGACGGTGACCACATGGACCCCTTTGCCCGCAAGCGCATTCAGGTAGACGGCAAGCGTGGCGACCAGGGTTTTCCCCTCGCCCGTGCGCATTTCCGCAATTTCGCCGCGATGAAGCACAATGCCGCCCACCAGCTGCACATCATAATGGCGCTGGCCTAAGGTGCGTTTTGCTGCTTCGCGTACGGTTGCAAACGCATGAGGGAGCAGATCATTTAGGCTCTCCCCATCATCATGGCGTTTGCGCAGCCAAGGCGTGCGCGCTTTGAGGTCCTCATCGCTCAGCGCAGAGACTTCTTCTTCCAGGGCATTGATCGCTTTCACGATTTTGCCCAATGAGCGAACATAGCGGTCGTTAGATGACCCGAAAATGCGTTTGCCGATGGAGGCGAGCATGAAAAGCTTTCTTGTAAATATTTAGACTAGTCTGTGCGCTCAATGGGGCTTTGCAGACATAGGAACCGGCCCTATAGCTGTCAACATCAGCCTCATGGAGCGACGTGATGGCCGGTTCTACCTCAAGAAAAGTGGAAAGTGTGTGAAAAAACTAACCATTTCCCCGCTTGCCCCTGCAAGCTTTCCCGATATTACGTCAGTTGCCGGCGTCTCCTTGCGTACCGGCCGGGCTGGATATGCTTATGAGGGGCGTGATGATGTGCTGTTTGTGCAGTTGCCTGCTGGCACTGTAGCCGCTGGCGCACTCACCCAATCAGCCACCCGCTCACCAGAGGTTGATTGGTGCAGGGCAGCTCTCTCAAGCAGCCAAGAGGCGCGCGCCCTGTGGGTGAACGCTGGCAACTCCAACGCCTTTACCGGTAGCCGCGGCAAAGCGGCGACCGACGGCATCAAGTCCTTGCTGAAAGAAGGGATCGGCTGCGCTGAAGAAGCGATTTATTTGGCCTCGACGGGCGTAATCGGTGAACCCTTGCCCATTGATAAAGCCCACAGCGCAGTCAAAGCGCTGCTTACTGATACTGCTCCGGCGGATTGGCACGCTGCCGCGAGTGCGATCATGACAACGGATACATTTGCGAAAGCGGCGGTGCGCACGGTCAAAGGCTCTGGCCCCGCCGTGACCATCGCAGGCATTGCCAAAGGCAGCGGCATGATCGCGCCTGATATGGCAACCATGTTGTCTTTCATCTTTACAGATGCAGTGATTACAAAAGCTGAGCTGCAAGCTGCGCTCAGCGCTGCGGTGGGCACCAGTTTCAACGCCATCACGGTCGATAGTGATACGTCGACCTCTGATACCGTTCTCGCCTTTGCCACGCAGCAAGGCTCGTCTCCTGATGGCCATGCCTTTGCCGCGGCGCTGGCAGAGCTGTGCCAGGATTTGGCATTACAGATCGTGCGTGATGGTGAAGGCGCGCAAAAACTCATTGAAGTTGCTGTCACGGGGGCTGTGAGTGACGCCTCTGCCAAGCGCATAGCGCTGTCCATTGCCAATTCGCCGCTCGTCAAAACAGCGATCGCTGGCGAGGACGCCAATTGGGGCCGCGTGGTCATGGCTGTCGGCAAAGCTGGTGAACCCGCTGATAGGGACCGCTTGTCCGTTTTCTTTGGTGGAACCGCTGTTGCACGGGACGGTATGCGGGTTGAAGACTATGATGAAGGGCCGGTTGCAGCGCATTTAGAAAGTACGAGAGTAACGCTGGTCGTTGATGTAGGCCTGGGCGATGGGTCAGCGACGGTTTGGACCTGTGATTTGACCCATGGCTACATCAGCATCAACGCGGACTATCGCAGTTAGGAAGCAAGAAAAAAGGATGTGCGCCAAGGTAGGCGCACACCCCTTTTTTAGACGTCAAATAACGTATGGAACGTTATTGTTGGTTCGCACCGTCATCTGAGTTGGAGTTACCCGCACTAATGGCAGCTGACGTCGTTGCAAATGAGTTACGAAGCTCGCCGCCCATGGCGCCCATGGCGCCGATGGCTGCGATCGAAACCAGAGCAGCGATTAGACCATATTCAATGGCAGTCGCGCCCTTCTCGTCTTTGCGAAGTTTATTAAAGAACTTGAACATTTTAATCTCCTACTTCCAAGCTTGGTACTGGTACTCATAGGAAAGCTTTTTGCCCACCTACACGATCAAATTACGCTCGCAGGCTAAACAATTCGTAAATGGAAGAGTTCAAATTATGAAAATATCAATATCAATACTTGAGATTATTTATAGTTAATCTGTATTTACTTTAAAAACCGAGTATTTCTGTGCTTCACGGAGCTGTGAAGTAATGTGTCTGGTACTTTAGGGGGGTACGCGTTAGACGCTAGGCGGCCCTGTTATTTTGAAGCGAGATTACCTGATGCGTGCTTTCTCCTGTGTTAATGCCTTTGTTTTTGGTTTTTTTGTCCTGCTGACGGCGTCAGCCCAGGCGGGGGATGGCCCGCTTGTCCGCGGACCTGCTATCGGCAGTGTTGCCGCCTTTGCGGTTCCGATGGTCAGCAGTGAAGACGCGCAAGTGACGCTCAAACAGCTTCAAGGGCCAAAGGGAACGGCGTTGTTTTTCAATCGCTCGCTTAATTGGTGCCCATATTGCAAAAATCAAACGCAAGACTTGATCGACAAGGCTGCACTGCTGAAGGACGCCGGCTACGGCATTGCCGTCATCACCTATGATACGCCGCTGCTGCTTGCGGATTATGCGAAAAAGACGTCGCCGGGGTTTCCGCTATTATCTGACCCTGAGTCCAAGACCATCATTGCCTGGGGGCTCCTTAACGAAAAATATGAGCCAGGCAGCTTTGCATACGGCATTCCCCACCCGATGATTGTGGTCGTCGATACTGACAACCGTGTGACAGCCAAGTTTGCAGAAGAAGGCTATAAAGAGCGGCCCGTGCTTGAAGAGGTCGTTGCGGCTCTGACCAATTAGGGGCGATTTTCCAGCTTAAACGGCGTAAACTGCGTGAGCGCTTCGATGTTCTGCGCAACAGCGGCGCGCTCGCGCACCAGGTAGTTCTCGACCGCTGACTGAAACCCTGGGTCTGACAGCCAATGGGCGGAATAGGTTTGGGTGGGGACATAGCCCCGCGCGAGCTTGTGCTCGCCTTGCGCGCCAGCCTCAACCGTTTTCATGCCCGCGGCGATGGCATAATCAATCGCTTGATAATAGCAGAGCTCAAAATGCAGGCATGGGTGGTGCTCAATTGCGCCCCAATAGCGGCCAAACAGCGTTGTTTCGCCAATCAAGTTGAGTGCTCCAGCGACATAACGGCCCGCATTGCTGGCTAAAATCAGCAGAACGCGGTCGCCGAGATACTGGCTCAGGAGGGAAAAGAATGCTCGGTTCAAGTAGGGCTGACCCCATTTGCGCATGCCGGTATCTTCATAAAATTGATAATACGCGTCCCAATGGGCTTCTGTAATGTCTTCTCCGGTAAGGTGTTCAACCTTTAGGCCTGCAGACAAGGCTTGTTTGCGCTCCTTGCGAATGTTCTTGCGTTTGCGCGATGAAAGGGCCGCAAGAAAATCATCAAAATCGCTGTACCCGTCGTTCTTCCAGTGGAACTGTTGATCTGTGCGAATGGCAAATCCGGCGCGTTCGCAGGCTTGTTTGTCGGCGTCTTCTAAAAATGTCAGATGGAGGCCCGAGATGTCTTTCTGCCGCACAAAGGCTTGGGCCGCTTGCAGTAATGCGCTCTTATGAGCAGGCGTGCGCGCTAGCAAACGCGGGCCTGTGGCGGGCGTGAAGGGGACGCTTGCTTGCAGCTTTGGATAATAGTCCCCGCCAGCACGGTGATAGGCGTCAGCCCAGCTGTAATCAAAGACATACTCGCCTTGCGAATGCGTTTTCATATAGCAGGGCATGATGGCATCCGGAGTGCCGGATTGGCTGCGAATAACAATGTGGCAGGCCATCCAGCCCGTCTCAGCGCATGCTGATCGCGAGTCTTCTAGCGCGCCGAAAAAGCCATGCTGCGTAAAGGGATTATCACTGCCAGCAAGCGCATTCCAGTCATCCGCATCAATTTCGCGCGCGCTGGGGACGACTTCGGCAACAATGGAAGGTGTTTCGCTCATGACGCGATAGTTATACTTTAGCCGCGCGTGTCAATGCGCTGCGGCTAATTGGCCTCTAATTCAAAAATGAGGTTGTCTACATTCTCGCGCGCCAAATCCGTCTCTGCTTTTGATCGGACAGTCCAGCTTAGCGTTCGAATGCCCTTTTTGCGCTGCCCATCGATGAAGCTATTGGGCAAGCAGCGCAGATCATGGGCGACGAACTGCGCTTTGGCTTTGCGCATATTGAGCGCGTGGCCAAAGTTGCCCCGCCCGAGCAAGCCATAGCGCGGGCCATCATCTGTTGTGACCAAGCCGCGGACGATTTTTGGAGCCGTTTTAGCAAACCAAGCAGGAATGTCCGGGTTGAAGCTCATGACACCGATCGGCCCGCCATATCCCTCTAGCGCGCGGCGCACGGCAATGCAGAGCCTGAAATTCTGGTCGCTGCAGTCCTTCATTTCCACCAATATCGGCGCGCGTCCGCGCACCACGGCCAATACCTGTGTCAGCGTTGAAATCGAATCATTGTGCTGTCCGAGCAGCGCTATGTTTGACAAGGCATGGGCCGTTTTGCTTGCAACCGGGCCGCTCTCAGCCGTCAGCCGGTCTAGCGCTTCATCGTGGAACACAACAGCCTGGCCATCCGCGCTGAGCCGCACATCCAGCTCGATGCCGATATTCTGCTTGATCGCGCCGCGGAAGGCAGTCAGCGAGTTTTCCGCGATGCCTTTTCCAGCATGATGTAACCCACGATGCGCAAAGGGTTTGGACGTCAGCCAGTCTAAGCTATTCTTCGTCATGCTTTGCTTGGTTTGAGCGCCACGACAGCATCGATTTCAACGCAGGTGTTGAGCGGTAAGACATTGGTCCCAACAGCAAAACGTGCATGTCGGCCAGCTTCGCCAAAGGCGAGCACCATCAGGTCACTCGCGCCGTTCACCACTTGCGGGTGCGCTGTAAAATCAGGCGCGCTGGCAACAAATGCGCCAAGCTTTAGGACCTGTTTGACCCGGCTAAGATCGCCGCCGCATGCCGCTTTAACTTGCGCTATGATGTTCAGGGCGCAGGCCTGTGCGGCTTTTGTTGCCGTTTCAATGTCAACTGATTCGCCTACACGGCCCGTGGCCACCAGGCTCCCATCAATCAGAGGTAACTGGCCAGAGACATAAACTGTGTCGCCCTCCAGCACATAGGGCACATAATTGGCCGCTGGCGCCGCCGCAGGGGGCAGAGCAAGCCCTGCGCTTTTAAGCGCTTGTTCAGTTGCGTTCATTCAATCCCCCTCCCAGTCGCCTGCCAGCATGCGCGCATAACAATCAGATTTTGTCCCATCTGGAAAGGGCTTATTCGCTGGCAGGGTCTTCGTCCGGCTTTTGGACGGAAGCCAAGCTTTGGCGGCGGTTTATACCTTTGGCTCTGGCTCTTAATCCGCGGCCTGTTTCGATGCTGGTCTTGCCAAATTTATCGCGGATGCCGGACATTACAGTTTCAAGCGCATCATCGCTGCGCAGCCCGGTATCGCCGAATAGGTCGGCAGCGACCCTATCGTCTTGCGCGCAAGGGGATAAACCCGACACGCCAACCCCGAGCAAGCGGAAAGCCTGGCCATTTGCTTCCACGCGCAGCAAGGCATTGGCGGTGTCAAAGATTGTCCGCGCCGTGCGGACGCGCTGGCCTGGTGTAGCGCTGCGGGTGACGAGGCGAAAATCTGGTGTTTTGAGTTTGAGGTGAACGGTTTTTGCGCTGAGCGCCTTGCTTCGCAAATTGGCTGCAATCTCTTCGCTGAGGCTCCAGCATAGGTCAGACAGCGTCTCAAACGCGCTGATATCATTGGTGAAGGTGCGCTCGCTGGATATGCTCTTGGCTTGCCTAGTTGGTTTAACGGCGCGCGAATCCAGGCCGTTCGCCAGCCGCCAGATATGCTGCCCCATGCTGCCATATTTAGCCAAAAGCCGGTCTTCTTCCATCGCTTGTATCTGGCCTAAGTGGGTGATGCCGCCACGCGAAAGCTTAGCTGCAAACGCTTTGCCGACCCCCCAAAGCAGCGTGACGGGTTGCGGCGCTAAAAAGTCCATTGTCTCGGCTTCACCAATGGCGAAAAATCCGCGTGGCTTGCGATAATCTGACGCGATTTTTGCGAGAAATTTGTTATGGCTGAGGCCAATGGAGACGGTAATGCCAATCTCTGTTTCGATCTGCTCAGCCAGCTTTAACAAGACTGTTGCTGGGCTGGCGCCGTGCAGCCGCTGCGTGCCTGACAGGTCCAAAAAGGCTTCATCCACAGAAATCGGCTCGATCTGCGGCGTCACGCGCAGCATGAGCGCGCGGATTTGCCGGCTCACAGTCCGGTAGTGCTCCATGCGGGGTTTGACAATGACTGCGCCTGGGCAGGCCTTGCGCGCTTTAAACATCGGCATCGCGGATTTCACGCCTGACAACCGGGCAATATAGCACGCCGTCGTCACCACGCCGCGCGTCCCGCCGCCTACAATCACCGGCGTATCGCGCAGCGCGGGGTTGTCGCGTTTTTCAACGGCAGCATAAAACGCATCGCAGTCTAAATGCGCCAGGGATAGAGAGTGCAGTTCGCTATGGCTGACCGTACTGCGTCCCCCGCACGCAGGGCAAGGCGCACCCTCCTCAGGAGCGTCAAATGCAGTAAAACACGTGCGGCATAACGCAGGAAGCATGACCAACTTAAGATAGCCGCGTGTCGGTGTCCTTACCAGGCTCTATTAGGCAGTCTTTGACCAATGCGCCAAATGGCTATGCAGCGCGTCCCAGTCATGCAGGCGCACATGCGCGCTATCGGGTTTTTCAATAAGCGGCGCTAAGCGTGGGCTGGCCACATAGTGAATCCGGTGCACATCGGGCGCATGCTGCGCCACCGAATCATGGTTGGGCGGCAAATCGTCAATAAAGGCCGCATCGCGGCGCCAGCTGCCGACAAGCGCTTCCACAGCGCGGCCCTTGCCGCCGGTATTGCAGATCACGGGGTAC
Source organism: Pseudomonadota bacterium (assembly GCA_039814715.1). GTDB lineage: Bacteria > Pseudomonadota > Alphaproteobacteria > Sphingomonadales > CAKZYD01 > CAKZYD01. The sequence continues at coordinate 72,377 of JBCCAR010000016.1, forward strand.
GCCATGCCAACCTGCGCAAGAGAGGCGGCGCGTCGCTGTGCCTGCGCGCCAGGGAGGTTCGTGAGAACGCAAACCGTCATATCGCTTGAGAGCTGCGATAAGGCTTCCGGCGCACCCTCAACCGCGGCAGAGGTGTGAATGTCGCTCTTAAAGAACTCTTGCATGAGCGCTGAGACGACATCATTGGAGGCAATGGCGCCTGTTTTACGCTCGCGCACATTGCCATGTAGAGCAAAACTCTCGAGCCGAACATGATAGCCCTGCCGATCAAGAAACCCTTCGAGCGTCTCAAAGAACTGCAGCAAAACCTCATCGGCGTCGCAAATCAGAAGAGGTCGGTCACGGTCTGCTGTCTTTAAGAACGCAGCGATCGCGCTCTTGGTATGGTCTTCCATGCGCGCTGGTCCCTAGGATTGCATCAAGCGTTCATGGCCTGCTGCCTGCGCCAGCAAAGCCAATTGTTCGGCAGATAAGTCATGCTGCTGGCAATAGTCGCGGGCCCAGCGTTCATCGCTGAGCAAATATTCGGTAACGTGAAGCGCAAGCCCACTGTCCTGCGCTGCTAAGGCCTGTTTGAGCCCGTCCGGCTCTAAGCCGGCCAGATCAATTAGGCCATGCAAGCGCGCGTCATCCTGCGCTAAAAACGCAAAAGCGGTGAGCACAAAGTGCTGTGTTTCAAATGGCAAAGCAGGCATAGGGGTTCGCGCGGCTGGTCAATCGTGTTTCCCACCTGCTATGACGGGTTGGGAGCCGACTTGCAACGGGGGAGCGAGAAAAGCCAAATGACCAGCCAAACGCCGGCGCCGGCAACCAGCGATCAGCCGCCAGAAGAACGCATCAAAGTTCTTGTGGTTGAAGATAATGATCTCAACATGAAATTGTTCTGTGACTTGCTCGAAGCGCATGACTTTGCAGCTCTGCAAACCAGGGACGGCCTTGCCGCCATTGACATCGCTAAAGCTGAGCTGCCGCAGCTCATCCTGATGGATATTCAGTTGCCGCAAATTTCTGGTTTGGAAATCACCCGCAGAATTAAGGCTGATGCGTTAACGTCGCAGATACCAATCGTGGCTATAACGGCATTTGCAATGAAGGGCGATGAGGAAAAAGTCCGATCTGCTGGCTGCGAGGGGTACATCTCCAAGCCAATCAGCGTGAAAGGCTTTATTCAAACAGTTCGTCAATTTGCGGGGCTGACGGAGATAAATAATTGACTGCGCGCGTGCTCATCGTCGACGACGTGATGCCAAACCTGAGGTTACTTCAGGCGAAGCTGGACCGCGAGTATTTCGAGGTCATAACGGCGCAATCGGGGCAAGACGCACTGGATCAGATTGAGCGCGAGCATCCGGATATTGTATTGCTGGATGTGATGATGCCTGACATGGACGGCCTTGAAGTGTGCCGCCGCATCAAGAAAAATCCTGATACGGCCTATTTGCCCGTTGTTCTCGTGACAGCTCTGGACCAGCCGCAAGACCGCGTTGCCGGCCTTGAAGCGGGGGCCGATGATTTTTTGACGAAGCCGCTAGATGATGTGTCGCTTTATTCGCGCGTGCGCTCTCTGGTGCGGCTAAAGCTGACGATTGATGAGCTGCGCAACCGCGATTCGTCCGCTTCTATGTTCGACGATGATGCATCAATGCTGAAAAAGCCGATTAAAGATGCGCGCCTGTTGATGCTGGATACGACGGGTAGTGATGTAAATGTTGTACGCACCTGCCTTGAGCCCTTTGGCCAAGTTGATGTTGCGCGCAGCGCTGCTGAAGTTCTGCAAATTGCCCCGCGCGTATCATATGATTGCATCATCCTGCCTGTTATTGATGGGGATGTGGACGGCCTGCGCATTGCTTCACGTTTGCGCTCAACGCGTGAAACGCGCCAAGTGCCGATTGTCTGTATTGCTGAGATCAGCAACCGAGACCGGTTGGTCAAGGCGATGGATATTGGCGTGAACGATTATATCGTCCGCCCCATTGATGCGCTTGAGCTTGTCGCGCGGGTGCGCACTCAAATCCGCCGCAAGCGCTTTGCAGATGTGCTGCGCGAAAATTTGCACATGTCTATCAAACTCGCCACCACTGATTCGGTGACGGGACTGCACAACCGCCACTACATGACCAGCCAGCTGAAATCCATGTGGGAGCTGGCGCGCAAAGAGGGCCATCCGCTGTCGCTTGCCATTCTTGATTTGGATAAGTTCAAGCTGGTTAACGACACGCACGGCCATACCGCTGGCGATGAAGTGCTAACAGAATTTGCTCGCCGGATCTCACAGTCTGTGCGCGGTATTGATCTCGCCGCCCGCTATGGCGGGGAAGAATTTGTCGTGATTATGCCCGATACGCCCTTGCAGATCGCTGGCAAAGTTGGTGAGCGGCTGCGCGCACTGACCGCAGATACGCCGTTTCCGGTGTCTGCTGAGGCAGGCGAACTGACCGTTACGGTGAGTATCGGTATTGCGCAGCTGACGGCTGAGGATGCAGACCCAACGGCGCTCATGGAGCGCGCAGACGAAGCGCTTTACGACGCCAAGCACGGCGGGCGCAACCAGGTCTGCCTCGCAGATCCGCCTGAACAAGAAGAGCGCCAAGCCGCTGCTGGCTAGTGGATTGGCTCAGCCAAATGGCACCCATAGGATCCCAAAGTCCGGGGTCTCGGCAGGAGGCGGTTTGCAGGCGATGCGGTGCATCGTCAAAATTCGTCGACGCACCGAGACGCCGGAGTTTGGGACCCGAAGGGCGCTTTTCCAAGCTCACCGGCTGCGTTGCCCGCCGCTTGTGATGCACCGCATCACCGCACGCCGCGCGCCTGACCAGATGAACTTGGAAAAGCGTCCTATGGGTACTATTTGTCTGAGCCAATCCACTAGTGAAGTCATAACAGGGGGCCGCCCTGACACTCAATGATTATGACTACAGTCTCAGTGATGAGCGCATTGCGCTCTACCCCGCTGACCCGCCAGATACCTCGCGCCTGCTCGTTCTTAAGGCAGCTGATGCACCAGTTGACGAGACCTTCTTAAACCTACCGCAGCATTTGCGCGAAGGCGATGTCCTCGTCTTCAACGATACGAAAGTGATCCCAGCGCGGCTAAAAGGGCGCCGTGGCGACGCAAAGGTGGAGGTCACTCTGCATCGCCAGCTTGGCCACGATGCTGGTCATTGGCTCAGTTTCGTTAAAAACGCGAAGCGGTTGCGCGTCGATGATATCGTCCATTTCAGTGATGATTTTCGGGCCAAGGTGCTTGAAAAACTGGATGATGGCCAAGTCCTCTTTGACTTTACGGCGTCTGCGGAGAGCTTGTCACAAAAGCTAAGCGACTACGGCCAAATGCCGCTGCCGCCCTATATCGCCAGCCGCCGCCCTGTGAATGAACAAGATGCCAATGACTATCAGTCAATTTTTGCGCAAAAACCGGGGGCGGTGGCTGCGCCGACTGCCAGTTTGCACTTTACGCAAAGGGTCATAAGCGCGCTTCAGGCAGCCGGGATAACCCAAGACATTGTGACACTCCATGTGGGCGCAGGCACATTTCTGCCGGTTAAAGTCGACAACATTGATGAGCATAAAATGCACAGCGAGTACGGCGAGATAACGCATGGCGCTGCTGAGCGCTTAATGGCGGCAAAACAAGAAGGCCGGCGTATCATCGCTGTCGGCACTACGGCGCTACGCGTGCTTGAGACAGCTGCAGATGAACGCGGGGTTTTGCATCCCTTTGATCAGGAGACCGATCTATTTATCCGCTCTGGGTATCGGTTCCGTTTCATCGACGGGCTGATCACCAATTTTCATTTGCCAAAATCCACTTTGCTGATGCTTGTCAGTGCCTTGATGGGCCGTGACCGTATTTTAAGCGCCTATGCGCATGCCAGCCAAAAGGGCTACCGGTTTTTCAGCTACGGCGATGCATGTTTGATGATCCCATGACCCGCTTTGACTTTCAGATTCACGGCACAGATGGCGAAGCTCGAACGGGGTTATTAAAGCTCAAACGCGGCGATATTCGCACGCCTGCCTTTATGCCTGTGGGCACTGCTGGGACTGTCAAAGCGATGATGCCAGAAGATGTTGCTGCAACTGGCGCAGACATCTTGCTGGGCAATACCTATCACCTGATGCTGCGTCCCGGCGCTGCGCGGGTCAATTCCCTTGGCGGCCTGCATAAATTTATGGACTGGGATAAACCGATCTTAACGGATTCGGGTGGCTATCAAGTCATGTCCCTGACAGATTTGCGCAAGATGACGGAGGAGGGCGTCACCTTTGCTAGCCATATCGATGGCAGCAAGCATCTGCTTACTCCGGAAAGCAGTATGGAGATCCAGCGCGACTTGGGCAGCGATATTGTCATGGCGTTTGATGAATGCACGCCTTACCCCGCAACGCACGCGCAGGCCGAAACATCCATGGAACTCTCAATGCGCTGGGCTGTGCGCTCGCGTGCTGGGTTTGATGGCGGCGGCGCTCATGCCGAAG
>JBCCAR010000014.1:0-86545 GCA_039814715.1 Pseudomonadota bacterium
CCACAATGGCGGGTTAGCCCTTGGGGATTGGCACACACAAATAGTACCCATAGGAACCCAACGCCCGGGGTCTCGGCTGGCGGCGGTTTGCTGGCGATGCGGTGAATCGTAAAAACCCGTCGCCCCACCGCGACCCCGGACTTTGGGATCCTATGGGTACTATTTGTCTGAGCCAATCCACTAGGGCTACCCCTCCATTGTCGCGGCCAACGCTATTTCCATCCAAGCTCGGATCTTGCGCTTTAATCGCGCTCAGCTGCCAATACTTTTTCACAGCGCAATTCATAGTGAAGCAGTATGACCGCGTTAGGCAGCGTACCCTGAGTGCGAGAACCACGAGCAATCTTCGCTTCAATTTGAGATATGGCCCTGCTCGCGGGACATTTGCCTTAACCTATTAGAGTGTGAACCTAATTCACTCAATTGATTTCACTTATGGATGTGTGATTGGACGAAGCTGCTATCAACGAGAATGCTCGACGCAACACTAAACCGCTGACCGGCTAGCGCCAGCAGGATTTTCGATATGTTTCTGGAGATAGTCGAGGACCACGTCTTCGGTTATGGCGCCGATGGCGGTGGAAAAATAACACCGTCCCCAAAAGCGCCTGCCTCAATAGCGTTCGCGCAAACTGGGAAATTCGCGCTGCAGACTTGCCGACAGATATCACGAACCCCAGGCGAACGTCGCCGGTCAACACTTTGAACGGATACTTTGTCGACCAGACGATATGATAACGGTGATAGAAAACGCAGGGTTTGCCAGTGTCATAGTGCATGATCTTACCCTCCCAAAGCCAAGCCTTCGGTGCTCTGCGGCTAGGCTTTGGGAGGGTAAGATCATAACACCTTTTCTCGCGATAAAGCAGGTCCGACGGAAAGTCGGAGGGTTTGCTCCAAAACGTGGATACTAAAATCAACCAGCTAGAGCTTGGTTTATAAGGGTAGTTTTCCTACGTTCCCTTGATATGGAAAGGGTAAGCAGCGGATGCACCTCCTAACGCCAGATTTGATATGCATTTGTCGAAACCATAATAATCCGAGTAGCGAGGAACCAGATAGGAACAAACAACATCCGAGGGCAGATTACGACATCCACAGCCAATCTTTAAAAACTTGTTATATATAAATTTTATCTGGAGCGGGTGAAGAGAATCGAACTCTCGTCGTCAGCTTGGGAAGCTGCTGCTCTACCATTGAGCTACACCCGCGACCGGTCTCTATGGCTCGTCTTTATCATATGGCGTTTGTTTCGCAAGCACCGCTATGATGCTTGACCGTCTTAGGCCCTTCGCTTATGGCCCCAGCGGCAAGGACATGTGATATGAAAAAAGACCGCGGGATTGATAGAGATGCAACCAAGGCGTGGCGACCGGCGACGCAGCTGATCCGCGGCGGAACACGCCGATCTGGCTTTGGTGAAACATCAGAAGCGCTGTTCTTAACCTCCGGCTATGCCTATGACGCTGCGCAGCAGGCGGCGGCACGGTTTCAAGGGGAAGATGACGGCTTTACGTATTCGCGCCTCTCCAACCCGACCGTCGCCATGTTTGAAGAGCGCATGGCGCTTGTAGAAGGCGCTGAGGCTGCGCGCGCGACGGCAACAGGCATGGCGGCGATGACAGCTGCGCTCCTGTCTCAATTGGAAGCAGGCGACCATGTGGTTGCGGCGAAAGCCTTGTTTGGATCGTGCCGCTGGCTGGTTGATGCCCTGCTCCCCAAATTTGGTATTCACACCACTGTTGTCGATGGCACAGATTTAGACGCCTGGCGCGACGCCGTAACGGCAAAAACAAAGGTCTTCTTCTTTGAGACCCCAGCGAACCCAACGCTAGACATCGTCGATATTGCTGGCCTCGCTGAGATCGCAAAACCCGGCGATATTAAGCTCGTGGTCGATAACGTGTTTGCGACCCCGATTTTCCAAAAACCACTGCGACTCGGCGCGCACATGGTCGCCTATTCGGCAACAAAACACATTGATGGGCAAGGCCGCGTGCTTGGTGGATGCGTGCTGGGCACTGAAAGCTTCGTCATGGAAACGCTGCTGCCGTTCCTGCGCAACACAGGCCCGACGCTTTCTCCTTTCAATGCATGGGTCTTGCTGAAAGGACTTGAAACACTTGAACTTCGGGTGCGCAAAATGGCGGAAAATGCGGCCCTCGTCGCGCAATTTTTAAGTGATCGGGGCCTCAATGTCCTTTATCCAGGCCTGACCTCACATCCTCAATATGCGCTTAACGCGCAGCAGATGGAAACTGGCGGCACTATTCTCAGCTTCTATTTAGGCGGCGGGCGCGAACAGGCCTTCGCCTTCCTTGATGCCCTGGAATTGGTTGACATTTCCAACAATATCGGCGACTCGCGGAGCTTATGCACCCACCCTTGCAGCACAACCCATCAAGGGTTGGCTGAACCGGCCCGGCTTGAATTGGGCATTACGGAAGACATGGTGCGGCTGTCGGTCGGCTTAGAAGACCCAGCGGACGTTATAGATGATCTGGCGCAGGCACTTGTCTAGAGGCGCGCCAGCACGGGCAAGGAGGTAAAGAGCAATGTTGCCGTTTCTGGATACGGATTATGAAGACGAAGGCGACATGAGCTTCGATTACGTTCAAGCAACGAACGGTGTGACTATTCACGCGCAGCCCATCTTCATGGAGGATGAGTCCGACCCAGAAGATCACAATTACCTGTGGGCCTATACAATCCGCATCGACAATGAGCGCAGCGACGTGATTGAGCTGCGCACACGCCACTGGCGCATCATCGACAGCCATGGCCGCTGCGAAGAAGTTACGGGCGATGGCGTTGTTGGTGAGCAGCCTGTGATACGCCCTGGTGAGAGCTTTGAATATACGTCGTGCTGCCCCCTAAAAACGGCATCAGGGATGATGGACGGGAGCTATGAGTTCATCGTCTCCGGCACGCGCCAGCGCATCCCGGTACCGCGCTTCTCGCTCGACAGCCCATACACTGGCGCGCTCATCAATTGAGCAATGATGCGAACCATGTTCGCATGTCTCTAACAGGCCGCCAGCCATGATAGATGTTCGCCCCGTTTTGTGGGTTAATGGCCTGCTGCTTGCCCCCTTCGGCGCCGCTATGGCGATGCCCATGGCAATTGATTTGGTGAACGCGAATGGCGATTGGCAGGTCTTTGCCTGGGCCTGCGCGACAACGCTGTTTTGCGCCATTCTTTTGATCAGTGCTTACCGGTCACAAACCGATAAGCTCTCGCTCCAGCAGGCCTTTTTAATGACCGTAAGCGCGTGGGTCATTATCCCTGGATTTGCAGCGCTTCCTTTCATGTTTTCTGAGTTGGACATGAGCCTCACAGACGCGTATTTCGAAGCGATGTCGGGCCTTACGACGACAGGCGCGACGGTTATCAGCGGGCTTGATGCCGCTCCGCCAGGCCTCCTGATATGGCGCGCGCTGCTGCAATGGCTGGGCGGGATCGGCATTGTGGTCATGGCAGTCGCCATTCTGCCCATGCTGCAAATTGGCGGTATGCAGATTTTCCATATGGAGAGCTCTGATACCTCCGATAAAATCCTGCCGCGGGCGGGGCAAATTATCGGCGCACTATCGCTGTTTTATTTAGGGCTGACCGTCACCTGTATGATCGCCCTATCGCTTACGGGTCTGAGCGCATTTGACGCCGCGGCGCACGCGATGACGACTGTTGCGACCGGTGGATTTTCCACGAAAGACGCGTCTGTAGGATATTTTCGTAGCTGGCAAACAGAAGCCGTGATCACTGTCTTCATGTTTTTTGCCGCTTTACCATTCGTTGCGTTTTTGAAAATGGGTCAAGGCCAGATGAGCGCCCTGTGGAAAGATGCGCAGGCCCGTTTTTTTGCGGTATTGGTGTTGCTCTTGGTCCTTGGCATCACAGCCTGGCTTACCATTGAGAAAAACTACCCCGTCTTTGAAGGCTTTCGCTACGCCAGCTTTAACGTCATTTCCATTATCACTGGGACTGGCTATGCCTCGGTGGATTACGGCGCTTGGGGGGCCTTCTCTGCCAATTTCTTTTTTGTTATCATGTTTATTGGAGGCTGCGCGGGCTCGACCAGTTGCGGTATCAAAGTCTTTCGGTTTCAAGTGCTCATCGCCTCCTTCGGGCGGGTCATGCGGCAAGTATTTACCCCGCACCGTGTGCATTTGCCGCGCTTTAATGGGGTGCCCATTACGCAGGAGGTTTTCTCTTCCGTGCTAAGTTTCTTCATTTTGTTCTTAGTGAGTTTTGTCGTGCTCGCGATTGCGCTGGCAGCGACAGGGCTAGACCCTGTAACGGCCATGTCTGGTGCTGGCTCAGCTCTTGCAAATGTGGGCCCGGGCTTGGGCGATACCATCGGTCCGGCTGGCAATTTTCAAGACCTCAACACAGCGGCTAAGTGGCTCTTATGCCTTGGCATGTTGCTCGGCCGACTCGAACTGTTCACCGTCCTGGTTCTGCTGCACCCCGCTTTTAGGCGACTCTGACGCCCCATTTGGCCTCAAAACGATCACAGCGCAAACCCGGCAACTGCGTTAGGCTCCTACCACATGTTGTGGAGGAGGGTTTGATTATGGCGAAGATTTATCTTTTAACGCTAGCTTTGGCTTTCTTGGCGCTCTTGAAGGTTCCCGCCCATAGTGATGTGCTGAGCGACAGCCTCAATAGCACACCGCAAGGCAGCACGTCCGCGCTAGCCCTAGCGCGCTAACTCATCGCGGGTAAAATGATAATCGGTATTGCAGTATTCGCACGTGGCTTTGATCAAACCGTCTTCTTCCATATGCGCCAAGTCTTCTTTTGGAAATCGGCTCAAAACGCGCGCTAGGCGGCTGCGATCACAGCGGCATTGGCGGGTGATTTTAATGCCATCAAAGACGCGCACCCCTTCTTCATGAAACAAGCGGAATAACAGATCCGCGCTTGCCAGGTCAGGAGCGATCAATTCCTCATTGCGCACGCTCATCATCAAAGTCGAGACGCGGTTCCAATCTTCTTGTTGATCGAGCGATAAGAGACGCTGGCCGCCCTCTTCGCCGCGCGAGAGGTGCTGCAGCAAAAGCCCACCTGCGCGCCACCAGCCTGTTTCGTCCCGCTGCGCTGCCAGGCGCAGGCGCGTTGGGGTCTGTTCAGATTGGAGGAAATACACCGTCGCGCATTCAGACAAGCTTTCCCCATCCAGATCGACAATCCCTTGGTAACGGTCATTGTCTTCGCCCTGCTCTAGCGTCAGCGCGAGATAACCGCGTCCGGTCAGCGCTCTTAAGGAGGCTGCTGCGCCGTACTTAGCCACGCCGGCCGGGTCAAACTGCGCATAGCCACGCATAGACCCATTATCAAAATAGTCCGCCACCAGCAGGCTGATTGCGCCATCTGACTTTGCTTGCACTGTCAGCCGGCCGTTTTCCTTCAACATGCTGCCAAGCAGCGCTGTTAGCGCCAGCACTTCAGCGAGCACATTAGCAACACTCTGTGGATAACGATGGGCGTCCAAGATTTGGTTGAGTGCAGGGCCCAGGCGCACAAGGCGGCCGCGCATATCCTGCTGGTCAATCGCAAACGGCAGGACTGTGTCATCACTGCCGCCAGAGGCAGGGACGTTAATATGGGCAGATGGCGTGCGCGTCATGGACGCGTTGTTTCATTGATTTAGGCAGTAGCGCAAGATGGCTTTTTGCGCATGAAGCCGATTTTCAGCTTGATCTAAAATCACCGATTGCCGGCCATCAATCACCTCAGCCGTCACCTCTTCGCCGCGGTGCGCAGGGAGGCAGTGCATGAAGATCGCATTATCGCTTGCCGCGTCCAGCAGCGCCGCATCCACCTGAAAGGGTGAGAAGATGTGCCGGCGCTGCACGCTTTCATGTTCATCGCCCATGGATATCCAAGTGTCAGTCATTACCACAGTGGCGTCTTTGATTGCGTTGTCGGGCTCCTGGCTCACCGCCACATTCCAGCCACCGGCATCAATCATCGCCAAAAGGGCGGCATCGGGACCATGCTGCTCAGGGCAGCATAGCGCCATTTCCATACCCAAGATGCCAGCAGCCTCCACGGTGGAGCGCGCGACGTTGTTACAATCACCAAGCCAGACGAGTTTTTGATCACTCAAGGCGCCGCAATGCTCTTCAATCGTTAGCAAATCCGCCATTATCTGGCATGGGTGGGATAAGTCCGTCAGCCCATTGATGACGGGAATAGACGCATTGGCCGCGAGCTCTTCCACGTCATCATGGGCATTGGCGCGGATCATGATGCAATCGGCAAAGCGCGAGAGGACGCCGGCTGTATCAGCGATGGTCTCGCCGCGGCCAAGCTGCATATCGCCGGCCGACATGACCACCGCTTGCCCGCCAAGCTGGCGAATGCCGATTTCAAAAGATATGCGTGTGCGCGTGCTGGCCTTTTCAAAAATCATGGCAACAGCATGTCCGCCCAGCGACGGCTGCGGATCTGGCGCACCCTTTGGCAGGCCTTGGCGCGCTGCTTTCATCGCATGCGCTGATTTTAAGATGCCGCGCAGGGTCTGCGCATCAAAATCAGCGATATCAAGGAAGGAGCGATTAGGCGCCGGACTTGGCCATACGTCTCCAAATGTCTGTCCAGATTCAATCATCATACTTATATCCGTGTAAACCTTGCGCGCCGGTAGCCTGAGCGGCCACCTTGGCTATTATGTCGGCTGCCGCGCGCATCTGCGCCTCTTCTACAATCAATGGCGGCAGTAATCGCACGACATTATCTCCAGCCGGCACCAAAAGCAGGCCAGCGTCCCGGCACTGCTCGACAAAAGCAGTATTTGGGGTACCAAGTTTCAGCCCTAACATCAGCCCTTTGCCGCGCACCTCTTTAATGACTGTGGGGCAGTCTAATTGCAGAGCCGTTAAAAGCTGACGCATAAAGGTGCCTTTTTGCTCCACATCTTTCAAAAACGCAGGCGTGTCGATCACATCAAGCACGGCATTGGCCACGGCCACGCCAAGCGGGTTGCCGCCAAAGGTTGACCCATGGCTACCAGGGCCCATGCCAGCGCAAGCATCGCTGGTCGCTAGGCAAGCCCCAAGGGGGAAACCGCCACCAAGGCCTTTGGCAAGCGCCATGACATCTGGCGATACGCCGGCGCTCTCATGGGCAAAAAGGGTGCCGGTCCGCCCGATGCCGCATTGCACTTCATCAAACATCAACAGCAGCCCATGGGTATCGCAAAAGGTCCGAAGCGCCCTTAAAAAAGCCGGTTCAACGACTTGAATACCGCCTTCGCCAAGCACAGGCTCGATCAAGATCGCGGCTGTCTCGCTAGTGATCGCTGCTTTGACGGCTTCGACATCGCCCAACGGCACATGGTCAAAGCCTGCCATGACCGGCCCAAAGCCGGTGACCAGCTTCTCCTGACCTGCTGCGGCGATCGTGGCCAGCGTGCGGCCATGAAAGCTACCTTCAAACGTGAGGACCCGAAAGCGCTCAGGGGCGCCGCAATGGTGCTGATACTTACGGGCGATTTTAATCGCGCATTCGAGTGCTTCAGCGCCAGAGTTGGTAAAGAAGACCGCATCAGCGAACTGAGCATCACAGAGCCTTGCTGCTAAGGTTTCTTGACCAGGGATGCCAAAGAGGTTGGAACAATGCCACAACTGGGTTGCCTGCTGGCTCAGCGCCTCAACCAAGGCCGGGTGACAGTGGCCTAGCCCCGTGACCGCAATTCCAGACGTAAAATCCAGATACTGGCGCCCAGCATCATCAAATAAATATGCGCCTTCACCGCGCACAGCATTGAACGCACGCGGGCCATAGGTCCCCATGACGTGGCTCACGGAGGCCTGTGACACTGATTTGACTGCGCTTTGATGGCCCATGCCCATCGGTTCCTTACACTGCACCAACGCAACGACCGTTGAGCGCTCTTAAAAATGACAAAACGGTTCACATGGCGCTGTCGCCATAAGGAACCGTTGCTTTTAAAATAATATATGGATTTTTAATGTCAAGACAGAATTAAATTCTGACTTATGGACGCAAACGGTAGCCGCTTTGGAACAAGCGCCAACACACCACGAAAAGCGCAACATTAATACCCAGCGTCACGAAGGCACCGGTGATGACATTCCCGTCCGATACACCGGTCATTCCAAAACGCGCGCCATCGATCATGTAGAAGAATGGATTGAGCTGGCTAATGCTTGACCAGATACCGGGCAAACGGTCCATCGAATAAAACGTACCGCTGAGCAAAGACAGCGGCTGGACGACAAAGTTCGTAATCGTGGCCGAATGATCAAACTTTTCAGCCCAAAGCCCCGTTAAAATACCAAGCATCGAGAGCATCACGGCCGCAGATAATAGGAAGTATAGAAACGCAATGGGATGGTTTGGAATCAGATCAATGCCCGGCCAAAAGCTGGTTGCAATCCAAACGCCGCCGCCAACCAGTAGACCGCGCGTCACACCGGAAAGCACATAGCCCACCAACAGTTCAAGGTTCGACAAGGGCGGCATCAACACATCTTGAATGGTGCCTTGCACTTTGCCAATCAAGATGGACGAGGACGTATTGGCAAAGGCATTTTGGATGACGGCCATTGCGATCAATCCTGGCGTTAAAAACACCGCAAAGGGCAAACCCAGGATCACCCGCCCTTCCCGGCCGAGAGCAACAATGAATATCACAAGAAACAAAAGTGTTGTGATCGCAGGGGCAGCGACGGTCTGCGTAAAGACTTTTAAAAAGCGGCGCACCTCTCTGGCGTAGAATGTCCACAGGCCCAGCCAATTGACATTGCCGATGCGCCGGCTGCGATATTCAAGTTGGCTCACGGTCACATCTCTTTCTATTGGGGTGCTGCAGGAGGACATAACGCTTGCTGCTATAGAGGAAAAGGCAAAAACCGAGTCACTACCCTTTGCCCTCTTAGCAAAGGGCGCCTATATAAAAGGGTAAGCAAAGAAGTGAGAACAATAAAATGTCTTGGACGGAAGAGCGAATTGAAGCGCTGCGCAAACATTGGGATGATGGGCTGAGCGCCAGCCAGATTGCAGAAAAGCTGGGAGAAGGGGTGACGCGTAATGCGGTGATCGGCAAAGCGCACCGTTTGGGCTTAAAATCGCGCCCATCACCTGTAAAGAGTGAACCCGCGCAGCCCAAGAGCAAGCCCAAGGCTGCAGCAAAAACCAATAGTAAAGTCTCGCTTCTCGATTTGACAGAGCGGATTTGCAAGTGGCCCATCGGCCACCCGACGGATGATGATTTTCACTTCTGCGGCAAGCCCAGCAAACCGGGCTTCCCCTATTGCGACGAACATTGCGAAGTGGCCTATCAAGCGCAAGCGCCGCGGCGCGAGCGCCCACGCCCGCCCATGTTTGCGCGTTAAAGAGAGACGCTACCCCTCAAAGCAGAGATTTGAGGGGTGTCTCGCTGTCTGCTAAAGCGTCTACCGGAACAGAAATGGCGGCCGCGACCAGTTTGCGGCCTTGAACATAATCCTTCATCGAATTGACGCAATCAAGCGCGGCCACAATGCCGTTCTTTAGGTATACGACTGTGAAACTGCCGCTATCAGGATCGCCGCGCAGCACGGTGTCATCGTAGCCCGTTGAGAGACCGACCGTTTGGAGTTTCAAGTCAAATTGATCTGACCAGAACCACGGCACGGCGTCATACACCAAGTCTTGCCCCGCGATGATTTTGGCAACCATCGTTGCTTGATCATTGGCATTTTGAACTGACTCAAGGCGAATACGCGCGCCGCCCGCAAATTTGTTTTCATGCGCCGCGCAGTCGCCAATCGCAAAAACATCTGGCAAGGTGGTGCGGCATTGGCTGTCGACGTCGACGCCGTTGCCGCCCGCAGCGCCAGCATTCAGCAAAGGCTCAACAGCAGGAATGATGCCAATCCCAACGATCACGGCATCTGCTGAAATTGTGGAGCCATCGGCCATACGCACGCCGACAGCTTTGCCGTTGTCGACCATAATGCCTTCCAGCGCGGTATTGGTGCGCAAATCAACGCCTTTGCTGCGATGATAGGCCTCATAAAAACGGGAGATGTCAGCGCCAGCGACACGGGCGAGAACCCGCTCCATCGCTTCCAGCAAGATCACCTTTTTGCCAAGCTTGCGCAGGACCGCAGCCGCTTCCAGGCCAATATAGCCGCCGCCAACGATGAGTACGGTTTCAATCTCAGGCAAATTGGCTTGCAGAGCATCCACGTCTGCGCGGTTGCGGACAACATACAAGCCTTCGTCCGCATCGGCTCCGGGGCAGCTTAGCTGCCGCGGGCTGCCGCCGGTGGCCCAGATGAGCTGGCCATAACCATGCTGGATGCCATCTTCAAGCGTGACGGTATGGGCTCCAGGATCAACGCTGACAACGCGCGCGCCGAGCCTCAAATCAATGTCTTTGCCAGCCCAAAAAGCCTCTGGCCGCAGCAAGATACGCTCAAACGGCTTATCGCCCGCCAGATACTCTTTTGATAGCGGTGGGCGTTCATAAGGCGGGAAAGTTTCATCCCCCAACATTGTGATGGAGCCTTCAAATTTTGCTTGGCGCAGCGCCACGGCGGCCTGGGCGCCCGCATGCCCTGCTCCCACAATCACAATATCAGAATGATCCATCCAGCTCTCTCCATTTTCAAAAGCAACATTGTCTGCTGAGCAGCCAGTACTAAACTTTCCAGCGATTTGCAAAGCAATGGAGATGGACCATATCTCAGGCCAACGCTAGCCGCTAAGCTGCGGCGATTATCTCAAAAGTGCGGGCAAAGGGCTGCGCGCTGGCTCAATAAAAGACGCAAACAGCCTTGCGGCCGGCATAGGTGTCATCTTTCAGCGCTTTGAGGCAAAAATCAGCCACATCCGCGCGGCCAATGGAGATTTTCTTGGGCTGCGCAGCACCGCCATCCACAACCTGATATTGG
This sequence comes from Pseudomonadota bacterium, assembly GCA_039814715.1. Classification (GTDB taxonomy): domain Bacteria; phylum Pseudomonadota; class Alphaproteobacteria; order Sphingomonadales; family CAKZYD01; genus CAKZYD01. Next base: position 10,915 of record JBCCAR010000014.1, read on the forward strand.
CCTGTGTGCGGCGCGTCGGTCAGGCCGCCTGGACGCACAATGGTCCAATCTAAAGAACTGGCCTCAATGACCGCTTCTTGGCGCTCACGGTCCTTCCAAATATGGCGCGCAACCCACCCAATCACGACATATTTAAACATCGGCGATTTCAGCGGTTTATAACTATCGCCAACACCAATGGTCGTGACAACGACGAGCCGCTTTGGGCCCGTCTCTTCCATCGCTGTAACGAACACTTTGGCCGCGTCAGAGACTTCGGTATTGGGTTTGCGATTGAAGTTACCAAGGGTAGAGATCACGGCGTCAGCGCCGTTGATCACCGCAGATACCGCGTGCCCGTCGCGCGCATCGCCTTGGGTGATGGTCAGCCCGTCCTGGCTTGAGAGTTTAGAGACATCTCGCACCAAGGCTGAGACCTGATGCCCCGCGCTCAATGCCTGCTCAATAATCGACTTGCCTGTCCCGCCGGTCGCGCCAAGCAAAGCGATCTTCATGGCCGCTGCCCTGCCAGCGCATGCATCACTGCATTGGTGATTTTGGCGCCCGAGGCATCAAGCTGCGCCTGCACATCTGCGTCTGGCTCAACCCCATCAATCTCAGCAGCGACATCAATCCCGTGTTTCACAAGCGCCGCTTCCAACAGCTTCACCCGGTCATTGACGACCACTAACTCACGCGTCAGGGTGATAAGTGCTAAGCCGATATCATCTAGCTGATCAACCCCCAGGATTTGACGCTTTGGGTGGTTATAGTCCGTTGGCGTTTGTGGTTTTTCCAGCTTCATGCGGGTTTACGCCCCATCACGATGTAAGGATAATTCATCGGCTGTTCGCCCCACGCTTTCACAGCGGTGAAGCCTGCTTCCTCAGCCACGGCGCCAAGGTCGAGCGATGCCGATTCGCGCCACCAGGGCTCCCCGCCCATCGCTGCACTAAAGTCGGCTTGCCACTGCGCCATCTTGTCCAGATCGGCATAGCGCGTCACATCGCTCATGATCATGTCGCCGCCAGGCTTGCAGACACGAAAAGCCTCTTTAAAGACGGCGCGGACAATCGCGGCAGGCAGTTCATGCAGCAAAATGAAAGAGGTCACCAAGTCAAAGCGATCGGCATCAAAGCCAGTGGCTTCAGCAGGGCGTTGATAGAGTTTCCAATTCCAGCCATTGGCGTTTGCAATACGCGCAGAATGCTCAATGGTGCTGCGGCTCAGTTCAACGCCAGTAATCTCTGCGTCCGGGTACGTTTCCTGCAGCGCGTGCGTGTAATGGCCGGTGGAGGAGCCCATCTCGAGAATAGAAGCATAGTGCTCACGCGGCGCAAGACCGGCCACAAAGCGGCGCTGCTTAAAAATACCGCCAGGAAACAGACGGTCGACCATACGCTTGTGGATAATCTCGCCATGCACGAGGCCCGCGTAATCATGCGAATCCCAGCCGCCCGCTGTGCGGTGAAAATCCACGCCGTCCCAATAGTCCGGCGCTTTAAAGTCGGGATCGAGATGAACTTCAGCAGGGCCATTATGCAACCGCTTGAGGTCTTCTTCGACACTCTCTTTCACGTTTTCAAACGCGGTGTCACACACATCCGCCATATTGCGCGCGTGCCACTCACCAATCAGCTGCTTGGCGCGAAACGCCCTTGAATCGCTCAGCGTTTCAAGCATCACATCCGTGCGTGCATCCAGATCATCGGGCAACGCCTCAGCTTGAACCCCTTTGGCAGCGATATCAGCCTCAATCGCCCCCTTCAAAGGAAATGTAGATTTGCCAAGGGCGCCCATAAAATCAATGGCGGCGCGGTCACGCTGCTTTAGCGGCGGCAGGGAAAAGCTCATCTCAGTCTCCTCAAGAACATCCCTTAATATAAGAACGGGCGACTGTGGTTACAGCCGCCCGCCCAATTTTCGTCCACTGCGTGGATAGTTTTAGTAGGGTTTAGAAGCTCGCGGTGAAACGAATGCCCCACTCATCGCCGCGTGGTACGGTACCAAATACCCGTCGATCCGACTGGGTAAAGAACGATGTAAAGGTAGTGCCTCCATTCGTACCAAACCGGCGGTTGTCAAAGATGTTGTTACCAAAAACTTCGACAGAAAGGTTTTCCGTTATGTTTGCACCAGCCCTTATGTTCACGCGAAATGCGCCGTCAACTTTATTATACTCAAAATTGTCCACAAAGAAGGAACCTGTGTAGATCACATCAGTACGGAAAAACGATTCCACGCCGGTTAGGTCATCCAATACAAAATCAGCAGCAAAATTCGCTTCATGTGCTGGAATGTAGCGGATCGAGTTCCCAGAGGCGTCGAAGGCAGTAGTCGATGAGATTAGACCGGGCGCCAGAACGCCTGCGCCAACAGAACCGGTCGAAACAAAGTCGGTGAAAGACGCATCAACGTAGTTATAGCCACCTTGCAGGAGGAGCCAGTCTAAAGGTTGGTAGCGTGCTTCGATTTCAACGCCGTAATACTCAGAGTCGCCAGGCAAGGAAACGGATACGAACGTTGGCGACAGTACAAAGAATGCCTGATCGGTCCAATCCATGTAATACGCTGCAACAGAGTATTGGAAGGAATCTGTGACTTGCTGTTTTGCACCAACTTCAAAGGCATTTAGTTTTTGTGTCGGCGTAAAAAATCCAATAGTTTCCGGATTCAAGCCGGAATCAGGAACTGCGCCAGCGAATGTTGTCGCGTTCGTTGGTGTACCTTGAAGGAAACTTTGTGAAAAGCTGGCGTAGACATTAAGGTCAAGCCCGTCCGGCTGATAGCTCAAGATAGCACGCGGCATAAACTTTGCAAAATCCTGAGACTGTGGAACAAAAGTTGACGTCGCCTGCGTCCCAGATACGTCGTCAAATGGCAAATCTAAAGTGTCCCATTGGAAACGCCCTTCCAAAGAAAGCGTCAGCTCCTCCGTGAGGTCAAAATCTAAGGAACCGAATAGACCAATCACCTCTGAAGACACAACGGTTACGAAACCGGGAGGTGCGAAACCACGGTCGTAAGCAATTTGGTCATCACTAAAATAGTTTACACCAATCATGTACCGAAGACGACCGTCTTGATTTGACGTGAAACGCAGTTCCGCGGAAAAATCATCCTGTTCACGAACGAAGCCACGGTAGCTTATCTGTGACGTAACAGCACCAGTGAAGAAACTTGTTGCCGGACGCCCATAGTTGTTGTCGAAAATACCCCAGTTTTTATTGGCACCAAACGAAACGAAGCCCGCAATAGTATGGCCCGCATCAAGTACATGCTCGCCAGACAAATTGACACGCCACGTCTTATACGTATTGCCCAAACCAGCCGGAGCATCAACAAAGCTGTCGCCAAATTCGGTAGGTAATGATTGCACGTAGTCAAAAGAGCTTCCATCACCCGCGTTTGCAATCAATGCACCCTCTGGTGGCACGCCTCCGAAAGCAGGATTAAAAGTTGTTATGGATGGATCATCCCAATCTGGAATAGAGCCGCAAAACGTGTTGCCTGTGTTCTGAGACAAATCCGTTGTGAAAGAACCACGAGCTTCGCCCGTCACAACGTCCCGTAGGTTCCCAGAGAACTGTAAGTCGCAGTCGCCAGGCGCAACGGTACCATTTATTGACGACAGCGCAGAGGTGTCCTCCGAGTCAACGAAAAACCCCGTCAGCTTGAAAGATGTATTTTCGCTAACATCGAATTTTAAAGTTCCCAGGATTGCGTGTGTGACTTCCTCGCCTAGTGCTGAACCATCCTGAAAATCAACTATGCCAGGGCGCTTTTCTGTAGAAACGGCAACACGCGCGCCAAGCTTATCGGTTATTGGGCCACTGACAATACCATTAAAGTTATAGCCCGCTTGAACGTCCGTAGTCGACGCTTGAGCTCGGAGCCTAACTTCCAATTCATCACTTGGCTCAGCCGGCAAAAAGTTTACCGCACCTGCAAATGTATTCCGACCGAAAAAGGCTGTTTGTGGGCCTTTGATGATTTCTGTCTGCTGAAGATCAATCAGCGGAACAACGCCAATCCCCTGCGGCACATATGCGCCATCCCAAAACAGAGCGCCCGCATCAGAGGCGCCGCCCAGGCCGATTTGGACACCGATACCGCGAAAACGAATGGAGGGGTTTGCGCGGCCACTCTGACCACCTGTACCAATAGGTTCAAATTTGAAACCAGTTACAAAATCAGACAGCTCGGCGCTGGCCTGAATGCCGCGGTTGTCCAAATCGTCCTGGCTGAACGCCTTTACCGACAGTGGCACCTCAATTTGCGTTTCCTGGCGTTTCCGCGCGGTCACGTAAATAATGTCAAGATCGGAATCGTCGATGCCCTCCTGAGCAGCTGCGCTGAGCGGCTGCGTGAGCATGGCCAGCGCTAGAGCGGTCGCTCCGGCAGTCGCTTTCAAATGTGTTCTTTGTATCATGGTCTGTTTCCCTTCCCTTAGAACAGTGCCCCGGCTGGTTGACGCCAGCTATCAGTTCATGGCGCTTTTGCGCGTTTTTTTCGACCCGAGAGTCGCAGTTAACGTGAATCCCCTTCAAGGCGAGGTGGTTTTGCAACATATTGTCGCGCCACACTGGAGCGCGATGATTAGTTTGTCCACCAGTCGGATAAAGCTTTGTGTTTTAGCCATCTTCGGCGAGCAGCTCATTTAGAAATGTTTTAAATTCAGCCACATAGAGCTCGTGACGTTTGCCTGTTGCAGCGCCTGGAAAGCTGGTGTGAATGCGCCGCACCTGCCCTGACCGGTCTAAAAACAATGTCGTGGGGTAGGCCGTGAGCCCATCCAGGAAAGGGAGCGCCTTGGCAACGCCCTCTTTGCCAAACACGCCAGCAATTAGCATGTCATAGGTAATGCCGTATCGCTGCTTGAAGCGTTTGGTTTGCCGGGCTGAGCGTTCAGGATCGTCCGTATATTCAAATTGCAAGCCGATCATCTCCAGCCCGCGGTCTTTGTTGGCTTCATAATAGGGCGCTAAGAACGCCGCTTCATCATGGCATGTTGGGCACCATGTGCCGCCGATGGAAATAACCACCACCTGATTTTGAAACTTAGCATCACTGAGCGAGACCATAGCGCCATCGGGATCAGGGAAGGTGAAGTCAATGCGCTCCACGCCATCCTTAAGCTTGGTGAAGCTATTTGGATTTGGCAGCTTGGCGTCTGGATCGCGCTTGGCAGACCACGCAATAGGGGGAAAGCCATAGCTTTTGGCATGGAACAAGCCCTTTAAGGAGCCATCCTCTTGAATGGCTGCGCGCCAGACGGTGCCTTGTCCGCCATCAAAAGTGGACAGATAGAGTTCACCGTCTTTAACTTCGCCCTGCAGCCAGCGATAATCGCCCTGAGAAAACATAACCGTCCCAGTGACGATCGCGCCATCCTGCTCGAAAATGCCAAGCCCATCACGCGGGGGCGCAGAGCCGAAAGGGTCGGACTGCTTGACGGCCCATGTCCCGGCGATATCAACCGGGTTAGGGTCTTGCTCAGGAAAGTGCCGCCAGGTCTGGCCATGGGTGGCCACCAAGGGGAAGGCGAGCTTTTTAACCTCACCGAGCCGCCGGGTCAGGGTCACAGAGCCGACCAGCGTGCCATCGTCTTGAAGCTGCGCCTTAAGCGAGGATTCGTAAGAGGGAAAGCGAATATCGAGCGCGCCGTCCTGAAGTGTCATTTCTTCGGCCTTCATCCGCTCAGGCCCATTGAGGAAATAGGCTTCAGGCCCTTGCGTGATCTCTAGACTGAAGGGCAGTCCACCACCTGGATGCTCCAGGACCACGCGCCATATGCCTGTCTTTATCCCGGCAACGCTAGAGGCCGCGGCTGGCGTATCAGCGGCTGGCGTATCAGCGGCTGGCGTATCAGCGGCTGGCGGCGCAGCGCTATCACAGGCGGCGACACTCAAGGACAAAGCCAAAAGAAGAAAGCGCATCACGTTTTTACTCCGCAGGATCAGGCACAGCGCCTGTGGCCGTGTCTTGTGGAGGCTCTGCTGGCTTAACACGAGACCCATTCGCGCGCAGGGCCTTGAGGGCGTTTTCATCGAGTTTATAAAACAGCAAAATGATGCAGGCGATAACAGCCATCGCCGCTGGCACATAAGAGATACCGACCAGAACCGCTTGGCGCACATCTTCTGTTGCAAGGCCCGTTGCCTTGGGGTCATAGCCTGCCACTTGCAGTGCGCCGCCCAAAATAAGGGGGCCAACGGCGGCGGCAAGCTTTTCAACAAAACTGTACAGAGCGGAATACATGCCTTCTCTGCGCATCCCGGTGCGGTGCGCATCTGCCTCCATGGCATCCGACAGCATGGACATGGCAAAGAGCACATTTCCGGAAAAGGCAATACCAGTCGCTAAGCCGCGCACGGCGTACCAATAGTAAAACTTGAATGGGTCTTCACCGCTCCCAAGCGGCCAATAAGGCGGGTCGGGATACGCTAACATCCAGCTCAAGGCGGCGGCGCCTGTAAATACGGCCGATAAAAAATACCCGCCGCGCTTGCCAATGGTTTTAGACAAGCGAACCAAGACTGGCGTCATCCCAAAGACAGCGATGGCCATGCCGATGGCGAGGGACACTGTTGCCTGGTCCAGCGGCACATTGAGTACATTCACAAACAAGAAGATGAGACCGCCGGAAGAGGCCGCAATACCGATCAGCTGCACGAGTTTCACACCGAGAATTTGCTGAAAGGCTTTATTATCCAGGAAGCCTTGGACTTGCTCTTTAAAAGGAAGTTTGACGTCGCTCTGAGGATGATAGGGCGCGTTCTTGGTGGACCAGAAAGCAATGAGCATAGTGACGAGGATGGCGGCGCTGCCGGCAATCGCAAGGGTGGAATAGGCGTCAGCACCTTTACCAAGCCGCTCTAAAATAACCGTGCCGCCTGTCTGCACAGCAAAACCGCCCACGGACGCAAAGATAACCCGCCAACCGTGAATGGACGAACGCTCGTGATACCCATCCGTCATTTCTGCGGGCATGGCCATATAGGGCACGTTGAACATCGAATACCCCGACGTGTAGAGGAGCAACATGATCAGTACATAAGAGATAGTCGCCAGGCCTTCTCCAGACCAAATGGACTCAAACGGGCCTTGGAACGGCACCGTGAACACCAACAGAAACGATAAAGCGGAGATAATCGCACCGCCCAGCAGCCAGGGCCTGCGCCGACCCATTTTGCCCTGCGTTTTATCGCTCAAATGGCCTGAGAGTGGGTCGGTGACAGCATCATAGACTTTTGAGAGGAATAAAATTGTGCCGGCAACTGCAGGCTCCAACCCCACAACATTTGTCAGATAAAACAGCATCAAAGCGGAAATACCGTTCATCAAAACGGCCACACCAACAGCGCCTGTCGCCCAGCCGGCTTTTACCGTTAGCGGCAGTTTTTGCTCTTCAGACATAAGCGCTTTCCTCTTCCACCAGTGGGTATGTAGAGCGAAGCGGCCGGCAGAATACCTCAGCCAGCGATTCTATTCGGCTGCCGAAGAAAGCGCTGCATCAGCTTCATGGTCCGGATAGCGGCCCAAAGTTAAAAGTAAAGCGGCAGAGAAAAGGAACGTACCAGCGGAGACCAGCAGGATGGGGTTATAGCTCTGCGCCTTGTCATACACCCGGGCAAAGATCATGGGCGCAAGGCCAGCGCCGAGAAAGAAGATGGTGTAAATAACGCCGTAAATCTTGCCGTAATTTTTGAGGCCGAAATAGCGCGTGACGAAATAGGCGATAATGTCAAATTCCGCGCCGGCGGCAAACCCGACAACAAAAACAGCCGCCGCAGTGAGCGCCAGCGGGAGATCAGCACTGGCGAGCAGGAGGCATGACGCCGCTGGCAGAGCCATTAAAACAAAAGCAATCGCTGGACCCCAAAACCGGTCCAGCAAGGCGCCCACAACCAAACGCCCCAAAATGACAGAGGCGCCAATGATTGCGGCAAAGCCGGCAGCCAATTTCGGCGTAAAGCCGCGATCAATCAGGAGCGGCACTAAGTTAGAAATGATGCCCGCAACGCCTAAGGAGATGAATGAAAAGGCAGCTGCAATGACCCAGAACCTGTATGATCGCAGAGCTGCGCCAAGCGTAAATCCAAACTGGGCCGACATGCCTCCGCGTGCTTTTGCTCCATCATCAAGCACCCATTGGGGCGCCGTACGCAGGCCCCATAGCAGGGTGGGCACGCCGATGAGGAAGATCATGGCGGCAAGCGCCATATATGTTTTGCGCCAACCAAGAGACTCAATCAGCGCATTTGTAAGCGGCGGCAAAAAAAAAGCAGCGACGCCGCTGCCCATCAGCGCAATCCCTAAAGCCAGCCCGCGCCGCGCATAGAACCATTCGCTGATTGCGCGCGTCCAAGGAATAGGACCTGTCCCTTGCGCCACAAAGGCCATGACCGCCCAACAGCCATAGAAAGACCACACATTTTGGTTTGTGAAGAAGCCAATGGAAGCGAATGCCAACGCGAACAAGGTAATAGACGTCAGCGCCACCACCCGGTTACCGATCTTATCGCACAGCCAGCCCGTCAATGGCCCCGCCAGAGCGCCAGCCAGCATGAAGGTGAAGGCCCCTTGATACTGCGCGCCCGTCCAGCCAAATTCCCCCATAACCGGCACAGCGAATATGCCCAGTGTATAAAAAGGGACAGCAGAGATGCCCAACATCATGCCCACCATGCAGGCAATCAGAACCGGCAGACCGCGCCTGACTTCGCCGCTTTGCTGCACGGGCGTCACGGGCGTTTTGGGAAGCTGAGGCCTTCAGCGACATCCATATAAAGTGTCTTTATGGCCCCCATCGTTTCATCGCTGGCGCCATACTCTCGCAGGTAGGTGATCGGCGCCTTTGGTGCTTCGATATAGCTATGGAATTTCCAGCCATTCTTGGTTTTTTCAAATCCTGCCATGCCGCGATTGGTGCCGCCAATCGGCCGCTCCCATCCCACCAGCGACATTTTCCAGCCGAGCTGGAACTGAACCATCGCCTGGATGTCAGAAACATATTTGGCATTCACGATCTCAATCTTGCCTTGAAAATCGGTGTTGATCTTTGCCGTCTCCGCCCAGTAGTGCTCGACCTCTGGCCAACTGCTCATGAGGACGTCATGCTCTTCGGCCATGTAAAATGGCCGCTCAAGGTCAGCGACCCACAAGCTGCGCACACCATCAAAATCATTGACGGCAAAGAAACGGACCCAATCATCAAATAACGGCTGCAACTGCGCAACAAGGGCGTCTTCTTGCGAGATATCTTGCGGCGTATCCATTTGCGGCCTCCCTCCAGATCTATCGGTAGCTGCATAGCAACTGCTGCGCCTTCATTTTGCGCGATTGCATTCTTTGTCCACCTGTCGGAAAAACAGGGGCAAGAAAAAACAGGAGGCAAGCGCATGAAACTCTATGGCTATTGGCGCTCTACGGCCAGCTACCGGATCCGCATGGCGCTCGCGCTCAAGCATCTGGACTATACACAGGAAAGTGTCGATCTCGCCGGCGGCGCGCAGCTTGCCGAAGGGTTCGAAGCCATCAGCGTTCAGCGCCTTGTTCCTGTGCTAGAACTAGACAACGGCGCGCGCATAACCCAAAGCCAAGCCATCATTGATTATCTTGAACACGCTCATCCAGCGCGTCCGCTCCTGCCGAGCGAGCCTTTCGCGCGGGCCGAGGTACTCAGCTTTGCCGCTGCGATCGCCTGTGATATCCATCCCCTTGGGAACCTGCGTGTCCAAAAATATGTGGGCCAAACCTACGGCGTGGGCAGAGAAGGCGGACCTCAATGGGCGAAGCACTGGATTGAGGTTGGTTTTGCTGCACTTGAAACGAAAGCTGCAGCGCGACAAACATGTTTTTTATGCGGCGACCAGCCTGGCTACGCCGAGTGCTTTCTCATCCCGCAGATTTACAACGCAGTCCGGTTTGGCGTTGACATGAGGCAATACCCGGCGCTGTCCGCGGTCAATGACGCCGTCTTGGCGTGGGATGGCATCGCACCGTGTGTTCCCGAAGCGCAGCATGATGCTAACCCTTGAGTTCTTTATAAGCCTCTGAGGCCGCTTTCAGCGCCTGCACAAACGCGCTTTCATCCTCCAGAGCGTGCGTAACGGGCTTGATCGCTGCAGTCAGCTCAGCTGCGATGCGCGCGTAAACCTGCGCGCCAGCCAGTGATAGTGATAGCGACCCTTGGCGCCGGTCGTTCTCTTTTGCTTGGCGCTCCATCAAGCCGCGCTCAATGAGTGCGCTGACCGCGCGGCTAACGATGCCTTTATCCATTGGCGTGAGGTCCACCACATCGCGGGCAGTCCGGCCAGGTAGCTCGCCGACAGCCGCTAAAACGCGCCATTGGCTCAAGTTTAGATCGCCATGCTCGCGCGCAATCTGCGCCGTGTGCCGTGCTACCAAGTCCCCCAGCACAGCAACATGATAAGGCCAATAGGCATCGAGGATGAGGGGTGGGTTTGTTGCCATGGTTCTCTCAATAGATCAAAATCTAGTTGTGATCACAACTATTATCTGCTAGTGAGGCTTAATCCCACACTAACAAAGGGCATAGCATGAGCGTCTCGCTGAAACGCATTCACCACGTCGCCTATCGCTGCCGCGATGCCAAAGAAACGGTCGCGTTTTACCAAAAAGTCCTCAATATGGACTTCCAGCTTGCTATCGCAGAAAACGAAGTGCCATCCACGGGCGAGCCGGACCCCTATATGCATATTTTTTTGGACGCTGGCATGGGCAACGTGCTGGCTTTTTTTGAACTGCCAACCCAGCCGGATATGGACCGTGATCAAAATACACCGCAATGGGTGCAACATATCGCTTTTGAAGTGGACGACATGGACGCGCTTTTAGAAGCGAAAGCACATATTGAGTCCCTAGGAATTGACGTTCTGGGCCCAACACATCACGGGATTTTCAAGTCCATTTATTTTTTTGATCCCAACGGTCACCGGCTCGAACTGGCGGCCAATATCGGCACACGCGAGCAGATGGACGAACTGCACCGTGTCGCGCCAGACATGCTGGACGAATGGGCAAAAACGAAAAAAGCCCCGCGCCATGCAGCCTGGCTGCATGAACTCACCGACTAACCTCCCCTTTTTCCTGCTTAGGACGCCTTTCATGAAACTTGCGAGTTTAAAATCTGGCCGTGACGGCCACCTTGTCGTCGTCTCCAAAGACCTCACCCGCTATGCGGATGCCAGCGTGATCGCGCCGACAATGCAGGCTGCTTTGGACGACTGGGCCATCGCAGAGGCTAAATTGCAAACGCTCTATGGGCGACTGAATGCTGGCGAAGCACCGTCAGAGCCCTTTGATGAAGCCATGGCGCATTCCCCGCTTCCGCGCGCATATCAATGGGCCGATGGCTCAGCCTATATCAATCACGTGGAACTGGTGCGCCAAGCGCGCGGCGCAGACGTGCCGGAGAGCTTCTACCACGATCCTTTGATGTACCAAGGCGGCTCCGACAGCTTTTTAGCCCCGCATGAGGACATTCCCTTCCGCGGCGCGGCTGAAGGCCTGGACATGGAAGGCGAAGTCGTTGTGATCACAGACGATGTGCCCATGGGCGTCAGCGCTCGCGGCGCTGCCCAGCACATCAAGCTCATCTGCTTGGTCAATGATGTGTCGCTGCGCGGGCTCATCCCCGCTGAGCTTCAAAAAGGCTTCGGCTTTTTCCAATCCAAGCCTTCAAGTGCCTTCTCTCCCATTGCGGTCACACCTGATGAACTTGGCAAGGCTTGGCAAGATAGCAAAATACATCTGCCGCTTCATGTGGATTACAATGGTAAGCCGTTTGGCAGGGCCGATGCCGGCGTTGACGCAACCTTTAACCTGGCCCAATTGGTCGCCCACGCCGCCAAAACACGTCCGCTGTGCGCAGGGACACTGATCGGATCGGGCACTGTGTCTAACAAAGACGCCGACGGTAGTCCTGGACGTCCGTGCGCGGATGGCGGAAAGGGCTATAGCTGCATCGCAGAAATCCGCATGATTGAGACCATCAAAGACGGCGCCGCCAAAACACCCTTCATGTCTCCCGGAGACACGGTGAAAATTGAAATGCTTGATCCGTCTGGGCAATCTATTTTCGGTGCGATCGACCAGCGGGTTACGGAAGTTTAACGCGCCAATCGCGACACGCTAAAAAGATGGTAGCGGAGGATCGTTGCCATCAGAATGCCCCAGATTTAGAAACTCAAAATTTATTCAAACAACTATCTGAAATCGTTAAGAAACTTCACTTCGTTCAGATAAGTGTCTTAGACCCCTAATTAGGCGCTTTTTTGCGTTATCGCAAGTCACTACCATAAAGCGCTGTTTGCCGGGGATTTTTGAGTGTTTATAGCGCATGCCGTGTGACGCCTCAGAATATAGGCTCAGAACTATATAGCTTGAAACCTATATTTTCTTCTGGTAGACTGTAAATATGGCTTGGGTAATAGAGTTTGAACTGACGTTTGAATCTGAGTTCGATGGATTCAAGGCGTCTGTGCAGGATGCAATTTTCAAACGACTGATTTTGCTTGAAAAAGAGGGGCCTCAACTTGGCAGGCCTTATGCAGACACGCTTGTCGGCTCTAAGCATACGAATATGAAAGAATTGCGCTGTGATGCAGCCAATGGAGTGTGGCGGATTGCTTATGCGTTTGATCCAGATCGCAAGGCCATTTTGCTTGTTGCTGGAGATAAGGCGGGTGTTTCAGAGAAGCGCTTCTACAAAAAGTTGATAAAAAAGGCAGATGATAGATTTGAAGACCACTTGGTCAGCAGAAAGGATAAATAGAGATGGGAACGACATTACGCGATAAATTGAATGCACTATCAAAAGATCGTCGCAAGGCGATTGAGGACGATGCGCATAGCTTGCATACTGAGTATCTGACGCTCAGGGACTTGCGGAAAGCTAGACAACTCACACAGGTTCAATTGGCCGAGACCTTAGGCCTTAAGCAGCCGACACTCGCGCAGATGGAGCAAAACACTGATCTTATGCTTTCAACGCTTAAGCGTTATGTTGAAGCAATGGGCGGTAAGCTTAATTTAATGGTGGAGTTTCCCGATCGGCCCGCTGTGCATATCGATACATTTGGTACGTCAATAAATTCGGGACGTGAAGACAGTAGACTTTAAGCGCCGCCTTATTCGAAACATCGAATAAAGATAAATCATCTAATATTTCAAATAACGGAGGATATCAAATCGTCTAAGTCACTGTTTTTATTTTATTTTTTTGTATGGGAGGAGGGGCTTGAACCCCCGACACCCGGATTATGATTCCGGTGCTCTAACCAGCTGAGCTACTCCGCCATCGCGTTGGGCGCAAGAAAGCCAACCGGCCAATAGCCCAAAAAATGGCGCGCTCGTTCGAACAAAGTTCGAACGTCTTGTTAAATAAGAGGGCATCCATTTTTGAAGAAAAAATGGCGCGCCCGAGAAGATTCGAACTCCTGACCCCCAGATTCGTAGTCTGGTGCTCTATCCAGCTGAGCTACGGGCGCGCATATGTCGCTTTTGCGCCAGAAGGCGCATTCTGCCCTAACACCGGGCAGCAGAGCGCTGGAAAAAGCATGTTTGGCATGGCTTGTCAAAGAGAAAGCGCGGGCAAAGGGAAAGCTGTCTCTTGAGCTGGAAGCGTGAGACGCCTAGGGTGCGCGGCAAGTGAGGAAGTGAGGACAACAACTGTGGCGCAGACGATGCCGATGCTGGTTTTATTGACGCTGGGGACCGCGCTGGCATCCTGCGGGAATTACACAGGGTCTTGGCCAAAGCTCGGGCCGACAACGCGAGATGCCAGCGCCGCGGTAACAACAGCAGATACGATGGCCGCACCCGTGGTGGCCCTAGACGGCGTTTTAGGGCCAGAAGCACGCGGCACTTTGGACGCCATCAATACCCGCCTGGCCCTCGTTGCAACTAGTTATACGGATTTAGAACGGCGCGCGACCATGCAAATGCGCTCTGTGTCGGCTGCCATGAGCAAAGTAGGCGACCGCGCCAGCACCGGCTGGTCCCTCGCGCAGCTAGAATTAAGCCGGCTTAGTCAAATTGAAACAGAACTGCGCACGGTGCGCTCGGACGCAGCAGGCGTGGCTGCTGATCTGGCAAGTTTTAGCGCCAAGGGCTTAGATGTAAGCCAAAGCGTCGCCCAGACCGGCACGTTGATTAACGCGATTGATACCGTTCTTGTAGAAGCCGATGACGTGCGCCAAATGGCACGTAATCGTCTTTCCAGCTAAGCTGAATTCGTCTAGCCGCGCGCTTTGCGGGCAATCTCCTGGGCGAGTTTTTTAAGCTCGTCAGCGGCTTTTCCGCGCGGCTTGTATTCGCTCACACCGCGCCCCGATAGGAAGCTAGCAGCGAAATCTTGGCGGTTCCCAAGCCGCGTCTTTGCCAGTTTCAGGCCTTTTTTTACAATCTGCGCTGCTACTTCATCAGCCATACTCGACCGCGGCGGGACGCGGTTTAGAACGGCTAGATAAGGCTTTTTCTCGCCTGCAAGCATTTCCAGCGACCCAGCGCTGGCCCAAAGATCCAACGGGCTCGGCTGGATAGGGACAATGGCTAAATCAGATTCGCGAGCAGCTGTGCGCGTCGCCGTTTCCGCATGAGGCGCTGTGTCAATCAGCACATAGTCATGATCACGCGCCAGCTTGGAGACAACTGTGGCCGCTTTCCAGCCCTCTGCCGTCTCACACCGGATCGGCGACATATCTTCCTGCTCGGCGCGCAGAGCTGCCCAGGCCGTCAAGCTGCCTTGCGGGTCCCCATCGACCAGGGCGACGCTTTTGCCGGTTCCGGCCCAATAACAAGCCAAATGAACGGCAAGCGAGGTTTTCCCCGCGCCGCCTTTTTGCTGCGTGAAGGTAAGGATTTTGCCCATGGTCTATCCTGGAAATGATAAGTGGATGCCTTTCGTATATATGAAAATGTTGCAGTGCAGCAATAGGCTTTATTGAGGCAAGGTTAGCGCAAAACATGTACCCTCCGGCCCCGTGCGCGCCACCTGCAAGTCACCGTCCATCGCGCGGGCCAGCTCGCGTGATATGGCCAGCCCAAGCCCGCTGCCACCTTTCGAGGTCGACCCACGAAAAGCCGTGAACAAGGTGCCTAAGGCTTTTTCAGGGATCCCAGGCCCTGTGTCGCAGATGGTCAGAACAACCATATCGCCATCGCGCGCAGCTGATACGCTCAGCGATGCGCGCTCTTGCGGCATGATGGCGATGGCATTGCGCGCCAGGTTGCTCAAGATGCGAAAGAGGTGATCGCTATCAAAGACAGCCTCAAGATCCCGTGCCACCGTGTTCCTAAGCTGAAGGGCGCTGCTTTGCAGGGCGAATTGATCGAGCGCTTCTTGCACCACCGGCGCGAGCGGCTGGCGCGAGGCCGATGGGTCTGACGTGCCTGTGTTGCCATAATCAAGGGTCGATTGGCATAGCCCGATGCCGCGCTCAAGTGCGCGCACCAAGCGCGGCGCAGCCCTTTGGACACGCACATCATCCACCCGCTCGAGCGTATCAGAGACCAGCTGCATTGTGGCAAAGAGATTGCGCAAATCATGGTTAATGCGCGCCACTGCAGCGCCCAGATCGGCAAGGCGGCGTTTTTCCCCAAGCAAGTTGCGCAGCCTGATCTGCAAATCGCGCAAGTTGCGGGCCGCGGCCCCAATCTCATCATATCTATTCCACGCTGTTAGCGTATTTGACGGATTTTCTGGATCACTGGCGAAGAAAACCATCGACTGGGTTAAGCGTTGGACCGGCTGCACCAACATACGGTTTAAAAGAAAGAAGAGCGCCGCCCCAACGACCAAGGCGAGCGCAAACGCAGACACAAGCCCGCCAATCAAAACCTGGATCAGCATGGCGTGCAGGTCTTTCTCTGACATGAGGATCTCAATGAACTCGCCAGGCATCTTCTGAATAGGCCCAACGACCTGGATCATCCCCTCACCGCCGCGCATCAGTGTGGAGGCCGTTTGATAAAAGCGGCGAAAAAAGCCAGCGCTGCGCAAATCAATCCGCGCATCAACGCCGCCATCAATTTCAGAGGTAAGGACCAATTGGCGATAGTCTTCCGTCTTAAGCGCAATGGATTTCACACCCGCAACACGTAGAAGGTCCTTGCGCAGGGTGTCTGACACCTGCATGTCCGCCGCCGCATCTTGCACAAGAACGGCCACAAGGGCAGCCGCGAGACGCTCGCTTAAACTGTCAGACCAGCGGTTGGTCACCAGGACGGCAACCACAGCCAGCTGGATGATCAAGCTGACCGCCAGCACAATCATCAGCACCCGGCCGGACAGGCCGGTGAGCAGCGGACGGCGCTTGTTTGGCGCTTGTACTCCCGTCTCGTCCATCACCAAAGGTTTAGTAACTTTACAACGCGCTGTACGAGCGGCGCCGACAGCGCGCCATCATAGTATTTGTTCACCAGCCCCTTGTTGATTTCACCAAAGGTTGGATAGGGCGCGATATAGCCGCTCAGATCGCGCGGCTTTAGGCCCTTTGCAATTGCCAGCGACCACAAGTGGATCAATTCGCCTGCATGAGCGCCGGCAATCGTCGCGCCCAGGACCTTGCCGCCCTTTTTTAAGATGAGTTTGGCAAAGCCATCGCGGCGCCCTTCGGTGATGGCCCGGTCATTGTCCGCATAGGGCTGCACGATGACCTGAATACTATCGCCGTGGACTTCACGTGCTTCGGCCTCGGTCATGCCCACTTGGGCGATTTCAGGGTCGGTGTAGGTCACATGCGCCATGCCAGCACGGCTAATGTCGCCAGGGATTTTAAATAAGCCCGCCTTAATAAAATGCCCCGCCTCTTGGCCGGCGGCATGGGTGAGTTGGTATTGGCCATTGCAATCGCCGACCGCAAAAATGCGCTTGTTGCTGGTACGTAAGTTGCCATCAACGGTGATCCCACGCCTTGAAAAATCAACGCCAGCCGCCTCGAGCTTTAAGTGATCGACTTTCACAGACCGCCCGGCGGCAACCAGCAAATGCGTACCGCTGACCTGCGCGCTGTCACCATTTTTCTCATAGGTGAGCGTTATGGCGCCATCGCTGCTGTTTACATGGGTAACCGACGTTGCTTCCTGTAGATCAACACCCTCGCCCACCAAAGCGGCCCGCAAGGCCTCCGTCGCTTGTGGATCAACCCGGCCAAGCAGGCTGCCCATCTCAAAAATGCTGACCTCGCTGCCAAGACGGCGAAAGGCCTGTGCCATCTCGCAGCCAATGGCGCCGCCGCCGATGATCAGCAGATGCTCCGGAAGGTCTTGCAGCGCCCAAAGCGTTTCGTTGGTAAGATAAGGTACGTCTTCAATGCCATCAATGGGCGGAATGAAAGGGCGTGACCCCGTCGCAATAACAGCTTTTTTAAAGTGAATGGTGCGATCCCCGACGGATACCGTGCGCGGGCCAGTGAAATGGGCCCAATCGCGCAGGACGGTGGCGCCAAGGCCTTCGAACCGCTCTTGGCTGTCATGGGGCTCAATCGCCGTGATGGCGCAGCGCACATGGCCCATGACAGTGCCGAAATCCACTCTTGTCGCGCCGCTGCGCTCAACACCCTTTTGCGGATCGCCGCCCGCGCCATGGGCAGCATGGGCCGCCGATAAAATCGCCTTTGAGGGCACGCAGCCACTGTTGAGGCACTCGCCGCCCATGTCGCCCGCTTCTATCAGCACGGTCTTAAGGCCCAGCTGGGCTGCGCCGCTTGTGCTGACAAGGCCTGCGGCGCCAGCACCAATCACGCAGACATCTACATCCATCATCTCGGCCATTATGCCTCTCCCTGAGCGCTGGTTGCGCTGCGCCCGCGCAGCTTGCGGCGAACCACTGGCAGCAAGCTGAGGCAGATGAGCCCAGCGAGCGGCAAAATGATTTTCGGGTCTGTTAGAATTCCAGATAAGCTCGGCTTTTGCCCGCTATCGAGCAAGGTGCCGATCCCCGCCCCGACAGAGCAATAAACTGCAACAACAGGGATGATCCCAACAAAGGTTGTCCAAGCGAATGTGCGTACTTTCACATCGAGAAAGGCCGGCACGAGATTGGCAATCCAAAACGGGATCACGGGGAGCATACGAACGGTCAGCAAATACGAAATTTGCCCCTGCTCCATTTCCTTATCGACTTTTTCCAGCCAGCGGCCCGCCTTAGCGCGCAGAATGTCTGCAAAGGCATAGCGCGCGGCGAGAAAGATGATGACCGCGCCGATGGTTGCGCCGACAACAACCGCGCCTGTGCCGACCGCTGTGCCAAAGAGGAAGCCTGCGGCGAGCGTCACCCAGACCATGCCCGGGACGCTAGAGGCCGTGCCAATGGCATAAACGCCAGCTAAAATCAGAGGGCCCGTTATGGGGTTAGCATTCGACCAAGCGCGAAGAGCGCCGTTAAATTCTTCTAAAGCAGCAAAACTAAAATAGTCCGTCAGGCCGCTCGCGCGAATGCCAATGAGCGCGCACACAATGATCACCACAGGCAGAAACCGCAGCCATGGCGATTTGCGCGGTACGTCTGGGGGCGACTTGCGCGGCGCGGCGGGAGAATGTTCGGTCATCTTCAAGGTCTTTCAGCAACATGCGATTGACCCTTCTTACGCGCCTAGTGGCGCAAGTGCGACTTCAAACCCGCTCACCTTTTCGTGACCAGGGGCCGTGCGCGCTGCAATTAGGCAAGGCGCACGGTACCATAAAATGACTAAGCGGCTGCTTTAGCGGCGGCCTCTTGCGCGTTGCCGAAAGCGTAAGCGTACACCTCTTTGCCTTGGGATGGATAAAGGAAGGACAATCCAACCTCGCGCTCTTTGGCCCAGACCACGAGAGCGCTCACCTCTTTGGAGCCATAGCCGACGTTCACCACATCATCTTTGCTAAGCCCATGCGCTTCAGAGACGCATAGCCCGGCGCCGATGGCTGACAAATCATCAATCTTCGTGGCAAGAACGCGCCCGTCGTCGAGCTTGAGTTCCAAGGTGCCGGTAGCAGGTTCACCATCATCGCGAACAGCGCGGCGACGTTCTGAGCGTGTATTGGTTTCTTGAATGACAGAGACCAAACGCGTTTGCAGGGCGCTAACGCCTTCCTGCATGGCTTCTGACAGCGAGGATATTTCCTTGCTGCGGCCCAGCATGGATTTGTTTTCTTCGGTCAAGCGGCCGATTTTCTGCACCACTTGTTCCACATTGCTGGAAGCCGACTGGATCGACTGGGCGATTTCCTGCGTGACGCCAGACTGCTGTGATACAGCTTCAGACACAGTCGTGCTGCGCTCGCTGAGCTCTTCCGTTTTTTGCGCGATCGATTGGACACGCGTCACCGCGTTTTCGACTTCATTCTCCATCAGCGACACGCCCTTGCGGATGTCTTCCAACGAACTAGACGTCTGGTTCGCCAGCATCTTCACTTCAGAAGCAACAACAGCAAACCCTTTGCCAGCTTCGCCAGCGCGGGCCGCCTCAATGGTGGCATTAAGCGCAAGCAAGTTGGTTTGTTCAGCAATATCGCTGATGATTGTGACCACTTGCGCAATCCTCTGCGCTGCATCCGTGAGGCCAGAAAGCGATTCGCTGACCGTACGTGCCTCCGTTGACGTGGACTCCACCAGAGACTGCGTTGCGGCAACCTGCTGAGTTACTTCTGACAGCGACACCGTCATTTCTTCTGCAGCAGCTGCAATGGATTGGGAGCTTTGTGCCGCAGAATTCGTGGCAGCATTGGCCCCATCAATTTCGACGCTGACTTGGTCTGCCGCTTCCATGACGCTCGACCCGCTTTCGCGCGCCTTTTGCGACACATCAGAGATGCCTTCGATCATGCTGGACAGTTCGTTTTCGACGATGTCTGATAACTCGCGAAGCGACTGGCTAATGACCTCTTGCTGTTTCGCCGCTGCTTTTTCAGCTTGTACCCGGTCTTCTAGCTCTTGCTTGCGCGCGTTTTCAGCTTCTTCTTTCTCACGCTGCGCTTCGCGTTCGCGCGCCGCTTCTTGCTCAAGGCGCAGCTCTTCGCCTTCTTGAAGCGTATCTTGCAGATCGCCCAAATTACGAGCGAAAGAACCGATTTCATTACTGACCGCGCGGTAAGGGATGTCCTGATCAAAGGCGCCTTTGGTCAAGCCTTCCGCATTCTTCATTAATGCTGCAATGGGCTTGCGAATGCTCTCAGACAAGAAGAAGCCAAGCGCGGCAAGCACCAGGACAGATAAAACAATGGCAACCAGCCACAGCGTCAGGGTCTGGGTGGCTTTGCTTTGCGCTGCTTGCGCGCGGGCAATCAAATCAGCCGCCAACTCTCGCTCGACCTCAAAATAAGCATCAATCCGCGCGGTAGAAGCATCAAACCACTCATCCGCGCTGAATAGGCTCGCTTGCGCGGTTTGCTGGGTTTGGAGACCGGCAAGGCGAATTTCGTCAACGCGTTTGGTTATTGGGCTCTCATTGAGCGCTTCAAGCGCTGCATTGACCATCTGATTGCCGCCCTGGCGCACGTAGGTGAGATAGGCTTTTTGCGCGGCAATTAAGCTGCGCTGACGGATCGCCATTGCCTGTGTGTACACGCCTGCATTAAGGCCGTTCACACCCGCCGAGCGTTCTTGGCCTGCATTTTCTTTCGCTTGCAACAAAGCCAGCAGCGTTGCCCCATCGGCAACGATATCCGGCCTGTCAGTGAGTTGCATGCTGATCGTGAAAAGACCCAGCAGATCGGTCACCACGCCGGTATAATAGTCCGCCGCGTCGGCGCCGCTCATGCTAAGCGCATCAACCGCGCCGCGCGTTTCCTCAAGCTGGGCAAGCTGGGCTGCAATATCGCTGCTTGCAGCTTCGAGCAGCGGGTAACCTGCTGCGGTCGCCACTGCGCTTTGGAAAGTCTCCAGCGCGGCCGATGTGGCCTTGCGCTGGTCAGCCAAGTTCGCGGCAAACACGGTGCCACCACTTGAACTGATGTATCCCGCCGTATTCCCACGCTCACGCTGCATTTCATGCACAAGCGCACTGGCTTTACTCGCAAGTTCAACAGCCGTCTGCGTTTCAACAGAATCAGAGCGAACTTGCCATGCTTTTAAGATGTGGGGCGTGCCTAAAACGGCGAGTGCGGCAATGGCCACGCACACAATGAGCATCAGTCGACTACGAATGGATAGTTCACCTAAGGATCGCGGCACAGTCTTTATCTCCAAGCTAAGAAGCCAAATTTTCCCCGCCTCAACTGCACCATTACGCCAAGCCTATAAAAAGGTGGTTAATGCACGCTATGGTTTTTTCCATTATCGGAAATTATTATTTTGGTTGTATTCCTGTGACGGATGAGACAGCCAAGATGCAAAGCCGTTTCGCTGTTTTGGCCTTGGCTATGCGTTGACACTGAAGGCGCGCTGGACTATACGCGCGCTTCGCATGAGATAAATCAGCAGGCCTGCGCCATAATAAAGCTCGGCTGCACCGCTGCTTGGAGACAAAATATGAAACGCACTTTTCAGCCTAATACCCGTCGCCGCGCCAAAAAACATGGCTTTCGCGCGCGCATGGCAACCAAGAATGGTCGCCGCGTCATCAATGCGCGCCGCTCACGTGGGCGCAAGCAATTAACAGCTTAAAGCGCTGCTTTGTGGCCGGCTGAGGCTGGCTGTATGCCTTTAAACTGGGTATGATCCGCCCGCTCCCAACGCTCAAAGAGCGCCGTGATTTCCTAGCGATGAATAAGGCCGCACGATGGGTGACCGATGGTTTCATCCTTCAATACAAGCCAAATCAGGGCACAAACGTGCAGGTGGGCTACACCGTCAGTAAAAAAGTGGGAAACGCCGTGGTCCGCAATCGGGTGAAGCGGCGCTTGCGGGCGCTTGCGTCCCGTCTTTTGAGCAGCGAAGAGGCGACGATGGTCCTCATTGGCAGAGCGGGCGCGGAAAAGCTTGATTTTCCGCGGCTCGAAAAAGACCTGCGATGGGCGTTAAGGCGCTTAAAACAGAAGATGGAACGTACGTGATATCGCCGCGTAATATCGCGGATCGGGCCATATGGCTCTATCAACACACACTGGGTCTTGCGCTGGGGCCGCGCTGCCGATATCAGCCAACATGTTCAAACTACGCTCGGACCGCTATTACGCGCTTTGGGCTTTTAAAAGGTGGCATGCTTGCTTTGCGCCGCATTGGTCGTTGCCATCCGCTTGGCGGGTCTGGCTATGACCCCGTGCCAGACGCATCGCAAGACGTAGTAGAGGCTCGGGGCGCGCCCCAAGGGAAATGACAAACGATTATGGGTGACCAGAAAAACCTGATCATTGCCTTTGCGCTGGCCCTTGGCGTGCTGCTGGTGTGGGACATGTTTGTGTTCCAGCCCGAGCGCAAGCGCATGGAAGCGGAACTGGCTGCGCAGGACGCTGCCAAAGCCGCCTCGCAAACGCTGCAAACAAATCCAAACGACGACCTCTCGCCGCAAGCCCCGAGCATGGCCCCCGCCAACATAGCCCCGCCGCGCGCTGATGTGATCGGCAAAACAGCCCGCTTACCGTTTGAAAATAGCGAAATTATGGGCTCAATCTCGCTCACAGGCGCCCGGCTAGATGATCTAACGCTGACGCAATATTTTGAGACCATTGAACGAGAAGACAACGTCGTCCTGCTGTCGCCCGGGAAGACAGCGAACCCCTATTACATAGAAATGGGCTGGATCGCGCCGCAAGGCGAAGTGATCGCTGTACCCAACGCGCAGACCGTGTGGACCCCGTCTGCCTCAAAGTTGACCCCCCAAAGCCCCGTCACGCTCAGCTGGGACAATGGCAGCGGCCTTGTTTTCAAGCGCACCTACGAATTGGACGAGAACTATTTGTTCACTGTGACACAGTCGGTTGAAAACAGCACAGCGAGCGATGTGCAACTGTTTCCTTATGGGCAGATTTTCAGGCGGAACTTACCCGAGCTTGAGAACTTCTTTGTGCTGCATGAAGGCCCCCTCGGCGTCTTTGAAGGAAGCTTAAAAGAAGTTGATTATGACGACATCCGCGATGATGGGCCAAGCAGTTTCACATCAACAGACGGCTGGATCGGCATTACCGACAAATATTGGCTCACGACCTTAGTCCCCAGCCAAGGGGAAGCCTTCACATCAGAGATGAAACAGCCGCGCGGGTTTAGCGATGCCTATATCGTGAACTTCCGTGAAGACCCGCGCCTCATCCCCGCAGGTGGCAGCGCGAGCGTCACCAACGCGGTATTTGCAGGCGCCAAGACCGTTGAGCTTATCGATGAGTATGAGCAAAAGCTCGGCATTCGTATGTTTGACCGCACCATCGATTGGGGATGGTTTTATTTTCTCACCAAACCGATCTTTTATGCACTCAAGTTCTTCTACGGCATCGTTGGCAATTTCGGCATTGCGATCATTTTGCTAACGGTTGGCATCAAGGGGCTGCTGTTCCCGCTGGCGAACAAGCAGTTTGAGAGCTTTGCAAAAATGAAAGTGCTGCAGCCAAAGATGAAGGCTTTGCAGGAGCGCTTTAAAGACGACAAGCAGAAGCTGCAGATGGAAATGATGCAGCTCTATAAGAAGGAAAAGGTGAACCCGCTATCGGGCTGTTTGCCAATCTTTGTGCAAATTCCCATCTTCTTCTCGCTGTATAAAGTGCTGTTCGTCACCATCGAAATGCGCCACGCGCCGTTTTTCGGCTGGATTAAGGATTTATCGGCGCCCGATCCGCTGACTCCGGTTAATCTATTTGGCGCGCTGGCGTTTGATCCGCCGCAAATGATCGCCATTGGCATCTGGCCGATCATCATGGGCGTGTCCATGTGGCTGCAGCAAAAGATGAACCCTACGCCCATGGACCCGACCCAGGCCAAAATCATGAGCTTCCTGCCCATTATCTTCACCTTTATATTAGCGCCATTTGCCGCTGGATTGGTGATTTACTGGACTTGGAACAACCTGCTCTCTATTGCCCAGCAGTGGGTCATCCAGCGTAAGGTCGCGGCCAAAGCAGAAGCAAAATGACGGACCTGTCCGCGCGCGATAAGGCCCGCGCTGACGCTATCTTGAAGCAGAACTGGTGGTTCTTGAAAGGCGTTGTTAGCGCCGATGGTGTGCCGCCAGACGACCGGCCAGAAGTGGCCTTCGCAGGCCGCTCTAACGTGGGTAAATCAAGCTTGATCAATGCCCTACTCGGCCAAAACAGTCTGGCACGCACATCCAACACACCCGGCCGCACACAAGAGATTAACTTTTTTGCGTCGGAAGAAGGAAAGCCGCCTGCCTATCTGGTCGATCTGCCTGGCTATGGCTATGCAAAAGCCCCTAAGAAGACGGTCGCCCAACGGACCAACCTCATCATGAGTTACTTGCGCGGTCGGCCAAACCTAAAGCGTGTGTTCTTGCTGATTGATGCGCGCCACGGCATTAAACCCACCGATACGCAAGTGATGAAACTCCTGGATGAAGCAGCTGTCTCTTATATCGCCGTGCTCACAAAGCTGGATAAGCTAAACAAAGCCGATCAAGAGCGCATCGCGGCCAAAACCACAGAGGTCTTGGTGAAGCACGTCGCCGCATACCCCGCCCTGCTTGGGACATCGACACTCAAACAATGGGGCCTGGAAGACGCGCGCTTTCAGCTGGCTGAGGCATTAGAGCTATAAACCAATTCCCGGTTCGCGCCCTCTCTTAGACTAAAGTCGTCTAACCCACATCTAGCTCCCCTGCTAGTCTTCCACCATCTCGTAGTGCCATAAGCGACAAGCGCGCGTGGCGGAAAATAGCGACGAGTGGAAGCGTAGATCATGGTGATCCGCGCACAGGTTTTTTTTGGGGGGAATATGAGCACTGATCCTACCGCTGGCGACACACCCGCCACCCAGGACACCAAAGATGCTTACTGGAAGGCCAATATCGGCCTATTGGCAAAGCTTATGGTGGTCTGGTTCATCGTCTCATTCGGCTGCGGCATTTTGTTTGTTGAGCAGCTCAATGCGTTTAGCTTTTTCGGCTTTCCGCTTGGGTTCTGGTTTGCCCAGCAAGGGGCAATCTACACCTTCGTCGCACTGATATTCATCTATGTTTTTCGCATGAAGGCGATCGAACGCAATTTCGGCGTCGACGACTAAAACCACCAAGGGGGAGGACTTTTTCATCATGAGCACACAATTGCTAACATACCTCTTTGTGGGGGCCAGTTTTGCGCTGTATATCGGCATCGCCATTTGGGCGCGGGCCGGCAGTACCAAAGAATTCTACGTCGCTGGCGGCGGCGTTCACCCCATCGCCAATGGCATGGCGACCGCAGCGGACTGGATGTCTGCCGCTTCGTTTATTTCAATGGCTGGCATCATCGCCTTTGCCGGCTATGATGGCTCGGTCTACTTAATGGGCTGGACGGGCGGATATGTGCTGCTGGCGCTCCTTTTAGCGCCGTATTTGCGCAAATTTGGCCAGTTCACGGTGCCAGATTTCATTGCCGAACGGTATTATTCCAAGGCCGCGCGCATGCTTGCCGTCCTGTGCCTTATCGTCATCTCCTTCACCTATGTGGCGGGCCAGATGCGCGGCGTAGGCGTTGTTTTCTCGCGCTTTTTGGATGTGGAGATTAACACCGGCGTCATCATCGGTATGGTCATCGTGTTCTTTTACGCGGTCCTAGGCGGCATGAAGGGCATCACCTACACCCAGGTAGCGCAATTCTGCGTCCTCATCTTTGCGTACATGGTCCCTGCCATCTTCATCTCCATGCTGGTGACCGGCAATCCCATCCCGCAGATCGGACTAGGCTCGAACGTGGCAGGCGAAAGCGTATCAGTCCTGCAAAAGCTCGACATGGTGATTACGGATTTGGGCTTTAATGAATATACCTCCGGCACCAAATCTATGATCGATGTGTTCGCCATTACAGCCGCCTTGATGGTGGGTACGGCTGGGCTGCCGCATGTGATTGTGCGCTTTTTCACAGTGCCGAAAGTGTCTGACGCGCGGCTGTCTGCCGGATGGGCGCTGGTGTTCATCGCCATTCTCTACACAACAGCGCCAGCTGTGGCGGCCTTTGCAAGGCTCAACTTCGTCGAGACAGTGAATGAGACCAGCTATGATGGCACTGCCCCAGGCGCGCAGCAGACGCCGCAATGGGTGCAAAGCTGGGAGAGCATTGGCCTCATCGGCTGGCTTGATAAAAACCAGGACGGCAAAATCCAATATGGCGCTGGCGCGCCCTTTGAAGGCAAACCAACCTTTAGCGATGGTACTGGCACAAGCGGCCAACGCATCATCGCCAATGCACCAACGAGTTCGGCCAACGAAATCTATGTTGACCGTGACATCATGGTACTGGCCAATCCGGAAATTGCCAATCTGCCAGGCTGGGTTGTTGCGCTGGTGGCAGCGGGCGGCGTTGCAGCGGCGCTCTCTACGGCAGCGGGTCTATTGTTGGTGATATCCACTGCCATTAGTCATGACATGCTGAAGAAAACCATCATGCCCAATATCTCTGACAAGCAGGAGCTGCTGGCAGCAAGGCTAGCAGCGGTTGTTGCTATCGTCATTGCCGGCTACTTCGGCATCAACCCGCCAGGCTTTGTAGCCCAGGTGGTGGCGCTGGCCTTTGGCCTTGCAGCATGCAGCTTGTTCCCAGCGATTTTGATGGGCATCTTCTCTAAGACGATGAACAAAGAAGGGGCCATTGCTGGCATGCTTGCTGGCCTGGTGTTCACCATTGGCTATATCGTCTACTTCAAGTTCATGGGCGGCAGTCCGGACCAGTGGCTGTTTGGTATCTCGCCAGAAGGCATTGGCGCGATCGGCATGCTCATCAACTTCGGTGTTGCCAAAGGAGTGGCTATGGCGACAGCGCCCGTTCCAGAAAATGTGCAAGCGATGATCGAAGATATTCGCATCCCTGCCGGCGCTGGGGCCGGCCACGCACACTAAACAAACACACCGCTTTTAAGGTGCAATAAAAAGGCGGGCTCCGGCCCGTCTTTTTCATTTTGGGTTTGGGTTTTGCCAAATCGCGTTTTTCCCACTAGGCTCCTCTCGCGCTTTATAACGATTAAAAACAAATCAAAGCGCGCCATTGGGGAGAGTAGCCGTGCTCGCATGGCCAATTATAGCGATTACAGCTGCATATATCGCCGTGCTGTTTTGGATCGCACACCGGGCCGACAAGGTCGGCCATGTGGCATCACGTGCACGCTCCACCTGGATTTTTGGCTTATCTCTGGCGGTCTACTGCACCAGCTGGACTTATTATGGCGCGGTTGGGACGGCCACGACCGCTGGCTGGCACTATTTGCCCATCTATTTGGGTCCTGCGCTCCTATTTGCGTTTGGACGGCCCATGCTCAAACGGCTCGTGGAAGCCGGGAAAAAGCACCATATTGCCTCGATTTCTGACTTTTTAGGCTCGCGCTATGGCAAAAGCCAGCGCCTGGGCGCGCTGGTCACCGTGATCGCCGCCGTGGGCGCGCTGCCGTATATCGCGCTGCAGCTAAAATCTATCGCCATGACCTATACGGTGCTCACTGGCAGGGAAAACAGCGCAGCGATGCAAAATGATCTGGTTCTGATCATCGCCGTCTCTTTAGCTGTGTTTGCAATCATTTTCGGGACCCGCCATGCGGACGTCACCCAGCCGAACCGCGGTATGGTCCTTGCCATTGTGGTCGAGGCGGCTTTTAAACTGGCCGCATTGCTCGCCATTGGGGTGCTTGCGTTTTTGCTGGTGAGCAACAGTTCAAGCGAACTGGTGGGCAGCGCCGCGCACAGCCAATTTGCAGCAAACCAGCTCGATGCGCGCTTTGTATCGCTCACACTGTTATCCATGGGCGCTGTGCTGTGTCTGCCGCGGCAATTCCATATGTTGGTGGTTGAAGCAACGGACCCGGACGCACTGAAAGGCGCGCGCTGGGTGTTTGTCGGCTATCTGGCGTTAACAGCGCTCGTCGTCTTGCCGATCACACAAGCTGGGCTCGCAATACTGCCCGCTGGAACGGACCCGGATCTGTTCGTGCTGCTATTACCGCTGGCCAGTGGACATGAAGGTTTGGCCGTCATTACGTATCTAGGTGGTTTTGCAGCGGCTTCAGGGATGGTGATTGTAAGTGCAGTCGCGCTCAGCATTATGATCAGCAATGACCTGGCCTTGCCCGCCCTCTTGGCACGCCAAGGTCAGCGCGAAAGCAACCTCGCTGCTGCCCAAAGAACCATAAGACGCGCATCCATCTTGCTCATTCTCGCTATGGCTTACGGCTTTCAGCGATTGGTGACGGAGCAGCAAACCCTTGCCGCGCTTGGCATTCTCTCCTTTGCTGCGGCAGTCCAGTTCCTGCCAGCGCTGATCGGCGGACTGTATTGGCCGCGCGGCAATAAACGCGGGGTTTTTACCGGGCTGCTTCTTGGGTTTGCAGCTTGGCTTTTTACCCTTGTCGTCCCAGCGCTCAGCCCGGTCTTCAGTTGGGCAGCGGACATTCAAGGCGCTGGGGCATTTGGCCAAACATGGCTGCGGCCAGACGCCCTTTTTGGCACGGCACTGGGCGAGCCACTAACACATGGCCTGACTTGGAGCTTAGGGCTCAATACCTTGGCCTTTATGGGCGTCTCCTTCTTCACACGGCCTGACGGCGTGGACCTCATTCAAGCCAGCGCTTTTGTCGGGAGCGGCAAGGGGCCGAGCGAATTTACGCTGAACACCAGCGCGCGGGTCAAAGACCTCAGAGCGCTGCTTGTCCGCGCTATGGGCGAGAAACGCGCGCATGAGGCGTTTGAAGCCTATGACTTGCTGTCGGGCGGGCAGCTGTTGGACCGGGATATCCTGTCAGCGGACTTAATTGAATTTGGCGAAGGGCAGCTGACCCGGGTGCTTGGCGCCGCCTCTTCGCGGCTCCTGCTCCAAAGCGTTTTAACGGGCGCGAGCCTGCGCCCTCAAGATGTCGTGACGTTACTAGATGAAACGTCGCAAACACTGGAGTTCAACCGCGAGCTCCTGCAAGCCACGTTAGAGAACATCGTCCACGGGGTGTGCGTTGTGGATAAAGATATGCGCATCGCCGCATGGAACACGCCCTATGTGGACATGTTCGACTATCCAGCTGATCTGGTTAAAATCGGCCGCCCGATCGCCAACATCATCCGCTATAATGCCGAGCAAGGCACCTGGCCTGGCGAAGACGCCGATACCATTGTAGAGCGCCGGGTTGGCTATATGCGCGCAGGCAACCCGCATGACTTTTCACGCACGCATTTCGATGGCCGCTTTATTGATATTCAAGGGCGGCCTATGCCTGGGGGCGGTTATGTGACCACCTATATGGACGTCACCGCCCGCGTCCAGGCGGAACAAGCCTTGAAAGAAACCAACGAGACCCTGGAGCAGCGGGTGAAAGAGCGCACGCGCGCGCTGGAAGCGCTGAATGAAAAGCTAGAAGCGGCAACAGCGTCTAAAACACGCTTTTTAGCGGCCGCGAGCCACGATTTGCTGCAGCCGCTGAATGCGGCGCGCTTGTTTACGTCTGCTTTGAGCGCAGAAATGCCTAGCAGTGACGCCGCCAAACAGGCTTTGCTAGAGAAAGTGGACCAATCTATTACCTCCGCTGACACGCTGCTTAAGACGTTACTCAACATATCCAAACTAGATGCAGGGGGCATCGAACCGCGGCCAACGCGCTTTGCTGTGGGCGGGCTTCTCCAAGAGCTGTATGATGAATTCTCTGTTATTGCCGCTGGGAAGGGTCTGGAGCTGCGCTTGGCCGCCACCACATTGGCAACGCAGTCTGACCGCGGACTATTGCGCAGCGTCTTACAGAACTTCATTTCAAACGCAGTGCGCTATACCCAAAGTGGCAAAATCCTGATCGGCTGCCGGCGCGCTGGCAAAGACATCGCCATTCAAGTCTATGATACGGGCCAAGGCATTCCTGTGCACGAACAGCGCAAGATATTTGAAGAATTCCATCAAGTGCGCCAGGACGGCCAAGGCGCGCGCGAGGGGCTTGGCCTAGGCCTTGCGATCGTGCAGCGTATTGCAGGGCTCCTCGGCCACCCTGTAGCGCTCACATCGGTGCATGGCAAAGGCAGCGTCTTTGAAATTCGGATTCCACGGACTACACAAGCAACCGAGAGCGCTAAACCAACGCTGAAGAAGAGCGCTGGCGATCTTGGCCCGCTAACCGTGCTGTGCGTAGATAATGACCATACCATCTTAAGCGCATCGACCGCTCTGTTAGAACGCTGGGGCTGTCACACGCGGACCGTCGCCAATATCCCTGAATTGGAAGCTGAGTGCAGCAAGGCGGCTCCGCCTGACCTGATCCTTCTCGACTATCAACTCAATGACGATGTCACTGGCTTTGACTATCTCGGCCGCCTGGAAGAAGCCTGGAACGGCTATAGCCCGCCGGTGATTATGATGACCGCTGCACAAGATGATGACATGGAGCGTGAAGCAGCGCGCCGCGGCATTCGCGTCCTCGCAAAACCTATTGCGCCCGCCCAGCTACGTGCGCTAATGCGCCAGTTGTGCCAGCCATCGCGCGATAACGCCAATACCGAGCAGGCGCAAGCGAGCTAATCAGCCACCTGATCTTCCGAGACAATGAGGGCTTTGGCCTTGATGACGGCCTGCGTGCGGTTGAAGACCTCGAGCTTGCGAAAAACAGCCGTGACATGGGCTTTCACTGTGGCTTCAGAAATCCCCATTTCAAACGCGATTTGCTTGTTCAATTTGCCTTCTGACAACCCCATCAGAACGCGCAGCTGCGCCGGTGTCAGCGTTGCAATCTGGCGAACCGCTTCATCTTCATCCGGCGTCGCGCAGGCATCTTCGTCAATCTCCGGAAAGGCGAGGTCTCCTTCCATCACCGCTTCAAACGCATCGCCCATCTCCGCCATAGAAGATGATTTCGACATGAAGCCAGACGCGCCAAATTGGATGGCGCGGCGCACCACCCAATCATCATCGCTGGCAGAGACAACAATGATGGGGATGGCGGGATAGTCCTGCCGCAGGCCAATAAGCCCAGCAAAGCCATCACTATCATCCATGTGAAGATCGAGCAGCAACAAGCTAGCCCCGCTCCGCGCAATGGTCTCGCGCGCGGCGGCTAAATTATCCACATCAACAACATCAGTCACGGGCGCGACGTTGATCACCGCTTGGCGCAGCGCGCCGCGCATCAGCGGATGATCATCAGCGATGACGATTGGAGCGAGCATTCGCAGTATTCCTCCTCTTGCGTCCTTACCGGTTCTTCCGGTTGTCGATCAGGTCATCGACAACGCTTGGATCTGCGAGCGTTGACGTATCCCCTAAATTACCAAATTCATTCTCAGCAATCTTGCGCAAAATGCGGCGCATGATTTTACCTGAGCGGGTTTTGGGCAGGCCGGGCGCGAACTGGATGAAGTCCGGACTTGCGATTGGGCCAATTTCAGAGCGCACCCAGTTGCGCAGCTCCTTATCTAAGCCATCTATAGCCTCTTCGCCCGCATTTAAGGTCACATAGCAATAGATGCCCTGGCCTTTGATATCATGCGGGAAGCCAACCACGGCGGCCTCTGCCACCAGTTTGTGCGCGACGAGCGCCGACTCGACTTCGGCCGTGCCCATGCGGTGACCAGAGACATTAATCACATCATCGACCCGGCCCGTAATCCAATAATAGCCATCGTTATCCCTGCGGCACCCATCGCCGGTGAAGTATGAACCAGGGTAGGTTTGAAAATAGGTTTGGATGAAGCGCTCATGATCACCGTAGACGCTGCGCGCTTGGCCGGGCCAGCTGTCTTTGATGATCAAATTGCCTTCGGTCGCGCCTTCGAGCTCATTGCCTTCGCCGTCAACCAGGGCGGGCTCAACGCCAAAGAATGGCCGGGTGGCGGAGCCTGGTTTTAGGTCTGTCGCGCCCGGCAAAGGCGTGATCATCATGCCGCCCGTTTCCGTCTGCCACCAGGTGTCGACGATTGGACACTGGTTCTTGCCAACAACGTCGTGATACCAGTTCCAAGCCTCAGGGTTGATGGGCTCGCCCACTG
This sequence comes from Pseudomonadota bacterium, assembly GCA_039814715.1. Lineage (GTDB taxonomy): Bacteria > Pseudomonadota > Alphaproteobacteria > Sphingomonadales > CAKZYD01 > CAKZYD01. Next base: position 42,918 of record JBCCAR010000014.1, read on the forward strand.
AGCCAAGAATGCGCAGAGACGATAAATCACAGGCATCCACCAGCGCGCGCCCTTCCCGCATCAGCGAGCGGATCGCCGTTGGCGCGGTATAGAACAAATTAACTTTATGTTTTTGCACGACGCGCCAAAAGCGGTCGGCCTTAGGGTAGGTCGGCACGCCTTCAAAAATCAGCGTTTTCGCGCCGTTAGCGAGCGGACCATAAACAATGTAGCTGTGGCCAGTCACCCAGCCCACATCGGCGGTACACCAATAGACATCGCCCGGCTTATAATCGAACACATATTCATGCGTCATTGAGGCCCAAACGAGATAGCCGCCTGTGGTATGCAGCACACCTTTTGGCTGTCCCGTCGAGCCGGACGTATAGAGAATGAACAGCGGGTCTTCCGCGTTCATGGGCTCTGGATCGCATTTCCCATCCACATGGATTGCTTCTTCATGATACCAGCGGTCGACCTCTGGATCGAAAGCCACATCCGCGCCTGTGCGTTTAACCACCAAAACAGTGCGCACCGGCCGCGTGACGCCCTCCATCTCTGAGAGGTGATACAACGCTTTATCCACATTGGCTTTCAGCGGCACTTTTTTAGAGCCGCGCAGACCCTCATCTGCCGTAATCACGAACTCTGAGTCGCAGCTTTCAATCCGCTGGGCCAAGGCTTCAGGGCTGAACCCGCCAAACACGATGGAGTGTACTGCGCCAATGCGCGCGCAGGCCAGCATGGCATAAGCCGCCTCAGGGATCATCGGCATATAAAGCGTTACCCGGTCGCCTTTTTGAACGCCAAGCTTTTTCATCACATTGGCCATGCGGCCCACATGATCCGACAGCTGCGCATAGGTGATCGAATAGTGGTCAGAGGGATTATCACCTTCAAAAATGATAGCAACGTCGTTTGCTTTTTCAGGCAAATGCCGGTCGATGCAGTTGTAGGAGACGTTCAACACGCCATCTTCAAACCAGCGGATGTCAACGTCGTCCTTGGTGAAGGTTGCATTTTTCACTTGGGTATACGGTTTAAACCAATCCAGCCTTTTCCCATGCTCCGCCCAAAACCCTTCGGGGTCCTCAATCGAGCGCTTGTACATGGCGAGATACTGCTCGTTGGTACATTTCGTATTGTCGGCAATATGTTGAGGGACGCGATACATCGGATCGTCCTTCGCGGCGTGTTGGCTGGCCATGATCAAACTCCCCTTTTTTATGCCGCACATGCCAACACAAGGGCACACGCGGATGGATCATGCATAACACAGTGCACCTTCGCGCCATAACGCACCATTAGACCTTGGTCTGATAGACCATCGCCCAATAGAAAACCGTCTGCCAACCGAGCCATGATTGGCCCCTCACCTGCTTCATCAGAAGCGAGGCTTGCATCCATGTCACATCCTTGGGGGGATCATGATGAAACCGATAAAAACACTGACACTCGGCAGCACGATGCTCTGTGCTCTCGTATTGGCCCAGCCGGCAACGGCGCAAAGCGATCTTGAAGACCGCGTTGGCAAGCTTGAAGCGCTCATGCAGCAAATTCTAGACCGCATGGATCAGGATGCTGGCCGCCTGACGAGTGAAGAAGCAAAGATTATCGAGCAGGCCCAAACAATTGTTTCGCTGCAAGAAAAGGTAGACGAATCAAGCCAAAAAGCTGCGCAAGCCGCTGAGATGGCGGAGGCGACAACTGTTGAAATCGCCTCTTTAAAAGAAATCGGCCAGCTTGACCTCGTGCTACCTGAAAAAGGCTTCAACATTGGCAAGGTGAAGGTGAATTACGGCGGGTACGTTAAAACGGACGTCCAGGTCACAGACTTTAGCGATGGTGATCCCTTCGGTCTCAGCACGATCATCAACAACTTTTACATTCCAAGCCAGATCCCGGTCTCTGCCAATGGGATGGGCACGACAGACCTGCACATCAACGCACGTGAAAGCCGGATCTTCTTCCAAACCCAAGCCAATGTGGGCGGCCATAAAGTCGGCAGCCACATCGAACTCGATTTCCTTGTCAGCACAGACGGCAATGAGGTTGTCAGCAATAGCTACAACCCACGCATGCGTCAGGCTTACTTCACCATTGATAATTGGCTATTCGGGCAAGCTTGGACAACGTTCCAAAACGTAGGGGCCCTGCCGGAGAATATTGACTTTATTGGCCCAGCTGAAGGGACGATCTTTGGCCGCCAGCCCATGGTGCGTTACACAAACGGGCCGTTCCAGTTCGCGATTGAAAATCCCGAAAGCCGGATCACCACCAATACCGGCGGGACCATCACATCCGATGACGGTGCGCTGCCCGACTTTGTGGCACGCTATAATCACAAGAGCGAGATCGGCAGCTTCACAGCCGCCGCCCTTGTGCGCCAGCTGACGCTTGAAAATGAAATGATCGATGACAGCGTCTTATCCTGGGGCATTAGCCTGTCGGGAAAGGTCAATGTGGGCCAAAAAGATGATTTCCGTTTCATGGTCAATGCCGGCGAAGGCATGGGTCGGTACGTGGCTGTTGCCGCCGTGAATGGCGCAGCAATTGACGCGAATGGCAACCTCGATGCGATCGCGTCTTATTCCGGTTTTGCCTCCTACCGCCACTTCTGGAACGACAGGTGGCGCTCCAACATTACCGGCGGGTACTTCAAAGCCGATAACCCAGTCCTGCTGACGACCTCCGGCGTGACGGACGAGATTTACTCCGGCCACTTGAACCTCTTGTTTTCCCCCGTGCCGAATATGACGTTTGGCGGCGAGGTAATGTATGCTAGGCGTGCGCTGGAAAGCGGGCTCGCAGGCGACATGACCCGCTTTCAGTTTTCAGCCCAATATGGGTTTTAATCAAAGGACGTTGAGCGCATGCGCATTTCACAAATTTCGATTGGCGAAGACCCACCCTGGGACATCAATGTCCTGATTGAAGTCTCGCTAGGCGGGGAGCCAGTCAAATATGAGTATGACAAAGCCTCTGGCACCGTCTTTGTGGACCGGATTTTGCACACGTCCATGCGCTATCCTTGCAATTATGGCTTCATCCCGCACACATTAGCCGATGACGGGGATGCGGTGGACGTGCTGGTGACGACCAGCGCGCCCATCCTGCCAAAAGCGGTCATTCAATGCAGGCCCGTGGGCGTTTTGATCATGGAAGATGAAGACGGTATGGATGAGAAAGTTCTTGCTGTACCGGCAACCAAGCTTTTCCCATGGCATGAAAACGTCAAAGACTATGAAGACTTACCGCAAATACTGCTCGATCAGATTGCGCACTTCTTCGGCCACTATAAAGACCTAGAGCCCAACAAATGGGCCAAGGTGAAAGGCTGGGGGTCGGCTGAAAAAGCTGCCGAGCTAATCGACCAAGGCATTCAGGCCGCCAAAGACGCATAGAAAGCGACGCAAATGGATGCGCTAAAGGAAATTGAGCAGCTCGAAATTGCTGATTTCCTGAAAGCGCATCCTCCGTTTGGGGATTTGCCAGATGGCGCTATTGGACATCTGGTTGGCGACATCACCATTCGCTATGCCCGCCGCGGCGCCACTGTTTTAGAAAGCGGCATCAAAAACGAGTATTTGTTTATCGTCCGCTCGGGCGCTGTGGAGCTAATGGAAGGCGGGAATGATCTCGCCATCATGCTATCGGAAGGCAGCTGTTTTGCTTTTCCCTCTTTGCTGCGCGATGGCATCACCCGCCACGGTGTCACTGCACTAGAAGACAGCCTGCTTTACTGCATTCCAGCCAAAACATTCCATGCATTCTGCGAAGCACATGACGCCTTTCGGGTTTATTTCTCCAGCGCAGAGGCTGGCCGGCTGCGCGCCGCGATTGCGCGGCGCAGCGAAAGCCAAATCAATCTGGGCGCACTGCAGTCTGCTGCTGTGCCCCTTGAACGCATGGTCGGCGCGCGCCCGCTTGTGACGGCGCCAACAACCATAAGCTGCGGCATCGCCGCCGGTGTGATGGCCGCGGAAGATGTGTCGACACTGCTGATTTGCGACGACGGCGCGCTGAAAGGCATCTTGACCGATAAAGACCTGCGCCGCCGCATGCTGGCAAAGCAGTTGCCCTATGATACGCCGATTACGCAGATCATGACGCCCGATCCCGTCACGATCGAAAGCAGTGCCGCTGGCTTTGAAGCGCTGCTTTTAATGATGCGTAATAATTTCAGTCACTTGCCAGTGACGAATGCACAAGGGGGTATCGCTGGCATTATCTCCGCCAGAGATTTGCTCAAACGCATGAGCCTGCACGCCCTGCACCTTGCTCAAGATGTGGCAAAGGCAGCCACGCCGGAGGCAGTGTGCGAAGCGACCAAGCCCTTAACCCAATCGCTCATTGCGCTGGTCGATGCGGATTTAACAGCGCAGGTGATTGGCGAATTCGTCTCCTCCGTTGGCGAAGCGGCACACCGGCGCCTGGCGGAACTGGGCGAAGACGCGCTTGGCCCCCCGCCAGTCCCTTATGATTTTGTCGTCTTCGGGTCTCTCGCGCGGAGAGACCAAAGCGGCGTTTCTGATCAAGACAACGGCTTTGTGTTAGATGATAGCTATGACGAGGCCGCCCACGGCGCCTATTTTAAAGCACTTGCGACCTTCGTATGCGACCATCTCAATGCCGCTGGCTATGTCTATTGCCCCGGTGATATCATGGCCACCAACGATCAATGGCGTAAATCGCTCACCGACTGGAAGGCCACCTTCCGCAAATGGATAACATCGCCTGATCCAAAATCAGTCATGCACACGTCCATCTTCTATGACATGCGGCCCATTAAAGGCAGCGGAAAGCTAGTACGTGATTTGCGCCAAGAGGTAGTATCAACCGCGCAGGCCAATACCGTGTTCTTAGCCCACCTTGCCCGCGACGCCGTCAGCACGCCGCCGCCACTTGGCTTTTTTAGGCAGCTCGTGGTGGAGAAAGACAAATCAGGCGAGCAAAGCCTGAACATTAAAAGGCGCGGCGTGATGCCGATTACTGATATTGCGCGCTTGCAGGCACTTGCGAATAATATTACCGCCGTCTCCACCAAGTCTCGCCTTGAGGCACTGCAGCAGGCGAGCGCCTTAAACAAAGATGACCTACGCGATCTCATGGACGCACAAGAATTCATCGCCATGACGCGTTTGCGCCATCAAGCCCAGCAAGCCGCAAGGGGCGAAAGGGTTGATAACTTACTGCATATTGAGAGCCTCTCTCGCTTTGAACGCGATCACTTGAAAGACGCCTTCGGCATCGTGCGCCGCGCGCAATCGGCACTCTCAAACGCCTATATGGGCGGGCTCTTATGAGCTTTTTCAGCCGCTGGCAGCTAGAGCGGCGGCGCGCAAAAGAAGCAGCGCAGGCCATGAACCCAGCATTGAAAGCTGTGCTGGCAGCGCCACTTCCTAAAGATAGCGCATGCTTTGAAGATATCCGCTTCCTGGCCATCGATTTTGAGACCACGGGCCTCGACCCCGCTGAAGATCAGATTTTAAGCATTGGCACAGTGCCAATTGAAAACGGCAGCCTGGTGCTCGGAAACGCGCGCTACGACGTGATCGATTATCCAGGGACGCTGAATGAAGAAACCTTGGCCATTCACGGCCTAACCCATGATGCCTTAGCGCAGGGCGTCCCTTTTGAAGCAGCGCTGGAACGGCTCTTGGAGGATATGACAGGCGCGGTCATGGTGGCCCACCAAAAGGCGATTGAAAGTGGCTTTTTAAATGCAGCCTGCCTAAAGCACTTTGGCGCCCCATGTGACACGCTTTGGGTCTGCACCCTTGCGATAGAACGCCGCCGAACAGCAAACTGCGGCGCCGACGTGTCCGTCCGCCTTGGCCAAAGCCGGGAGCGCTATAACCTGCCGCGCTACAAAGCCCATCACGCGCTGATGGATGCGTTGGCTGGCGCAGAACTGCTCCTCGCACAGCAAGCGCATGTCAGTGCGCATGGCTGCAGGCTAAAAGACCTGACCTAGCGCTCGACATAGCATGTGAGCTGTTTTACAGCCCGTTGTAGACGTATAGTCCGCAGCCCTGAAGTTGATTCAGGGTTCCCGGTTCGGTTTATGGCAACGTCATCCCAGCACTGGGCAAGCTTATTAACGATGCTCACCCCTCATTGATGGCCGACCAATCCGGCTCCGTTGCCTGCCAGCATGGCTGCGCCTTCACGCGGTCGTACCAGGATAGGATGTTGGGCTGATCAATGATCGGGAGCGGACATAGATGATGGTATGCTAGCAGCGATGCCAGGGCGATATCAGCAAGTGTAAAATCCTCACCTGTAACAAACGGCTGCGATGCAAGGTGATCGCCTAGAACCTGCGCGCGCACGGCGCCATCGGCTTCAGCGCGCTTAGCGATCTCCTCATCGCCTTGATTGCCTTCTAGCGGCTTGATCAGGCGCTCAATGAGCATGGTGTCGAGCGCCGTGTCCCAGTGCCGGGCGTTCCAATACAGCCATTGATCCACCTTCGCGCGGGCTGCTGGGGCGTCTGGATAGAGGCTATTGCCTGGTTTGTGCGCGCACAAATATTGCATGATCGCGCCTGATTCCCACAGCAGGAAGTCGCCATCTTCAAGCACAGGCGTCAACCCGTTGGGGTTCTTGCGCTTGAATGCAGGCGTATAGCTCTCTTTCTCAAGCAGGTTCACGATCACCAGCTCTAATTCAACGTCAAGTGCATGGGCCGTTGCGAGCACTTTGCGGGTGTTGTGCGAATAGGGAAATCCAAAGAGTTTCATTCGTTCATCCCTTCCCGCGCCCGGCCAAAGCGCAGCAAGCTGGTCTCGGGCAGGCAGTTCACATAGGTGGCGCGCAGGCCGCCAGGCGGAATGGGGCTCACTTCATGATAGAGGTTCATCTGCGGCGGGCGCGGCAGCTTGGTCATCATAGTCATAAAGCGTCCGTAAATGGCCTTATGGGTTGGATGGTCTTTCGTCCAGCGCTCTAGGTCTGATAGCTGCACGAAATAGCCGATCTGGTGATTGCGCTGCACGTCATTACCGTCTTCATCTGTTTCCTGGATGAAGTAAGCGGCATAACAGCCCGAATCGCGCGCATTGTCGCGCAAATAGCGCCCGCCCGCCACATAGGCCGGGTAAACAGAATTGCGCATTTGCTCCATTTCATCAGGCGGGCACTGGCTCCAGTCGGGCCCGCCGCGGCTGAACACGGCGTTGCCAGGCATTACCGCATCGATAACCTGGCCAATGCCCTTCGGCATCTTTGGGACTTCCGGCAGCTCTGGTCCTTCGGGGTTTTCCAGGGGGTCTTCGGGCGTGATCAAGATGCGGTCGCGCGTGCCGCCCCAATAGGCATGATAGGGCGTCACCTCGACGCTATCGGCCAGCTTCGCCAGGCCCCAGTTCACATCATCCACCGCAATCAACGTATCGAGAGCGCGCGGACGGATTTCAGAGGATTCGATCCATTTGCCGACCAATGCATCGCTCTCATCGGTGAGCCACGTTTCCACAGCGTCGCTGCCGCGCCAGCGCGCAAAGGCCTGCGCATCGCGCCAATAGGCGAGGAGAATATATGTATGCGCGCCAGCAACATCATCAGACCAGCCTTGCTCTACAACGCGCGGGCCATCGTCATCACTGAGCAACGCCTTAGCCGCCGCAAAGGCTGAAGCGCCGTCGCCTCCGCGATCTTGAACGCCGATATAAGCAACAGCTAAGTGCTTTGCTTCATCTAAATACTTCGCCTCAAAGGCTTCAAACGGCGCGGTCCAATTTGGGGGGGTATTTGGGCGGCTCATTACTCTTTTCCGATCATTAATTTTGCGCTGTCGGCCAGTTCTTCGACCTTGTCTTTGTCAACTTCATAGGTGTCCGCCGCGCGTTCCAAGCCTGCTCGGTTAATGGGGCCGCCCTGGTAGGCTTCACCTGCCAATTTCCAATCACCGCCTTGGTTTAAAATCGTACGCACGACATCCGGCCGGCCATAATGCCCGCCCGTATCGACAATCGCTTTGGTGGCTTTGATCATCCAAGCTTCACATGTGGCATAGATCAGCTGGCTGCCTTCTATGGGGCCAACCATAGGCACGCCAAGCGGGCTCACGACCTGGCTGCCGCCCCTGGCATAATCGATATGCATGTGCTCCTTCTGCGCGAAATCATCTGGCACGTCATCGGGGTCAACATAGGCGCTGACGGCCAAAGTGAAGCAGCCTGCCTCAAGCGAATGCGTGCGCGTGACAAAATGGCCCCAGAAGTTGCCTGACATGTCCCATTCTTCCAGCCGCGGGCCGGTATGGAGCGCAAAGGAGCCTGGGAAAACGGCCACATGAAAATCTTCGCCCATGGCGCTCATGGCGGCGCGCAGCGGCGTGATGATGTTCTCCCCGCAGATGAGCCCGCCAATGCGGCCAATGTCTGTGTCATAAACGGCAACGTCAGAGCCATCACCTGCGCCCCAATACAGCCGCTCTGAAAAGGTTGGCATGAGCTTGCGGTGGCGGCCCATGAGCTCGCCATGACGATCAAAGAACAGGAGTGTGTTGTAGATAGTATTTGAGCCAGCGCGAGGGTCAATCTCATTGCAGCCAACCACCACATACATATTTGCCTTCTTCGCTGCCTGGCCGATCATGTCGGTCACCGGGCTCGGCACGAGGACAGCTTCATCAAAGAAGCGGATACGCCCGCCAGCCCATTGCTGGAGGCCCGATTCCCAGCCTTCCGTCCAATAAGGATAGCCAGCGAGCCAGACTTCGGGAAAGACGATGAGCTCAGCGCCGTTTTTGCCTGCTTCTTCAATCGCTTCCACGGCACGTTTGGCCGTTTCATCGCGGTTCATATAGGCAGGAGAAATTTGGGCGAGGCAAACTTTGACAGCCTCGCGCCCACCCAGCACTTTTGCTTTTGGATTGCTCATAAACGCTCGCTTTGAATTGAGGTAAGACGCGTGGACGCTAACAGCCGCATTCTGGCACACTATCCAGCTCTGGCAGCTTTAGACAGTTTTGATATAATGCGTCCATGGAATGGTTAGACCAGGTGGATTGGAAAGTGTCGTCGCGCGATCTGCGGATCGTGCAGGCGCAGGTGACACGCTATTTAAAGAGCTTTCGACTCACGCCGCAACAAGGCCAAACCTATCATGGCCGCGTTGGCCATGCCCGCTTAGGCCGCTTAGAATGCACGTTGGTTGGATATGGCGCGCAGATCGATCTCAACGCAGGCCAGCTTGGACAGTTTTCTATTTTACAGTGGCCAATAACCGGATCGTACGAACTCACGGTCGGCGAAAAAACGCTCACAATTGCGCATGATCAGGCGCATCTCATTGCCCCCGGGGTCCCCGTGCGCATGCGGTTTTCCCCCGACTGCCTATTGCTCGTGGTGCGCCTTTCAGCCCAGGGCGCAAGGGCACTGGGCGGGGAACTTGAAGTCGCCGCCGCCCAGATTTCCAATGCTGAAGCGCTTGGTATCGTTTTGGATTTGCAAAGCCGAGAAGGTGCAGCGTTTGGCAGACTGCTGCGCTTTCTGTCACAAGAGATATTTGCTGGGGACATGCTCACACTTGGCAGCGATGCCGCCCGCCATGGGGAAGATTTATTCTTCTCAGGGCTGCGCCACGCGCTGAAATCGCCCAGGCGGGAGAGATTGCGCTCCAAGGCCCCAACGCCGCGCGCATTGGCTAGAGCAGAGGCTTTTTTCCTCTCCAATCTAACAGAGCCAGTCGCCTTAGGCGACGCAGCGAAAGCCTCTGGTGTGTCGGTTTCTCGCCTGACCCAGCTGTTCCGCAAGGCTTATGCGGTGGCGCCCATGACCTGGTGGCGCCTCCGGCGGCTTGACCGCGCTTATGATGACTTGAGCCAGAACCCTAGTGTTTCCGTTACCGATGTGGGGCTGCATTGGGGCTTTGGCCATTTAGGCCGCTTTTCAAAAGCGTATTGCGCGCGGTTTGGCGAAACTCCGCGGCAGACGCTGCAGCGCACCAGAGCGCAGCACGCGGACTAGACCAAGGCAGGAAGGACTTTCTCTACCAGCCGGTCAAGCGCCTCGCGCGGCGTCCCTGCGCGCGCGCGAATAGACAGCGTCTGGAGGGTACTTACAGCCAACAGTTCCTTTGACCAGCGCATGCGCTTCTCGCCGTGATAATGATGCTGATACAAGTCACCGACAGCCTCATCCAACCGCGCCAGAACCACAGCAACATAGGCCCGAACAGCCGGCAAATCGCGCGATGCAGCAACGCCTGTCGTCATAACGATACAGCCGCAGGCGCCAGCAGGGCCATCAATATAGCGATCTAAGGCGGCGGCGTAGAATTGCCTCAGCGCCTCCTCTAATGATGGTGCTGTTTTACCGATGCGGCCTAGTTCCGCCTCCATGGCCCGCGCCACGGCCTGCAAAGAAGCAAGATACAGCGCCTCTTTGTTCCCAAAAGCAGCATAGAGGCTTGGCCGGGTTAAATTCGTTGCAGCCGCCAGGTCATCTAGGGATGCCGCATCAAAGCCCTTTTGCTGAAACACAGCGGCGGCTTTGGCAAGGGCGGTTTCCGGATTGAAACTGCGCGGGCGTCCACGGCCGCGCTTCGTCATCTCGTTCATATTTTTATACTGATCCGCATAAAATAAATTGACCGCCTTCATTTTTTATATACTGTTTCGCATATTAATCAATTGGAGAGATTTTGTGAAACTCTACGGCAACCCCTTTTCATGCGCCCTAGCCTCTAACATTGTGCTGAAGGAACTGGACTTAGAAACAGACTACGCATGGGTCCAGCTCTCGACAAAACAAACGACTGAAGGCGAAGACTATTTCGCCATCAACCCAAAAGGCAAAGTGCCGGCCTTGGTGCTGGGCGACGGAACAGTGTTGAGCGAGGGCGTTGCTGTGATGCAGTTTCTCGCAGATGAAAATCCGCAAGTGGGCCTGCTTCCTCCCCCTGGCACAGCGGCGCGGGCCAAGGCGACCGAATGGCTTGTTTATCTTGCCACTGAGCTGCACAAGAAAATCTTCTATCCAGTCTTTAATCCCGGCGCGCCGCGTGATGCCAAAAGCTTCGCTATGTCGATGTTACCGGAGGAGCTCAGCTATATCGAGGCAACCTTAAGCGAGCAGGACTACATCGCCGGTGATGAGTTCACCCCAGCAGATGCCTATTTGGTGACAATTCTTAATTGGGCAGGCTTCTTAAAGACGGATTTAAGCGCCTATCCTGCAACAACCGCATATCAAGCCAAAGTGATTCAGCGCCCAAGTGTTGCCGCCGCCTTCGCGCAAGAACGCACGTTGTATGAATCACATGCGCAGCTAAGGCCGGATGCCGCATGACCCAGCTCGCCAAGGACCCGGGGCGCCAACATGCCTGCCGCCTGTTGCCGCGCTTTATTGGCATGGATATCCGCATGGCAGGAGAGCGGCTGGGCAATCGGCTCGGCCTGCGCAAACTGCGCGATGCGATCAGCGATGACTATGCCTTGCCAGATAGCAAACTGGTGACCGACGCGCTCATTTGGGTACGCGAGGTTTCAAGCCCGATGCTGCTGAACCACTGCCTGCGCTCTCACGCCTTTGGTGCCATCGTGGGCAAGCGCTGCGATATAAAGGTGGACAGAGAAGTGTTTGCCCTGACGGCCATCATGCACGACGTGGGGCTAACGCCAGACTACGCGGAAAAACCAGGCTCGTTTGAATATGTGGGCGCAGCGGCTGCCCATGATTTCTGCTGCGGCCATGGGCTCGATCATGCCAAGGCCGCGGAGGTGCACAATGCCATTGCGCGACACGCTGCCGTTGGGGAGGCCCATAAAGAGGGCCCTGCCACAGCGCTCATCCACTTCGGCGCCGGCGCGGATGTCCTTGGCATTAAATTACACGACATCCCAAAGCCGCTGCTGCATGAGGTACTTGAGGCCTATCCGAGGCTCGACTTTCGCCAGGCTTTCCCTGCCCTGATGGAAGAGCAAGCTCGCATTAAGCCACAAGGATACACGGCGGGGCACATGGCTCTGGGCTTTGGCAAAAAGACACGCTGCGCGCCGATTCCAGAACGTTAAACTGCGGCCCCGGCCTTTTTGCGCTCGCTGGCGCGGACTTTTTCCGTTTCAGACTTCAATTGCCCGCAAGCAGCCATGATATCACGGCCACGCGGGGTGCGTACGGGGGCAGAGATGCCCGCGTTGAATACGAGATCAGAGAACCGGGCGATGCGCTCGTCTGTTGAACACTCATAGGGCGCCCCAGGCCATGGGTTAAACGGGATGAGGTTCACCTTGGCTGGAATTTTATGGGCTTTTAGAAGACGCACCAAATCGCGCGCATCGTCATCGCTGTCATTTACGTCTTTTAACATCACATATTCAAACGTGATGCGCCGGGCGTTGTGTGTGCCCGGGTAGCTGGCGCAGGCATCGAGCAGGTCTTCCAGGCGATACTTCTTGTTGAGCGGCACGACCTGGTCACGCACATCATTGCTGACCGCATGGAGCGAGACGGCAAGGTTCACGCCGAGTTCCGCGCCGGCGCGGGCCATGGTTGGGATAACGCCTGCCGTTGACAGCGTAATGCGCCGCCGCGACAGCTGAATGCCTTCTTCATCCATAACGATCTGCATCGCTTTTTTCACTTGCTCGAAATTATACAGCGGCTCACCCATGCCCATGAGCACGATATTGGTAATCAGCCGACCATGGGTTGGCGCCGTCCAATCGCCTAGATCATCCCGCGCCAGCAGGAACTGACCAACGATCTCACCAGCACTTAAATTGCGCACTAAGCGCTGTGTGCCGGTGTGGCAGAAGGTGCAATTGAGCGTGCAGCCGACTTGGCTGGAGATACACAACGTGCCGCGGTCTTCATCGGGAATGAACACAGCTTCTGCTTCAGAGCCGTCCGCGAATTCAAGCAGCCATTTGCGGGTGCCGTCTTCAGAGACCTGCGCAGAGGTCACCTGGGGCCGCGACACTGTAAAGGCTGCATCCATCTTCACGCGAAGGTCTTTGGCGATATTATCCATAGCCATAAAATCGCGCATGCCGCGATGGTACAGCCAATGCCATACCTGCTTAGTGCGCATGTTCAGCTGTTTGGGGGGAACGCCAATACCATCTAGCGCCGTCTTAAGCTCGGCCCGGTCGACGCCAAGCAAATCAAGCTTGCCTGCCGCCACGGCAGGATCGCGGCGCGGCAACACGCGTACGTCATCATGTCCAGGCATATCCATAGCCGCCCTTATGACGAAGCAAAAACACGATGTCTACCAATCGGGCTGGCAATGGAACTGAAAATTGCTGCGATGCACCAGAAATTTGATAGTTTAGGACGATCACTTTTTGCATCCTAAAATATTTTATTTATCGAACGCCCTGTGAGATAAAACTTTCATCAGCAGGAGACATGACGGAGAGACATGGTATCCCGCAGCTTAAACCCCAGCCTAGGTGGCTGTGAAAAGAGCACTTTTTGGGACGCAGGTCGCCTTGCTGATACGAAACTAGTCTAGAGTTCCATCCCCCTGATGGACTTTAGACATGACTGGTGACACTGGCTTGCCGACAAGCCCTGACCCGCACCCCCGAACGGTGACCGGTGTTACTGACATAGCCTGGAAGAAGCGTTGCCGGACACCCCCCCCGAACGGCGCGCTTTAGAAACCAGGCCTTTAACTTAGCCTGCGGTCCCTGACAGACCGCAGGCTTTGCTTATTTTGCCGTAGGCTGCCGTAAACCCTTGCAGAGAAAATACATCCGTTGCGTCAAAGCCGCGTGCTGCCTTGGCACTGATCTCCGCTTTTGTGCCTCGCTTCATAGCGGCGACGATTTTTTGATCATCATCAAGACCGAATGTCCAGCCATCTTGGCCATCGCCGTAAAGTTCGAAGGTGCGGCCATCGACAGACAGCAGCACGGCGGCGCCGCGGCGATAGTCAAACCCAGAATTGAGCCGAACCACGCCAAATTCTTGGCGATCAGGCCAATGCGACACCATGATGAACGCGGGCCGGCGCTGTACTTCATCGGGCAGGCTCGCTGGCTTGCTGGGCTGGGAAATCATGTAACAGACGGCGGGCCCAGAGGCGGGCTGATCGCGGAAGGTGGACCAATCGCGATAGTCGCCCAAATGCTCGCGCTTGAGGTCATTGTCATCCTGCGCTGCGGCAGATGACGCCAAACATAGCGCCACCAAAACAGCAAAGCGCTGAAGAAATCCTGACAGGGATACACTCATTGCGATCTTTCGTCTGGGCGGCCTTTGCGAAAAATCGGACCGCCATGTTGATGAACATCTGCCTCAGGCGACGGCGCGCCTGGCCAAAGCGGCCGGCCCCTTCGCCCTTCTAACGCTCGCATGCGATCATACATCACGATCGCGCCAGCTGTGGCAACATTTAACGAGAATTTTGTTGGTATTTTGACCATATAGTCGCAGCCTTCGCGCACATCATCCGGCAGTGAAATGCGTTCCGCCCCAAAAATATACAGAGCGCGGCGCGGGTGGGCAAATTGCGGCAAATCGATGGCGTCTTCGCAGAGCTCAACACCGACACGCTCTACACCATTGGGGATCGTAAGCGATTCGAGGTGTGATTCTTCAAACACAGGGATCGCACTTGAGGATTTGGACGTATCAAACTTGTTAATGTCGCGGCGAAAATTGGGATTGATTAGAAACACGAATTGCGCGCCAAAGGCGTTGGCAGTGCGAATGAGATTGCCTGCATTGCCCGCTTTGCTGGCCCCGATAATACCAATGCCAAAAAAGCCTGCCATGCCTGCTACAACCCCCTGCCATCGGAGGCTGGCCCACCCGGCGTGTGCAGTGTCTCAGTACCGCCGCGAAGTTCAACAAACTGCCCTTGAGGAATATCGGGGGCGATGACGGCATCTACATCGCTGTGATGCTCGTTGCCAGTTAATATACCGCGCAAGACCCGGCTCGCAAGGCCGTGGCTGATGGCAAGGTGCGTTGCCGCGGCATCGGCCTCCACATCACGGGCCCAATCGCCAAGGCGGGCAGCCATATGGTCATACCATTCACCCCCTGGGGGACGCTGAACAAAGAAACGACGACGCGAGTCAATAATCTGGCCATGGCGAGCAACTAAATCTGCGTATGTCTCGCCCGTCCAATCCCCAACTTCAATCTCCCTAAGCCGCGCATCCACGCGGACCGAAAAATAGTCAATCTCAAGCGCATCAGCGATGATAGCCGCTGTTTGCCGGGTACGGCCGGTGGGAGAGCACCAAAATACCAAGTTGGGCTGCGCGCCCAGATGCTGACGGCAATAGCGGGCTAGCGCTAAAGCTTGCTCGGTGCCATTCGCTGTAAGCGGCGAATGCGCTTCATTGCCCTGCATGCGCGCGGCGCGGTTGAAGACCGTTTCTGCGTGGCGGACGAGATAAAGTGTTTTTTCAGTCAACATCATCTTCGCCTTAAATCACGCTCACGCCATCAGCAATGGACAATATGAACCGTCCTGGAAAAGACGCCTTGCCTAAGCGCGCACTTGACCTACGGCGGGGCAACCGCTTAGTGCACGTCACAGTCAACATTAGGAGCCACAGGATATGGCGAGCAAAGTCTTTGAGAGCGCCCATACGGCGTTAGCCGATGTAGCGCGCGATGACATGATGGTCATGGCGGGAGGCTTTGGCTTGTGCGGAATTCCTGAAAATCTCATAACCGCCTTGCGCGATACGGGCGTGACCAGCCTGACCTGCGTTTCCAACAATGCGGGCGTGGATGACTTTGGGTTAGGCCTGCTGCTGCAAACCAAGCAGATTAGAAAAATGATTTCCTCTTATGTGGGCGAGAACAAAGAATTTGCGCGCCAGTATCTAGAGAAAGAATTGGAAGTCGAGCTGACTCCCCAAGGCACCTTAGCTGAACGCGTCCGCGCTGGCGGGGCCGGTATCCCTGGCTTTTATACGAAAACCGGCGTGGGAACGCTGGTCGCGGAAGGCAAAGAGCACAAAGACTTTGACGGCGAAACATATATCTTAGAACGCGGCCTGCGCGGCGACATCGCCATCGTGAAAGCGTGGAAGGGCGATGTGGTTGGCAATCTCATCTACCGTAAAACCTCGCGCAATTTTAATTCAGACATGGCCACTGCAGCGACAATCACCATCGCCGAGGTCGAAGAACTGGTTGGCCCAGGCGAGCTTGACCCCAATGCCATTCACACCCCCGGTGTGTTCGTGCAGCGTATTATCCAAGGCAGCCATTACGAAAAACGCATTGAACAGCGCACTGTGCGCCAGAAGGAGAGCGCATAATGCCCTGGACCCGCGATCAAGTCGCCGCCCGCGCCGCAAAGGAGCTTGAAGACGGCTTTTATGTGAACTTGGGCATTGGCATCCCGACCATGGTCGCCAACCATGTGCCGGCCGATGTGGATATCACCCTGCAATCAGAAAACGGCATGCTTGGCATGGGGCCCTTCCCGTTCGAAGGCGAAGAAGACCCCGACCTGATCAACGCGGGAAAGCAAACGATTACCGAACTTGAGCGCACCAGCTATTTCGGGTCCTCAGACAGCTTTGCAATGATCCGCGGCGGGCACATCAATCTAGCCATCCTTGGCGCCATGGAAGTGGCTGAGAATGGCGATCTTGCAAACTGGATGATCCCCGGCAAAATGGTCAAAGGGATGGGCGGGGCCATGGACCTTGTCGCCGGCGTTCAGCGCATCGTTGTGCTGATGGATCATTGCAACAAGGCCGGCGACTCGAAATTTTTACCCGCATGCAGCTTGCCGCTGACGGGCAAAAACGTCGTCGATATGTTGATAACCGATTTGGGTGTGTTCAAGCGGCCAGACAAGCAGTCTCCGTTCGCGCTGATTGAGCTTGCGCAAGGCGTTACACAAGACGAAATAGCAGCAAAAACAGAGGCAAAATACACTGTCTCATTATGAGACATAGCCTCTATAAACGTCGTTAACAATTCCTTCACATAGCCGAAACGCGGGCGTCACAGAGTCTGCGTAGCGACAAGATTGAAGTGCGTGTCACGCAGGCGCGCGCAACCTTTTTGTATGTCGTAGGGGTGAGTAACGGACATGAACAATCTTCTTTCAACAACCATGTTAGCAGCAGCGCTGATCACAGCCGCGTCTGCCGCCAATGCAGCGTCTTTGACGATCTTGCATAACAATGACGGCGAATCTCAGCTCATTGACGCCGGAGGCGTTGGATCAGAATTCGGCGGCTCGGCAAGATTTGTTTCCATCGTGAACTTCGTTCGCGATGACCGTGAAGGCCAAAACCGTGATGTTTTAACGTTATCCTCAGGCGATAATTTTCTGCCTGGGCCGGAGTTCAACGCATCCCTGAGCGATGGTGTGTTTTATGACGCGCAGGTGCTCAATGCGGTAAACTACGACGCCCTTGCCCTTGGGAACCACGATTTCGATTTTGGACCGGATTTGCTCGCTGATTTCATCGGCGAGGTGGATAACGACATCCAATTCGTCAGCGCCAACCTCGATTTCAGCGCCAATGCTGGCCTTCAGCAGCTTGTTGATGATGGCCGAATCGTGAAATCAACGGTTATTGATCGTGGCGGCGAGCAATATGGTATTGTCGGCGCAACGACAGAAGAACTGCCGATCATCTCCCAGCCAGGCGATGTGGCCGTTGGTGATGTGGTGAGCGCAGTGCAAGCTGAAATTGACGCGTTGACAGGCAATGGCGTCGATAAAATCATCTTGATCAGCCACCTCCAAGGCATTGCTGAAGACATTGATGTCGTTGGCCAGCTGACCGGCGTTGACGTTGCGATCGCAGGCGGCGGGGATGAGCTGTTGACCAACAGTGCCGACGCGCTCAACCCCAATGCGCTTGTTCCAGGCGATGATGACGAACGCTTCGGCCCTTATCCGCTCGTTGTTGACGTTGCTGGCAACGGGGTTCCTGTCGTCACCACCCAGGGAGATTACCGCTATCTCGGTGTTCTCGACATTGAGTTTGACGATGATGGTAACCTGACCGACATCAATACGACCAGTGATGTCCAACTGATCAGCCAAGCCTTTTTAGATGACAATGGTTTGGTCCCCGATGCGACCATTCAAGCAAATGTGGTAGATCCTGTATCAGAAGCCATTGCTGGCTTTGCAGCCAATATTGTTGCGCAATCAGAGGTCGAGCTTGACGGTGTTCGCGGCAACGTGCGTACAGAGCAAACGAACCTCGGCGCATTGATTGCCGATTCCTTTGTTTGGACGGCCGAGCAACAGGACACTGAACTGGGCGGTATTTTAAATGGCAACCCAGTTGTCGGTATTGCCAACGGCGGCGGTATCCGCAACGACGCGATTATCGACATCGGGGACATCACCGAACTCGATACGTTTTCAATCTTGCCCTTCAGTAACTTTGTCTCGGTGATCAATGATCTCCCTGTTGAGGCGCTGCTTGCCACGCTGGAACGCGCTGTCTCCAATGTGGAAGGGGTATCTGGCCGCTTTGGCCAGGTCTCAGGCATTGAGTTCAGCTACAATCCAGAACGTGAAGCCGGAAACCGCATTCTCGATGTCTTCCTCGCAGATGGTACGCCAATCATCCTCAATGGCTTTATCTTAGATGAAGACTTGTTGATTGACTTGGTGACGGTAAACTTCCTCGCCAATGGCGGCGACGGCTATCCGCTAGCGGAATTTGATCAAACCAACTTACCCATCAGCTACCAGCAATCGCTGCTAAACTACATCACCAGCCAAGACGGCTTGGGCGGGGTCATTCCCGAATCGCTGTATAGTGATGATGTTACCTCCAGCCGGATCGCCGCAATTTCTGAGCCTATGACGCTGGCGCTCTTTGGTGCAGGCCTCACCGGTCTCGGCCTTTATCGCCGCCGCAGCTAGGCCATATGGTATCTCTCAATCTTTGAAGGATTAATGATAGTGCAGCGCAGAGGCCGGCCCCCGGTTTCTGCGCTGTTTTTATGAGCCAAGGGAGTATTCTTGCGTGTCTGTGTTTCGCATCACCGCCGCCGCGGCAGCGGTAATTCTTTGGGCCGCCCCGACGAGCGCGGCCGACCAAACTGGCAATTACGCGACGCGCGGGGCCGGCAATACGCGCTGCAGCGATTTCACCCAAGCGCGCAAAGACAGCGCCGAGCGCTACGCAAACTATGGCGGCTGGATTGATGGGTTCTTGTCAGGTGTGAATTTGTTTGAAGACGACACATTCGACATCGCGCCTTGGCAATCCACTAATTTATTAGCCGCAGCCTTAGGGCGCTATTGCGGCAACAATCCTACGCTCGCATTTCATATCGCCGTCTCACGCCTCGTCATGCAATTGGGCGATACGCGGCTCTTAACCAATTCAAAGCTGCAAGTTCACTCCGGAAAAGGCAAACAAAGTGAGGTTCAGATCGCTGTCTATGATGCGATCATCCGCCGAGCGCAGGAGCGCCTGAAAGGCCTTGGCCTGCTCAAAGGCGAGACCAATTCGGACCTGTCGGAGACAATGCGCAAAGCGCTCGTTGCATTTCAGAAAAGAGAGAAGCTCGAGCAATCAGGCCTCCCGGACCAAGCAACGCTGCTTGTCCTATTGGCGCCGATGGATGGCGGCAACAACTAAAGCGAAGCATGAGCCTGTTATTCAGCAGGCTCTAAAGACAAATCACCCGTATTTGCCTGCGGTGCATGCTTTGCGGCTATGGCCGTATAGACTATCGGCAGAATAAACAACGTAAAGAGCGTTCCAACTGTCATACCGCCCACGATAGTTGCGCCAATGTGGAAGCGGCTGGCCGCGCCGGCGCCGCCAGCAAGCAAGAGCGGCATGACGCCGAACACAATGGCAGCGGTGGTCATCAAAATCGGCCGTAAGCGAATACCGGCGGATTTGACCATAGCGTCATGGACGCTCAACCCTTCTTCACGCTGCAACTGATTGGCAAAATCGACCATCAAGATGCCATGCTTACTGATGAGGCCAATCAAAGTGATGAGGCCGATCTGCGTATAAATGTTGACCGACAGAAACATATTGATGGGGATAAGCGCGCCAACGGCGGCCATCGGCACTGTGACCAAGATAATGAAGGGATCGCGGAAGCTTTCGAACTGCGCGGCGAGCACCAGGTAGATCACCACCAACGCGAAGACAAAGATGATCGCAAGCTGGCTTCCTTCTTGCACATATTGCCGTGTTTGGCCGGAGGTGTCCGTGCTTATGGCGGGCGGCAAAACCTCATCGGCAGCTTGCTGCATAAACAAGAGGGCATCGCCCATGGAGACGCCGGGGTAGAGGACGCCAGAAATCATCGCAGAGTTGAGCTGCTGGAAGGTGGTTTGCGCGTTTGGCTTGGTGACGCGCTCGACTTTCACAAATGTGCTAAGCGGCACCAGATCACCGCTCGTCGCCCGCACATAATAGCCACCAATGAGGGATTCGTCGAAGCGGAAAGCACGCGGCACCTGCGGGATCACGCGGTAACTACGGCCTTGCATATCGAACAAGTTCACGTAGTTGCCGCCCAGCAACGTCGCTAGGGTATTGCCAATATCGCGCATGGTGACACCAAGCTGATTGGCTTTTTCCCGGTCGATCGTGACTTCGATTTCCGGCTTGTCAAAGTTCAGCGATAAATCGGTGAAGATGAAGTTGCCGCTTTGATCCGCCTTGCTTTGGAGTTCTACAGCGGCTTCATAGAGCTCTTCATAGTCGCCGAGCGACTTCAGCATGAACTGGAAAGGAAATCCATCGCCAGAGGTTGGCAAGGGTGGCGCGCTAAAGGCGCCCACTTCGAGCCCTGGGATCTGCTGCATCGCCCCAGTGATCTCTTCAATCATCTCTGTGTGCCCGCGTTCGCGCTCATCCCAAGGCTTAAGCAAAAACCCACCGAAGCCGCCGGAGACCCCATCCGCCCCATTGATCAGGAAGGAGGTTTCGTATTCAGGCCAATCGGTGAAGATGTCGTGATAGGCCTCAACATAGGTATTCACATAGTCTAAATTGGTCCATTCAGGGCCTTTGGATAGGAGATAAACGAGGCCTTGGTCTTCTTCCGGCGCAAGCTCTTTTTGCGACGTTTGGTAAAGAAAGGCGCACATGCCGAGCACCAATAGGCCAGTAAACAAGCCCAGGGTGCGCGCTTTCAAGGCCGAGACCAGACGCGCCCGGTACCAGTGCTTAAGCAGGGTGAACTTATCTTCCAGCCACAGTGCGAACCGGTCGTCTTTTTCTTCCTGATTTTTCAAAATACGCGCGCACATCATAGGCGACAGCGTTAAGGCCACAATGCCGGAAATGATCACAGCGCTTGCCAGCGTAAAGGCAAATTCTTGAAACAACTGCCCGGTCAGCCCTGTCGTGAAACCAATGGGCGCATAGGCGGCCGCCAGCGTGATCGTCATGGCGATCACTGGCAAGGCAATTTCGCGCGCGCCTTTAAAGGCCGCCTTCATGGGGCTAAGCCCCTTTTCGATATGGCGCGAAATATTTTCAAGCACGACAATGGCGTCATCCACCACCAAGCCAATGGCTAAGACCAAAGCGAGCAAGGTGAGTAAATTGATGGAGTAGCCAAGCACCTGCAGCAGAAACAAGACACCCACTAACGACAGCGGAATGGTAATAATAGGCACCATCGTCGCGCGGACATTACCAAGAAAGAGGTACACGACAATGACCACGATTAACGCTGCTTCACCGACGGTCTTTGAGACCTCGACAATGGCTTCCTTGATGTATTTTGACGCGTCAAAGCTCATCTTTTGAGACAGGCCTGGGGGCAACAATGGAACTAACTCGTCCATCCGCGCGCGTACGGCGGGGATAACTTCAAGCGGGTTACCGCTGGGCTGGGCTGTGATTTCTAAAAAAATCGCCCGCTTACCGCCAGCAAAGGACGCGTTATCAGCCGATTGCGGTCCAAGCTGAACATCGGCCACCTGATTTAAGCGGATAAGGACACCGCCGCGCACGCTGATGACCAGGTTTTCAAAGTCCTCCACCGTCGCCGCATTCGTTTTTGCATCAACAGTTGCAGAGACAAAGCCGCCTTTGATCTCGCCAGCTGCAGAGGTAAAGTTGTTGCGCTCTAAGGCGTCAATCACATCAGACGCAGTGACTTCAAGGGCCGCCATTTTGCCTGGGTTCAGCCAGACCCGCATGGCAAATGTTTGCGCGCCCAATATCCGGGCCCGGGCGACGCCGTCCACAGCTTGCAAAGCTGGCTGGACCACGCGCACGAGGAAATCTGTAATCTGCGACGGGGTGAGTGTATCGGACGCGTAATCAATATAGGCAAGGCCGGTTTGATCCCCCGCCAGGCGCTCAACGACGGGGTCAAAGGCTTCGCGCGGCAGGTCCGAGCGAATGGAATTCACCTTTGATAGTACGTCATTATAGGCGCGGTCTGCATCCGCCCCGATACGCAGGGTCAACGAGACGGTGCTCACCGATTGGCGCGATGTGGACGAAATTGTATCAATCCCCTCCGCGCTTGCGACGGACTGCTGCATGGGCGTGGTAATAAAGCTGCGCACCACATCTGGGCTAGCCCCCGGGTAGGTCGTGGAGACGACAATCTGGGTCGTCTCAAAATCCGGGAACTCTCGGATTGGCAATTGCGAGGCTGCCTGAAGGCCCAGCAGCAAGATCATCAAGCTGACCACGCTCGCTAAGACAGGGCGTTGGATAAAGATATCGGTAAAGCGCATGGGGGTTGTCCTGGCGAAACGCTACTGCGTTGGCAGGCCGTCTTTCTTAGCCAGCATAATGTCGTTGTTGACTTGCAAGCGCCATCCAGGGCGGATTTTATTTTGCCCTGCAATCACAACGAGATCACCAGGTTTGACGCTATCACCCATGAGCATGATGTCGCCTTCATCCCCATCACTGGGGCGGACGATCCGCCGCTCGGCGCTGTAGAAATCGCCGCCCTCCTCAGCCCGCAGAACCCAAACTGTATCGCCGTAAAGGCTATAAGCAATGGCTGTTTGCGGCACGGTCACCACATCAAAGCGGGTTGGCTCAGACACACGGACACTGGCAAACATGCCCGGCGTCAGCATGCCTTCGGGGTTGTTCAAGGTCGCCTGCACGGAGATGGAGCGGGTGTTCACATCAATGGACGAATCAATGGAGGTGACTTGGCCGGGGAAACGTTTGCCTGGATGGGCGTCAACCATCGCATACATAAGCTGCCCCACTTTGAGCTTACCAATCACGTTTTCTGGCAGCTCGAAGGTCACATAAATGGGGTCAAGAGTCTGCAACGAGACAATGGCGTCGCCCGGGTTCACAAACTGGCCAACATTCACACGCCGAATGCCCAGTCGACCTGAAAAGGGCGCACGGATCGCCTGGTCCTCGACCTGTGCGCGCGTGCGCGATAAATTGGCCGAGGCTTCATCACGCGCTGCTATCACACGGTCGAGCGCGGCTTCTGACACTGCTTGCTTCCGCACAAGCTCGCGCGTGCGGCGCAATTCCAGCTCAGCGTTTTTAAGCGTTGCTTCAAACAAGCGAACGTCGGCGCGCTGAGCTTCATCATCCAATTGAACCAACAGATCGCCTTCGCCGACCATTTGGCCGGACTTGAAAGCAATGGATTTGACAATCCCGCCTTCGCGCGGGGACAGCATCGCGCCCTGCACAGCTTCCACCGTACCGACCGCAGATAGCTTGGGCTGCCAGTCGCGCACTTCGGCAGGCTGAGCAGAGATCGTCGCCACCGGCGGGCCATCCCCGCGGATAGCCTGCTCAATGAATTTCGGTTTGAGAACCAGGTTAAAGCCGATGAGGCCGCCAAAGATCAGCAAAACGGCAGAGAAAAGGAACCAACGTCGCATTTTAATAAGTCTTCAATCACAGTTTCAGGGCACACCGAGCGGCGCAGGGCAAATTAGTCTAAAGAGATTACGCTTAAAAGACTGACTAAGCTATTGGTTTGTTTTACGCTTTGACCCATGTCACCGGATGACTCTTTTTCATCAAGCACATCGCTTTGCTGGCAAAATCGCTGCGCCGTGATACATGCGCTGCATGTCAGTTCGTGCGCGCTTTGCTCAATTATCTGGAAATGCGCGCGGCATTGCCCTGATTTTGCTGGCTAGTTGCTTTGCTGTTTTATCCAGCGCTTTAACAAAATCTCTGTCAGCTGACTTTCCTACCTTTCAGATTGTTTGGGTGCGCGCAGCCGTCACACTCGTCTGTCTTGTCCCTTTTCTGATGAAGGCGCGATTTCTCGGTCTCTGGCCCGCCCGGCCCAAGCTCATGGTGTTTCGCTCGCTCAATGCCGGGCTGATCATCGTCTTAAACATCTATGCTGTCGGGCGATTGCCGCTGGTTGATTTCACAGCCATTGGGTTTACGACGCCCATTTTCGTCATTGCCCTTTCGGTCCTGATTTTGCGCGAAAGGCCGCGCCTCAGCCGCACGGTCGCAACACTCATCGGGTTCGCTGGCGTCATGCTGATCGTCAAGCCCACAGGGGTACTTTCCCCGCCGCTTGCTGCCGCCGTCGGCGGCGCGTTTTGTCTTGCGCTTGGCCTTATATTAATCCGGCTGCTATCGCGCAGTGAAAGCCAATTGCGGCTTTTGCTGTGGTCAAACGGCATGCTGATCTGCGTCGCCTTATGGCCTGCATTTACGCAGTGGCAAGACCCCACCTTGGCGCAAGCAGGCCTATTAATCGCCGCAGGCCTGGCGGGCACGTTGACGCAGGCGACCATGCTGCTAGCCTATGAGGCAGGCGAACCCACCATTGTCGCGCCCTTCGATTACAGCCGTATTTTAATTGCTGTCGCCGTCGGATTTGCTGCCTTTGGTGAAATTCCAGACGCACTCACCTTTGCTGGCGCCGCGCTGGTTATTGCTGCCGGATTGTTTATCGTGCGTGCCCGCGCCAAACCAGCCTAGACGTTTGCAGCTGAGGCAGGTACATGGCGGCTGACCTTTATGAAAACTGATAAAGCCAATGCAACCTTCCACACCCCTTGTTCTTGCAGTGCCCAAAGGGCGCATTTTAGGTGAGTTACGGCCGATCCTTGCCCATGCAGGGATTGAACCAGAAGCGGCCTTTGATGATAAAAACGCGCGCCAGCTGCAGTTCTCCACGAATATTGACGGCCTAAGTATCATTCGTGTGCGCGCTTTCGACGTGGCAACTTTTGTGGCCTTTGGCGCGGCACATTTGGGCATCGCCGGCAATGATGTGCTACTCGAATTTGACTATCCTGAGCTCTATGCGCCCGTTGATTTGGGCATAGGCGCGTGCCGCATCAGCGTGGCGCAGGCGGCCGATAAACAAGGCGCGCCCGCGCTCACAAGCCACGTGCGCATTGCGACGAAATACCCAAACATCACCAGCCGCTATTACGCCCAGCGCGGCCTGCAGGCAGAGTGCATTAAGCTCAATGGGGCAATGGAACTGGCGCCTGCCTTGGGCCTGGCCAGCCGGATTGTGGACTTGGTGTCCACAGGGGGCACGCTCAAGGCGAATGGACTTGAAGAAGTTGAAGTGCTGCACCACGTCACCTCGCGCTTGATTGTGAACCGCGCGGCCTACAAGACCCGCGCAACCGAGATAGCGCCATGGGTAGAACGCTTTCGCAAGGCGGTAGCCCATGCCGCTTAAGCTCGCCATCACTGACACAGATTTTTCTGAGCGCTTTGCCGCTCTGGTTGCCGACACGCGAGAAGCAGCTGATGACGTGGCAGGTGTCGTCAGCCACATCATTGGCGATGTGAGAGCGCGCGGCGATGCGGCGCTGTTAGAGCTCACACACCGCTTTGACCATGTGGATTACAAAGCGAGCGATTTGCGCGTGACAGAGGCTGAAACAGCCGCTGCGCTGGAACGCTGCACGAGCGATCAATTGGCCGCGCTTGAGCTTGCAAAAACCCGCATCACTGCGTTTCATCAATCATCTCTGCCGAGCGGCGTTGAATTCACCGACGACGTAGGCGCCCGGCTTGGCGCGCGCTGGTCCTCGATATCGGCAGCTGGCATTTATGTGCCTGGCGGACTTGCGAGCTATCCGTCTTCCGTCTTAATGAATGCTGTTCCAGCCAAAGTCGCGGGCGTTGAGCGGGTAGTGATGACCGTACCAAGCCCGCGCGGCATGCTTAGCCCGCTGGTGCTTGCCGCGGCGCACATTGCAGGTGTTGATGAGATTTATAAGGTTGGCGGCGCGCAGGCCGTCGCCGCCTTGGCCTATGGCACAGATACGATTGCGCCCGTCGATAAGATATTTGGGCCAGGCAATAGCTACGTGGCCGAAGCAAAGCGACAGGTGTTCGGCACGGTCGGCATCGATATGATCGCCGGACCTTCAGAGATTCTGGTCGTAGCCGATAGCAGCGCGCGGCCCGATTGGACCGCCATCGATCTGCTGAGCCAAGCCGAACACGACCCAACGGCGCAATCGATCTTGATCACCGATGATGCCGCCTTTGCAGACATGGTCTGCGCCGCCGTTGAAGCCGAGCTCGGCCACTTGCCAACACAGGAAACCGCGCGCAAAAGCTGGGAGACGTTCGGCGCTGTTGTTATCGTGGATGACTTGCTGAAGGAAGCGCCTGCGCTTATCGATCAGCTCGCCCCGGAACACTTGATGCTGGCATGCCAAGAGCCACGGGCGATTTTCGATCAGGTCCGCCACGCGGGCTCTGTCTTCATTGGGCATTACACGCCCGAAGCTGTGGGCGATTATTTGGCAGGCCCAAATCATGTGCTGCCAACATCGAGGCGCGCCCGCTTCTCCTCAGGCCTGTCTGTGCTGGACTTTATGAAGCGCACCACATTCCTAGAGCTCGATGCCAGCGCTTTAGATGCGATTGGCACCCAAGCTGTCACCCTCGCTGACGCGGAGGGGCTAAGCGCGCATGCACGCTCAGTGGCCGTTCGGCTTGGCCAAGGCGCACGACATGGGAAAAACGCTGAGGGATAACGTCCTTCACGCCTTCTTTATCGCGCGCGCTTAAGGTACAGCAGACGTGTATTAGAGTTTAGGCCTTTAGCAACACCAAGACCATGAGCAAATCCGACCCCCGCTTGATCGCGATCGATCTAGATGACAGCACGATCATCTGGCGCAGCGCCGATATTGAACAAGAGCGGAAAATTGCGATCTATGACCTGCTGGAAAACAACGTCTTTGAGCCGATCACCCAGTACCCCAATGGCTATGGCGGCCCCTTCAAAGTATTTCTAAGGGTTACGGAAGGGCGCCTTGCTTTCGATATTTCCGATGCAGATGACGCAGAGTTAGAGACCATCATCCTGGCGCTCACGCCCTTTCGGCGGCTCATCCGCGAGTATTTCGCCGTATGCGACAGCTATTTCAAGGCCATCAAAACAGCAACGCCGAGCCAAATTGAAGCGATCGACATGGGCCGGCGCGGCATTCACAACGAAGCCTCTGAAATCTTGCAAGAACGCCTAGAAGGAAAGATCACCATTGATTTTCAAACCGCCAGGCGGCTCTTTACGCTGGTTTGCGTTCTTCATATTCGATAGCCGCAACACCTGTGCCCAGCAGCCCAAAGATCGCCGAGCCTGCCAATAGCGAGTTTAATCCTCGCCCAGAACTGACGCGTGAGGCGATCCCGCGCAGCGTCTTGTTTGTCTGCAATGAAAATTCCATTCGCTCGCCCATGGCCGAGGCCATTTTAAAAAAACATGCCCGCGGACGCATTTTTGTCGGGTCGGCAGGCCTGCGCGTCGGGGCGCTTGATGGGTTTGCTGTGGAAGTCATGAAAGAATGGCACATCGCGCTGGAAGGCCATACCCCCCACGTCATCTCTGACAACGACGTTGCCAAATTTTCCCTGGTCATCTCCTTAACCCCAGAAGCACAGCATTGGGCCGTCGAACTCACACGGTTTGGCAATATGGCGCTGGAATACTGGCCCATGCCAGACCCCTCAAAAAGCGAAGGCAGCCGCACGCAGCGCCTGGAGGCATACAGGGAGCTGCGCGCGCTTTTGAAACTTCGCATAGAAAAACGCTTCGATTTCCTTTAAAGGGCCTGCACGTGCTTTAAACCCTGACCGGTTTGAGGAGAATCAACTGCGCAGGAAAAGCGCAATAACACTAAAGTGGGAGCCGCCGAAAAAGGTATGGCAAAAGAAGAACTATTAGAAATGCGTGGGATCGTCACCGAGTTACTGCCCAACGCTATGTTCCGCGTAAAGCTTGAAAACGACCATGAAGTGCTGGGCCACACCGCCGGCAAAATGCGCAAAAACCGTATCCGCGTCTTGGTCGGCGATGAAGTGCTTGTGGAGCTCACCCCATACGACCTGACCAAGGGCCGTATCACATTCCGTTACAAATAGCGCGCGCACAGGGCCAAGGCCCATGGCCGGTTTCATCCTTGCCTCTCAATCACCGCGTCGGCGCGACTTGCTCGCGCAAATTGGCTATACGCCAAGCGCCATAGCGCCAGCCGACATAGACGAAACGCCGCAAAAGTCAGAATTGCCGCGCCCCTATGCCATCCGCATGGCGCGCGAGAAAGCCAACGTGGCCGCACGCGCGCATCCTGGCCAAATTGTTTTAACCGGCGATACGGTGGTAGCGGCTGGACGGCGTATTTTAGGCAAAGCGGAAACACAGAGCGATGCCTGCGCTATGCTCGCACTCCTATCAGGGCGGCGGCACCGCGTGATATCTGCAATCGCCGTATCAGATGGAGAAACACTGCGTGAGCGTTGCGTTATCTCAGCGGTCAAGTTCAAGCGCCTCTCGCATGAAGAAATGCAGCGTTACCTTGCCAGCGGCGAATGGCAGGGCAAAGCCGGGGGATATGCCATTCAGGGCCTAGCGGCGGCCTTCATTCCATGGATGCAAGGCTCTTATTCTGCCATTGTCGGCTTACCGATCTTAGAGGCTCAAACCTTGCTGCGGGCTGCGGGCGTTGAGCCCAGCTCATAACGAGACCAGCATGGCCAGCCGCGTCATCATCGATGATTTCCTCATTCAGCAGCGCGCAGCCCTCCTGGTTGACGGCAAGCCACAACGCTTCGCTATAAGCGGTATGACACGCGGCCCTGTTGCTGGCGCGCGTTTCATGGCCAAGCTTGGTAAGCTAAGCGGGCAGGACTGGATGGCCCAAACGGACCAGGGCTTTGAAGTCCATATCAGCGCGCGCCGGGCAAAACAGCTGAGAGGCCTCAGCGAAGGCCGTAAAATCCCCATAGAGATTACCCGCGCAGCCGGTGGCGACAAAGCACCAGAAGCCAAAGTCGTGAACCCAGATACGCCCCTGCGGCCCAATTGGGACGAGATCGATGCATTTTTAGCAGCGCTGCCGGAACACTTTGACGGACCCATCCACATTGGGACGCCGGCGCTCTGGAATGCACGCGCAGCAACCTGGAAATCTGCATTTGCGCATTTAGCGCCCCACTTTGAGCAACACTTTGGAGCGCCAGGTGAGATGTTTGAAACAGCTGATTGTGAGGACGTGCTTGCACATCTATCGCAGCATCGCTGGCCCATAGGAAATAAACAGCGGCTGGACTTTGCCAGCGTGCACGGCATAACCGTCATCGATGTGAACGCTGGCGCTCAAAACAACCGGCTAAGCACAAACATAGCCGCCGCGCAGGCTTTGCCGCACCTCATCACACTCGCGCAGCTGGGCGGGCTCATGGTGGTGGATTTTATCGATCTTGAGCGCCGGGCGGACAAACAAGCCGTCCTCGCGGCCCTAGACGATGCGCTCGCCAGCAGCGCCATAGAAGCGCGGCGCACCGGTTGGTCGCAATTTGGTTTGGTAGAGCTCCAGATGAAACGCGCCGGACCCTCCTTGCCAGAGGCCCTGCACCGAGATAACCACGCAGCGCTCAAAGGCCCGCAGCTCGTCTGCAGCGCATACAAAACCGCCATAGCGGGCCAGCCCAAGCCTCTCTCGATCGCCGCCGAGCCCGCGGTCGCCAAATGGCTTATCCAGCAAGGTAGTGAAGCAGTTTTGAGTGACAGACTACACATGCCGATTACAATAACGCAGCGCGACCCCTTGAGCTGATAGCGATTTGCACCTAAGTCAAAAGGCATGACAGCGCTTCATAAAAGATGCCCGCTTTGCGGCAAAGCCGCGGTGCACGAAGTGCGCCCGTTTTGCTCAACCTTGTGCCAGTCGCGTGATCTCTTGAGCTGGGCGGGCGAAGGCTATGTTTTGCCTGGGGATGCACCCATCGATGGGCTTGTTCAACCCGGCGATGATGCCGATAAAGGCTAAGCATTCACCACACGCCCAAAACCTCTCGACAACCCATAGCCCCTCCCCTATAAGGCCCGAGCTTTCCCATCTGCGCTAAAGCCCCTTGCAGATGGTTGGTTTGCCCGGGTAGCTCAGGGGTAGAGCAGCGGATTGAAAATCCGCGTGTCGGTGGTTCGATTCCGCCCCCGGGCACCATTCCAGAATTTTGCGAAAAAACTTGGAAAAATCCAAATGGAACAGTGGGTTGGGGTGTTCTAAATCCAGTTTCTCGGCAGTAGTGCAAATGCTCTGAAAACGTCAGTTTTAAAACCAACTTTTGCAACTCAAAACGCTCTGTTTTCCAAAGATTCCAAGGGGTTGAGAGAAACCGAACAGAGTGTTCTAACAAATCATCGATGCTGTGCAGTGGTTTGCCTGCCTCACGCCCTTTTTCTTTCAACACCAAGACTCGCCTCTCCAATTTATCAATCTGCTTTTCATACGCTGAGATAACGCGAGGGTTGGAAGCCTCAATAACCGCATTAAGCAACTTCTCAATCTTCTTCTCAATCTGAACGATATCACGCTTGATCGCATTTTGATTAGAGGCTGCTTGTTCAATTTGAAGGTTCCAAAAATCAGTAAACATCGCGACAGCGACTCCAACTAGCTCTTTGGTGGGTTGAAGGCTTCTCAGGATATCTTCGAACTGTCCCTCAATCGTCCTTCGGGCAATCGTCTTGCCATACTGTGAACAGTCTTTAGCTCGACAGAAGTAGTAGGGATATTTCTTTCTCCTTCCTTGTGACCATGCTGCCGTCAACGGTGTATCGCATACAGAGCAACAGACAGAGCCACGCAGCGGGAAATCAGCGCATACGTCCTTTCGAGCAGGCGCATAAACCCGGCCATCTAGTTTGTCTTGAATACGCTCAAATGTGGAGATGCTTATGAGTCCCTCGTGCTTTCCTTCGCGAATCGAAACGCCCCAAGCCCGACCATCAACAAGGCCAGCGTATAAATGTCGTCTCATCATATCGACGACTGATTGCTGCACGATGGTTCCATTTTTCCCTTTCTTGGGAAACTCCGGCTGCAATTCTAGATACCTTTTAACCTCAGCCTGAGATGCGAAACGTCCTGTAGCATATCCTAAAAGAGCTTCACGAACGATACTGGCAGCAGGCTCATCTTGAACAAGCACCTTCCCGCCGCCTGTAGCTTTCTCATAGCGATAGCCAACTGGCGGGACCGCCTGAACGGAGTAGCCCTGTTCAAGACGGGCGATAGATTTTTGCCAGTTCTGGCGCTTCATAGTCTCGCGCTCGTAAGTTCCCGCAGCAGCGCTAATGGTTTCGTTGAACTTCCCTTCCGGTGAGTCTTCGAAATTGAAATTTAGGCATTCTCTGATTGCGCCGCGTTCCAGCATCACCCGACGAAGCTTTAAATGAAATTCAGTTTCGCGCGAATAGCGCTTGAGATCATCAAAAATAACCACAAAGCGTTCTGTCGGATGAGAGTCTAAAAATCGTAACAGAGCAACCATTCCAGGGCGATCTAAAAAGTCTCCCCCGGCACTGACATCATCGGGAAAAACTTTCACTACATCATAACTTTTTGCTTCAGCATACTGACGACAACGATGCTCTTGTGAATTTAATCCGCTACCTTCTGCTTTTTGTTTCTTGCTACTTACACGGCAGTATATAACGGCCCTCTGCACATTTTGGCTTGGTTCAAAATCACTATCCATCACTCGACTCCTTCTTGGGCCGCATCTGTTTCCAGATCAGATGCGCTTGTAATTTGCTCTAAGACAGTATGATCCAAGTATACCGCATCTGGCGCTGTGAACGGCGGTTTCGGAGAAAAATTCTCGACTTGTCCACAGCCCTCTTTAGCTTGTTGCAGTGGGTGAACACCAAAGCCGAGCGATACGAATTCAACGACGATGTTCCATATCGCTTGCAAGAATTCCTGCTTTTGTTCCTCGGTCAAATCCGAGTTTTCAAGGAAGTGCGCATATCGCTCATAGTCCACCGTAATAACGGGCTTGTTTTGCGCTGACCTCAAATGAGGAGTTTTTTTTGTTGTGCCTTTCTGAGTGCTGTTTGTCTTTCGTGCTTTCAACTTTCTGTGTCCTTTTACGCTATGAAGTATCCATAATTTTTGTCCTTTCCTCTTCAATACAGGGACAATCCAATAAAATAGAACATAAGTAGAACATTTATTGTTGTCCCTGTAAAGAAGAACTGAGTTTTAAGCCCGATTTATCGGGCCTACCGTTCTCGTGGATGTTCGCGGCCATTCGATTTGCTCCGTGGCTTCGATTTCGCGACTACAGCATCCCTTTGCTCGGCAAGAGACATCTCTGGTGAGGCTGTCTTTGCGTCCGGCGTTTGCTGTTCTGCCGCTTGTGGTCGTGCGGTTTGCGGCTGATACGGATAGCCTATACTGTGCATCACACTAGCCGCATCAGACTTGCACAAAACTTTTCCGGCTTTGGTTTCAATCTCAGATTTGAAGCCATTAGGCATCGGGCGGCCTGTGCGTTCAGCAAAACCCGCACGATCCTTCTCAGAGATGTTCTTAGCTTGAATGATGTTGTCGCGTGGGATGAATGCATCGTTCTGCACTTGGATGAGCGCTATCCCGTTCGAGGCGATTTCATCTACGGTTTCCTGCGCATAGGTCTTCGTCCCATCTTTGCGATCAATGCGGGTGCTGAATTTATTAGCATCAACATGCTTGCCAAGGGCTGAAAGCGAGTCCCGCTCTTTCTCTGTGATGGGCCGTAAACGCTTGACCATTGCGAGATGGATAAACTGCCCATCATTGATTTCAATATATTGGTTCATAAGGTTTAGTTTCCTTTCTAGGAGTTGTGAGCCATCACCGCGACGGCTCTTGAGATACCGGAGCGCGATCACGCTCGCAGGATTCTTGAGATTGAGATTGATTGGCGGCGTTCAGAACTGCGGCGCGCAGTTCCGCCATCCAGCGTTGATTGAAGTCTTGCTTATCGACACCGCGCCGGAGTTCTGAGGGTGGACGAAATGAAGGGGCGGATTGATCTTGTTCGACCATTGCTGATCCGCGACCGGAGGCTTCTTCCCGGCGCTCAGCCTCAGACTTCCCGCGATCCAGAATTTGCAAACGAACATACGGATCACGGTTTAAGTCGAACTGAAACCGCATATTCGGGCTGGTCTCATAGATAGGTGATTTCACCTCAGGCAACGTTTCAGCGTGCTTGTAGGAATAAGACACTCGAATTTTCGGGTTGGCTTTATACGCGCTCATTCAATCCTCCATTTTCTAGAGTCCATCCAAACCAGCACCGGACATTGTGATGCGCTGGCAAAGCTGACAAAGCCGCGTGAGCCGAGATAGGTGCAGCCCACATGAGCGCGATAGCCGTTGTATCCGGCGCGATACTCATATTCCCAACGCAGGTGAGGCCCTACGGGTGAGACAAAGAACGCGACAATCACGATGAGTTTCCATTGGGCGATGATATGGCCGAGCACATGGAATCCAGCGCCTAACATGCCGAATACATGTCCTTTGCGCGTATTCATGAGCGCCTCCGTTTCTTGAGAAATTTACGCGGAATGCGAAGTTTGATTGGCAGGCGGAACGGCTTGCCGTAAAATGGATTGATGCCGACTTGATCCCGCCACGGATGAATAGCGGCAATGGGCGGCAGATCGACTTGCATCACTTTTTTGTCGCGGATCGCGAGAAGCGTTTTCTTGCAACGGCGAATCTCGTCTTCCGTCATGAGGGGGCTTGCCTCTTCGCGGTAGCCGTAGCCATCAACACCGCGCCCCCGGCCTCCATTATAGTCTTTGGTCTTGATGGTTTGCTCAGCCAGCAACTCAGAAATCATCTTGAGAACGCGAGGTTCACGCTGTCCGGGCAAGAACTGCTTTATCTCTGTTTCCGACCACAGAATATTAAATGCTTCCTCACCATAGGCTTTCACAAAAGCGCTGATCGACTGGAATATGAGGAGCAAACGCAAGCCGTAACCGCGCCCAAATGTAAGGAGTTCCGGCAAATTCTGGATGGTGAAGTTCGTTGCTTCATCCATGATGAAGTAAACGGGCCGCTTCTTATTCTCCGCACGTTTGATCTCGATCATGGCGCAATATTGGAGCAGGCCGACCACAGGCTTTTGCGCCTCGCTTCGTGAATCATCAGCAATGATTGAAATGGTGTTGGTTTCTTCGCTGGTCTTGCAGTCCGAAAATCGGAGAGTGGATTTGGACAGGACTTTGTGGGTTCGTGTCGTCTTGTTGAACGGACGTAACGCTTGACGCGTACCTGTCAGAAAGGAATTGAACGTGCGCGAGTCAGTCGCTTCGATGAGATCACAAAGTGCCGCCGCCGTTCCTCGATGGTACTCGATAAAATTCGCTACCTCCTGTGGATCGTGTTTTTGAATCCAAGGCAGGTTTTCAATCGGCATCATCTGTTTTTGGCCGTTTACCACTAAACGACCACACACCCATTGCGCTTCTTTAAGGAGCGCATCGACATCGTTCATCATGTGACAGACCTCACCAAGATTGGCGCGTCTGTGGTGAAGGATGGCATTTTGAAGCTTGCCGTAGGCGATTAAGTCCCTCTCGCCCTCGGTAAAATGCTTATTGTCGCCACTTCCACCTGTTTTAACAGGATCGGGTACGAGTTGTGCGCTCATCCCTCGCAGGTCATCGACAATGTCACATAACCCGCCGGGGCATTCGAGATGATCAGCGATAAGATCAAGCGGGTTGTAACATGCGCTCGGCCCTAGCGCGTCTTCCCACAACCCGCCTAAATTAAGCGCGTGAAAAACCTCGCCCCGATCTTCAAGTTCTTGCTTGACGGAACACGAAATCTCGCCCTTGAAGTCCGTCAGAATCTTATCATCTCGAATAGAGAGACAGTTGGTCAGCACCGCACCCGACGTTTTCCCGGCCCCGGCTGGCGCAATGCACATGGCGTTAGACACGAACTCTGAAAACACCGGTATGTTTTTGAACGCGCCCCAATAGGGGCCGCCGCCACTTTGAATAAGCTCGGTCTTAATCTCGCGCAGAGACTTTACCCAACCGGATGTGCCTTTATTGCCGCTTGGCGTTTTTGCTTGAAGGAAATCAAATCCGCTTCCAACAAGCCCAAAGATATCGCTAACCAGTGCCGCGCCGCACAGTGTCAACGCTCCAGCCGCGATTGCTGGAAGTGTTGCTATTCCATCACCCTGCATGATTGGTCCGGAGTGTTGCAGGACCATGTAGGATACTGTGCCCAGAACAAGGGCAGGCCCAACACGCCCGCCTCTTCCATATGAGGGGTGATCAGGCATCTTACTGTGCCGGAAAGCGGCAAGACTGCCGATAACTGATGATATAGTCTTTGGTTAAATTGGCATCTACTAAAACCTTCGAATCCGGCGCTGTCCAAACAAGAGGTTTGCCTTTATTCTTATTGCCAATGGTAATTTGAATTCGCGAACCCTCACGACCAGTAGCGTAAATATAACACCACGAACTTAGGTATTCGGGAAACTCCGCTAGATTATAGTCCGTACCCGTTGATACGACCCTATTGTCTTTTACTGGATGAGTTACATCTTGAAACAAGACAAACTTACTAACACTGTCGAGTCTGTTACTTTGATCCAGAACTTTCTGAAATTCTCTGGCGCTCGCCTCAGCTTGCACCCTTGCGTTTTCAGATGATGAAAGCTTGTTTTTCAGATCATCTCGCTCTGATTTTAGCGTGGATAGATCGCTTCTTAGTTTTTCATTCTCCTGCGTTAGCGCCTCGGCCTGCGCCTTGTTTGTAAGACTGTCTTGAGCCAACTGATCTGCGATAGCGCTGCGTTCATCGACTTCTTGCTGTGCAATATCAGTTGAACGGGATGCCAACACCATAACTGGCGCGGTCCCTTCAGCGATTGGTTGCAGGGCAACCGGCGTATCAACACGGTTGCTAAATCGATTGGAGCAAATTGAAACATCGCTGTTGAATGTCGCTAATACCCCGCCTCGTGCCTTCAAATAGTGTCCGACGTAGTTCTTTAATGCTGAAAACTCGTAGGGGCTTAATTTGGGTAAAACGGGACAAACATGAAAAATTACACCCTTGAGCGGTTTTGTGTCCGTTTCGATGCCAAAGGGAGAAAGCAGCAAAGACCCTTCGAGTAATGCGGGACTGGGTACAACAATCTGACCCTCTGCATTGAGCATCGAAACGGAAGGGTCAGCTTCATCTTTATGTAAGACTGAACCGACAAACAGAACATGCGCATCTCCCGATTGAAGGCTGCGCAGTTCCCCAATGGCTGAAACTGTGGCGATGAAATCAGATTTCAAATCAGTGTCGTCAACAGCATCTTTGCCAACCACTGCACCCATGAAAGCCTGCAAAGCTTTCCTATGAGACTCTAGTGCTTTGTCTCGATAAGACCTGAGGCGGTAACGCTCGTTATTTGGCACTTTGAATGCAGCGACACTCGCGCCGACGCTCGCGTTAAGCAGAGTGTAAGTATCGCCCGGCGCAAGGGCGTGAAACGCATCTACAGCAGAGCGAATAACGGGTTGAACGTTATCAATACGGTCTTCGGGTATTGCGACAAAGACATTTTCAGCATGTGCGTTTTGGGTTCCAACTATCGCGAGGAGTGCCAAAAAGCTTGCGGAAATACGATTTATCATGAGTAAGTCCTTTCAGGCGTGGAAACCATTGGTTTTGGCTGTGTCATTTCGTTGGGGATGGATGTTCGGCGCATAGAGCGCTTGTATTTTGGCAGCGTTTTGCGCCGCTTCGACTCTGGCTTCCAAGCGGTTCAGGGCCGATAGAGCGTTCTCGACACTTGTTTGTAATGCCGCCTCAAACGCTTCGTGGTCTGAAATAAGCTGAGTTAAATCAGTATAAAGAGCCTCTAGCTCTGCACCCTTTTGATCTTTGCAAGCTTCAAGATATTTAAACTCTGCATCTTCGATAATGCGCTTGACCGGGCGCGGGGTTAACCTATTCAGCGCAAAGCTATGAAGCGTAGGGGCCGCCACCAAATCCAGCAAAGCAGTAATCAAAAAGAGCAGCATCATAGGGGGCTGAATGTGTATACCGCTTACGTCTTCAACCGCATCAAAGATAATAATATCTGGTTGGCTGATAGGTTCGACTGCGCCTGTCGGAATTATTATTGGATATGCCGCTAAGGACATCACCGCTGCCCAGACAAGAAACACACCTACCGTCAGTTTGATTGCCCAACGGTCATAGCTCAATCGATCTGCGTCTGATCTTAGAAGTGAACGGAATTGTATTGAGGCAAGAACACCTGCCAATGCGCTCACGCCAAACACCAGTCCAAAAACTGGTTTATCCGCAACGAGCGCAATCTTCTCGGCTTGGATGATCAGCATTGTGGCAATGCCGGGCACAACCACCAACGCAATCGACAAAACTCCAAATCCCACCAAACCAAAAACTGTTTCTAACGGGTTCTTGCTGGCTGCGGGGTCTGCTTCATCGCATATTTGATATGGATTAGTGTGTCTTAGCTTCCGATCAATCTTGCGTTGTTGATCTTTGGTTTCATTGATTTCGCTACGTTTGCTTTCAATCTCAGCTTCGGTGTTTGGCCGCTTGTTTCTCATCAAGAAATTCGCCGTAGCCTGCTTTTCAGCAGCTTCTTCCGAGCCGGGAGCACCAACGAACTGCTTGTAATCCTCTTCGTTCGCGTGAGTGTCGTATGCCTTTTGGTTTGACATCTGTTTTCTTTCTTAGTCCTGAATTTGAGCGCAACTGTCCTGTTCGCGCCGAAGCGCGTTAAATTCATTTTTCGTTTCCGAGGTGTGTTAGACTTGAGGCTTATTCATTCGATCATCCATGTTTTGATCGAACGGCTCGGTTTCACTACTCAGTATGTTTGCTTGTTGGTTGGGTATGTTGAAAAGAGTGATGGCAATAAGACCTGCAACAAGCCCCGCACATCGCAGAGCCGTGAGGGTTTCTCCAAACCACCACGAGGCCACAACGACCAAGAAAATGGTTGTTGAAAGGCTGCACACGAGGGCTGCAAAGCCCAAGCCCTGATTGGCAGCAATACTA
Source organism: Pseudomonadota bacterium (assembly GCA_039814715.1). Lineage (GTDB taxonomy): Bacteria > Pseudomonadota > Alphaproteobacteria > Sphingomonadales > CAKZYD01 > CAKZYD01. The sequence continues at coordinate 81,153 of JBCCAR010000014.1, forward strand.
ATCCAAATGCCGTTCGCGGCCATCAATGCCGCCAGTCCACCCCAAAGCGACATAGATGCTCCGGTATCGGCAAAGTGTTTAAGTCCTAATGAACCAGCGGAAGCGACCACGACATAGGCGGCTAGGAGTAAGACGTTCATGTATAGATTTCCGGCCATTAGACGTACTCCACCTGTCTTCCAACATGGTCACATGTCGGACGTAATTACGCTATGGAGAGAACATAGCACAATGTATACATCTTGCAAGCGGTTTTAATCACAGTGGGACTCGTACTTGTCGAGAAAGTCTTCTAGGGCTTCTTCAAGGGCCGAGGTTTTGGTAAGCGATTTGTCAGACGCAACAAAATCGTTGAACCGCTCTTTCAGGTGGCTTGGAACCCGAACTGTCATAGGCGCGTAGGGTTCTTCGGCGGCCTCTTTCGCTGACCGTTTCTTCCTTTGCACTCGCGGCGTTCCGCGTGTCGTTAAATCGGGGCCTTTCAATAAAAACGCTAACTCTTTTTCTATATCATTTTTTCTATTTCGCGTTGCGTCGAAAAAGATCACGAAACGCTGAACAATAGTTTGATCTTCTTCTTCGTCATTATTATTAATGGAAGCAGATCTGACTAAATGTTCAGTATACCCCATTTTTTGGGCAATAATCCAGCCTTCCATCATTGCGGCTCTTAGTCTTTGATCATCAATTATTCTTAGTATGCCAAATTTCGTATTTCGCTGAATATATTTGAAATCTCTATCCAGACAGAACATGATCTCTCTGTCATTCATCCGAAAGGCATAGCGGCACATAGGTATAAACGCATCAATGAGATGCGGATAAGGGCCGAGTTCTTGGGCTTTCGCTGAAAACACTTCTTCCGGCTTCACCTTCAATTGCTGACAAATCAAGTCGGCTATGGGCCGGAAAATCTTCTCAACGGAGATCAAGTGTTCCGTTGAAAGCTCACTCTCTTCTTCCGACAGGTGTATAAATTCCGCAGCCATAAATTTGGCCTTTCGCGCCTAAGTATTACAATTCAACCTGCATATAGAGGTTTGCCACCTCGTCATAAGCTGGTGCATATTTGATTGAATTATCAAAATGCACTGGGTTTTCCAAAGCACCTAGCATAGTGGCTGTATCCATTCTAAAATTCTGTGTTTACAGTTATCATGTCTATCGCGTTCGTACCCTGATCTCAAAGTCTTCTCACATCGTTTAAGCGATGGCATATTTCTCAAGGTCAACGACCTCCAGATACAACTTTTTTGTCCCGTAGTCTTCATGTCCCATCAGTATCTGAATGGGGCTATGCTGCACGCTCCCAATGCTAAGCCGACCCCGAAATTAAAACCGAGAGAGATTGAGTTATTTTCCCAAGCGCCTCACGTTGTTTGAGAAGATCAATCTCTGCCTTGCGGATTTGATTTTCGGTGATTTCCATTTCGGCCAGAAGATCAATCAAGCCATCTACCAGTGCTGCAAGCTTTTCGCGCTTAATATCCTTCATAATGTTGCTCCACTCAATTGCGCCGAATATTCACGAATATCAGTGTGAAGCGGCTTCAAATGCCGCCGGAGTGTTTCTGGGTGAACGTCTAGATCGGCGGCAATCACCGAAGGTTTTGCTTGTTCGACGTAATAGCGCCGCGCCGCCCATGAAATCTGCTGCGGATCGAGTTTGCGCTTTCGTCCGGGGAATTTGCCGTTGGCCGCGGCAACGCTCAATCCCGCCAAGGTGCGCTCACGGATGATTTCCCGCTCAAGCTGTGCGACAGCTCCGAGGATATGAAATACAAACTCGCCCATCGGCGTAGAGGTATCAATTTTCTCAGTGAGGGATTCCAAAAAAGCGCCGCGTTCATTCAGCACTTGGTTGATTTCGATGAGATGCTTAAGCGAACGGCTCATACGGTCCAGCCGCCAGATCACAAGCGTATCGCCCCTCTCAATGGCACTTAGGGCCTTATCGAAATCGGGCCTGTTTCTCTCTGATCCTGATATGCCTTGATCACCGTAAATCTGGTCGCACTGAGCGAGTTCAAGGGCTGAAATTTGGAGGGCGGCATTCTGGTCTGCCGTACTGACACGGTAATAGCCGACTTTGCGGTTCATGGTGTGGGTCCTTCTGTGTTGCTGCAATTCGCTTCGACGCACCCACCCGGATACGCCTGCAACACACCACTCCACAAAAAGGACCGTTTTTGTGGAACCGCTTCATTGGCGGTTCGCGTCGATCCATCCACCTGCCTAAGTCGATACAAAACAACGACTTAAGTTCTGATACGCAACGTAACACAAAAAGAACAAGTAAATCAACAAAAACGGTCCTTTTTGTAGTTTGTAGATATGAACAAGCTAAGTAAAAACAAGACACCTGCTGCCGGAGGGAAAGAAAAGGCAGGTGCGCCATGGCGCTGACAGAACTAAAAAAGAAATTCACAAGCCCCGCCGCTGCAATAGGGTTGAGCGTTGCCGCCGCCTTTGCGCCGATGACAGGGGCGCAGGCGCAAGAGCCGCAAATTATCCCCACAGCCACTACCTCAACACCCGCGCCCACTACCCGCGCTATCGATCAGGTGAACATGCCTGTGGTCGATCTACGAGGCGTTGAAAACAGCTATGGTCGGGGAGAAGTGGTGGCGATTGGAGCTTCTGGCGACTTTGCCGTCGTCAAGGTTCACTCGGATGATCAAGACGTTCTCAATCGGATCGAAGATTCCTTAAGGGGCCTAGTCATGACAGGGTATCCGCGTGTGGGCCTAGTCATTGCTGAGGGTGAAAACGGTTATGATAATACGGGTGAGTTATATCTTCTTGCCTCTGACGGTGAGCCGAGAGGCACATTCAGGAATTTGGATGCCCGTTCTGCTGAGGCGATGGTGAACAACGAAATCCGCGACATCTATCCGAACATCTGGCGTGTCGATACTCAGGCTTCATTGAGCGCAACAGGGCCTCAGTCCGCTTACGAATAACTCGCTATATAGGTTGGATTGTATCGCCTTTAGGAACGATTTCTGTTTCTCGATCTTGATCATCGGCAACCTTCACGGCCTCACCACTCGCTTCTGTGCTAAACGCGGCCTTGACCACAGGCGCGTTTGAGAAGTTATTGGAGCCAGAACCTAAAGCTGTCGCAAACGCGTTTATGTCCGTATCGTATTGAGCATCTGTCACGCCTTCAACAGCTTGTCTTTGTGTCCTTGCCACTTGTGCCTCGGCATTTTCAGCATCAACTTCAGCTTGAACAACCTCACGCTCGCGTTCTTTGTCTTCAAGTTCGCGCTCTTTTTGATCGTACTCACCTTGCTTGGCTTGGTTTTCTCGCTCCAGACGCGCAACTTCTCTCTCGTCGTGCTCTTTCTGCTCCTCTAATGCATCCAACACCGCAGCAGGGTCGCTACGATCAATGCTGCCGGGTTCGAGGCCCATGCGTTTCTCATAGGCTCTGAGCGCGGCTTCGGCTTGTTCGTTTGCCAGTGAGCCATCTGCATTCAATTCAAAACGCTGCGCCTCATGGAAGTCATCAATCGCGCCTTGCACGCCCGTAATGCGCTCTTCCAAGTCTTCGATGCGGTCTTCATTCGCTGCGATCTCGGTTTTTAGCTCTTCCATCCGGCTTTTGATCTGGGCGATCTCGATATCGAGAGTCGTAAGCTGACCTTGCAGGATCGCCAAATCACTTGCGGTGGTGTCGGCTTTGCTGCCGTTCCGCTTGCGGATTTGGTTATTATACTGGTTCCATTGCTGAAGACGCTGAATACCCGAAAGGGAGCCGCCAGCCCCAGCCAGATTGATTTCATTATCAAGCTCTCGCGCCTTACGGTTTGGCGCTGAAACAGCCTCACGCTCTTCCTCAGCAATCAGATCACTGTAAGATTGCACCGCTTCAAAGAAAACAAGAGGCTCTTTCAGAACCGTTTGCCCTGTTAATTCCTGAATATTGGAGCGTATATGCTCATATCCCATTATTATTCTCCCCTGTCATAGCCCTGTTTCTTTTTTGAAATTCTGGGGCTTAGCCGCGCATATCAAGCAACAGCCTGAATATGCTGTGGCATTTTGTTCATTTATTATGACGGGTACGAAATAAAATTATGTAAATATTACAAACAATTTGTCTAAAATTGTAGATACTTAGCGTTTGGGTTCGGGTAGGGATTCGAGGACGTTCAGAACAAAACCCCAATCCTCTTTATTGGCGGTTTCGGCTTTGCCATTGCGCCACTTGCTCAGGGTTACACTTGAAAGCGGCCTTAGCTCAGCTGGACGCATGCGCAACAGACCAGAAACAGACAGGCCAGTGCGCTCAAACTCACGGTTGAGATGGTCGCGCATTTCGTCAGAGATGGCCACTCTGGAAACCGCTCTGCGGGGGCCGGGCGGCGTATTGGGGGCTTTGTCGCCCTTGCGCTTGGCCAACCAGTGATAATCAGGATCGCGTTTGGCATCGAGTATGCGAGGCTTCACGGGGGCAGCATGTACGAAGTCAGGTGCTTCCTTGTAAGCCTTGATAACGGCCTCATAGAACGCCTTGGGTATAAATTGATACTCTTTGCACCACTTCGCTATCATATAGGGTTTTAGCCCTTTTGGACGATCAGCCATGCGTCTGATAAGCTCGGAGGGACGAAGACATGTGCGCTCCTGTTCTGATAACAACGCCTGTTTCATCTTTTCGGTCAGTTCTACATATCCATCTTTTTTGCTGTATGGTTTTGACATTCAAGCAGAATAACACTCAACAAACTTCATTTGAAATAAAGATAGTCAAAATTCCACATTACCCGCTGAATACAAAAGTATTCATCAGATTAATTCACTTTCGATTTAGGAATATAATCCTTATAAAGAACAAATAATGAACATTTGTAAGGAGTATTGTTCTATGACCAATGAATTTATTAAAGTGAATGGCGGTGATTTAGTGCCGCTCCCATCCGTAAAGCGTATCCGGGAAGTCACGGCAGAAGACCGGGATTCGCTGACCAGCCTCGGACCCCATGTAGACGCGTCCAAATTCAATACGCGGTTTGAATTTGCCGATGGACGTAAAAGCTTCGCAAGCGAGGATATTGCCGCCATCACCGCACAGGGGGTTGCTGTGGTAGAGGTCGATGATGGGGCCTATGTTATCGCGGATAACATCATCAAAGCGCGGGATTTAACGCCGCAAGACCTTAAAGAGATTGAGGATAAAACGGGCAGAGAATTACGCGAAGGTTTTCGCTCTCAAGTCGAAACTAAAGCTGGCGTGGTGCTTGCTACAATTGATGCGGCCAAAATCATGCACCGTATGGCGCATACCAATTCACCCCTAAATCCTGTGGCGCAGACCTTCGATCACCCCTGATTGACACACGAAACCCTCTTCAGTCGTGTGTGAAGGAAACAGGCCGGAGCAA
>JBCCAR010000023.1:0-53051 GCA_039814715.1 Pseudomonadota bacterium
AACACGTTATATTTCTGAAACAAAATGAAAATTCATTTTTTATCAAAGAGATAGAGTTTGTTTCTTGATTGTTTGCAAACAACCTACTTCGTGACACCTTCGTGACACTCCATCAACACAGTTAAGTGCACTTTATCTAGCCCCTTGTTCTATCTCAACTGTCGATCAGCCTGCCATATGTGAGCTGCTAGCATACTCAAACCTGCGCCAGTGTCCCGCAATCCTAATATGGTTAACAGCCTGGCACGATCTTTGCTGTCCCTAGTTTTATCGTTTCACCAAAGGGGCCTCGTTGTGTCGTTTACACATTTTTCCAAAGTCGTTTTGTTATCCAGCTGCGCGGTTGGCGCGGTGATCATTAGCGCTCCGATTGCCGGCGCAGTCGTTTTTATCAATGAGATACATTATGACAACGGCGGCACGGACGTCGGCGAATTTATCGAGTTGGCTGGGGCCGCGGGAACGGACCTTACCGATTGGGAAATTCAGCTCTATAACGGCAACAATTCTAGCACCTATGACACGGTCAGCCTGAATGGGATGCTTGCCGATGAGGTCGGCGGCTTTGGCTTTGAGGTCATTAACTTTCCGACCAATGGCCTCCAAAACGGATCGCCGGACGGCATCGCTTTGATTGACCCTGCAAACAATGTGGTCGAGTTTCTGAGCTACGAAGGCGCTTTTGTGGCGGCCAATGGCGCAGCAAACGGCACGATGAGCACCGATATCGGCGTGAGCGAACCCAGTGATTCCCCTGCAGGCTTTTCGCTGCAACTGGGCGGCGGCGATGGAACTACGGCGGCTGATTTCACTTGGCAAGCCCCCGCCGCTGAAACGCCTGGCGCGACCAACATAGGCCAATCGTTCAATGGCGAAATGAGCGAGGGCGGCGACATGATGACGGAGCTGACGCCGATTTATGAGATTCAAGGTGAAGCGCTTACATCGCCGCTGGAAGGACAGAACGTTCGCACCGAAGGGATTGTCACGGCCGTGGCGGACAATGGCTTTTATGTCCAAGACGTAGAAGGCGATGGCAACCCAGGCACATCAGACGCGCTGTTTGTGTTTACAAGCTCTGAACCCAGCGTTGAGAAAGGCGACCTCGTCTCTCTAGAAGGCGCTGTCAGCGAATTCACCCCCGGCGGCGCATCGACGGGGAACCTGTCAACCACTCAATTGGCCTTTCCCGATATTGAAATCACCGGCAGCGGGGACCTGCCAGCGCCGGTGGTCATTGGCAAAGCTGGCCGTGTGCCGCCAAATCAAAACATCGATGATGATCTCAACATGAGTTTTGATCCAGCAACAGACGGCATTGACTTTTATGAAAGTGTTGAAGCCATGCTGGTCACTGTCCCAGGCGGGCAAGTGGTCGACCGACCGTCTTTTGGCGAAATCGCCGTGGTGTCAGACGGGGGCGTGAATACAACAGGTCTCAATGACCGCGGCGCTCTGGTGATTGAGCCCGACGACTTCAATCCCGAGCGCGTTCTTATTGATGATGCCCTCTACCGCGACGATTTCGATGTTCCCGCCGTGAGCGTTGGCGATTCTCTTGAAGATGTCACGGGTGTGGTCACCTACAACTTTGGCAATTTTAAAGTCCTGCCAGAAGAAGCTCCCGTCTTCACCGATGGCGGCCTGCAGCCAGAAGTAACCGATATTCCCGTGGGCGAAGACCGCCTCAACGTTGCCACTTACAATGTGTTAAATCTGTCGCCAGATAATTTCGGCGCGGACGCACAATTGGCGCAACTTGCAAGCGACATCGTAAACGGCCTGAAAAGCCCGGATGTGATTGGCCTGCAGGAAATCCAAGACAATAACGGCTTTAATCCTGGCAATCAGCTTGATGGGGTCGTTGATGCGAGCGAGACCTATCAAGCGCTGATTGATGCCATTGTTGATGCTGGTGGGCCGACTTATAGCTTCTTGGACGTGGCGCCCGTGGACGGCGCTGATGGCGGCGCACCTGGCGGCAATATTCGTCCTGGCTTCCTCTATAATCCTGACCGTGTTGATCTCGTGGAAGATAGTTTTGGGCGCTTGCCGGGGGCAGACGGCGATCCAGCCTTTGTCGATAGCCGCAAACCGATTGTTGCGACCTTCTTGTTCAACGGCGAAGAAGTCACTATCGTAAACAATCACTTTTCTTCAAAAGGCGGCAGCACGCCTTTACTTGGGGCTGTTCAGCCACCAGTGAACGGCAGCGTTGATGAACGCTTAGCGCAAGCCGCTTTTGTCAACGCCTATGTGGACGGTTTGTTGGCCTCTGAGCCAGGCGCGAAAATCGTTGTCCTAGGCGATCTCAACGAATTCCAATTCTTAGAGCCCCTGGCGGTGCTTGAAGGAGACGAAAACGAACAAATCCTGTTCAACCTTGTTGATTTGATCGACACCAGCGATGCGTACAGTTTCATCTTTGAAGGCAACGCGCAGCTTCTCGACCACATTTTGATCACTGAAAACTTGCTCAATGCGATGCCGCTCTTCGACATTGTGCACTTGGCCGCCGAATTTGCCTTTGGCGCAAGTGACCACGACCCGCTGCTTGCAAGCTTCTTCATTGGCGATGTGGAGATAAGCGAGCCGGGTGTGTTAGCACTATTTGCAACCGGTCTGCTCGGCGCAGCGATCACGCGCCGCCGCCGCGGCGTCCCAGCTTAAAGGGACGCGGCAGATGATGCGCTTAAAATCAACGGCGCGCGCATTGGTCGCGGGCGCCAGCATTGTCACCAGCATCGGACCAAGTTTGGCTGCAGACGCGCAAGGCCGTTTTGCAGCCAAATCATATGGGCTGGACAGCTGCAGCCAATTTGCAAAGGCCTGGGATAAAGACGAGTCAGGCCAAGCAGACCTGCGCGATGCGCATACCGCTTGGGTGGGCGGATATCTGACGGGCGTTAATCACCATATGGGCGGCACCTTCGACATCGCCAGTTGGCGCAGTACGCGATACCTCACGGCGTCCATTGCAGCCTATTGTCAGTCCATTCCTGATCAGCCAGTCATGAGCGCCGCCCAGGCCATGATCAAGCGTTTGTCTGATGATAAACTGTCGACCGCCATGACGTCCGTCGCCTTTGGAAATGGCGCAGCAAAAGTACGCCTTTACGACAGCATCTATAACGATATGCGGGCCGCCTTGGTAGCTGGCGGGTATTTAAAGGAAACGGCGCCTAAAGACGATGCCGAGACCATTTCAAAGGCAATTGGCCAGTTTCAAATGAAACAGGGCATTGCTGCCACTGGCCTACCCGATGAAGTGACGCTCTATCATTTACTTGGCAAAAGCTGACGCACGCTACTCCACGCCCACAGCGAGAGCTGCTGGGCGCCGGGGGTCTGACGCACCGTAAAATATGTCATTGCGGATTTCGAGCGTTTCGGTGGCACCGAGCACGCGGCCAGAGCGGATAGTGTGGCCCTTGCCTTCCAGCAAGTGCACCGTATCAGCTGACAGATGGGGCTCCACGGTAAGCCGGTCTGGTAGCCATTGATGGTGAATGCGCGGGCGCGCTGTGGCTTCGGCGATGTTAAGGTCATAGGCGAGCCGGTTGATCAGGGTTTGGAGCACGACCGTTATTATGGTGCTGCCGCCAGGGGAGCCTGTTGCCATCATGGCTTTACCATCTTTGAGGACGATGACCGGCGTCATGGAGCTTAAGGGGCGCTTGCCTGGTTCAATGGCATTTGCGATGCCGCCGAGCAAACCAAAGGCATTGGCAACGCCGAGCTTAGCAGCGAAATCATCCATTTCATTATTCAGCAGAATGCCAGTGCCGGTGGCAACGCGGCCGGACCCATAGGAGAAATTAAGGGTGTAGGTATTCGAGACAATATTGCCGTCTTTATCTGCGACCGAGTAATGCGTGGTATCTGGGCTCTCATAGGGGAGCCGGTCGGCCGGGCGTATGGCTGTCGCGGGCGTTGTTCTATCCATCTTAATGCGCGCGCGGATGGCTTTGGCATAAGCAAGATCTGTAAGCGCCTCGACAGGAACAGGATAGAAATCTGGATCGCCCAGATATTTGGAGCGGTCCGCATACGCATATTTCATGGCTTCGGCCATTAGGTGGAGCGCATCAGCGCTGCCCTGCCCGAGGACGGCAAAATCCTCATCGCGCAACATATTCAGCATTTGCACGATGTGAACCCCGCCGGATGAGGGCGGCGGCATGGCGGCAATGTCGTAGCCGCGAAATTGCGTGGTAACTGGCGCGCGTTCCACCACGCGGTAGCCGCGCAAGTCATCACGCGAAATGATACCGCCATTGGCCTGCATATCCGCGACGAGTTTTTTGGCAATCGGGCCATCATAAAATCCGCGCCACCCGGATTTGGCAATCTGCTTGAGCGACCACGCGAGGTCTTTCTGCACCAACACGTCGCCAGCGGCATAATTGCTGCCATCTGGTTTGTAGAAGATTTCAGCAGCGGCGGGATTGCGGCCCATAGAGCGCTTCCCAAACGCCAAAGCACCTGCCATCTCAAAGCTGACCGGGAACCCACCCTCAGCAAGATCGATGGCAGGGGCTAAAAGCGTTTTGAGGGGTAATGAACCATATGCCTCATGCGCGTGTAGCAGTCCAGCGACTGTTCCAGGCACACCGGCTGACAAATGGCTGAACCTGGCCAAGGTTTTGTCAACGGCGCCGCTTTCATCCAGGAACATGTCCCGCGTGGCCGCTTTGGGCGCCATTTCGCGGTAATCAAGCGCCAGCGTTTTGCCTGTTTGCGCCATATGGATCATCATGAAGCCGCCGCCGCCCAGGTTGCCCGCGCGCGGCAGCGTAACGGCTAAGGCAAAGCCGGTTGCGACCGCGGAGTCCACAGCGTTGCCACCTTGCCTTAAAATGTCAGCACCGACACGTGCCGCAATCGCTTCCTGCGCAACGACCATTCCGCCTTTGGCCGCAATAGGGTTGTGTGCGCTTGAACGGTCATAAATTGGCGGCGCCTTGGACGGCGCTGGCTGCGCCGATACGTGCAGGGGGGCAAGGAATGCCGCGGCAGCGGCAAACAAGGCAATGGGTCGCGACATAAAACGGGCCTTCATAACACATCTTTTTATAGGCGAGTTACACACGCCCATGGCGCGCTTTGTCAACGATCAAGTCAGCACCGCAAAGCCACCTAGGCGGTATAGAATGCGTTTGACTTTAGCGGGCGCACGCGTATAACCGCCCCAGCTTCGGCGGCAAGGGCTGTCCGGGCGATTTTTATACGTGTGAAATGCACAGGCAAACAGCCAGCGGACATCGCTTTTAAAAGTGCCGCGCTTTGATACAAAAGCGTAGCCCGGTGATTTGCGGCGCAGACAAAAAGGACCACGCTGATGTTCGCAGTGGTGAAGACGGGCGGCAAGCAATACAAAGTTGCCCAAGACGAGATCATCAAGCTTGAAAAGCTCGACGGCGAGGTTGGTGACACTGTCACCTTTGATCAAGTTTTGATGCTGAAGGATGATAGCGGCCTGAAAACAGGTGCACCGCTGGTTGACGGCGCTGTGGTAACCGCAGAAATCCTAGAGCAAACACGCGGCGATAAGGTGATCGTCTTTAAGAAGCGGCGCCGGCATACATTCCGCAAACGCAATGGCCACCGCCAATATCTGACCGTCGTGAAGATCACCGGTGTTGGCAAGCCTGGCTCCGCAAAGAAAAAAGCGCCAGCGAAAGAAGCTGAGCCGAAGGAAGAGCCAATCGCAGCAGCGGCCAGCGTTCCTGCAGCACCCGAAGGCGCAAAAGATGACCTGAAGCGTATTTCAGGCGTTGGTAAGGTTTTGGAAGGCAAGCTGAACGATCTAGGGATTGTCAGCTTTCAACAAATCGTTGACCTGACGCCTGAGCAGCGTGATGACGTTGAAGAACAATTGAGCTTTAAAGGCCGCATGGAGCGGGAAGACTGGGAAGGCCAGGCAAAACAGTTCCTGGCAGAGAAGGAGTAAGAACAGATGGCACATAAAAAAGCTGGCGGTTCCTCCCGCAACGGCCGCGACAGTGCAGGCCGGCGCCTTGGCGTGAAAAAATTTGGCGGCGAAGCGGTTGTCCCTGGCAATATCATTCTGCGCCAGCGCGGCACCAAGATTTACCCTGGCGATAATGTCGGCATGGGCAAAGACCATACCATTTTTGCAAAAGTCCCTGGCAAAGTGAAATTTCATGCCGGACGCCAGAGCCGCAAATATGTGAGCATCGAAGTGATTGCTGAGGCTGCTGAATAGGCTTTGTGAAGCCTTTCAACTACCCTGGGTTAAAATGATGATATAGAAGAGAGAGGCGTGCGCTTCTCTTTTTTTGTTTGCCGATGCACTTATTCGCTATGGTTTAATAGCGTTTCCATGGGGCAGTCCGACCTCAAAAGTCGTGCCCTCCCCAAAGGGCTCGTACAGGCGAATGAAGCCACCATGTGCTTTTGCAATCGCCTGGCAGGTTGCAAGGCCAATCCCAAGCGCGTTATCATTTGCAGGTACATTCGTGCCGCGGCTAAAGAGCTCAAATATCGACCCATAGTCACCCGGATCAATCCCGATGCCGTTGTCCCTAACAGCCACAATCGTACAAGCATCTTCGCGGCGGCAGCGAATATCAATCACGAGCGGACGCGATGGACTGCGGTAGCGGATGCTATTGCTAATCAAGTTTGAGAGCAGTTGATCCAGCAGCACGCTATCGGCGTCCACCGGCTCTAAATCCCCATAAGCCAGGACAGCGCTCGCACTTTCCAGCGATGCTGCGAAACGATGCTGAAGCTGCTCCACCATGGCGGTCAAATCAACACGCGTTCGCTCAATGTCTATTTCGCCGAGCCTGGCATGTTTCTGAAGCGCATCAATCAGGCGGCGCATCTGCGACACCCCGCCCATTACATAGTCCATATATTCTTCATGTTGGGGCGAAAGCGTGCCCGACAGATCTTCCTTTAAAATTTCCGTAAAGCCGCTGATGTGACAGAGCGGGGTGCGCAGGTCGTGCGACACGACAGAAGCAAAACTGTTGAGCGCATCACGCGAGCGGGTCAGCTGCAGCTCTTTTTGCTTTTGCTGCGTTAACGTCGACAATTGCAGCAGCATGGCATGATCCTTGGTGCGGCTTGCGCGCACCCGGAACCAATCATCATAAAAATCGTCTTTGTAATGGTGCTCGAACTCTGCTGTCTCGCCCGTGTCCACAACGCGGCAATACGTTTTATGCATCTCTTCAGGCAAATTGGGCACTAAAGACCGGAGCGACATGCCGACCAAGTCCGCGTGCCGATTGCCCCGCAGCTTGGCGGCTGCGTCATTGCATGCACGCAGCTTGAAATCCACAATTCTTCCGTCCCTGCCCCGCATAGGCTCGTAAACGGCAAGAGGGTCTTTCACATTGTCAAAGATGGAGCGGTAATACTGCCGTGTGTTGGCCACAGCGTCATTGCTTGGGCTAGCCCTGTGCATGCCATGCAGCAATTCAAGCGTGCTGACCGCGATTGCCGCCAAATCAGTTAGCTCTGCTTGTTGATCATTTGAGAGCAATCGCGGCATGTGATCAATCACGCACAGCGTGCCAACGCGGTAGCCATTCGATAAGGACAGCGGCCAACCAGCGTAAAACTGGATATGCGGAGCGCCAGTCACGAGGGGATTGTCTTTAAAGCGCTCATCAACGCGCGCATCACGCACAATCAAAGGCTCATCTTGCGCAATCGCATGATCACAAAAAGCAACTGAGCGCTCTGTTTCACTGACAGCCAGACCTTGTTTTGATTTAAACCACTGCCGGTTTTCATCGATCAAAGAAATCAAAGCGATTGGCGCGCCAGCAAGCTTGCTAGCAAGCCGCGTGATGCGATCCAGTCGCGGATCCGGCGGTGTATCAAGAATATTGAGGCTTTTGAGAGCTGCAAGCCGTGCTTGCTCGGAGGTTTCGGGATCGTGGCTTGCAAAGGCCTGCCCAGTCGCCACGTGTTTCATTATGAGTCTCTGTCTTTATGTCGCTCTTTATGGCGGCATTGCTGGCTGATCTCAGAAGACGCAATAATGATAAATATTGACTTAACGACCAGTCAAAACAGCCATGAGATTGGCCGACTAGCCATCATCCAACCAACACGGTACAAGAGCGCTATGAAGTTTCTTGACCAAGCGAAAATCTATATCAAGGCCGGCGCTGGCGGAGACGGCTGCCTATCGTTCAGGCGCGAGAAATTTATTGAGTTTGGCGGGCCCGATGGCGGCGATGGCGGGCGCGGCGGAGATGTATTTGTGGAAGCTGTTGAGGGCCTCAACACATTGATCGACTACCGCTATCAACAACACTTCAAAGCGGAACGCGGGCTCCATGGTATGGGATCCAATCGTACAGGCCGAGCTGGCAAGGAAATGGTTTTAAAAGTGCCGCCGGGCACGCAAATCTTCAATGAAGATAAAACCATCATGCTGGCCGACTTAACTAAAGTTGGTGACCGGGCTCAGCTCCTGAAAGGCGGCGACGGGGGCCTTGGAAATACGCACTTTAAATCCAGTAAAACACAGGCTCCGCGCCGAACCATCCCCGGCGGCGAAGCGACCGAAATGTGGATTTGGCTACGCCTTAAACTCATTGCCGATGCAGGCCTTATTGGGCTGCCCAATGCAGGCAAATCGACGTTTCTGGCCGCCGTATCGAACGCGCGTCCTAAAATCGCTGATTACCCTTTTACAACCCTCTCGCCGAACTTGGGTGTCGTTGAGATGGGCCGCTCCAGTTTTGTCTTGTCCGATATTCCTGGCCTCATCGCCGGAGCGAGTGACGGTGTTGGGCTGGGCCATCGGTTTTTAGGCCATGTAGAACGCTGCCGCGTCTTGATTCACTTGATCGACGCCACAGAAGAGGACGTCTTAAAGGCCTACGACACCATTACCTCAGAGCTCCAGGCCTATGACGCGGCGCTGGCAACCCGCCCCGCCCTTGTCGCGCTAACGAAGGTAGATGCCATAACGGCCGAGGCAGCAGGGCAGCAAAAGCAAACGCTGGGAGACCATATCGGCCAGGACGTCTATTTAATCTCTGCCGTATCCGGCAAAGGCGTCAAGCCCTTGCTTGGCGACGCGCTAACACTCATTGGGGACAAGCGCTCCGAAGAGGCCATGGAAGAAAGCGGCGAAGACATACAAGAGGAATGGTCCCCCCTGTAAAAGGGGTGGATGGAAGACCGCTGTATGACCCGCGAAGCATATCTCGACCCATTTGACAGAATTGTCGTCAAGATCGGATCGGCGTTGGTTGCTGATAACCGGGGGACCTTGCGCCGCAGCTGGATCAAAACCATCGCGGCCGATGTTGCAGCGCTCAGAGGGCACGGAAAAGATGTGATCATCGTCTCCTCCGGCGCCATTGCGCTTGGCAGCGCTGCGCTTGGCTTTGCTGGCCGCCCAAACCGGCTAGATGAGGCGCAAGCTGCAGCCTGTGCCGGGCAAATCACGCTCATGAATGCCTACCGCAAGACGCTTGAAGAGCATGGCCACCATATTGGCCAACTCTTGTTGACGCTTTCTGATTTAGATGGTCGGCGCAGTTACCTTAACGCGCGCGCCACGCTGCAAACCCTGCTCAGCCGAGGCATTATTCCGATCATTAACGAGAATGACGCAACCGCGACAGAAGAAATCCGCGTCGGCGACAATGACCGCCTGGCCGCCAGGGTCGCGCAGATGATTGATGCGGATCTCCTTATCCTGCTCAGCGATGTTGACGGCTTATACACGGCCAATCCTGCAACACACCAAATGGCAGACCACATTGCCGATATCCCAGCAATATCCCCAGACATTTTGGCGCTTGCCGACACGCCCGACCCCGCCGCCATGAGCCGGGGCGGCATGCTGACAAAGCTTCAGGCAGGCCAGATCGTCACCCAGTCCGGCTGCGATATGATCATCATGGATGGCAAAGCCGAAGCACCGCTGCGCCGCCTTGCGCAAGGAGAGCGCCATAGCCGCTTTCACGCCTCAAGCGAAGGCCGCAGCGATGCGCGCCGCCGCTGGCTGGCTGGGCAATTGGGCGCACAGGGCGCCATTTGCGTCGATATAGGCGCGCAAAAAGCGCTTGAAACCGGCAAAAGCTTGCTTGCAGCGGGTATCACACGAACACAAGGGCCGTTCACACGCGGCGATGTGATCAAACTTCTCGCCCCAGATGGCGCGCCAGTCGGACTGGGGCTGAGCAACTATGATAGCGCCGAAATTGACCAGATACGCGGGCTGAAAAGTGACGACATCGCCCAGAAGCTGGGCTATACGCGAAGCCAAACGGTTGTCCACCGCGACAATCTGGTTTTGAAAGCAGAAGGAACGAAACAGTGAACGCTCCTGTTTTTGATTTACGCCCTGGCCAAAGCGCTGCAGATCATGTGCGCGAACTTGCAACGGCTGCGCGCGCAAGTTTACCCAGCCTCGCGGCGCTGTCAGCAGAGCGCAAAAACGCAGGACTATTGGCAGCAGCAGGACAAATCCGCGCCCAGGCCCAGTCTATTCTGGGCGCCAATAAGATCGACTTGGACGACGGCGCGAAAGCCGGCCTATCCCAAGCGATGCTGGACAGATTAGCGCTGACGCCTGAGCGCCTTGAAGGCATTGCTGGAGCGGTCGAAGCCATCGCGGCTCTGCCCGATCCCGTGGGAGACGAATTAGCCAGGTGGGACAGGCCCAACGGCTTAGACATTGCCCGCGTGCGCGTCCCTATTGGCTTGATCGGCGTGATTTATGAGAGCCGCCCGAATGTAACGGTGGATGCCGCAGCCCTTTGCTTAAAGGCCGGCAACGCAGTCTTACTACGCGGCGGGAAGGAAAGTTTAAACAGTGCCGCGGCGCTCCACCGCGCCTTTTGCGCCGGTTTGGACGCTGAGAATGTGCCCTCATCTGCAGTGGCTTTGGTTGCCACGCGCGACAGAGAAGCGGTCACCACCATGCTGACGGCCGCTGACCTTTTCGATCTTGTCGTCCCCCGCGGCGGCAAGTCATTGGTGGAAAAGGTTCAGACAGAAAGCCGCGTTCCCGTGCTCGCGCACCTCGAAGGCATTTGCCATGTCTATGTGGATGGCTCAGCGGATATGGCGATGGCATCTGAGGTGGTCTTCAACGCGAAAATGCGCCGGCCCGGCATTTGCGGCGCTGCAGAAACACTGCTGATCGACAAGCATATTGCACCGCAATGCGGCCCATTGCTCGACCGGCTAAAAGACGCAGGCTGCGCCATTCGCGGCGATGACACAATCAAGAGCCTTTACCCTGGTGCAGAACCGGCAAGCGAGGAAGACTGGTCCACAGAATATCTGGACGCCATCATTAGCGTCGCGGCCGTTGACGGCGTTGACGGCGCTATTGCGCATATCGGCAAATATAGCAGTGGCCATACAGAGAGCATCGTTACAAGCGACGATAAGGCTGCAGAGCGCTTTTTGGGTCAAGTCGACAGCGCTATTGTGATGCACAATGCCTCAACTCAGTTCGCCGATGGCGGGGAGTTTGGTATGGGCGCAGAAATTGGTATTTCCACCGGCCGCATGCATGCGCGGGGTCCCGTTGGCGTCGAACAACTCACAACCTACAAATACAAGGTACGTGGCAGCGGCCAGACCCGGCCGTAGATGCCTGTAGCTGCCAGTTGATTCGCTTGCACCAGGCTTTTCTTGCCAGATCTGCGCGTTGGTCTGGCCGCGTGGTCGGACTTTATGGCGGCTCCTTTAATCCAGCGCACCAGGGCCACCTTCATGTGAGTTTGCGTGCGGTCCGCCACCTTCAGCTTGATGCCCTTTGGTGGCTGGTCAGCCCGCTGAACCCGCTCAAACATGCCAGCGATATGGCAGCGCTGGGCCCGCGCGTGCGCAGAGCGCGCTCCCTTATCACTGGCCACCCGCACTTGTTTGTCACCGCCATCGAAGACGCGCTGGGATCGCGCTATTCAGTGGAAACCATTGCAAAGCTGCGGGTTTTGCATCCGCGCACCCGCTTTATCTGGATCATGGGCGCCGATAACTTGGCAACATTTCACCACTGGGAAGGCTGGCAGGATATTTTTCACATGCTGCCAATCGCGGTGGTTGATCGCCCAGGCTATGCCTTAAAGGCACTATCCAGCCCAGCGGCCAGGCGCTTTGCGCGCTACCGGCTGAGCGGGCAACAAACCACTTTGCTGCGCCGCAGGCAGGCGCCAGCCTGGGTTTTCCTGCGCGGACCGCTCCACCCTGCCAGCGCCACAGCCATCCGCGCGCAGCTGCCAAATTGGCCTGAAATGCTCTAAACACCGCAAACATTTGAAACTTGCGCGATCTATGGTAGTTTTACATTAGTTCAAAGATGACCTGAGGAGATTGGATTGAACGTCACACCCGTGACGCCAGAGGCGCGAAGCCAAGCTGGCACTGTGTTAAGTGAAAACACTGCGGCACTTAACGACCACGCAGCCCCTCTCGAAGGGGAAGCCTTGATCACCTTCATCGTGGCCAATCTGGACGATGGCAAGGCAGAAGACATCCTCACCATTGACCTTCTCGGCAAGTCTAGCTTTGCAGATGCGATGATTATTGCCTCGGGCCGGTCAAACCGCCAAGTCGCTGCTTTGTCTGATCGCTTGACCCGCGCTGCGAAAAACCATGGCATGAACCGCCTTGCTGTCGAAGGCTTGCCGCAAGCCGACTGGGTGCTGATTGATTTTGGCGAAGTGATCGTTCACCTGTTCCGGCCTGAAGTGCGCAGTTTCTACAACTTAGAAAAAATGTGGTCTGAACCTGGCACGTCGGCTACGGCTTGAAACGCCTGCGTGCGCCACGAGACTGCTAGAGCAACCTTGCGCCCGTGCTAGATATGACCCTCATAGCTGTGGGCAAACTTGGCCGCGGCGCTGAAGCGGATTTGGTCGATCACTATCTCAAATTGATCCCTGCTGTGCATCGGCGCTGGCGTCTCTCCCCCATTGAAATCGACGACCGAAAAGCAACTCAAGGGCCAGACCGAAAGGCATGGGACGCGCAACGTATTGTAGCCAAACGCCCCCCAGGGACAGCCTTGATCAGTTTAGATGAGCGCGGCAAAGCGCTCACAAGCATGGAGCTTGCAAAACGTCTATCGGGTTTTGAAGACAGTGCGCGCGCCGTTTGTTTTGCAATAGGCGGCCCAGATGGATTAGACGACAGTGTGCGCGACCAATCTGATATCTTATTGAGTTTTGGCAAAATGACCTGGCCTCACCGCTTGGTGCGCGTAATGCTGGCTGAGCAGCTTTACCGGGCAGCCGCAATTGATGCTGGCCACCCTTATCACCGGGAAGGCTAGCGCGTGACCGCCATCAAGCAGATGAGCCAGTGCATCAGCTTAGCAGCGCTGCTGGTATGCGTATCAGCTGGCGTGCGCGCGCAAGAAGAGGTCACTGATGAGGACTTAGTCTCCATACAGGACGCAATGGAGAGCGCAAAATCACGCCGCGCGGCTTTGGAAAAAGAAGCTAAGGCGGTGTCAGCGCAAATCGATGCGCTCACTGAAAAGATGGTCGCGCTCGCCCGAGAAATTCAAAATCAGGAAAGCGCATTGGGGCGGGTAGAACTCGAGCTAGACATCCTTGAAAAAGAGCTAGAAGAGCAGCGCCGCGCACTAGAGATAAAACGTACAGACTTAAGTACAACGTTAGCAGCCATGCAGAAGCTCAGCCGGCAGCCATCCTCTTTGGTGTTTTTAAGGCCTGTGAGCGCGGAGGAAACGGGCCGCAGCGCGGCGCTCTTATCGTCGGTTGTTCCGGTATTAAAAGAACAAGCCGCGTTGATCCGGTCTGATTTGGTCACCTTGAAGGTGATTAAAACCCGTCTTGAAGCAACGCAGGCGACGTATAAGGTTCAGCTAGCCGCTTTATCTGACAGCCGGGCGACCCTGGAAGTCACGCAAGACGAGCGCAAACAGCAGCGCAAGACACTATCAGCCCAGGCTCAAGCAGAAGCCGAGCGTATCGCGACACTTGCTGGAGAAGCGAAAACCCTCGGGGGATTGCTGCAAAAGCTGCGTGAAGAGCGGGCGAGGCTCGACGCCGCGCCGCGCCCGCTTCCCAAACCAGCCTCTCCGCCAAGCCATGCGTTTAAAAAACCGCAACAACTATTTAGCGAATCGCGTGGAGAAATGCCCCTGCCAGTGCGCGGCAAAGTGATCGCAAACTACGGAAAACCATTCGATGGCATCAAAAGCCAAGGTTTGTGGGTCGCAGCAAGGCCAAAAGCGCAGGTGATTGCGCCTTATGATGGCCAAGTTGTTTTTGCAGATAGCTTTAGAAGTTATGGCCGTCTCTTGATCATAGAGCATAGTGAAGGCTATCATTCTGTGATTGCGGGGCTTGAACGCTCAGATGTAAACGTGGGACAATATGTTGTGAGCGGGGAACCTATAGGCGTGATGGGAAGCCGCGCGACAAAAAGGACTGTTCCTAACAATCCCTTAGGCCTGCCAATGCTATATATTGAGTTGCAGCGTAATGGACGCTCTTTAGACCCATCCCGCTGGTTAACTGCCAGCTTAGAGACGAGTTCACGATGAAACGTTTTGTATTGCCCACAATTTCCGCTTTGGCCGTCGCCGCTGCGATCTATTCCAACACCGGGAACGCAAGCAGCAAAACAGCGGAAACCTATCGCCAGTGGGATCAGCTGGTTCAGGTTTATGAGCGTGTGCGCGATGAATATGTCGAAAGCGTTGACGACAGCGAAATGGTAGAAGCAGCCATCAACGGCATGCTCTCCTCGCTCGACCCGCACTCAAGCTATATGGGCCCTGAAAGTGTCGAAAATATGCAAATGCAGACCTCTGGCCAGTTCGGCGGTCTGGGCATTGAAGTCACCATGGAAGATGGGCTTGTGAAAGTCATCGCGCCCATTGATGACACACCAGCCGCCAAGGCGGGCCTGGAAGGCGGTGACTTCATCACGCATATCGATGGCGACCAGGTTTACGGCATGAGCCTCAGCGAAGCCCTCAAACTCATGCGCGGGGAGGTAGGCGAACCCATCACGGTCACGATCATGCGCGAAGAAACACCCGCGCCATTCGATGTCACAATCATTCGCGACACTATTCAAGTCCGCTCCGTGCGCCACCGCATTGAAAATGACAATGTGGGCTACATCCGCATTTCTAGCTTCAACAAAAATGCTGGTAGCGGCGTGGTGGAAGCCATGAAAAAAATTAAAGCCGAAGCAGGCGACAAGCTCGCCGGTGTAGTGCTTGATTTACGCGGCAATCCGGGCGGGCTGCTTGACCAAGCTGTGGATGTTAGCGATGCCTTTTTAAATAAAGGCGAGGTCGTCTCCACACGAGGCCGCCGTGCCGCAGATATTGATCGCTATAGCGCGCGCACCGGCGACGTCGCCGAGGGTCTGCCAGTGGTTGTTCTCATCAACGCGTATTCTGCGTCAGCATCAGAAATCGTAGCCGGCGCTTTGCAAGATCACCGCCGCGGGACCGTGATTGGCACGCAAAGCTTTGGCAAGGGCACCGTGCAAACCATTATCCCCTTAAGCGCGCAATCAGCCATCCGCCTCACGACCGCGCGGTATTACACGCCCTCAGGTGTCTCCATACAAGAATATGGCATCACGCCTGACATCATCGTCGAGCAGCCGCGTCCTGAAGAGTTTAAAGACCTGCCCAAGCCCCGGCGCGAAGCTGATTTGCGCAACCACTTGGTGAATGAGAAAGCTCCGACGGACGCGGCGGAAGAAGCGCTTGAAGATCAACCACTTGTGCAGCGCGACACCAAAACCAGCCGCGACACGGATAAGATCAAAGACTATCAGCTTGGCTACGCAATTGACCTCATCAATCAGTTCAGCACCTTTCGCCAACAAGTCGCGATGAACTAGCAATTTTGGTCTGGTGGGGCCATAAAGGGGCATGACCTCGCCTGCGGCCCTTTCCACCTTTCCAGCCTATTGGCGCAGCAGCGGAACTGCAGGCCGTCTCCTCATCATTTTGTCCGCGATTTGCCTGACAGCGGTCGCCTTTGGCGCGACTTTGATTGCCATCTTACCCAAACAGGAAACACCGGTGCGGATCTCTCCGCAATTTGCCAAGCTGCAAACTGGACCGGTTCGTCTGCCGGTGAACCTGCCCTCCCCCGCGGCCGGCGCTGGACTTAAAATTCCGCTCAATGTCAAGAATTTGAAAGCAGCGGCGGAGAAGGACGCTGCCAAAACAGCTGCACCTGAGGCGCTGAGCCCTAGTGAAAATGAGATTGCATCTGCGGCGGCAGCGCCAGCCCCGCACAGCCGGACCCCGCGCCGCCCCCTTGCAAAATATTTCGCGCTTTCAGGGGACCTCGCCCTGCCAATTGTGGCCAGCGATGGCACCACAGCGTTTGACTATTACAAAAGTCCGCCTGCGCCAGAAATTACGGAAGACAAAGCGCGGATTGCCCTGATTGTAACTGGCATGGGCCTTAATACAGCGCGCAGTGAGGCCGCTTTGGAGGTCTTGCCAAGCGCAGTCACCATCGCCGTATCTCCCTACGCGCAAGACCCGCAGCGCTGGATCAACAAGGCGTTGGATCAAAACCGGGATGCCCTCATCATGGTGCCCATGGAGCCCAACAGCTTCCCCAGTGTGGACCCCGGCCCCGACACACTCATGCGCGATGCGCCAGAAGTGCAAACGCTGGAACGCTTGCACCGCGTGCTCGGCAAAGCACAGGGCTATATCGGGATTGTAAATGATACCGGCTCGCGCTTTACGGCCAACGCCATCGCACTGGCCCCGGTCCTGGACGATTTATCGCAGCGCGGGCTCATGGTGCTGGATGCGCGCGCCAGCGCTTATTCTGTCTTGGCGGCTGAAGCAGCAAAAAGAAATATCCCCGTTGCAATCAACACCCGCTTCGTTGATTCGTCCCTCACGCCAGAGGACATTCAGCGCCAACTGCGCGATTTAGAACGCACCGCGCAAACATTGGGCGTTGCCGTCGGGGTCGTCAGGGCTCTTCCGGTGAGCATGGACCAAGTGATGCAATGGCAAAGCACACTTAACGATGCAGAAATTGTGCTCGCGCCCATCTCTAACATTGCCAACCAGCAGCCGGTGCGATAGCCCCTCACGATGAGTAATCTTCCTTCTCGGCCTGGGCCGCGTCACGCTACATTTAATTATCGTCCATGTGTCGGGGTGATGTTGTTTAACGCACACGGGCATATTTTTGTCGGCCAGCGCCGCGACCGTATGGTGGAAGCCTGGCAAATGCCGCAAGGCGGTGTCGACAAAGGCGAGCCGCCCAGAACAGCCGCGTTTCGCGAACTTGAAGAAGAAATCGGCACCAATAAGGCTGCCATTGTCTCAGAGACTGTTGATTGGCTTGCCTATGATTTGCCGCAAGAGCTGCAAGGCAAAATTTGGAAGGGCAAATACCGCGGACAAATTCAAAAATGGTATTTGATGCGCTTTGAAGGCGAAGATAATGACATCAACCTTGAGACGCATGAGCCAGAATTCCGCACCTGGCGCTGGTCCCGGATCGAAGAACTCATCGGCCTAGCCGTGCCCTTTAAGCAAGGCATCTATGCAGAGCTGGTACGCCGCTTCGGGCCGAAAATAGCGCAGCATTTGTAGATGCCTATGGACGACGACCTCTCACTGGCAAGCCGGCTTGGATGGGAGACGCTCGTTGGCTTTGAGACATTCGGGCAGCATTCCATCGCTGTCGCGTCAAGCACGCCTAGCGATAAAGCACTGCTCTTGCTACACGGCTTCCCAAGTTCATCCTGGGATTATCACAAGCTTTGGCCCTCCTTGGCAAAGACACACACGCTGATCGCGCCGGACTTTTTGGGCTTCGGCCTATCGGATAAACCCACGGGTCATCGCTATTCCATCATGGAGCAGGCAGATATCTGCGAGGCGGTTTTAAACGCGCGCGCCATAAAGCACATTGATATCTTAGCCCATGATTATGGCGACACAGTCGCCCAAGAGCTTCTTGCCCGCGCAGGCGAAGGATCACTCGGCGTTAGTGTTGGCAAAACCATCATGCTCAACGGCGGCATCCTGCCTGAAGCACACCGCCCCTTGCCCATTCAGTCTCTTCTAGCGGGGCCGCTCGGGCCGATGCTCTCTAAGCTCCTTACAAAGCGCCGCTTTAAACAGAGTTTCAGCGCGATTTTTGGCCCCAAAACCCAGCCTGTTGATGCAGAGCTGAATATGGTGTGGGATTTTCTAACTCATAACAACGGCCACCGCATCGCCCATACTCTGCTGCGCTACCTGGCGGAAAGACGTGAGCAACGAGAGCGCTGGGTCCCACCTATTTTGACGCCGCAGGGGCCGCTTCTGCTGATCAACGGATCAAAAGACCCCATTTCAGGTAAACACATGATGGACGCTTACCGCAGGCTCGGCGGCAAAGCTGAGATCATAGAACTAGCTGAGATTGGCCATTATCCGCAGCTTGAGGCGGCTGAAGTAATTTTATCTGTAATAACGCACTTTTTAGACTAGAGCACTCTCAAGCGGCCAATTTCGCCATGCGCTCGCGCTTGTATTGTACAAAACGCCAAAAGCCGCGCGCGGCAAAGTCAGCGATTTTGCTATCTGGATCGAAATTTGCTGCGCGTAAAATCATGCGGGTTGCGTTTTCGATATGGCGCTCTTCATACAGGTGCATCGCTAGGCGGTAATAGGCTGCGCTGCAGGCGCTGCAATCAAATACGGCGCCGGGCTGATCGCGCTGCACATTGGCGGCAAAATACGCGTAGGCCAGTTCCTCATCTTCGGCTTCTTGCACACGCGTAACGGCCACATGGAGCCGCTTCATGCGGTTAAGCCGCTCACTGGCCTCATAGTGCTTTAAATGGCGCTGAAACAGCTGATAATGGGCGAATTCATCGGCTGCGATCCGGTGCGCGATCTGTTTTAAAACGGGCTCGGCGGATGCATCGCGAATGGCGCTATAAAAGCTGGAGGTGCCTGACTCGACCACAGAGCGTGCAATGAGCTCAGCGAGGCGGCTGCCGCGCACAGAGTCGCCAGTATCAAGGTCGAGTTGGTAGCCAGCGCGAAACACGCGCAAAGCCTCTTCAAAGGAGAAGTCCGGGTCGGCCATCTCTGCCCAGCGCCCCAGAGACGCCCCATGCTGAGCTTCTTCTGCGCCCCATTGTTCTATTGCTGCGCAAAAATCAGCGTCCTCAGGGAACACATTTTTCAAGTAGGTGACGTAGTCCGCACTATTGGCTTCCACCAAAGCCGCTGTTTTGACCACCTTGATCAAGTCGCAGTCAACTTTAACAGCATCAAAACGCTGCCAAGCGATATCATCCAGGGTCCAGCGCATGGGAGGCTCCTTACACCGCACAAGCATGGGGTGCATATTGGAAGGAAACGCAGGCGTTACAAGTATGTGACTATAAAAGCTCGAGCAGTGTGGTCAAACGCGCAACACTGGCAGCATGTTTGGCTTGCGCCGCTTCATCTGAGGCGTCTTTCAAATCTTCGCGCGCGTCGGCGAGTTGTTGGCGAATATCGTCAGCGTTCACGTCACTGATCGCCACAGCGTCTTCGGCCAAGATCGTGAGCCGATTGTCTGAAACCTCTGCAAACCCTCCGGAGACAAAGAGCTTTTCGGGGTCTCCCGTCTCACTAGCATACACATCCACTGCGCCAGAGCGCAGGGTCGACATAAACGGCGCATGATGGGCTAAAACGCCAAAGTCGCCTTCCGCTCCAGGCACAACAACCATGTGTACGTCAGACGACCGGAGCAAGCGCTCCGGCGAGACCAGATCAAATGTGACCATATCAGCCATATACTATCCTCGCCGGCCCTATTAGGCCGCTTCAGCTGCCATTTTTTCAGCTTTGGCCACCGCATCTTCAATGGTGCCGACCATGTAGAAAGCGCCTTCTGGCAAGTGATCATATTCACCCGCAACAATGGCTTTAAAGGCCTTCACAGTGTCTTCCAGCTGCACGAACACACCTGGGAAACCGGTAAAGATTTCAGCCACGTGGAACGGCTGGCTGAGGAAGCGCTGGATTTTCCGGGCGCGGGCCACAACCAATTTATCATCTTCACTGAGTTCGTCCATGCCTAGAATGGCAATGATGTCTTGCAGGGCTTTGTAGCGCTGCAGCACTTCTTGGACTTCGCGGGCTGTTTGATAATGCTCATCGCCCACAACGCGCGGATCAAGAACGCGCGAGGTAGAATCGAGAGGATCAACTGCCGGGTAGATACCCAGCTCAGCAATTTGGCGCGACAGCACGGTGGTCGCGTCCAAGTGAGCGAAGGAGGTTGCAGGCGCTGGATCGGTCAAGTCATCAGCTGGCACGTAGATGGCCTGCACAGACGTAATCGAACCTTTTTTGGTGGACGTAATACGCTCCTGCAGCGCGCCCATGTCCGTCGACAAGGTTGGCTGATAGCCCACAGCCGATGGAATACGCCCGAGCAGAGCGGACACTTCTGAGCCCGCTTGCGTAAAGCGGAAAATATTATCCACGAAGAAGAGCACATCCTGGCCTTCTTCATCACGGAAATGCTCTGCCATGGTGAGGCCTGACAACGCGACGCGCGCGCGCGCGCCAGGCGGCTCATTCATTTGGCCAAACACCAGCGCCACTTTTGACCCTTCAGATTGCGGGTTGCCGTCGTCATCTTTCGCGATCACGCCCGCATCCAAGAACTCGTGGTACAGATCATTCCCTTCGCGGGTCCGTTCACCAACACCAGCAAACACTGATGTGCCGCCGTGGCCTTTGGCGATGTTGTTGATCAGCTCTTGAATAAGCACGGTTTTACCCACGCCCGCGCCGCCGAAGAGACCAATTTTACCGCCCTTTGCGTAAGGCGCGAGAAGGTCAACAACCTTGATGCCTGTGACCAGAATTTCTTGGTCAGTGGACTGATCAATAAAGTCTGGGGCTTCGGCGTGAATAGGCGCAGTTGCTTTGGCGCCAATGGGGCCGCGCTCATCAATCGGCTCGCCAACGACGTTCATGATGCGGCCAAGTGTTTCAGGCCCGACGGGCACAGCGATCGGCTCGCCCGTATCTTTCACTTCAGACCCGCGCACCATGCCGTCGGTCGAATCCATGGCAATGGTACGCACCGTGTTTTCACCTAGGTGCTGCGCCACTTCCAGAACCAGACGGCGCCCGTCTACTTCTGTCTCCAGCGCGCTCATGATCGGCGGCAATTCACCATCGAAGCGCACGTCGCACACCGCTCCGATGACCTGCGTCACGCGCCCGACTAAATTGGATTGTGCCATGGGATAGTCCTTTCCCTATTTCGGGTTGTGTTCTTACAGCGCTTCCGCGCCAGAGATAATTTCAATGAGTTCCTTGGTAATGGCGGCTTGGCGCGTGCGGTTATACGTCAGCGTCAAATCGTCAATCATATCGCCAGCATTGCGCGTTGCGTTGTCCATCGCGGTCATCCGCGCGCCTTGTTCGGAGGCGGCGTTTTCAAGCAGCGCTTTAAACACTTGGACAGAGATATTACGCGGCAGAAGGTCCGTTAAAATGCCCTCTTCACTTGGCTCATATTCATAAGCAGCGCTCGTATCCGCCTCTTCGCTCTGCTCAGGCAGCGGCACCGGGATAAGTTGCTGACCGGTCACAATTTGCACAAGCGCAGATTGAAACTTGGCAAAGAAGAGATGAGCCACATCAAACTCACCCGCTTCAAACATGTCGAGCACAGTTTCGGAAACCATGGCCGCTTGAGCAAAACCGACCCGCTTGACATTGGCCAGCTCGATCGTCTCCAGCATCTTCTCTTTATGGATGCGCCGCAGCATAATCGCGCCTTTGCGGCCCACACACAGGATTTTCACTGTTTTGCCGGCCGCAATCAGCTCTTCGATTTTGAGCCGTGCACCTTTCACAATATTGGCGTTAAAGCCGCCGCAAAGACCCTTTTCTGACGTCGCGACAACGACCAAATGGACGTCGTCTTTCCCCGTCCCAACAAGCAAGGGGCTCGATGCATCTGACTGGACAACATTCTTGCCCAGCGCGGCCATCACATTTTCCATACGCTCCGCGTAAGGGCGAGCGGCCTCAGCGGCCTCTTGCGCGCGGCGCAACTTAGAGGCTGCGACCATTTTCATCGCCTTGGTGATTTTCTGCGTGGATTTCACGCTGGCGATGCGGTTTTTAAGGTCCTTAAGGCTTGGCACCTGTCAGGGCTCCCTTATCAGTTGGGCTTAAGCGAAGGTTTTCACAAAGCCGTCGAGAATGCTCTTCAGCTTCGCTTCAATGTCATCTGTGAGTTTTTGCTCATTACGGATCGCGTCAAGCACATCTTGGTGCTTAGAGCGCATTTCCGTCATGAACTCTTGCTCAAAGCGGGTCACATCCGTCGCAGCGATTTTATCGAGATAGCCACGCACCCCTGAGAAGATGCTGACAACCTGTTCTTCAACAGACAGCGGCGAATACTGCCCCTGCTTGAGCAGTTCCGTCAGGCGCTCACCGCGCGCGAGCAGCTGCTGCGTTGCCGCATCAAGATCGGAACCGAACTGCGCAAAGGCCGCCATCTCGCGGTACTGCGCGAGCTCCAGCTTAATAGACCCAGCAACCTGCTTCATTGCTTTTATCTGGGCTGCAGAGCCCACCCGGGACACGGACAGGCCAACGTTAATGGCTGGCCGCACACCTTGGTAGAACAGGTCAGTCTCGAGGAAGATTTGACCATCCGTAATCGAAATCACGTTTGTCGGAATATAGGCAGATACATCGCCAGCTTGTGTTTCAATAATCGGCAAGGCTGTTAGAGAGCCGCCGCCGTTATCATTGTTCATTTTCGCAGCGCGCTCAAGTAAGCGGCTATGGAGATAGAAAACGTCGCCTGGATAAGCTTCGCGCCCTGGCGGACGGCGAAGCAATAGAGACATCTGGCGGTAGGCAACAGCCTGTTTCGACAAATCATCATAAACGATCACAGCGTGCATGCCGTTGTCGCGAAAATATTCACCCATGGCGGCGCCAGTATAAGGCGCGAGATATTGCAGCGGCGCTGGCTCAGAGGCCGTTGCGGCAATCACGATGGAATATTCCAGCGCGCCTTGCTCTTCCAGCGTCTTCACAATTTGCGCAACCGTGGAACGCTTCTGGCCCACTGCGACATAGATGCAGTATAGTTTCTTACTTTCATCATCGCCTTTATTGGCTTCGCGCTGGTTGATAAAGGTATCAATCGCAACAGCGGTTTTGCCGGTCTGGCGGTCACCAATGATCAGTTCGCGCTGGCCACGGCCGACGGGGACCAGGGCGTCAATGGCTTTCAGACCAGTTTGCATCGGTTCATTCACGGACGTGCGCGGAATGATGCCAGGCGCCTTGCTTTCAACGCGGGCACGCTGCGTCGCTTCAATAGGGCCTTTGCCGTCAATTGGGTTCCCAAGCGCGTCTACAACGCGGCCAAGAAGGCCTTTACCGATCGGCACATCAACGATGGTTCCTGTGCGTTTAACGGTGTCGCCTTCTTTGATGGAGCGGTCATCGCCGAAAATCACGACGCCAACATTGTCTTCTTCAAGGTTCAGGGCCATGCCCTGAATGCCGCCGGGAAATTCGACCATCTCCCCAGCTTGAACTTTATCCAGCCCAAAAATGCGTGCGATACCATCACCAACGGAGAGCACCTGGCCCACCTCTGAGACTTCAGCCTCAGCACCGAAGTTCGCAATTTGGTCTTTCAGGATTTTTGAGATTTCGGCTGCCCGAATATCCATTATCCCGCTCCTTTCATGGCAATCTCTAAGCGATTAATTTTTGTCTTGAGGGACGAATCGATCATTTTCGATCCAACCTTCACAATCAGCCCGCCAAGCAGGCTTTCATCAACGGTGACATTCACGCTCACGTCTCGGCCCATGGCCGCGCGCAGCTTTGATTTCAGTGCGTCCATCTGATTATCGCTCAACGCGTTCGGCGCTGTTACGTCCGCAGCCACTTCGCCGCGGTGATGGGCGAGGACCTTTTGAAACGCATCAGCAATATCGCACAGAGCTGCCAATCGGCCGTTTTGCGCAAGGGTGCCGAGGAAATTTTTTGTTAAGTCGCTCGCGCCCGCGCTTTGCGCCACCGCGAGGATCGCTTTGACCTTCTGGGAACGCTCGATACGCGGCGAGGAAACGAGCATGGCCAAATCGCCTTGCGCGTTGATGTCTTGCTTGAGCGAAGCCAATTCATCGCTAACGCGATCAATCTCACCCTTGTCACGCGCCAGCGCAAACAGCGCTGTTGCATAGCGTCCTGCGAGACCCGTCACGACGGGACGGTCTGGGGCCTGATCAACTGCCACGTAGAGTCTTCTCCGATCTGCCTGCGCTGCCGACCATCGCCGTTTCAACTAAGCCATTGACTTATCAAGGCTTTTTTAAAATAGGAAAAGGCCACGGCCCTGCAGGAAGCGTTTCAAGTTGGCGCGGTGCTATCATAGTCTTTCTGGGACTTCAAGCGCTCTGACGCACTGCAAAAATTGTTCGCGTGCCTCCCCACTAAGTTCCTCGAAAGCCAAGCGTTTTTAACGCTTTTACAAAAACGAGTATGGATCAATATCCACCGACACCCGCACAGCCCGATTAGGGTCCACACGGCTGAGCCATTCGCGCATGACTTGAGGCACATAAACCGAGCGTTCCGCCTTTAAAAGGAGGCGCACCCGGTGGCGTCCGCGCAGCAAAGCGAGCGGCGCAGCAGCAGGGCCCAACACGCTAACGCCTGGCATTTGCGGCTGCTGACGCGCCAGCGACTTTGCATAGCTATGCACCTCTGCCTCCTTCTTGCCTGAAATAATAATGCCGGCCAGGCGGCCAAAGGGGGGAAGGCCGCGGCGCTTGCGCGCATCTGTTTCAGCGCTCAGAAAGCTATCGCGGTCCCCGCTGGCGAGGGCCTGCATCACGGCATGGTCTGGCATGTAGCTTTGTAGCATCACATGTCCCTCGGCCGCGCCCCTGCCAGCCCGGCCAGCCACTTGCGTCATTTGCTGAAAGGTGCGCTCGGCGGCCCGCAAATCACCGCCGCCAAGCCCCATATCCGCATCTGGCACACCCACGAAGGTGAGCTTCTCAAAATGATACCCTTTCGACACCAGCTGCGTCCCGATAATGATATCGACGGCGCCTGTTTCTATGGCTTCCACCATTTCAAACGCACGGCGGGGGTTTGCCATGTTATCGCTGGTGACTTGCAAGATGCGCGCTTCTGGATAGGCTTCCTCAAGCTCTTCTGCGAGCCGCTCAACCCCGGGTCCGCACGGCACCAGCGTTCCAACCGCCCCGCAGCTGGGGCATGCTTTTGGCTTAGGCATGGAAAAGCCGCAATGGTGGCACTGGAGCTTCCCAGCCAGACGGTGCTCCACCAGCCAGGCGGCGCATTGCGGGCATTCAATCCGCTCCCCGCACGCGCGGCACAAGGTGAGCGGGGCGTAGCCGCGGCGATTGAGGAAGATGAGGGCTTGCTGCTGCTGCGCCAAGGTATGCGTAATCGCCGAGCGCATAGGCGCAGAGAGCCACTGGCCCGCAGCGGGGGCCGTGTCACGCAGATCGATCAGCGAAATGTCTGGCATCTGCGCATCGTTATGGCGTTCACGCAGCTGGGTTGCTAAGAACCGCCCACTTTGAGCATTGACCATCGTCTCCAGGCTCGGCGTTGCGGATGCGAGGAGAACAGGCGCTTTGCTGAAACCACCGCGCACCACAGCCATGTCTCTTGCATTATAGTTGATGCCATCTTCCTGCTTAAAGGCAGGGTCATGCTCTTCATCGACGACAATGGCGCACAGGTCTTTGAATGGCAAAAACAGGGCTGAGCGGGCGCCCACAACCACGCGCGCCTGGCCGGTCAGGATAGCCCGCCAAGCCCGCCTGCGCTCGGCAACGCCAAGTCCAGAATGCCAGAGAACGGGCTTTGCTTTAAAACGCGCTTCAAAACGGGAAAGCCACTGTGTCGTCAGCGCTATCTCTGGCACTAGAACCAGCGCCTGACCACCCGCCTTTTGCAGTTGGCGCGTAAGGAAATCAAAATAGACTTCGGTCTTGCCAGCGCCGGTGACACCGTCAAGCAGCAGCGGCTTTCCCTGCTGGGCATCATCCCAAAGAGCATCGGCTGCGGCCTGCTGCGCTGCGGATAGAACGATAGACGCTTGCTCTAGATCGGGCTGCAGATAAGGCGCATCAACGGACACCTCCCGGGCAATCAAAGCACCCGCTTTCGCAAGCCCCTGCACCACGCCAGCGCTGACACCGGCCTGGGCAGCAATGTCTGAGGCGGCCTGCCACGGCTTTGTGTGCGCCGCCTTGAGCGCTGCCTGGCGCTGGGGCGTTAGGCGCACATGCTTTGGGGTATCGCTAGATGGCGCATACACCGCCATGGTTGGAGCACCGTCCAACGCTTCTTTCACGCTCATGGCCATTTTCAGCACGGACCCGGGGGAAGCGAGATAATAGCCCGCGACCCATTCTGCAAAGCGCAAGGTCTCCACCGGCAAGGGCGGCAGGTCGAGCACTTCTTTGATGGGCCGTAATTTGTCTGCCGGAACAGGCTTTGACGTGAGGCCAGCGTCATCCCAAACGACCCCTAGGACGGTGCGCGGGCCGAGCGGGACTTTTACAAAACTGCCGGGCGGCGGCGGTGTATCGGGAGCGAGATAATCCAGCAGTCCGAGCTGCACAGCAGGCGTTAAAACGGGCAGGCGCTGAGGGCTTTGAGACATATCACGGGCACACTGACGCGCCACTTACGCCGCGCCAAGTTTAAAATGTCATTTTCCACCGCTTGTTTTCATGCTGCCAGCGCGATACCGTCAGCGATCATGGAATAGAGCGTGCAAAGGCGAGCCAGAGATGAAGTTTTTTGTTGATACCGCGAACGTAGATGACATTCGCGACATGAGCGCCACCGGCCTTCTGGACGGCGTGACAACAAACCCGTCTTTGATTCACAAGTCCGGCCGAGACTTTATGGACGTGACCAAAGAAATCGCGTCCATCGTTGATGGGCCGGTTAGCGCGGAAACTGTAGCGCTCGATCATGAGACAATGCTCAAAGAAGGCCTCAAACTGGCAAAAATTGCTGACAATATTGCCGTTAAAGTCCCGCTCACTTTGGATGGGCTTAAGACGTGTAAGGCCCTGCGATCAGAGGGTATCATGGTGAATGTGACGCTTTGCTTCTCAGCCAATCAGGCTCTGCTGGCAGCAAAAGCCGATGCTACGTTCATTTCGCCCTTTGTCGGCCGCCATGATGATGTGAGCTTTGATGGTATGGACCTCATCGCCGACATTCGCACGATTTACGACAATTATGATTTTGATACGGAGATTTTGGTCGCCAGCATTCGCCACCCAGTCCATGTGCTGGAATCAGCGCGCATCGGCGCGGACGTGGCAACCATGCCAGCGGATGTCATCCGCAAGCTGTTTAATCACCCGCTCACCGACAAAGGCCTTGATGGCTTTTTGAAGGACTGGGCAGCCACTGGCCAAACCATCCTCTAGCCCGAACGAAAAAGGACGCCCCGCCGCATATGACCCGTTCCCTTGAGCCGCAGACCGACCACGATCGTGAACCACTCGCCGCGCGGCTGACGGACGACGATGTGGCAGCGTTTCTAGAGACACGGCCGGACTTCTTCATTCAAAACCCGGATGTGCTTACTGCGCTTGAACTCCCAGCGCGCACGAGTGAAAGCGGCATTACAGATTTTCACGCTTATGCACTCTCAGCGCTGCGCGAAAAGGTAAAAATGCTGCAAAGCGTACAAGATGATTTGACCGGCATAATTCGCGATAATATTCGCACGCAGGAGACCATTCACGAAGCCGTTCTTGCTGCAGTAGAAGCGCCGGATCAAGAAAGCTTTTTGCACTGCGTGCTCCAGCGCTGGAGCGATATTTTAGATGTCGAAGCCGTCGCGCTTGGCCTGCTGAGCCCGCCCGATGAGAAGCTCAAGAGCGGCAACTTGGCAAAGCTGACGGCGGAGGACATTGATGCGCGCTTTGAAGGCAGCGACGACAATGGCGGCGACCCACACACCTTGTTTTTAAACATCGACGGCGATGAACCGCTGTTTGGCCCGGCCGCGCCGCTTATTCAAAGCTGCGTCCTTATGCGCATGTGCGCCGAGCAAGGCAGCATCGGCATCCTTGCCTTGGGTTGGCGTGAAAAAGATGGCTTTGGCCCAGGCCGCGGCACGGAGACGTTGCAATTTTTAACCCGCAGCCTGTCCGCGCTCATTGAACAGTGACCCCCGGGGCCAGCGCGAATGACGCCGTGCGTGCTTGGCGCGAGACGCTGGAAACAGCGGGGCATTATGCAGGCCATACGCAAATAGCCTATGTGCAAGATACCGAGCAATTCCTCGATTTTCTAACGGACCACCAAGCCAGCACGCCGACCTGGGCTGCCCTGAGTGAGATTTCTATCGCTGATTTGCGCGCTCTGCTGAGCCATTGGCGCCGCAGCGGACTTGGCGCGGCCAGCTGCGCGCGCAAGCTATCTTCCATTAGAGCGTTTTATCGACATTTAGAAGAACAGGGCCTTCAAGCGCCGCCAGCACTGGCTCTTATTCAATCGCCGAAGCTACCAAAACGCACGCCGCGCCCGCTCGATGAAAAGGCAAGTGAGGCCCTCACAGCCATGGCCAGCAAAGGCCATGATAAACAAGATGACTGGATATCGGCGCGCGATGGGGCTGTGCTATTGCTGCTCTATGGCGCCGGCCTGCGCATTTCAGAGGCTCTGGCGCTGACCCCGCAGCACCTAGAAAGCGATATGCTTCGCATTGTGGGGAAAGGCAATAAAACACGGCTGGTGCCCTTGCTGCCAGCCGTTAGCGCAGCAGTAGACGCCTATGAGGCCCTATGCCCGCATGTCCTGACCGGTGATGCGCCATTGTTCCGATCTGTACGCGGCAAGGCGCTTGGCGCCTCGGCAGTGCAATCGGTTGTGCGCAAACTGCGCAGCGCTCTTGGCCTGCCAGACAGCGTGACGCCGCACGCTCTGCGCCACAGCTTTGCGACGCACTTGTTAAACAACGGGGCTGATCTGCGCGTGATCCAGGACCTGTTAGGCCATGCCAATCTGTCGACGACGCAGGTCTATACGAAAGTGCAGACCCAGCGTCTTGTCGACACCATTAAAGACTTCCATCCGCGCGGATAAAACCCTCTATTCAAATTCCATAATCACAGCGTCCACAGCCAAGCTGTCGCCAGGCTCTGCTAGGATTTTAGAGATCGTAGCCTTGCGTTCCGCGCGCAGAATGTTTTCCATCTTCATGGCTTCCACGACCGCCAGCGCTTGGCCGACTTCCACCTCCTGCCCTTCTTCCACGTCCACGCGGACGATCAGGCCTGGCATGGGGCAAAGCAGCAGATTGGACGTATCAGGCGCGACTTTCTCAATCATATGGTGAGACAACGCGGCAATGCGCTCCGGCAAGACGCTCACATCCGCTTTCGTCCCATTGGCCGACATTTTATAGCCAATGGCCCCGCGGTCGATCTCAATGGTGACACTTTCGCCGCCAATATCGCCTTTAAAGCGGACATCACCTGGGCGCCAGCTGTCATCGATTGCAATTTCTTCCCCATCAATCGTGACAAGCCAATGATCACTTTGGCCTGCCACGCTGACTTTGTGTTCCCCGCCAGCAACCTTAACCAGGCGCTCAGGTCCATAAGGCGATGAGTGCCCATTGAGCTGGCCGGAGATACGCGATGCACGGCCCACTTCGATGGCGTTGCACACAGCAGCGACAGCCACAAAGCGGGTCTTGAGATGCTCTGTGAGCGGCGTGCCTTCAAAGCCATCAGGATATTCTTCAGCAATAAAGGCTGTGGTGATGTTGCCAGACCGGAAACGCTCGTTTTGCATCACGGCATTGACGAAATCGATATTGTTGCCGCAGCCGCGCACATAATAGTCATTCAGGGCATCAATTTGCATATCAATGGCTTCAAGGCGGGTTGGCGCCCAGGTGCACAGCTTGGCGATCATGGGGTCGTAGAACATGGAGATTTCAGAGCCCTCCACGACGCCGGTATCCACGCGGACTTTTTTGTCGCCCTCAAGCACCTCTTCAGGTGCAATGTATTTCACCAACCGGCCGATGGCGGGGAGAAAATTACGGTACGGGTCTTCTGCATAAACACGGTTTTCAATGGCCCAGCCGTTTATGCCGATATCATCTTGCGTGAAGGGCAGTTTTTCGCCGTAAGCGACGCGGATCATGTTCTCAACAAGATCAATGCCCGTGATCAGCTCAGTGACCGGATGCTCCACTTGAAGACGGGTATTCATTTCGAGGAAGTAGAAGGATTTGTCCGCGCCAACCACGAACTCTACCGTGCCGGCCGAATAATACCCAACGGCTTTAGCCAGCGCGGCAGATTGTTCGCCCATAGCCTTGCGCATCTCGGGGTCCACAAACGGGCTCGGCGCTTCTTCCACTACCTTTTGGTGGCGGCGCTGAACAGAGCACTCGCGCTCATTAAGATAGATGACGTTGCCGTGCTTGTCGCCGATCAGCTGGATTTCAATATGGCGCGGTTCCACCACGAACTTTTCAATGAAAATCCGTCCATCACCAAAGGAAGCAATGGCTTCGTTGCGCGCGCTGTCGAAGTTTTCCTGCACTTCCTGCTCAGAATGCGCGATGCGCATGCCTTTGCCGCCGCCGCCTGCTGAGGCTTTGATCATCACTGGATAGCCGATGTCAGCGGCGATTTTCACAGCTTCATCAGCGTCAGCAATTTCGCCGATGTACCCTGGCACGGTGGAGACGCCTGCAGCATTGGCAATTTTCTTCGATTCAATCTTATCGCCCATATCCGCAATGGCGTTGGCGGGCGGACCGATGAAAGCAATGCCCGCTTCGTCGAGCGCCTTTGCGAAGCTTTCACGTTCTGACAAGAAGCCATACCCAGGGTGGACAGCCTCCGCGCCAGTATCCTTGCAAGCTTGAATGATTTTGTCTGCCAGCAAATAGGATTGCGCCGCCGGCGGGGGACCTAAATGAACGGCTTCATCAGCCATTTCCACATGCAGGGCTGCTTCATCCGCATCAGAATAAACGGCCACCGTCTTGATGCCCATTTTGCGGGCTGACTTGATGACTCGGCAGGCAATTTCGCCGCGGTTGGCAATGAGAATTTTTTTAAACATGGCTCTTAAACTCCCAGACCCTAAAGCGGCAGGTTATTGTGTTTTTTCCACGGACGCTCTTCGCGCTTGGTGCGCAGTTTGCGCAGCGCGCCAGCAACCCGGCGGCGGGTGGAATGGGGCATGATGACTTCGTCAATAAAGCCTTTGGAGGCTGCCACGAACGGGTTGGCAAAGCGGTCTTCATATTCCTTGGTGAGCTCTGCAATGCGATCGGGGTCGCCCATATCTTTGCGGAAAATGATTTCCACTGCGCCTTTTGCGCCCATCACAGCGATTTCAGCCGTCGGCCAAGCATAATTAACATCGGCCTTCATGTGTTTGGACGCCATCACCACATAAGCGCCGCCATAAGCCTTGCGGGTAATGATCGTGATCTTGGGCACTGTCGCTTCGCCATAGGCAAATAGCAGTTTGGCGCCGTGCTTAATGATCCCGCTGTGTTCCTGGCCGACACCTGGCAGGAAGCCAGGCACATCCACAAAGGTCACGATTGGAATATTGAAGCAATCGCAGAAACGGACAAACCGCGCTGCCTTTTTGGCAGAATTGATATCCAGCACACCGGCCAAGTGCATGGGCTGGTTTGCAACAATGCCAATGGTTTTGCCTTCAATGCGGCCAAAACCGATGATGATGTTGGGGGCATGGCCAGGCTGTAGCTCAAAGAAATCGCCTTCATCGACAGTTTTCTCAATCAGCTCATGCATATCATAAGGCTGGTTCGGGTTGGGCGGAACGAGCGTATCCAGGCTCATCTCAATCCGGTTTGGATCGTCAAAGCTTGGAATCTCTGGCGGGGCTTCGCGGTTATTGAGCGGCAAAAAGTCGAAGAAGCGGCGCGTCTGCGTCAACGCTTCAACATCATTTTCTAGCGCCAAATCAGCAACAGATGACTTTGTGGAGTGAGCGACCGCTCCGCCCAATTCTTCCTGAGTGACTTCCTCATTCGTGACGGTCTTCACCACATCTGGACCAGTGACAAACATGTACGAGCTATCTTTGACCATGAAGATAAAGTCCGTCATGGCAGGCGAATACACCGCCCCGCCTGCACATGGCCCCATGATCATGGAGATTTGCGGCACGACGCCGGAGGCTTCAATGTTGCGCTGAAAAACATCGCCGTAGCCAGCAAGGGAGTTAACGCCCTCTTGAATGCGCGCGCCGCCGGAATCATTCAGGCCAATAACCGGGCACCCAGTTTGCAGGGCCATATCCATGATCTTGCAAATCTTTCGCGAGTGCGCTGCCGATAAAGACCCACCGAACACCGTGAAATCCTGGCAGAAAACATAGACCAACCGCCCGTTGATGGTGCCTGATCCTGTCACCACACTGTCGCCGGGGACGCGCTGGTCTTCCATGCCAAAATCCGTGCAATCATGCTCAGCAAACATGTCGACTTCTTCAAAGCTGCCTTCGTCCAGCAGCACATCAATGCGTTCACGCGCCGTCAGCCGGCCTTTTGAATGTTGCCCATCAATGCGTTTTTGCCCGCCGCCAAGGCGCGCCTGCGCACGCTTGTCTTCCAAAACTTCAAGGATTTGACGCATGTAAGCCCTCTCAAAATCAGATTGCCGCGCCATATAAAAAGGGTCGACGCGTTTTACAAATACCACGCTCGATAGGCGGGAAACCTATCAAAACCGCCTCGCTTTATATGGTAGTGCTAAGATTAGTCCAGAAGGAAACCGCAGCTAGAAACTCTAAGCGTTTTTTTTCCAGCGTTGCTTTGGCTTCCTTGTCCTCGCCCCAACGCTCGGATTGGTAGCGTTCATCCACCGTTGCCGCAGCCCAAACTGCCTGTGGATCGATCGCGTTTTGCGCGAAAGCGGCCGCTAGGACCAGGGAGCCAGTAAGCGCCGTTACCTGATGCAGAGCCGTGAGAGAAAAAGCATCATAAGGCGCAATGAGCGCATCCAGCTTTGCCAGCGTTCCCTCAGGCTGGCGGTGCCCCATAAAAGCCGTTGTCGTGGTAAGAGAAATGCCGCGCTGTGCGCGCAGCCACTTAAGAGGGGGATCCCAGTGATGCGATTGCGCCTCAACCAAGCTATTGGGGCGATCGGCCCTGTAGCATAGCAAATCCGTTTCACCATAAGCGCAAATCGTCTTGCGCAGGTCCGCCAAAGCAGCAGCTGTACGATCCAGCGCGGTATTACTCAGCTGGGTAAGCAGCAAGTCCGCAGGCTTAATGACCTCACCGCAGGCTTGCCATTCTGCGGCAACGGCCTGCGCTAAAGCTTGGGTGGGCAGAGCAAAAGCGGCCCCGCATGGCGTTTTAATGGGCTTATCATCAAGCAACACATGATAAGCGCCGCCTGTGGCAGCGGCCTGAGCTGTTTTGAAAAAACGCTTCATCGGCCGCTAAGCGACATCTCAAATTGCTGGCGCAGCAGCGCGCATACTTTATCCTGCGGCAGATCAAAGTTCAGCCACGGCGTCTTTTTCGTATCTGGCGCAACGGCTGGCTCACGAAGCGACCCAATCGCATTCACAAACTGCACCTCGCCCTCGCCAGGCTGAACCGCAGCATCAATATCAACAGCACCGCCAAACAAACCAGCAGACCCACGCAGCGCAACGCGGCCCATATTGGAATAAAGCTGCCCCGACAAGGGCCGCAATCGACCACTTTGCACAGGACCACGCAGAACCGCGCACCGGGCGGTCTCGTCGCTCCCGGAGACATCGCCTAGATACGGCAGTATTTGGCGCAGCAATGGCAGGCCGGCAAGCGTCCCAACAGCAAAATCGCTCGTAAAGATGGCCACATCGCCGCTTGGCCTACGAACATCGACGAAATCATCAGCGGTGCCGGCTAAACGCACGTAGCCATCCACAGCTGACAGCGTCTCGACGAAGGGCGCAAAGCCATCTGCTGTAACCGACACATCGATCGACGCAGGCAGGGACCCCGCATTCAAAACGGCAAACCCCTTTAAGCCGCCGACGCGCCCTTTTACGTCCAAGGGCGCAAGGCTAATCCAGCCATTGTCGGCCCGGCCTTCCAAACGGACAAGGTCAAAACGGGCAGCGCCAGCAACGACATTGGCCAGGCGGACATCGAGGTTGGCTTTAATGAGCTGCAGCCAGCCAACGGGCAGCGCTTTTGCCTGATCAAAGAAGGGTTTTTGTGTCTCCTCCAGCGCGGCCGCCGCCTCGTGAGGCAGGAGCGAGAGCAGATCTGCAACATCCAGCTGCTTTGCGTCCGCCATGCCCCGCAGTGTTAGCTTTCGCCCAGCGGATGCTTCCACCACCATGTCGAGTTCAGAGCGCGGGGATTTCATGGAAAGGGTCCAGGCCCTGCCGCCTTCTATCTCGTCCGTCAACACCGTCACATTGACATCGCTGCCGCCAAGGGCGCTGGCATCCATACGCGTGCGTTGCTCGGTCTCCGGCGCGACTTTAAGGTTTTCCAGCTGTAACTCGCGTGTCCCCAGGATGTTGCGAGCAATGACGATGAGCCGCTGGGCCCGCAATTCATCAAACTTGGGCAGCGCCGGGGCGCTTGGCGCTGATAACACAGTGCCGGGCGGCGGCGCGGGCGGCATGTCAGCGGCTTGCTGCGGCCGGTCAAGCTCTACCTTCACAGTATTCAGCTGCACAACGGTTCCAATGCCGCCAGCGATCACATTGGGCACGTCCAGCCCAATGCGCCCTTCATCCACAGTAATGGTCGAGCGGATCATCTGCCAATCAGGATTGGTGAGCACCACATCGCGGAAATTGAGAAACGAATCCGCGCCCATTTCTAGCGAGACAGGACCATTAAAACTAAGCTGTTGGCCAGTCGCATTTTCAACGCGGGTCGCGATCAAATCCCGCAAGGCGTTATAATTATCCCAGCGCAAATAGGCATAAAGCCCGGCAAGCAGCACAGCAAAACACCCTAAAGCGATCAGCGCGATGCGGCCCGTGCGCGCCACTATGCTACTGCCGAAAATTGGAGGAGGCTTTGCCAGTCTTGGTAGCCGCGTAAAATGCTGTGGGCACCAGCCCGGCGCAACGCTGCCGGTCCATGGTCTGACC
Source organism: Pseudomonadota bacterium (assembly GCA_039814715.1). Classification (GTDB taxonomy): domain Bacteria; phylum Pseudomonadota; class Alphaproteobacteria; order Sphingomonadales; family CAKZYD01; genus CAKZYD01. The sequence goes on from JBCCAR010000023.1 coordinate 35,186, forward strand.
ACTCAACGCCCACGGCATGCGTGCCGGCCGCCAGCGCCATTTGAATGTCGAAGGGGCTATCGCCAATCATAACCGTGTCGTTAGGCTCAGCCCCGGCATCCGCCATGGCAGTTTCCAGCATTTCCGGGTGCGGTTTAGACAGATTGGTATCCGCCGTCTGCAGCGTCACGAAGAATGCGCCAAGGTCGTGAGTCTCCAGAACACTCTCAAGGCCGCGCCTCGATTTGCCCGTGGCAATGCCCAGTATAGCCCCAGCTTGCTTTAAAGCCGTAAGACACGACCGCACATGCGGGTACAGCCCTTCAACAGCCTGGCCCGAGGCCCGCAGCGCCCTAAAAATTTCTTTGTAAGACTGTACCAACTGAGGAACAGCCGCCTGCGCATGAGCAGGTGCCAGATGCTCAATGGCAACTGGCAAGGAAAGGCCAATCACGCCGCGCGTTTGCGTATCTGTTGGGGCTTTAAGATTATGGGCCTCAAACGCACGCATCATGGTTTCCACGATCACATGATGCGAATCAGTGAGCGTGCCATCACAATCAAAAACAATAAACGGCCGGCCAGACATACAGCCTGCATCCCTTTGCTAGTCCTGCGCTAGTCTTGCGCTGCTTCCAGTCCCAGTGCTTTCAGGCTCTCTGCCAGATGCGCCGGGTACGTTGCTTCCAAAGTTAGCATGCCGCCGTCTGGATGAGCCAGCGCTAATCGAAACGCATGAAGATGCAGCTTGCGGCTGATTGTGCCCGTGAGATACGCATCCTGGCCGCCATATTTACCGTCACCCACGATCGGACAGTTCAAATACGCCATGTGCACGCGCAGCTGGTGGGTGCGCCCGGTGAGCGGCTGTAACTCCATTAAGGCGCATCGCCGGGCGGCAACATCGAGCACGCGGTAACGTGTCGTGGCAGATTTCCCGCCGTCGCTCACCACCATTTTCTCCCCGCCTTGGCCCGGCAGTTTTTCAAGCGGAGCGCTGAGTTGCCCTTCCCGCGGATGCGGTACATTCACTGTGAGCGCGTGGTACATCTTTTCTGTGTCCCGCTTTCGAAACGCTTCTGCCAGGCTGGCGGCGGCGCTTGCTGTCTTGCCCAAGACAATCAAGCCGGAGGTATCTTTATCCAGCCGGTGGACCAGCCGCGGCGGCCTGTCCCCATAAAAGCGCAGGAGGCCATCTAAATGCCGCGTGATGCCTGAGCCGCCCTGTGTCGGCAGGCCCGGCGGTTTGTTAAGGGCTAAAACGGCCTCATCTTCGTGCACGATCAAGCTGCGAATGAATTCCAAATCCGCTGGGTTAAACCGCTGCTTTTCAGGTGCCTGCGTTTGCGCGGCTAGGCGGCCATCAAGCGGAGGGATGCGCAAAGTCTGACCAGCGGCAATGCGGGTTTTTGCGTCAGCGCGCTTCCCATCCAGCCGGACCTCGCCTTTGCGGAGCATTTTGGAGACCTGGCCAAAACTCAGTGCAGGGACATGGCGCTTAAACCACCTGTCGAGGCGGATACCGTCATCATCCTCGGCGACGTCCACGTGCTGAACCTTGCTACTCTCCCCCAAGGTCACGCAAACAGGCTCCGGCCGAGCCAAAACCCAGCGGCAATCGCAAGCAAGCTTAAGAGGACGGAGGCAGCCACATAGACGGCAGCAGCGATCATATCGCCGCGCTCATACAAGGTGAAGGCATCGAGCGAGAATGCGGAAAATGTTGTAAACCCGCCAAGCACGCCCGTGGCGAAGAATAGCCGCACTGCGCCATCGCCGCCCGCCCGCGCGGCCAGCCAGGCAATAAGCAAGCCCATGGCTAGGCTGCCTGCAATATTGACGACCATCGTCCCCGCCGGGAACCCATGGCCAAACAGCTTTGTCGCCGCCTGGGTCGCGCCAAAGCGCAGAGAGGCGCCAAGCGCGCCGCCAGCGGCAACCATCAGATAAGACATCAATCCCGACATAGCCTGCGTGTCTGGCTTAAAAGACGCCAAAGGTCCAGCCTTCACGCATGGCAATGTCTTCCGTCAGGCCGGCAGGATGCCAAATATCACGGCGCTGCGCCAAGCGGCGCATGCCTGCCGCCGTGATCAATACGTCGGTTTGATCATCACTGAGCGCCTCGCCGCCGCTATAAGGCGCGCTTTCAAAAGCGGCGAGCGCCGTGTTCAGCGTTTCTAGATCCCGCACCTTAAGGCCGCGTAGGCCAGCATGGCGGATGTACGCGCGGCAGTAGATTTCCGCGACGGCTGATTGGCCTGGCGCTGCCGTCTGAAATGGCCAAATGGCGACGCGCTGGCGAAGGCGGTGCAAGACCCGCATGCCAGCAAAACTCGCTTTCGATACTTGGGCGGCACCAATCGCATCGAACACACAGGCCGCCTTCCCGCCGCCTGAGGCGTTAAAGGCGGTCTCGCAGGCACGCCAGCGCATAAAGTTTGCTTTTACGCCATCTGCCTTGCCGAGATAGAAATGGCGGCGATAGGCCCTTTCAATAAAGGTGTGTGCGCCGCAGTCTGCATCGCCTTTGCAGAGAGCGTCGACATGCGCCCAGAAATCAGGGCCAGAAGTCGGCGCAGCCTCACCCGGTAAATAAGCGCCTTTGTCCATGAACGGAGGCGCAAAAGAGAAATCAAAGCCGGTGAGTGTCCCTGCTGGCTGCGATACAATATAATCAACAATACGCTCGCGCGACCAGCCTTCGCTATGGTCGGCGAGTCGAGGTGCCTCATCACCGCTTTCGCAGACGGCAACCGTCAGTTTCTTTGAATAATTCGTCTTTGCGCCAGACCAATCAACAGCAATGAAGCGAGAAAACGGCCCTGGCGTCATGCCTGAGATTGGCGCGCGCTGCGCAGTTTTGCCCAATAGTCCAGCCGCTTTTGAATGTCGCGCTCGAACCCTGTTTCTTTTGGAGCATAAAACTGTGCGCGCGGCATCTCGTCAGGGAAGTAATTCTGGCCTGAAAAGCCGTCTTCAGCGTCGTGATCATAGCGATAGCCATCGCCGTACCCCAGGTCTTCCATCAACTTCGTTGGCTTATTAAGAATGTGCATTGGCGGCATCAGCGAGCCGGTTTTCTTCGCAGCCGCTTTTGATGCTTTTTCAGCCGCATAAGCCGCATTGGATTTCGGCGCCGTCGCACAATAAATCACGGCCTGAACAATCGCTAGCTCCCCTTCCGGGCTGCCAAGAAAATCATAGGCGTCCTTAGCAGCCAGGGCCTGAACCAGGGCCTGCGGGTCCGCCATGCCAATGTCTTCGCTGGCAAATCGAACTACGCGGCGCAGCACATACAGCGGGTCTTCCCCTGCCGTCAGCATGCGCGCAGTGTAATAGAGCGCCGCATCCACATCAGACCCGCGCAGCGATTTATGCAGCGCCGAAATCAGATTGTAATGCCCGTCGCGGTTCTTGTCATAAACAGGCAGACGCGCTTGGAGCGCGCTGGCAAGACCTGCTTCATCCAGGGCCGCACTGTGCCCTTGGGACACGAGACTTTCAACACAGTTGAGCAGAAAGCGCCCATCTCCATCGGCCATCGCTTTGAGGTGACTGCGCGCACTTGGACTTAAAGGCATATCGGCGCCAAACAGTGTTTCAGCACGCGCAAGCAGCTGCTCCAGCGCTGTATCATCAAGACGGCGCAGAACGAACACCTGCATGCGTGACAGTAGCGCAGCATTGAGTTCAAATGACGGATTCTCTGTCGTGGCCCCGATCAGAGTAATTGTGCCATCTTCTACAACGGGCAAAAACCCATCTTGCTGCGCGCGGTTAAACCGGTGGATTTCATCCACAAACAGAGCCGTACGCTGCCCAGCGGCGGCAAATTTGCGCGCGGCCTCGAAGACTTTTTTGAGGTCAGCCACGCCGGAAAAGACCGCTGAAATCTGTTCAAAACGCAGCCCTGCCTCAGACGCCAAAAGCCGAGCCATCGTTGTTTTGCCCGTGCCTGGCGGCCCCCATAGCAACAAAGACGATAGCGACCCTGTGCTGAGCATCTTCGCGATAGCGCCATCTGGGCCAACGAGATGATCTTGTCCGAGCACATCGCTTAAGTCAGCTGGGCGCAGGCGCTCGGCAAGGGGTTGGTGCGCTTGACCGCTTGGCTCCCGCGGTGCAGCAGCGCCGCCAAGCAGGTCTAGCTGCGACACGCCGCCCGTCCAGACTGGCCAACCTTGCAGCGGATGATGCGGCTTCCGCGCATGATCTCATAGCTTGTCGCTGCAGGGTCCATGACTTTAATGAGGGAGGTGAGATCGCTGACACGTTCAACGCGTTTGCTGGCCACTTCTCGCAGAATATCACCTGGACGAAACAGGCCTAAACGCCGCGCCGGCGCACGCCGATCAATGGCGGTGACAATCACGCCGCTGGTCGTGAGCGGCAGGCGCAGTTCGTCTGCATAGGCCGGCGAGAGGTTGGCGACTTTAATGCCTGCAAGGATGCCGCGGCCACCCAGAACGGTTTCATTTTTCTCGGGCTCAGCGGGCGGCTGGGTCAGCGTGGTTTTCGCAGTGCGTGTTTTCCCGCCGCGAATGTATGAAATGCTTGCCGCCTGACCCACTGGCAGGGTGCCAACACGAAAGCGAAGGGAATCATTATCGGCAATATCAACGCCGTTGACTGCTATGACAATATCGCCAGACCGCAGCTTCGCTTTATCCGCTGGGCTGCCTGGGTAGATCGTATCAATGAGGACACCCATGGGGCGCTCTAAGCCTAGGGCGGAGGCAATATCGCTGGTGACAGCCTGACCATCGACGCCAAGCCACGGCCGGCGCACTTCCCCATCACCTTTTGCTGCAACGAGCAAAGAACGCACCATCGCAGTGGGGATCGCAAAGCCGATCCCGTTAGAGCCGCCAGAGCGCGAATAGATCGCTGTATTCACGCCAACAAGGCGACCTTTCATATCTACAAGCGCGCCGCCGGAGTTGCCCGGGTTGATCGCTGCGTCGGTTTGAATGAAGAACTGATAATCTGTGACGCCAACACCCGTGCGGGCCAAGGCCGAAACAATACCGGACGTGACTGTTTGCCCAACACCAAAGGGATTGCCAATGGCAAGCACAAGGTCACCGACTTCCAAACCATCTGAATCGCCAACGTCCACCGTTGGAAGCGCTGACTTGCCTGGATCGATTTTTAAGATAGTCAAGTCCGTACGTTCATCGCTGACAACAATCTCTGCATCGAATTCCCTGCGGTCATTCAAGACCACTTTGATCTCATCAGCTTTGCCCGCGACATGGTAATTGGTCACCACCAGCCCATCGGCCGAGACAATCACGCCAGAGCCAAGGGAGCGATCGACCCGCTCACGCGGCATGCCGAAGCCGAACCCATCGCCAAAAAAGCGGCGAAAGAACGGATCGTTGGCAAAAGGACTGCGCGTTTCGATGCGGCGCTGGGTATAAATATTCACCACCGCTGCAGACGCCTCTTTAACCACCGGCGCGTAACTCAGCTGAACTTGTTGGGCCGAGCTGGGGACTTGCGCTTGGGCAAAACTTGAAAAGAAAATCAAACAATAGAATGGGGCGAAAAGCTTCATGTCGACACCTTAGTAATCCTGGACGAATATGCAATGGAGGGCGACGCGAGAGCGTCCTTAAGATGATGTAAAGTGAAAGGCGGGTAGCACGACCTCATGAAGGCGCTTGTTTTATCATGTGATCAGTATCATCCGTTTTCGCAGCACATGGTGCAGTGCTACGATACGCTATGGCCCGGTAATCCATTCACATTCTTTGTCCCTTATACACATGACAAGCCGTCAGGCTGGGATACCACCAGTTCAATCACCTTCGTTCACGCTCCCAACGCCATAAAAGCCTGCGCTCTCAAACTCCTGGAGAGCTGCGAAGATAATGAATGGGTCTATTGGTGCATTGATGACAAGTACCCCATGTACCTTGATGTCGCCGTCATACAAAAAACAATGGCCTACATCCATAGCGCGGCTTCGAATGAAGTCTCCTCGATCTGCGTGTCACGCTCGCGTGGCTTGATGCTCAGCGCGTTAATAGACGAAAATGATCTGATCAGTATCGCACCATCGCTAACAGCGGTACGGCGCCTGCGCTTCAACCAGATTTGGTATCATCAATTTATCCGTGCAGGCGTCCTAAAATATATGTTCCATTCATTTCCGGACAAACACTTTCGAGCAAAGGAAATGGATTACTTCATTGATGACCTGCGGATGCCTGCGCATTTTCGGCTGTATGTCACGGAGCAAAACAATAGCCTTTACGGAGAAAGCACGACACTCGGCAATATCACAGCCAACTGCGCAAAGAGCTTCAAGAAAAACGGTCTGCCACTTCCCGATGGCTTTCAAGTATTGGATAAAAGCATCTTGATGGGCCAAGCACCGTTTTGGCCGCGTGACTTTGCAAAAAAGGTCTTAAAACACGTAGGGCTCCGCTAGAACATTACCAGCGCAGCCCAGGTCGTCTTTTTAGATTAACGTCGCCCTTTAAGGTGGCAATCGGCGCTCTAAGCGGCTGCCATCTCCGCTTCATCCTCATCCGCCGCCATTACGGGGCCAGAGTCTTGGCCTTTGGCGTCGGGGTCTCGATCAACGAGCTCAATAATCGCCATCGGCGCGGCATCACCATAGCGCATGCCAGCTTTGAGGACCCGGGTGTAGCCACCTGGGCGCTCGCCGTAACGTTCGGCCAGTGTATCGAACAACTTGGTCACCATCGTCTCGTCTTGCAGCTGCGCAATCGCGAGCCGGCGATTGGCAAGGCCGCCATGTTTTCCAAGCGTGATTAGCTTTTCCACAATCGGCCGCAGTTCTTTGGCCTTGGGCAGAGTGGTCTTAATCTGCTCATGCTTAATAAGCGCATTTGCCATATTCATAAACATGGACCGGCGATGTGAGGACGTTCTGTTGAGCTTTCGCCCTGACTTGCGATGCCGCATGGCACCCTCCTTTTATCATCTTCAAAGCCTTCCTCCCCGCTTGGCAGCGCTAAAGAAAGCTTCAAGTTTTCCTAACTAAAATTCTTGTTCGAGCTTTTTCGCCAGGTCTTCAATGTTTTCCGGTGGCCAGCCAGGCACATCCATACCCAGTTTCAGGCCCATCTGCGCAAGAACTTCTTTGATCTCGTTGAGCGACTTGCGGCCGAAGTTCGGCGTGCGCAGCATCTCTGCTTCTGTCTTCTGAATGAGATCGCCAATGTAGACGATGTTGTCGTTCTTCAAGCAGTTTGCAGAGCGGACAGACAATTCGAGTTCGTCCACTTTGCGCAATAAATGACGATTGAACGCTGGTTCGTCGTCTTCTTCCTGCTTCACTTCTTCGCGTGGCTCTTCAAAATTGATGAACAGCTGCAACTGGTCTTGCAAAATCCGCGCGGCATACGCCAGCGCGTCGTCGGCTGTGACTGTGCCATCTGTTTCGATGGTCATGCTTAGCTTGTCATAGTCAAGCACCTGACCCTCCCGAGTTGGCTCCACTTTGTAGGAAACCTGGCGCACTGGACTGTAAAGAGCGTCAACGGGGATAAGACCAATTGGCGCGTCTGCTGGACGGTTTTGATTAGCAGGCACATAGCCTTTGCCCGAATTCACCGAGAGCTCCATGGACAAGTCAGCGCCATCATCTAGCGTGCAGATGACCAAATCTTTGTTCATGATCTCGACATCTGCAGTTTCGGCAATCGCGCCTGCGCGCACTTCGCCTGGGCCTTTGGCCTGTAAGGACAAACGCTTCTCGCCATCAGAATGCACTTTCAGGGCAAGCTGTTTAATGTTGAGGATCACGTCCGTGACGTCCTCGCGTACACCATTAATGGACGAGAATTCATGCAGTACGCCATCAATATGGACGGCCGTGACAGATGCCCCTTGAAGCGAGGACAGCAAAACCCGGCGCAGCGAATTGCCCAAGGTCATGCCAAAACCACGCTCAAGTGGCTCGGCTGTAAAGGTCGCACGGTTTGAGCCGCGCACGCCTTCTTGAACATCCAGGCCAGTCGGTTTGATCAGTTCTTGCCAGTTCTTATGTATCACCCGTGAACGTTCCTTTGCTTTTTATTCTGCAATGCCCGCCCCTGCTTTCTCATCGCAGCGGCGGCGCAGGCGCTACCCCTAACAAGAGCAGCGAAAATTACATTGACCTAAACGCGGCGGCGCTTGCGTGGGCGCACCCCATTGTGCGGTATCGGCGATACATCGCGGATCGATGTGATCGTAAACCCAACTGCTTGCAATGCCCGCAGCGCGCTCTCGCGGCCTGACCCCGGACCTTTGACTTCGACTTCCAGCGTTTTCATGCCGTGGTCTTGCGCCTTTTTGCCTGCGTCTTCAGCAGCCATCTGCGCTGCATAGGGCGTGGACTTGCGCGAGCCTTTAAACCCCTGCTGACCAGCCGACGACCACGAAATCGTGTTGCCCTGGGCATCGGAAATCGTGATCATTGTGTTGTTAAAAGAAGCGTTCACATGAGCGACGCCGCTGGAGATATTTTTTCGCTCGCGTTTGCGAACGCGGCCCTGTTCTTTTGCCATGTTTCGCTACCCTTATTTCTTCTTGCCGGCGATTGGTTTAGCCGGACCCTTGCGCGTGCGTGCGTTGGTGTGCGTGCGCTGCCCGCGTACGGGAAGACCGCGGCGATGGCGCAGCCCGCGATAGCTGGCCAAATCCATTAAACGTTTGATGTTCATGGCCACTTCGCGGCGCAGATCCCCTTCTACGAGATAATCAGCATCGATTAGTTCGCGAATCTGAAGCACTTCAGCATCAGACAGGTCATTGACCCGGCGTTCCTGACCAATGTTCAGCTTTTCACAAATCTCTTTGGCCTTTGTACGGCCGATCCCATGAATGTAGCTAAGCCCGATTTCGACTCGCTTATTCGTTGGAATATTAACGCCAGCTATGCGCGCCACGTGTGTCTCCTAGTCGTTATCGCCAACCGGCGATTGCCATTTTTGCACAAAGAGCCAAACCGACCCATTGCCCTCGCATCAGTTTCAAGGCCTATGGCCGACTCACCTTGCGGAAAGCGGCGCAGTATAGGCCTCAAGTTCTATTCGTCAATACAGCCGGCAAAGAATCTCCTTGACGGCCTAAATTCCATCCAGCGCTTTAAAAATCTGCTTCGTCACTTCATCAATCGGCGCCATCCCATCGATGCTCACCAGGCGCCCTTTTTCGCTGTAATAGTCGATCAAAGGCGAGGTGGTGTCGTGGTATACTTTCAGCCGGTCGCGAACAGTTTCTGCGTTGTCATCTGCGCGGCGCTTAAACTCTGTACTGCCGCATTCATCGCAAACGCCGTCGACCGCTGGCTTCTTAAATTGATCATGGTAGCCCGCTCCGCATTTAGCGCAGGTGAAACGTCCTGTGACGCGCTTTACTAAGGCTTCGTCATCAACTTTCATTTCAACGACCCGGTCCAGGACCAAATCTTTTTCAGCCAGCATCACATCGAGCGCTTCGGCCTGCGCCAAGTTGCGCGGAAAACCGTCTAGAATGAAGCCATCTTTCGCGTCTGGCTGATCGATACGGTCTGAGATAATCCCGATAACAATCTCATCGGTAACAAGCGCGCCCGCATCCATTGCTTCTTTGGCCTTCAGGCCGACCGGTGTGCCCGCTGCAACAGCTTCGCGCAGCATATCGCCTGTAGAGAGCTGGACCATCTTGCGGTCATCTTCAATCCGGCGTGCCTGGGTGCCCTTGCCCGCGCCTGGCGGTCCTAAAAGTATGATGTTCATTTGCGTCCCCCCCGAAGCCGCGATTTCTTGATCAGGCCTTCGTATTGGTGCGCAACCAGGTGGCCTTGAATCTGGCTGACGGTATCCATGGTAACAGAGACCACAATCAGCAGGCTAGTGCCACCAAAGTAGAACGGGACAGAATATCGGCTAATCAGAATTTCGGGGATGACGCAGATCACAGCCAGATAAATCGCCCCAACAACGCTGATGCGCGTCAAAACATAGTCCAGATATTCCGCGGTCCGTTTGCCAGGACGAATGCCAGGAACAAAACCGCCATACTTCTTTAGGTTATCCGCAGTCTCTTCCGGGTTAAACACTACGGCAGTATAGAAGAAACAAAAGAAGACAATCATCGCCACGTAGACAGCAATATAAACTGGTGACCCGTGAGAGAGATTGGTCGTAATAATGGTGAGCCATTCTGCGCCGCCAGAGGCAGACAGGTTCGCGAGCGTTAGCGGCATCAACAAAATGGACGATGCGAAGATCGGCGGGATAACCCCAGCCGTGTTTAGTTTAAGCGGCAAGTGACTGCTGTCCCCTTGGAACATGCGGTTTCCAACCTGCCGCTTTGGATACTGGATGAGGATGCGGCGCTGCGCGCGCTCAAAGAACACAATCCCAAGAATGACAGCGATGATAAGCGCTACCAACACCAGGATACCGACAGCGCCAAAGCTTGATTCAGTGCGGCCTAAACTCAACGTTGCACCAAGGGCTTTGGGTAGCTCGGCAACGATGCCGGCAAAAATGATCAAAGAAATACCATTGCCCACGCCGCGCGACGTGATTTGCTCACCGAGCCACATCAGGAACATCGTGCCGCCGAGGAGCGTAATGACAGTTGACACCCGGAAGAAGTAGCCAGGATCCATAACCGCCTGGAGGCCTGAACTACCGCCCCAATTTTCAAGGCCAATGGCAACGCCATAGCCCTGAACGACGCAAAGCAGTACGGTGCCATACCGCGTATATTGATTGATTTTCTTGCGGCCGCTTTCGCCTTCCTTTTTGAGCTGCGCCATGGTTGGCGACATGCTCGTCATCAACTGCATGATGATGGAGGCCGTGATGTAGGGCATGATGTTAAGCGCAACGATGCTCATGCGCTCAAGCGCACCGCCAGCAAACACATTGAACATACCCAAGACGCCGCCTTGCGACGCCTGGAACAAGTTCTGCAGCGCAACCTGATCAATACCTGGGAGCGGAATATAGGTACAAAGACGGTATACAATGAGCGCGCCCAGGGCGAACAAAATGCGCTGCTTCAGCTCCTTTGCTTTTGCAAAAGCGCCGAAGTTCAAATTCGCTGCAAATTGTTCTGCTTGGGATGCCATGGGTGTCTCCGCGGATCAGCCGCGCTTACTCAGCGGCGGCTTTACCTGACTGAATATCGACACTCCCGCCAGCCTTTTCAACCGCAGCAACAGCGGCCTTGGATGCGCCAGCAACCGCGATCTTCAAAGACGCAGTGATTTCCCCTTTGGCAAGCAAGCGTATACCGTCGCGCGGTTTTGTCACCACGCCGGCTGCTACCAATGCTTCAGCATCAACCGGTGCCTTTGCGTCCAGCTTGCCAGCATCAATCGCTTTTTGGAGACGGCCAATGTTGACGACTGCATAGGTCTTGGCAAACTTCACGTTACTAAAACCGCGCTTTGGCAAACGCATGTGAAGCGGCATTTGGCCGCCTTCAAAGCCTTTGATTGCAACGCCAGAGCGAGATTTCTGGCCTTTTTGGCCGCGGCCAGCCGTTTTACCAACGCCTGAGCCAAGACCGCGCCCAACACGGGTACGTGTCTTGCGGGCGCCCTGATTGTCTTTGAGTTCGTTTAATTTCATGACTGCGTTTCCCTTATGCGCTGGCGCACTGCGTCCAACTCGGCCAATGCCTCTCAGTCAGATTGCAATAAAAGGCTTATTCGCCTTCTACGCGCACCATGTGATGTACTTTGCGGATCATGCCGCGTACAGACGGCGTATCTTCCAATTCACGCGTACGATGCATCTTACCAAGGCCAAGGCCTTTCAGCGTCGCAAGTTGATCTTTGGGTCGGCGAATTGGGCTTCCAATCTGCGTTACCTTCAGTGTTTTGGTTTTAGCCATTGTTTTGAACTCTTATCGCTTCAATCAATCAGCGCTAGCCGCTTCAAGCTCTACTTCCGCTTGATCTTTCATATCGCCGCGGCGCGCCACAATGTCCGAGACTTTAAGGCCGCGCTTCGCTGCCACCATTTTCGGGCTTTCTTCCGTCTTGAGCGCATCAAAGGTCGCCCGCACCATGTTATAAGGGTTATTAGACCCCATGGACTTGGTCACAACGTCTTGAACGCCAAGGGCCTCGAAGACCGCGCGCATCGGGCCGCCAGCAATAATCCCCGTTCCCGGAGGCGCTGAGCGCAAGAACACTTTCCCCGCGCCCCAACGCCCGCTCGTATCATGATGCAGCGTGCGGCCTTCGCGAAGCGGAACGCGCATCATGTCTTTCTTGGCAGCATCGGTTGCCTTACGAATAGCTTCAGGAACCTCACGCGCTTTGCCATGGCCAAAACCAGCACGGCCCGATCCATCACCCACAACCACCAAAGCGGCAAAACCGAAGCGGCGGCCACCTTTGACCACTTTCGCCACACGATTAATGTGGACAAGCTTCTCAATCAGGTCGCTTTCTTCGCGATCATTTTTCCGTTCAGGACGCGCCATAATATCTTCTCTCTTCAACGCCGCTCGGCGCCGGTTGAACCTTTTTTAAAACTGGAGCCCGCCGTCGCGCGCTGCGTCTGCAAGTGCCTTCACGCGGCCGTGGTACAAAAAACCACCGCGGTCAAATACGACCTGCTCGACGCCTGCTTTTTTGGCGCGCTCAGCAATGAGCTTGCCAACAGCCGTCGCCGCATCTGCCGTTGCGCCTGTGCTAGAGCGCAAATCCTTCTCGACTGTCGAGGCCGCCGCCAACGTCACACCCTTTACATCGTCAATCACCTGCGCATACATGTGCTTCGATGAGCGATGGATGGACAAGCGCGGCTTACCCCCGCCAATACGGCGGATGGTTGTGCGCACACGCGCACGGCGTCGTTCAAATGATGTCTTCAGCTTTTTCATCGCCTTCAGGCCCTATTTCTTCTTACCTTCCTTGCGGAAGATGTACTCGCCCTCATACTTCACACCCTTACCTTTATAAGGCTCAGGCGGACGGAAAGAACGGATTTCAGCGGCCACTTGGCCAACCTTCTGTTTATCGATGCCAGAAATTTCAATCGTGGTCTGATCAGGCGTCTTGATGTCGATACCCTCTGGCGCAGGGTAATCGATGTCATGGCTATAGCCCAATTGCAGGTTGAGACTTTTGCCCTTCATCTGCGCGCGGTAGCCAACGCCGTTGATTTCAAGCTTCTTGGTAAAGCCCTGCGTCACGCCTTCAACAAGGTTCGCGACCAGTGTCCGCGACATACCCCATGCAGAGCGCGCTGACTTGGCCTTGGACTTCGGATGAACGACAACTTCGCCCTCTTTCAGCTCAAGCGTGATTTCATCTAGCATCGTCATGGCCAGCAAGCCCTTGGGTCCTTTGACCTCAAGATTGTTGCCATCCACATTGATCGTTACCCCGGACGGGACTGCGATCGGTTGTTTGCCAATACGTGACATGGTCGTTCCTCTCTACCGCCGCCCTATCTTTAGAAGACGGTGCAAAGCACTTCGCCGCCGACATTCTTCTCGCGCGCTTCCGCGTCAGAGAGAACACCCTTGGGTGTTGATACAATCGAAATACCAAGGCCGTTCAGAACACGCGGAAGGTCTGAGGCGCCAGAATAAACACGGCGGCCAGGTTTCGACACACGGGCGATCTCCCGGATTACGGGGTCACCTTCATGGTATTTCAGCTCAATGCGGATCTCTTTGTGGCTTTGGGAGAGATCCTCAACGTTATAGCCGCGAATATACCCCTCACGCTGCAACACATCGAGCACACGCGCACGCAGTTTTGATGCAGGAGAGAGTATCGTCTCCTTGCGCGCACGTTGGCCGTTGCGAATACGGGTGAGCATATCGCCAAGCGGATCAGTCATCGACATAGTGTGTCTCCCTTACCAGCTTGATTTCACAACGCCGGGAACAAGCCCGTCGGATGCAAGGTCACGAAGTGCAATCCGCGACATGCGAAATTTGCGATAATAGGCGCGCGGACGGCCTGTAATCTCGCAGCGATTGCGCACCCGCGTAGGGTTCGAATTGCGCGGTAACTCAGCAAGCTTCAGCCGCGCTAACAGCCGCTCTTCTTCGGGCAAGCTTTCATCATTGGCTTGCGCTTTTAGGCGCTCACGCTTACCGGCATATTTCTTTACCAGCTTCATCCGGCGCTTGTTTTTTTCAATTGCACTGACTTTTGCCATTGTCTCTAACGTCCTTTCGCCGCTCAGTCGTTCTTCTGAAACGGCATGTTGAAGTTACGCAGAAGTTCGCGCGCCTCATCATCGGTCTTCGCAGTGGTACAGATGATAACATCCATGCCCCGCACCTTATCGATATTGTCGTAGCTAATTTCCGGGAACACGATCTGTTCCTTCAGGCCCATGGCATAGTTGCCGCGGCCATCGAAGCTTTTCGGGTTCACACCGCGAGAGTCACGTACCCGCGGCAATGCCACCGTGATCAAGCGGTCCAGGAATTCATACATGCGGTCCTTGCGCAGCGTGACTTTACAGCCGATGGCCATGCCTTCACGCAGCTTAAAGCCCGCAATGGATTTCTTCGCCCGCGCGACCACTGGCTTCTGGCCAGCAATAAGGCTCATTTCTTCAACGGCCTTTTCGAGCTTTTTCTTATCCTGCGCGGCTTCCCCAACACCCATATTGAGAACAATTTTCTCAAGGCGAGGAATTTCCATCACATTTTTATAGCCGAACTTCTCGCCCATCGCTGCTACGATGGTATCGCGATATTGCGCCTTAAAGCGCGGTTCGTAATTTTGCGTGTCAGCCATTGATCACGTCTCCAGAGGCTTTCGCATAACGGACTTTCTTGCCGTCTTCGATCCGATACCCAACCCTGGTAGGCTTGCCAGACTGAGGGTCTGCAATCGCCAAGTTTGAAATATGGATCGGCGCTTCTTTATTATCGATGCCGCCAGGTTGCTGCATGGAGGGCTTGCGTTTGCGCTCCACCATATTGAGGCCGCTTACGATGGCCTTTGCATCCTTTGGCATTACTTTTTTGACTTCACCCGTCTTGCCCTTGTCCTTACCGGCCAGAACAACCACGGTGTCGCCTGTTTTAATTTTCAGCTTCGGCTGGGACATGACTTAAAGCACCTCCGGCGCGAGTGAGATGATCTTCATAAAGTTGGCGCCGCGCAATTCGCGCACCACGGGGCCAAAAATCCGCGTGCCAATGGGCTCATTGTTTTTGTTGATCAAAACAGCAGCGTTGGTATCAAAGCGGATCACCGAGCCATCCTTGCGGCGCACATCCTTTTTTGTACGCACAATAACAGCGCGCTGAACGTCGCCTTTTTTCACGCGGCCACGCGGGATGGCATCCTTCACGGACACAACGATTACATCACCAACGGATGCTGTTTTGCGCTTTGACCCGCCCAGCACCTTAATGCACTGCACCCTGCGTGCGCCGGAGTTATCGGCCACTTCCAGGTTCGTTTGCATCTGGATCATCGGACTTTTCCTTTTTTATCTCAGTGTGCCATCAGGCAAACTGAATGATCCACTCACCACAGCCAGCCAATCAGCCAGCGTTCGTTACCTTATCAAGCACCGTCCAAGACTTGGTCTTAGAGATCGGCTTGCATTCTTCAATGCGAACAATGTCGCCAATGCCAAAAGCATTGTCTGCGTCGTGCGCGCGAAACTTCTTCGAACGGCGCACAACCTTTTTGTACAGCGGGTGCATAAAACGGCGTTCCACCAAAACGGTGACCGTTTGCTCGCCCTTATCCGACACCACCGTGCCTTGCAGAATACGTTTCGGCATTGCCGTCTCTCTTTCTTATGCTTCCGCGCCAGAGGCAGCAGCCTCGGCCTGCAGGGTTTTAATGCGCGCAATATCCCGGCGCACTTGACGGACCCGCGCTGAACTTTCCAGCTGGCCAGATGCCGCTTGGAAACGCAGGTTAAATTGCTCTTTTTTCAGCTGAACCAGCAAATCGCCAAGCTCATCTGGCGTTTTCGCGCGAAGGTCTGTGGATTTCATCTCAGCTCCCCTACGTCTCTTCACCAAGGCGGACGACCACCTTGGTGCGGATCGGCAGTTTCGCAGCAGCGCGCTCAAATGCTTCTTTCGCGAGCTGTATATCAACGCCATCCATTTCAAACATAATCCGGCCAGGCTTGACGCGGCATGCCCAGAATTCTGGTGAGCCCTTGCCCTTACCCATGCGCACTTCAGCCGGTTTTGAAGAGACCGGCACATCAGGGAAGATACGGATCCAAATACGGCCCTGACGCTTAATATGACGCGTCATGGCGCGGCGTGCGGATTCAATCTGGCGGGCGGTAATCCGCTCAGGCTCCATCGCTTTGAGGCCAATGGACCCGAAGTTCAGCTCTGTGCCACCCTTGGCATTACCATGGATGCGGCCCTTATGAGCCTTGCGATACTTCGTACGCTTTGGTTGCAACATGATCGTCGTCCTTAAAGCTTAGCGCGCGCTAGCGGTCGCGGCGCGAATTGACAGGACCCGTTTGGGCATCCTGGATCCGCTTGTCTTGCGCCATAGGGTCGTGTTCCATCACTTCCCCTTTAAAAATCCAAACCTTCACACCGCAAACGCCGTAAGCTGTGTGCGCTTCTGATTCAGCGTAATCGATATCGGCGCGCAACGTATGAAGCGGCACGCGGCCTTCGCGGTACCACTCTGTGCGCGCTATTTCCGCTCCGCCGAGACGGCCCGCACAGTTGATACGAATACCCTCAGCGCCAAGACGCATAGCAGATTGAACTGCTCGCTTCATGGCACGGCGGAAGGCAATCCGGCGCTCAAGCTGCTGACAAATATTGTCTGCAACGAGCTGGGCGTCGACCTCAGGTTTGCGAATCTCAACAATATTAAGGGCGACTTCTGCGGAGGTCATCGTATTGAGTTTGCCGCGCAAACGCTCGATTTCAGCGCCCTTTTTACCAATGATGGCGCCAGGGCGCGCGCAGTAGATGGTTACACGGGCATTCTTAGCCGGGCGCTCAATGACAATACGGCTGATGGACGCAGCTGCCGCTTCTTTCGTCAAATATTCGCGCATTTTGAGGTCTTCATGCAGACGGCGGCCATAATCGCTGCCATCAGAAAACCAGCGGCTGTCCCAGGTGCGGTTGATGCCGAGGCGGAGCCCGACGGGATTAATCTTCTGTCCCATTATGCGGTTTCCTCTACTTCCCGGACCACAATGCGAATGCGGCTAAACGGCTTTAAAATCTTCGCGGCACGACCGCGCGCACGCGGCTGCCAGCGCTTCATGACCAGAGATTTGCCAACGCTGGCTTCGGCAACAACCAAGGAGTCGACGTCCAAATTGTGGTTGTTCTCTGCATTGGCGATGGCACTTTCCAGCACCTTCTTCACGTCCCGCGCCATACGCTTTTTTGAAAACGTCAAATCATTGAGCGCGTTTTCAACTTTCTGTCCGCGAATAACCTCAGCCACCAGGTTCAGCTTCTGCGGGCTGCCGCGCAGCATTTTGCCGATGGCGAGCGCTTCATTGTCCGCAACGCGGCGAGGGTTCTTTGCCTTGCCCATGATTACTTCCGTTTCGCTTTCTTATCGGCCGCATGACCGTAATAGGTCCGCGTCGGCGCAAATTCGCCAAGCTTGTGCCCCACCATTTCGTCGGTCACATACACCGGCACAAATTTGCGCCCGTTATAGAGATTGAACGTCAAACCAACGAATTGCGGCAGGATGGTTGACCGACGCGACCAGGTTTGGATCGGTTTCTTTTTAGAGGCCTCTTGCATCTCCTCTGCCTTCTTCAGCAGATAAAGATCAACGAATGGGCCTTTCCAGGTAGAACGTGCCATAGCGTGTTACGGGCCCTTCCTAGCGTTTCTTTTTCATGTGGCGCGAGCGGATGATCATATTATCCGTCGACTTGTTCGAGCGCGTGCGCTTGCCTTTGGTCGG
>JBCCAR010000057.1:0-9414 GCA_039814715.1 Pseudomonadota bacterium
ATTTTAAATGCAAGCCGGGCACGTTCTATCTTCAAGTGCGACAAACAAGGCAAACTCTGGGGTCTAAGGAGATGACCCATCCGGCCTTTGAACATGCAGCCGGACCGTTTGCGGCAAAGCCCGTTCGGCCACGCTCCCATCTCAGCCAAACTGACACTTCTGCTTTGCTAACCAAATAACGGTTCTGGATGGTCGCTACAATCCTTGAGCGATCAAGCGCATGCCCTTGCTTCTCTCCTGGTTTGCTCCATGTCAACCTTAAGAGGTAATACGCTGACATGTAAGGGCTGCCATGAACCAGGAATTACGCAATCCAGCGGAAATGACTGTCACTGGCAATATAAATGCCCCGGTGGCAGCACCTCAAAAAACGCAAATCGTTGTCGTGGGCGGCGGCGCTGGCGGACTTGAACTTGTGACGCGCCTGGGCCGAAGGTTTGGACGCGAAGAGTATGACATTATTCTTTTAGAGCGCAATTCCAGCCACATTTGGAAGCCGTTGTTGCACGAAGTGGCCGCTGGGTCTTTGGACGCCAATTTGGATGAAGTGGGCTACCGCGGGCACGGCCATGTGCATAAATACCGGTTTTTTCTAGGCACCCTGAAAGACATTGACCGCGAAAGCAGGCAGGTCATTGTGGCACCTATCTTGGATGAGATGGGCGATGAAATCATGGGCGAACATCGCATTCGTTATGATTACCTTGTGATCGCGGTTGGCTCTATCGCAAATGATTTTGGCGTCAAGGGTGTTGCTGATCATTGCCTGTTTCTTGAAAGCCGTGCCGAAGCCGACAAGTTTAGACAAAAGCTGCTGAATAACTGCCTGCGCGTGTCGCGAACGATGATGGCCGCACCTGGCCTAGAGGCAGATGTCGAGGTTGCTATTGTTGGCGGCGGGGCAACTGGGGTTGAGCTCGCTGCTGAGCTCTACAACGCAGCAAGCGCGCTCAAACACTATGGCCTCGAGGTTTTTGACGAGCAACGCCTCAAGGTCACTTTGTTAGAGGCCGGAGATCGTATCCTGCCTGCATTGCCAGAGCATGTCTCTCAAGCTGCGCATTACGAACTTGAGGCGTTGGGCGTGAGTGTGTGCACCAACGCGCAGGTCATTCAGGTTACAGAAGATGCCATGCATTTGAAGGATGGCCGCGTGATACCCGCAGCGCTGCGGGTTTGGGCGGCTGGCGTAAAAGCGCCAGATTTTTTAAAGGATATCAGTGGCCTAGAGACCAATAGAAACAACCAAGTGATGGTTCGCCCAACGCTGCAATCGGCTGATGACGAGCGTATTTTCGCGATTGGTGATTGTGCGTTTTTCTTGCCGGAGGGCGCCGAGCGCCCTATTCCGCCGCGCGCGCAATCAGCCCATCAGATGGCCGATACAGTCTTTAAAAATATTTGCGCTATGATCAAGGGTAAGTCCTTAAAGCCCTTTGTATATCGCGATCGTGGGTCGTTGGTGTCTTTATCACGGTTTTCGGCTATTGGGACGCTCATGGGCAACCTCGTTGGCGGTAAAATGAGCGTGGAAGGCCGTGCAGCTAGGATCATGTACGTATCCTTATACCGCATGCACTTGTTAGCCATTCATGGCTGGCTACGCGGCACGTTTATGATCATCGTTGCAAAGGTCAATCAGGTGGTCCGTCCGAAGCTGAAATTTCACTAAGCGGATGTCTGTGCCTTGCGGCCAAGCATGTCTGCCATCTGATTTCTCATGATGAACTTTTGGATTTTGCCGGTGACTGTCATTGGGTAGTCATCCACAAAGCGAATGTGTTTTGGGACCTTGTAGTGGGCAATTTTTCCGGTACAAAACTCAGTAATATCAGTGTCTTGTAGCGAAGGGTTCGTACTTTTTATCCACGCGCAAACCTCTTCGCCAAATCGTTCATCGGGAACGCCAAAGACTTGTACGTCTTGAATATCCGGGTGGCGATAAAGGAATTCTTCTATCTCTCGGGGATAAATGTTTTCCCCGCCGCGAATGATCATGTCTTTCACGCGCCCTGTGATATTCACATACCCATCCCTGTCCATCGTCGCGAGATCGCCGGAATGCATCCACCGGGCATCATCGATAGCTTCTTTTGTGCGTTCCTTATCCTCCCAATAGCCGCGCATTACACTGTAGCCACGAAAGCAAATCTCGCCTTGCTGCCCGCGTGGTACAATATGGCCGCCCTCATCAACGATCTTGGCTTCGACAAATGGGTGCGCTTGGCCAACAGTCCCTACCCGTCTTTCTAAGCTCTCATCCGGCATGCTTTGAAAGCTCAGCGGGCTCACTTCCGTCATGCCATAGCCGATGGTCACCTCCTCCATATGCATGTGTGCGATAACTTTCTTCATCACTTCCACGGGGCAAGGCGACCCCGCCATGATGCCCGTGCGCAAACTGCTCAGGTCAAAGCTGGAAAATTCGGGGTGATCAAGCGCTGCAATAAACATTGTTGGAACGCCATATAGCGCTGTGCACTGCTCTTGAGAGACTGCGCGTAATACTGCGTCCGCTGAAAACGCTTCATCAGGGAACACCATTGCTGCGCCATGGGTGATGCAAGTCAGAACCCCTAAAACCATCCCAAAACAATGATACAGCGGCACGGGAATACACACACTGTCGGTCTCGCAGAGGCGTTGGCGTTTGCCGCAGAAATACCCATTGTTGAGGATGTTGTGGTGCGTCAGCGTTGCCCCTTTTGGCTGGCCAGTCGTGCCACTTGTAAACTGGATGTTGATGGGATCGTCGAACTCAAGATCAGCGGTAACATCATCCAATTGACCGTTAGTCATTTCTTGGTTCATGCGTTCAATCTCGCTGAACTGGTACATACCAGGGACAGCCTCATCGGAAATGACGATCAGCGTCTGAAGCGACGGTATTGTCTTGGACGCAAGTGCGCCTGGTTTTGCTGTAGGCGCTTCGGGGCAAAGCTCTTCAATCATGCTTACATAATCGCTGCTTTTAAAGCGGTGCGCGAGAACAAGGGCCTTACAGCCAACCTTGTTTAGCGCATAGTCTAGTTCTGACGTCCGATAGGCGGGATTGATGTTCACCAAAATAAGGCCGAGCCGAGCAGTTGCCAGCTGCGTTATCACCCATTCCGCATTGTTGGGCGACCAGATGCCTATCCTGTCGCCTTTGACCAGGCCCAGGCCGGCTAAGCCTTTGGCGAATGCGTTGACCCGCTCCGCCAGCTCTTTATATGTGTAACGGAGCTCTTGATGACGGCTGACCAGCGCCAGCCGATCCGGAAAGCGAGAGACCGTTTCTAAAAATGCTTGAGCAATTGTGGTGTCCAGCAATGGTTCGCTCGATAGGCCGCATACGTAGCTTGGTCGCGTCATGATCTATAGTCTCTCCCTAAGAGTCGCTTAGGCTAGGGCTTGTGCCTCTTATTCCTAAACGCGCTAATCCGGTCCTGCGTCTGCGCGAGCAGCAAATTTTTCACGATGGCGGCTTTGCCGGTTCGGTAAGCGTCGTCTATGGATGCTTCCAGTTGAGCGTAAAACGCTTTCTTCCCCAGAGCAATTGCGGAGGCTTGTTTATCTGCAATGCGCGCGGCCAGGGCCTCGCCTTCGTCAAACAGAGCTCCAGGTGCCACAACACGCGTGACCAAGCCTGATTGCTGTGCTTCCTGAGCAGATAAGAACCGGCCAGAGACCAGCATTTCAAAGCATGTCTTTGGTTGCATTGCGCGGCTGGCGGCAACCATTGGCGTTGAACAAAATAAGCCTATGTCGATGCCGTTCAGGCCGAATTTGGCATCGGTGCTTGCCAGTGCAATGTCGCTGCTGGCAACCAACTGGCAGCCTGCGGCGGTCGCGACACCATGAACAAGTGTGATGACCGGCTGTGATATCTGCCCAATAAGCTGCATTAATGACGTACATTGCGAAAACAGCTGGTCGAACTGCGCGCGCTTTTTCGGTGTGGGCGCCCCATCAACATTTAGCTCGCCCAGGTCATGTCCTGCGCAAAAGGCTTTGCCGTTTGCTTTGAGGAGAATGACGCGGGTTGCAGTGTCGTCGCCATATGTCTCAATGGCAAGCGCTAGCGCAGTCATCATAGCAGACGATAGAATATTGAGCCGGCGCGGATCATTGAGGGTAATCGCCGCGATAGCGCCGCTGCTCTCTTCAAGGATCAAAGGCTCTGACATCAAGATACCCAGCGAACAATGCTGGCCGGGCGGAGGCGTCCCCTGCCCGGCACACTGTTACTTTAGAAGTTAAAGTTCGCTTGAACACCCCACATCCGTGGGCGCCCATAATACTGCTCCACGAGTCCGAAGAGGCCGCCATTTGAGACGGAGCCGGAGAGGTCAAAGGCCTGCACAACATATTCTTCATCGGTCAGGTTCTCGACAAAGAACCGAATATCCCAGGGGGCGTCTTCTGGAAGATAGGCAATCGATGCGTTTGCAAGGAAGTATCCATCCTGCGTGACGGCCGGTAGCCCGGTAAGCGCAAAGAAATGCTGCGAGCGGTACTGCATGTCGGTTTGCAAAGCGATATTGCCTGGTCCGATTGGGAATTCGTAGCGGATCAAACCACTGAGGTTCCATTTTGGGGTTTGGACCGGTGATACCGTCGCGCCGGGTAGTAACGCCGTAATGTCGCCGATTGTGGAGTCGACGTCCAGTGTGAGGCCGGGAACATTCTCAATTTCTGCATCAATAAAGCCGATGCCCAAATTGATATCCAGGCCGTCAACTGGTGTTGCCGTCATTTCCAGCTCAAAGCCTTTGACCTGTGAATCCGCATTTACCGTGAAGGTATCAAGGCCGATGATGGAAAACACCTGGGCGTTCTTGTAATCATAATAATACGCAGAGCCGTTTACCCTCAACGCACCGGGCATCACGTCCCATTTAAAGCCAGCTTCGAATGCATCAAGTTTCTCGGGTTCGTAAGTCACAAACGACACATCGATAACCTCGCCGCCTGGAAGGACAGCCGTGCTTCCGTCTACCAGCAATGGCGGAGTTGGAAGCAATGGCGCATTGTAGCCCCCAGACTTAACCCCCCGGTTCCAGCTCGCATAAAGCAACAAGTCATCATTGGCTTGATAGTTAAGCTGGACGCGCGCCGCCCATTCACTATCACTGCGGCTATCGTCAATCGCTGGAATGGGATCAATCGCACTGCCGATATCAACAATGCGTGGGTCTAAGCCGCTGTTGATGTCATCCGCAAAGAACGCTAGCCGGTTGTCGTAGGTGAAATCAGTGTCTTCGCTGATGTAACGGAAGCCAACAATCAGGTCGATCTGATCAGTGAAAGAATAGTCGACCTGGCCGAATAGCGACCAGGAGCTCCGGTCGATTGTGTAGGGGCTACGGATACCGTTGAAGCCGAGATCATCAACGGTCAGCCCAATCGCATCTGGGCCAAAGCCACCTACGCTTGCGAGTGCATTGAAAAGTTCAGGCGTGATGCCGCCGTTGGAATCATCAATCTCAAGATCGAGGTAATAGAAGCCGCCGACCCATTTCAAAGGCCCGTTTTCTCCAGCAATACGCAATTCCTGGCTGATTTGCTGAGAGTCAGTGGTTAAGAAGAAGCTGAAATAATCGGCGGGCGATGCATCAGAATCCTCGATGTAATTACGCTTCACAGATTGAAAATCGGTGATGCTGGTGATTGTGCCAAAGCCCACATCCCAGTTCATGGTGGCGGATGTGCCCCAGGTATCGAGTTTGTTGAAGCCTGTGCGGTTATAGTCGCCAGCGAACACATCACCGTCATTATCGACATAGCCGCCCAATTCTGGAATTGGCACGCCAGGCGTAAGCTGCCCATCAGGGTTGATGGCCGAAGCAAACTCAAAGAAGCCTGTGCGGATGTCTTGTTCGCCAAAACGTGCGTTGAGCAATAGGTCGAACGTATCTGTTGGCTCCCAAAGGACCTGCACGCGGCCAGCTGTTTCGTTGGCATTATTTAGGTCGTTGCTGGGATCAAGCCGGTTGGTGACATAGCCGCCGCCCTGGTGCGTCATGGCAGAGATGCGCATGAACAGTTCATCGGTGATCGGCATATTGGCTGCGCCTTGTAGGCGAATGCGCTCAAAGCTGCCATATTGAACGTTGAAGAAGCCCTCAAACTCGTCGGCGTTCGGTTTAACGGTTTGGTAGCTCACTAGGCCGCCGGTCGCGTTGCGGCCAAACAAGGTGCCTTGCGGCCCGCGCAGGATTTCCACCCGCTCCATGTCAAACAAGAGGAAGCCAGCGCCGGATGTCTGGCTGATGTAGACATCATCCACATAGATCGCGATGGGGCTTTCCACGTTGGTTGTAAAGTCAGAGTTCGCAACACCGCGAATAGCGATAGAATAGTTCGCTTCGCCATTTGGCTGAATGGTGCTGACGCCGGGCGCCAGAGCCGTTACTTGCTGAGCATTGGTGTAGCCAAGGGCCTGCAGCTGGTTGCCAGAAAAGGCGGTGATTGAGATGCCGACGTCTTGAATATTCTCGGAGCGTTTTTGCGCTGTGACGAAAATTTCTTCGGCAAAAATGGAGCCAGTGGCTTCATCTTGCGCCAGCGCTGGTGTTGCCCCTAGCGCAATGGCACTACTCACATACAAAAGTGATTTAAATTTGGTCATGTTTCCCTCCCGTGACCATTTTGTTTCGCGTGTTCTTACTTGTCGGCGCTCGTTTCCCTTGCTTCGAGCTGCTCAATGAGAGCCACAAGCGCAGCTCGTTTTTTGTCTGTATCGACCCGTAAAGGGTTTTTTCGAAGCCCCCCGACTTCTCTGGCCGAATACGGCACGAAATCGCCTGGAAGATTGTCCTTATCGAACGTCCATAGCGTCCAATTCACCAGGCTTGCGAGGGCATCATCGCTTAGCGGCGCGGTTGCAACGCCTGGCACCTGCACAAGAAACTCACGCCCGCCAGGGACCTTAAGAAACTTTGCAATGATGCCGTTCATCGCGGGTGTCGTCTCCGCTGTACCGCTCGCATCTGCCCGGTGGCAGCCCTGGCATTGCAAAATCCAATTCTGCCGTGCCTTGCCGACATGGGCTACGCCAGGCGGCGCTTGGGCGGCCACAAAGGTTGGCAGCGCTAACCAAAGCACGGCTGATAAAGCCGCTGTGACGTGGGTTAAGCTGGGCATCAAGCATTCAGGACTTTGTCGCCCGCTCCTTTAAATGCGCTTCCCAGCGCTTGTCATCAGATGTCATGGGTGCCTCTTCAGGGGCTTTGGCTTCTTTCATTTGCGCAGGCGCGGCCTTTTCCGGGCCAGGCGCCGCCGTTTTTTTTGCCGCCGCCGCTGCTGGGTCTGGGCGCATGCCAATGACATCCTTTCCGCGTGCTTTCGGGTGCGCATTAATAGCGCCAGTCACCTCTTCTGCGGTGAATGCTTCCACGCCCTCGCCGCCTGCAATGTCGGTAACGACGTAGTTCAAGAGAATGGCGATTTGATCCGCACTGAGGCGGCTTTGTGCTGGCATGGCGCCAACATAGGTCTTGCCTTCAACTTTGATCCGGCCAATCCCGCCACGTTTTAGAATTAGCGCGAGGTAGGTGCGTCCGTCAGGCGTTGCCGCAAAGGCGGTAATCTGTTCCTTCAGCGGCGGGAAGGCGCCAGGGACGCCTTTTCCAGTCGCCAAATGACATGCTTTGCATGGGGCATATAGCGCTTTACCCTCCCCTTCTGCTTGGGATGGGCTCGTGAGCATAAAACTGGTCGCCGCAATCGCTGCCAAGCGCAAAGCTTTACTCATCGAATGCAACCCCTAGCAAAACGCCAGTGGAGCAGCTGTAGACGGCGGACTGTGTGCCAAGGCACCAGTTGATATCGTTGTTTTTTTGCGGACGAATAACCGGGCGGTCGCCCTGGTTGGTGTTGCAGAAACACCGGCCGCAGGCGCTTTTACCGCAGCAATCATTATAAGAGACGATGTAGTTACGGCCATCGGCTGGGTTCCGGCAGGTGCCAATCCAAGTGATGGGGGACATTTCCGTGCCTGGCGGGCAACTGCTTGCTGACCCACCGCAGCAGCTGCAAAGAAATCCATCGATTGCGCAATAGCGCCAATAAGAGCAGCTGGTTGGGTCGCCTGGATCCTGCGGATTGCCGGTCTTGGATGGCACCAGGCCGAATTCGTTTAAGCCGTCCTTGGCTTCTCGGACTGGGCCTGCCGCTTCTGCGCGCGACACAGGAAGGAGCGGCATAACAGCGGCGCCTGTCAACGCCGTTCCTAATATCGAAAATAAACTGCGCCGAGATGTGCCGCGGGCGATCGCGCGCGTCATATGTTCAGTGGCTTTATCAAGCAGGCTCATACCAGGCTCTCCAGTCGTTGGGCGTGGAATTCAGGGGTGCTCATCGCCGCATTTAAAGGGGCAACAAGGGTCTCAAAGGCAGGTAGATCGGGCGCTGGCGCCGAGGTTTGTAGCCGGCCATCCTCGCGAATGATGACAACATGGGGCAAATTGACGGCGCCAAAGGTCGCCGCGACATCTTTTGCGTCAATCAAAGCGGCGCCAGTTATGGTTTCATATGGCGACATGTCGCCTCCGTCCGCA
This sequence comes from Pseudomonadota bacterium, assembly GCA_039814715.1. Taxonomy (GTDB): domain Bacteria; phylum Pseudomonadota; class Alphaproteobacteria; order Sphingomonadales; family CAKZYD01; genus CAKZYD01. The sequence goes on from JBCCAR010000057.1 coordinate 8,544, forward strand.
GTCGATACCGCGAGTGTTGTTACGAGGTTTTGCGCTCCGCTTAGGGTAAGCTGTTTGATAAGCGGCGTTATTGCTTTGCAGACGTCACACATAGGAGAGACGAACACGATAAGCTGCGCGCGCTGCTCAAGGGCGCCGCCAATGATGACCTCATCTCCGGCGACGGACCGCGTTTTTATATCGTCTACACGGTCGCCTGGTTTCAGGGCGGCTGACTGTGCAGAAGACATGCCAGCCGGCGACACACGTTCAAGCAACGTGCCAACTTGCCGCATGAGCCCAAGTACAATCACAGCCAAGCTAATGACGACAGCCCACAGTGCAATGTGTGTCGCTATGAGAAATACCGACATTACGGAGCCGGGAACATCGCAACAGGGTTATATGCGACTGTTGATTCTAGCTGCCGAAGGTGCTCCCCCGTCTTTGCGTCATAGACGTCCATAAAGCCTTCCAAGCTCGCTGTAACGACCATAGGCGTTTTCCCGGCTGAGACACCAACGGACCATCCTGGGGTCTTCAACTTGATCCGGCGCACAATCTTCTTTTCGCCTGGATCAATCACCCAGACTTCCGTGCCGCTGCTTTTATGCGATCCGTCATAGCCGTCGGCATGCATCAAGGCGTAGACGTGGCCATCATCATCTTGTGAAATGACCTGCCACCCGCCTGGGCGCCAGGTTGACGTATCATCACCCAGTAAAGACCATCGCTCTCTTACGTTCGGTACTTTCCCAGAAAAATCGATGGTTTGCACATCTCGAGTGACGCGAATCGCTTGCACACCACACAAAGCCGCGTTAATGGGCCGCTCCGCTTGGCGACAAAGCGAGCGGATTGACGATGGTGCGGGCGTATAGCTCAGGGGTAG
>JBCCAR010000021.1:0-62622 GCA_039814715.1 Pseudomonadota bacterium
AATTGCTCAAAATATACAAGCATTCCAACGCTGTACCGCTTTGTAAAGCCGTCCACAGCTTTGCTCTTATGCTGATACATACGCTTAACCAGATCACTCGTGACGCCAATATAAAGTGTGCCGCGCGGCTGGCTTGCAAGGATATAAACAAAACCCATGCGGTTAACCCAGAGTAACCATGGGTCCCCCGGTCAAGCCGGAGGACGACGAGATATGTGGGCAAAGTCCGCAAGGTCCCAAAAGCGCGCCATTAGCGCTGGACAAAGCCTGCGATTTCTTTGACGTCTTTGATGATGGGGGCGGCCAATTCTTCGGCGCGGTCTGCGCCGCGAGCAAGGATGGCTTTGAGGTGAGCCTTGTCTTCGCGAAGAGCGTTCATTTTATCTGTGATCGGGCTCAGGCGGCTCACGGCGACATCGGCCAAGGCGTCTTTAAAAGCCGCAAACCCCTGCCCGCCGAAGTCGCGTAAGACGACTTCTTGGCTGGCGCCTTGGAGCGCGGCCATGATGTCGACCAGATTGCGCGCTTCGGGCCGGTCTTCTAGGCCTTCGGCGTCGCTTGGCAGGCCGTCTGCGTCCGTACGGGCTTTGCGCACTTTGCGAGCAATTGCGTCAGCATCATCAGTAAGATTAATGCGTGATAAATCTGACGGATCGGACTTAGACATCTTCGATGTGCCGTCGCGCAGCGACATGATGCGCGCGCCTTCCGCTTGGATCAGCGGCTCGGTAAGCGGGAAGAAGTCTTCGCCGTAATCATGGTTGAACTTCTCAGCAATATCGCGGGTCAACTCTAGATGCTGTTTCTGGTCTTCACCCACCGGCACATGCGTTGCGCGGTAGGTGAGAATGTCAGCGGCCATGAGCACGGGGTAGGTGTATAGCCCGACGGACGCACGCTGCTTGTTCTTGCCTGCCTTGTCCTTAAATTGGGTCATCCGGTCAAGCCAGCCAATGCGGGCCACGCAGCTGAAGATCCAAGCGAGCTCGGCATGAGCGGCAACTTGGCTTTGGTTGAACACAATCGATGTGTCTGGATCAATGCCAGAGGCAATGAGCGCGGCTGCGCCTTCATAGGTCGCTTCCGTTAAAGCGTCTGGGTCTTGCCACACCGTGATCGCATGCAAGTCAACGAGGCAGTACAAACACTCATAGTCTGCCTGCAAAGCCACCCAGTTGCGGATGGCGCCAAGATAATTGCCAAGATGAAGCTGGCCTGTCGGCTGAACGCCGGAAAACACACGGTTGGTGGGCTGCGGGATCATGCGCAATCATTTCATTCCATTAAAACAAGGGCTGGCACGTGACATGGGCCGATGATCTTGTCAACCGCGGCGGGTCAGCGCTTGGCGGACGCGGGCGAGGTCAAACGCGCGCAAAAGGGTGCCCGCGATGACGTAGAGCGCCATAGCGATAACAACAATGCAAATCAGGGTTGGCAAGGCGGCGATGGGATGGCTGCCGAGCGGGGCGGCGGCGGCCTGCGTGACGGCATAAAGACCCGCGGCCATAACGCCTGCCGCGGCAATGGTGCGGAGACTGCGCTGCATGGCACCGCTATCGAGGCGAAAGTGGCCGCGCTGCGCTAAAACAAACCAAAGGCTCAGCGCGTTCACCCAAGCCGCCGCCGCGGTGGCCAGTGCCAGGCCGGCATGCCCAAGGCCTTGCATAAGCGCGGCCCCGAGGGCTGTGTTGAGCACCAAACAAGCGATGGAGATGCGCACCGGCGTTTTGGTGTCCCCGCGGGCGAAAAACCCAGGGGTGAACACCTTGATCATCACATAAGCGGGCAGCCCGCAAGCATAGGCCATCAAGGCGCGTACCGTGGCCAGCGTGTCACTGCGCTCAAAGGCGCCGTGTTCAAACAAGATGCGGATGAAGACCTCTGGCACAGTCATCAGCGCGACCATCGCTGGCAAAGTGATGACCAGCACCATTTCAAGAGCCGTATTCATGAGCCGGTTGCCGCGGGCCGCATCCCCAATGCTCAGCGTGCGCGCGAGGGATGGCAGCAGCGCCGTGCCAACCGCGACGCCGATCACGCCGATGGGCAGCTGCACGAGCCGGTCACCATAATAGAGGTAACTAATGGAGCCTTCCGGCAGGTAGCGGGTTGCCAGTAGGACATCGATGAGCAGATTAATCTGCACTGCTCCAGCACCAATCGCTGCTGGGGCCATCGCTTTGAGCATATTCACCACATTGGGCGATAAGCTTGGGCGGCCTAGGGGCAGCGCAAAGCCGGCCCGGCGCAGAGCGGCCAGCAGCATCAAGACTTGAAGCATCCCAGCAATCGTGACGCCGGCAGCAAGAAAGCGCGCCACATCGCGCGGCTCAGCACTGCCAAGCAAAGGCGCTAGCAGCATGGCGCTCATCAAGCACAGATTGAGAACTACTGGCACACCAGCAGCCGCAGCAAACCGGCTAAGGCCATTTAAGATGCCAGATAAGAGCGAAACGATAGAGATCAGCGCCAGAAATGGAAACGTCAAACGGCTGAGCTCTATGGCGAGCGCAAGCTTTTGCGCGTTTCCATCCTTAAATCCGCCCGTGAGACCGTAAACAACAGCCGGCATGAAAAGCTCCACAACAACGATGAAGAGCACCAAAACGGGGAGGAAAATGGACAAGACCCGGCGGGCAAAGGCCTCTCCAGCGGCATGGTCGCGGGCATGAATGGCGGAGAAATAAGGCACAAAGGCTGCAGAGAACGCTCCTTCTGCAAACAGCCTGCGGAAGAAATTGGGCAGCTTAAACGCGACAAAAAAAGCATCTGCCGCTGGCCCAGCGCCGAGCGTTAGAGCCATGAGCCAATCACGCGCAAAGCCTGCAACGCGGCTGGCCATCGTCATGGCGCTCACCGTAAGCGCTGAACGCGCCAAGCTCATTGGCTAAGCCTCATGCCATGTGTTCCACCAAAGCCCCTCAGGCAGCTTTGGCAGCGATTTCCACTGCTTGCAAGGCATCTAAAATGCGCCGCTCAATGGCGCGCACGCGGTTTGTGTTGGTGATCTTTTGGCCCACGAGATCTGTAACGTAGAACACATCCACCGCGCGCTCTCCATAGGTCGCCACATGGGCCGAGCGCACGGTCACTTTTGAATGAAACAACACCCGGGTGATACGGTAGAGTAAAGCTGGCCGGTCTAAAGCGTTGACTTCAATCACGGTAAAGCGGTTTGAGGCAGCATTGTCGATCAACACGACAGGCTCGACCTCAAAATGATCAACTTTCGATTGCAGTGCTGGCGGCTGAGCCAAGCGGTCTTTCAGCCGCAATTTGCCTTTGAGTGCCGACATGACTTTATCGCGCGTGCGCTTCAAGCGCTCGTCATCATCAAACGGTCCGCCATCTGCATTTTGCAGCATAAAATTATCCAGCACCATGCCATCGCTCGTCGTGTGAATTTTTGCCCCTGCAATGCTCGCCCCCCCAAGCGCCAAGGCGCCCGCTATGCGGTAAAAGATACCAGGGTGGTCAGCTGCATAGACTGTGAAGTATGTGACATCTTCGCTTTGGCGCGCCGACCATTTACATGCCACCACGCCGGGCTCATGATCATTTTCATGCATCAAGACTGCGTTAGAGACAATGAGATCATCGGGTTCGGCCAGCCAATAGGTCGCGTCTAAGCGGCCAGCAAAGGCCTGAAATTGTGTATCGTCCCAGTTATTGAGGCGGCGGCGAACAGTGCGCTGGCGCGCTGCAACGCGGCCATCACGGTCAAAAGCGGCATGGCCAGCAACCAAGCCCTCTTGCGCGCTGGCAAACAAATCCCCCAGCAGCTGGGCCTTCCAGCCGTTCCATACTTTCGGGCCCACCGCGCGAATGTCCACCACCGTTAAAATGAGCAGCAAGCGCAGCCGTTCAGGGCTTTTGACTTCTGCAATGAAATCATCGACCGTTTTGGGGTCGGCCAAGTCGCGCTTGAAGGCGAAATGGCTCATGAGCAAATGATAACGCACGAGCCACGCGACCGTTTCAGTCTCTGCCGGGCTCATGCCCAGGCGCGGGCAAAGCTTCTTGGCAATATCCGCGCCGATAATGGAATGATTGCCGCCGCGCCCCTTGGCGATATCATGCAGCAGGACGGCCACATACAGCGCCCGGCGCATGACAATCTTGGGCATCATGCGCGTTGAAATAGGGTGGTCTTCTTCAAGCAGACCGCGCTCAATTTGGGACAGCAAGCCAATCGCGCGGATGGTGTGCTCATCGACTGTGTAGTGATGGTACATGTCGAACTGCATTTGCGCGACGACCTTGCCAAAATCGGGAATGAAACGACCAAAAATACCGGTTTCATTCATCCGCCGCAGCACGCGTTCAGGGTCATTTTTAGAGGCCAAACAGTTTAAAAATGCTTGGTTCGCATAGGGATCGCGCCGCAGCTTGGCATTCACTTGTTTATGCGATTGGCGCAACAGGCGCAGTGTATCTGGGTGAATGTCGCGCTGGGTTTTGTCCATCGCTTCGAAAATGGTCAAAAACCGCTCAGGTTTGTCTTCAAAATATGTGTCATCCGGGGCCCGCAGCCAGCGATCGATAACGTCTAGCCCATCAAGATCAGTGCGGGCTTTGCGCAGACGCGGCAAGCGGATAAGCGGTTTTTTGCGGTGCGTTTGCGCCAGATGGGCGATGAAGATATGCGTAAGATCGCCGACCCGCTTCACCATTAAAAAATAGTGCTTCATGAAGCGCTCGACACCGCTAAGCCCAGCGCGCGTCTCCGTGTAATGCAGCGCGCTGGCCAGCTCTTGCTGCACGCCGAAGGTCAAGCGCTCTTCCGCCCGGCCGGAGAGATAGTGCAAGTGGCAACGCACATTCCACAAAAAGGTCTCCGCCTGGCGGAAGCTGCGATATTCATTGGCGGTGAACACGCCCTTGCCCACCAGCTCTTTGATTGCATCCACGCCGTAAACATATTTGGCAATCCAATACAGCGACTGCAGATCGCGCAGGCCGCCTTTGCCTTCCTTAATGTTGGGCTCCACGACAAAGCGGCTATCGCCCATGCGTTCGTGGCGGCGCTCCCGCTCTGCCAGTTTTTCTTCAATGAAATCGGCCTTGGTGGGCGCGATGATATCCTTATCAAAGCGCGCTTTGGCTTCTGCAAAGGTGGGGCCATCGCCCTGCAGCAGCCGCGCTTCTAAAAACGCGGTGCGTACGGTGATATCGTCACGCGCCATCGACATCATTTCTGAAACAGAGCGCGTGGCATGGCCCACTTTCAGGCCCAAGTCCCAGAGCAAATAAAGCAAGTGCTCGACCGCTGTTTCGGTCCACGGCGTTAACTTGTAGGGCGTTAAAAACAGCAGATCGACATCGGAATAGGGCGCCATTTCCTGCCGGCCATAGCCGCCTACAGCCACAATGGCTAAGCGCTCGGCCTGGGTTGGATTGCTCAGCGGCGCGATGAACTGGACAATGGTCTCCCACCCCAGCGCGATAAGCTGATCGACCAAATAGCTATGCGCGAAGACGAGGCTGCGGCCATTTGTTTCTGGCTGGGCGGCAAAAGTGCGGATGGCTGCTTGTCCGGCTGCATTCGCCTGTTTCAGCGTTGTTAAAAGCGTTGCCCGCAGCGCCTCTTTGGTGGCGCCTTGCGCAGCGGCATCCAGCTGGGCGCGCAAGGCCCGCTTATCGATGATGGCGCGTTTGCGGATGGTCGCTTGGGCATTCATCTCTCATATGTACGAGATAAGAGCGTCCTGCGCCAGAACTTCAAAGCTGTCAGCCCTGCTCTTTGAGTGCCTTAAGGGCGTATAGCGCGTCCAGAGCCTCGCGCGGGCTCAGCGCATCTGGATCGAGCTGCTCTAGGGCAACGTATAGGGCCGGCGGCGCACTTGGCTGAGGCGGCGCAGGAGCCTGGGTGAAAAGCGGCAAATCATCCAGCACTGCGCCAGCGGCCGCCTTTGGCGCGCCGGCGCCGCCAGCGCCATCTTCCAGCCGGGCGAGGATATCGCGAGCGCGCTCAACGACTGGTTTTGGCATGCCGGCAAGCTTTGCGACTTGAACCCCGTAGCTGCGGTCCGCCGCGCCGGCCGCGACTTCATGCAGAAAGATCAAATCGCCCTCCCACTCACGTGCCTTCATGGAAAAGGCGGCCACGGCGTCATATTGCTGGGTCAACGCTGTGAGCTCGTGATAATGCGTGGCAAAGAGCGCGCGGGACTGGCTAACTTTAGTCAGATGCTCTGCCGTTGCCCAGGCGATCGATAAGCCATCATAGGTCGCTGTACCGCGGCCAATCTCATCAAGGATCACAAAGCTGCGCGGGCCCGCTTGGTTTAGGATGGCTGCGGTTTCCACCATTTCGACCATGAAGGTGGAGCGCCCACGCGCCAAATCATCAGACGCGCCAACGCGGCTGAACAATTGATCCACAATGCCAATATGCGCGCGCCGCGCAGGCACATAGCTGCCTGTTTGCGCAAGCAAGGCAATAAGCGCGTTTTGCCGCAAGAAGGTGGACTTACCGGCCATATTGGGCCCTGTGAGCAGCCAGAGACGCTGGCTCTCGCTGAGCGCGCAGTCATTGGCGATAAAAGGCTTATTATCTGCTTGGAGCGCTGCTTCAACGACTGGGTGGCGCCCGCCTTCAATGGCAAAGGCCGTCGTGTCATCCACTTTTGGGCGCGTATAGCGCTGCTCGCTGGCCAGGTGTGCAAGCGCTGCAAAACAATCCACATGCGCCAAGGCCGCCGCGCAAGCGCGCAAGTGTTCACTATGGCTGAGCACATAGGTGCGCAGCTCCTCAAATAGCCCAAGTTCGCGCGAAAGAGCCTCGTCCGCCGCGCGGGTGATGCGCCCTGCTAAATCCGCCAGGGCTTCGGTTGAAAAGCGCACCGCGCTCGCCAGTGTTTGGCGATGAATAAAGGTCGCGTTATGCGGCGCGGTCATCAAAGGATCAGCGTAGCGCGCAGGCACATCAAGGTGATAGCCCAGCACATTATTGTGCTTAATCTTCAGCGCAGAAATATCTGTCAGCGCTTTATAATCCGCTTCCAAGCTCAGAATATGGCGGCGCCCTTCACGGCTTAAACTGCGCAGATGCGCGAGGCTCTCATCATAGCCGCTGTCGATAAAACCGCCGTCCCGCATCAGCAGGGGCGGATCAGGTACCAATGCCTCTTCGAGCCGATCTTCTAACGCTGCATGACCGCGCAGGCCCACTTCTAATTCCGCAGCCAAGGCCGGTAAGCTAACCAGGCCGCCGGCTGCGCTTTCCATCACGTCAGAAATTGTGCGCGCCGCCGCAAGCGCCGCCCCAATGGCAGACATATCGCGCGGGCCGCCACGCCCTAAGCTTAGCCTCCCAAGCGCGCGCTCCATATCCGGGCAGGCCTTCAGCGCTTTGCGGATATTGGCGCGCACATCAACCGCGTCCAATAGCCAAGCTACCATATCCTGCCGCGCTGCAATCGCTGCGACATCGCAGGAGGGCGCAGCGAGCCAATCACCAAGCAGGCGCGCTCCTGCGCCCGTCACCGTTTCATCAATAGTCGCGAGCACACTCCCGCTGCGCTGGCCGCTTTGGGTCTGGGTGAGCTCCAACGAGCGCCGGGTCGCCGGGTCAATGCGCATATGCGCGGCTGCATCCTCGCGCCGGGGGGCGGCGAGCGGGGGGCGCGCATCCTTTTGTGTGTCGGCCACATAATCAATCAGCACGCCAAGCGCCAAAGTTACCTCGCGCGGCAAATCCCCAAAGCCTGCAAGCGTAGAAACGCCGTACGCCTCCTGAAGGACCTTATGGGCCTGGCTTGACGATAGCGCTCTATGACTGCGGTTACTGACGACGCTATCACCGTCGCTCAGTTGGTCAGCCTGATCAGGCGACAGCGTTAAAATCTCGGCGGCCTCTAGCCGGGCCAGGTCAGCACTCAGTTGGTCTTGGCTGGTCCCCATATAGTGGACATCGCCAATGGACATATCCATCCAGGCCAGCGCCAGCGCGCCGCGCACCTCCGCGATGGCGGCAAGCCGGTTGGCTTTGCGCGCGCTCAGCAGCGTGTCTTCACTTAAGGTACCAGGCGTAACCAGCCGCACCACATCGCGGTTAACGACGGATTTTGCGCCGCGTTTCTTGGCTTCAGCCGGGTCTTCGGTTTGCTCGCAAATGGCGACCTTAAAACCGGCCTTGATCAGCCGCGCTAAATAGCTGTCAGCGGAATGCACCGGCACGCCGCACATGGGGATATCTTTACCGTCATGCTGGCCGCGCTTTGTGAGGGTGATGTCGAGGGCGGCCGACGCGGCGACCGCGTCATCAAAAAACAGCTCATAAAAATCGCCCATCCGGTAGAAGAGCAAGCAATCATGGTGGCCCTTTTTGATGCCCAAATATTGGGCCATCATCGGGGTTGGGCCGCTGCCTTTCTGGGTAGATTTGGACTGCGTGCTGGTCGCCATAGCTCCTCCATTAAACTGGCAAACATGGAGGCGAAAGAGCAATTCAGATCAAATCTCATACTTTTCCGGCAATCACTGTTTTCTTTTGCGTCAGACAGGCATAGGACGGGCAGTCATCGCATCGCGCCGCGCTTATGGGACCCCCGCTCAACATGTCTGATAAACAAGCCAAATTCTCTGATACTGAAGCCCTTCTGTTTCACTCCGCAAACCGCCCCGGCAAGATTGAAATTATTGCGTCCAAGCCTATGGCAACACAGCGCGATTTATCGCTCGCCTACTCGCCTGGCGTTGCCGTGCCCGTGGAAGCCATCGCAAAAGACCCAACCACGGCTTATGATTACACCGCCAAGGGCAACTTGGTGGCGGTTGTTTCAAATGGCACAGCCATTTTAGGCCTCGGCAATCTCGGCGCCATTGCCTCAAAGCCAGTGATGGAAGGCAAGGCGGTGCTCTTCAAGCGCTTTGCGGATGTGGATTCTATTGATTTAGAAGTCGATTCTGAGGATGTGGACAAATTCTGCGACTGTGTTTCGCTGCTTGAGCCTAGTTTTGGCGGCATCAATTTAGAAGATATTGCGGCCCCAGCCTGCTTCATCATAGAGCAACGCCTGCGCGAGAAAATGAACATCCCCGTGTTTCATGATGATCAACACGGCACCGCCATCATTACAGCCGCAGGCCTGATGAACGCGGTCCACTTGACTGGGCGCAGCATGAAAGATGTGAAAATCGTCATGAATGGCGCTGGCGCCGCGGCCATTGCCTGCGCGGAGCTGATTAAAGCCATGGGCGTGCCTGGGCAAAACATTATCATGTGCGACCGCACCGGCGTGATTTATCAGGGCCGCGAAAAAGGCATGAACCAGTGGAAATCCGCTTATGCCGTGCAAACTGAGACGCGGACCTTGCAAGAGGCGATGACGGGCGCAGACGTGTTCATCGGTCTGTCGGTCAAAGATGCCGTGACCCAAGAGATGGTCGAAGCGATGGCCGAGCAGCCGATCATCTTTGCGATGGCAAACCCGGATCCAGAAATCAGCCCTGAAGACGTGCGCGCCGTGCGCTCGGACGCGATCATTGCAACGGGGCGCTCTGACTATCCCAACCAAGTTAATAACGTCCTCGGCTTTCCCTATATCTTCAGGGGCGCGCTTGATGTGCGTGCGACGACCATCAATGAAGAAATGAAAATCGCTGCTGTAGAAGCACTCGCAGAACTGGCGCGCCAGGATGTACCAGATGAAGTGGCCTCCGCCTATTCGGGCGCGCGGCCAACCTTTGGGCCTGACTATATTATCCCTGCCCCTTTTGACCCGCGGCTGATTGAGTTTGTGCCACCAAAGGTGGCGCAAGCGGCGATGGATACCGGCGTCGCCCGCCGCCCCATTTTGGATATCGAAGGCTATACCACGGAGCTGAAAACCCGGCTGAACCCGACCGTGGCCACCATGACGCAGATTTACGACACCGTGCGCCGCAATCCAAAACGTGTCGTGTTTGCAGAAGCGGAAGAAGAAAAAGTGCTGCGGGCGGCCATTAATTTCCAAGCCGATGGGTACGGCGAACCGGTATTGGTGGGCCGCACGCACAAGGTGCGCGAACAACTTGAAAAATTGGGCTATTCAGGCCCGCAGTTGCGCATTGAAAATAGCCGCGATAGTGCGATTGTGCCGGAATTGGTGGACTATCTCTACAACCGCCTGCAGCGCCAGGGCTATCTCTACAGGGATTGCCAGCGCCTGGTGAACCAAGACCGCAACATCTTCAGCGCCTGCCTGGTGGCGCAGGGTGAAGCCGACGCCATGGTCACTGGCGTGACGCGGCACTACCATCAAGCGCTTGAACAAGTGCAACTGGCCATTGATACACGGCCAGGCGAAGAGCTGTTTGGCATGCATGTGGTTGTCGCCCGCAATCGGACGATTTTCATTGCCGATTCGACTGTGAATGAACGCCCAACCGCCAAGCAGCTGGCGCAAATTTCCATCGAGGCAGCCGCAGCTGTACGCAAACTCGGTCATGAGCCGCGTGTTGCTTTCTTGAGCCATTCCAACTTCGGCAGCCCAGCGATGGAATCCTCCCTCCATGTGCGCGAGGCGGTAGAAATGCTGGACGCGCAAATCGTCGATTTTGAATATGAAGGGGAGCTGTCCTCTGATGTGGCGCTCAATCGGTCTATGATGGACCTGTATCCCTTCTCGCGCCTCTCAGGACCAGCCAATGTGCTGATCATGCCCGCGCTTCATTCGGCCAATATTTCTGCAAAAATCTTAAAAGAAGTGGGTGATAGCCGGGTGATTGGGCCGTTGCTTGTTGGGCTGGAGCGGCCGGTAGAAATCGCCGCTATGACGTCCAGTATGTCTGATCTTGTGAATCTGGCTGTGATTGCCGCAGCGGAAGTGATTTAAGCAGCAAGGTCCGCCGCTGCGGGACATGGAGCCCCTGCAGGCTCCATAGCGCGGGCGCTAGACGGCGCGCTGGCTGCCAAAAGAATACCGGCGGCTGCAATGGCAAGTTTAAGCATGGGTTTAGCCTTATTCACAGAGCTGTTGCTTCACTGTGCACACAGCAGCAAGAGCCATGCCAAACCTGTTCTCTATTGATTTTATTGGATATTTTATGGCGCTGCTCCGCGCGGCTGTCGCCAAAAGCGGCAAAATAAAGGCACCCTGGGTCAAAACGAAACGCGATGTTTCGCTGGGCGTGGCGGTCTAATGCAGTCGCGGCTTGCTTGCCGTCTCAATATCAAATTTTGAAGAGTATCGGCGGGTGATGCGGTCAACGGGCAGGAGAATAAACACGTCGGTTGTGTTAAATTGCGGATCAACGACCGCGCCGTTGCCAACATAGCAGCCCAGACGCAGATAGCCTTTGATGAGGGGCGGCAGAGAGCGCAGCGCGCTTCTGGCCTCGAAGGTATCGGGCGCGCGCATATTCATATCCACAAAGCGCTCAGGCAAAGCAGACACGCACAAATCCTGCGGTACCAAGTGATTGTGATAGAGGTATGAGAGCGCGACGGCATGCTCCTCAGGCTGCGTGCCAGCAAAGCTTGCGCAGCCAAACATATAGCCAATGGAGTGCTGGCGCAGATACGAGGCTATGCCTTGCCAGAGCAGCGTAATAGTCGCGGCGGTGCGATGTTCTTTAGAGACGCAGGAGCGGCCAAGCTCTAAAAGTTGCTTGCCCTCGCCAATGCGCTCTTGAAACGTCGCAGACAAGATCGGCGTGAGATCATACTCACTGGCGGAATAAAACCCGCTGTGCTGCTGGGCTGTCACTTGGCGCAGCAGGCGATATGTACCCACCACTTCAGGCCGATCAGGATGACTATGATCGATGACCAGCAAATGATCACAAATCGCATCATAATCATCGATGTCGCGCCGTTCCGCTTTGGATCGCAGGTCCGGCTCAGCGCCCATCTCACCATAAAAAATCTTATAGCGCAGGGCCTGAGCCGCCGTAATTTCCGCTTGCGATGTCGCAAGGCGCACATCCAGCGTCCCGGCCCGCGCATATATCGGTGCATCTGCCAGCATATCAGCCGCTACTAAGGTCGAAGTCAAAAAGGCATCGCTCATGAGCGCAGGTCCTTAAGCGCAATGTTGGTCAGATTTGTGACATGTCAGGCTATTTTAAACTGGTTTATGGCCTTTTTTACACAGCTTATGAAGAAAGAGTGTACGCGCGAAATCCGTTTTTTCTATGGCTTTACCGCAAATACCGCCAAGCGGTGGCCGCCAAAACAGCGGCGATGAGCGCAGACAACAACATCACCTGGTTTTTTGAAACAGGGACGCGGCCTTTACCGGCTTGTGGGCGCGCACGCACGCTGTCACCGGTATAGCCGCGCTGCCACAGCATGTAGAGCAGTGCCATGCCTGGCAGAGCGGCTACCGTCGTAATCACAAAAAACCATACCCAGCCAACGCTTGTTGCGATGATGCCGCCTGTGGCCGCCACAAAGGTGCGCCCGATGACCGCGAGCGAGGAGAGCAGGGCATAGTGTGTGCCAGAGAAGGAGAGGTTGCAGATGCCGGAGATATAAGTGGTGAACACCGCGAGCCCGGCGCCGCTCGCGAAATTCTCGATCCCAACCACGGCTGCCAGCATAGGCACATTGTTACCCATCGTCGCCAGGAGCGCGAAGGCAATGTTGGTGACCATCATGAACACGCCAGTGACAAACAAAGCCTTTGCCATCCCTAGCGCATTAAGCAGCGGCGGGCCAAGCGCCGTGCCAGCGATGAGCGCCCAAAAACCCACCACTTTATTGGCAAACACCACGTCTTGATCCGTAAAGCCGAGCTCCACCACCAGCGGGGACACCATCGTATTGGCAAGCGCATCGCCGATCTTATAGATCGCCACAAAGACCAAGATGAGCACAGCGCCTTCGATGCGCAAAAACGCTTTAAACGGGGCGAGCACCGTGCGCTCAAAATAGCCGCCCGCCTGCTCGTCAACGACGGCAGGTTGCGCTGGGCTTTGCGGCTCGCCAATGATCATAACCGTGATGGCTGCGGGAAGAACCATCAAGGCCGTGAGCATATAAGCGGCGGGCCAGCCCACATAGGTGGACAGCAAAATCGTGCCCGCGCCGCTGACGAGGAGGCCTGTTCGGTAACCAAAATTGATGGTGGCTGATCCATAGGCCAGCTCGTCATCGCTGAGGATTTCAATGCGGTAGGCATCGATGACGATATCCTGGCTAGCACTGAGGAAAGCGACAAGGAGCACCCAGAGCGCGGTGCTTTCAATATGATTGGCCGGGTCAGACAGCGCGAGCCCAGCCAAAGCGCCCACCAACAGCGCTTGGAGAAGCCAGAGCCAGCTGCGGCGCTGGCCAAAGCTGGTTAAGACTGGCAGCGCCATACGGTCGATAAAAGGCGACCATAAGAACTTGATAGCGTAGGGCAAAGTCGCCAGCGCGAATAAACCCACGGTGCTTTTATCCACGCCTTCCTTTGAGAGCCAATAGGTGAGCGTCGCCAGCACCAGCGCCAGCGGAAATCCAGACGACAGCCCTAAAAAGAACACAGCGAGCGGGGCAGGACGCAGATAGGGCAAGAGCCAGGTGAGTTTTGGCATTACGCGCCTAAGCAACCGGCCGCACACGGCGGTAGCCAAGCGCTTCAGCCAAATGGACCCGGCTCACCGCCTCGTCGCCGGCCAGATCAGCCAGCGTGCGCGCCACGCGCAGCACCCGGTGGTAGCCGCGCGCGGTTAACTTCAGCTGGCCGATGGCGCTCTCCATGAGCGTGCGGCCAGCGTCATCCAGCGCTGCTGCCTCTTCCAGCGCAGGGCCATCAGCCTCGGCGTTCGTGTGAATACCCTGACCCTCATAGCGCGCGCTTTGGATGGCGCGAGCGGCGTTTACCCGGGCGGCCACGTCTTCGCTTCCCTCACTCGGCGGCGGCAGGGTGAGGTCTGCGGCGGAGACAGGCGGGACATCAATGTGCAGATCGATCCGGTCCAGCATGGGCCCTGAAATCTTCGATTGGTAATCCAGGGCGCATTTGGGGGCTTTGGTGCAGGCCAGCTCTGGATCAGCCAAGTGGCCGCAGCGGCAGGGGTTCATGGCGGCGATCAATTGAAAGCGCGCGGGAAAGGTCACATGCGCATTGGCCCGGGCGACACTGACCTGGCCCGTCTCCAGGGGCTGACGCAGAGCGTCGAGCGCGCTGCGCTGAAATTCAGGTAGCTCATCCATAAACAGCACCCCGCAATGGGCGAGCGACACCTCCCCTGGCCTCACTTTCAGCCCGCCGCCCGTGAGCGCGGCCATCGAGGCGGAGTGATGCGGCGTGCGAAAGGGCCGCGACTGATTGATCATACCGCCCGTCAGCTCGCCAGCGATGGACGAAATCATGGAAACCTGCAGCGCTTCAGCAGGCGAGAGATCTGGTAATATGCCAGGCATGGCCGCCGCGAGCAGAGATTTGCCGGCGCCAGGAGGGCCGCACATGAGCAGGGTATGCCCACCCGCTGCTGCAATTTCCAGCGCTCGCTTGGCGCTTTCTTGGCCTTTGATGTCTTTTAAGTCGCGCGTGGTTTGGGCGCGCGGGGCGACCACCGGCTCGGGCTGGCTGAGCAGCTGGCGGCCTTTAAAATGGTTGATCAGCGCCATGAGGTGTCCAGCTGCTAGGACCGGCAACTCCCCAGCCCAGGCAGCTTCGGGGCCTTGCTCAGCGGGGCAGATGAGCCCCTTATTATCGCCATTGGCAGCCACCGCGGCGGGCAGCACGCCTGGGACGGGCCGAATGGCGCCATCGAGCCCCAATTCCCCCAAGGCCACAAAGGGCGCTAAATCTTGCGGGTCGAGCACATCCAGCGCGAGCAGAAGACCAAGCGCAATTGGCAAATCAAAATGGCTGCCTTCCTTTGGCAGGTCGGCGGGCGCTAAATTGATAGTGATGCGCTTAGGCGGCAGGGCAAGCCCTACGGCGCCCAAGGCCGCACGCACCCGCTCTTTACTCTCCGCCACCGCCTTATCAGCCAGGCCGACGATGGCGAAAGCGGGCATACCGCTCGCGACATGCACCTGAACGTCCACGGGCCGGGCATCAATCCCGACAAAGGCCATCGTCCTGAGCTGTGCGACCATTTAGGCGCGCCCCCACCATTGCATATGGCGGCAGCTTAGGCAGATACGCGCTGGATTAAAAGTAGCGCTGGACCCGCAGCTGAACGAAATCGTCATCCTGGAAGGGCTGGAAGGCGGATGGCTCGTTTGATTGGGTCAAAATACGCGCGTCAAGCGAGATGCGCCATTTCTCTCCAAGCCGGGTCGAGGCTTCCACATTGATAAAGGTGCCATCGCCGTCAAGATCGATAATGGCGCCGGCGAGCACTTCTGTATTAGACGTATCATTAAAGCCCGCACGCACGCCCACGAAGACATCTTCTTCAAACGGCTGGGGCGCGTTCTCGCCGCGGTCGTCATATAAAAATTCGCTCAAGACGCCGATATCCGCGCCGCCGATTGAATTAAACATCGTGTACTCAAAGCCAGCGATAAAGGCGGTGTAATCTCCAAAATCGCTCCATTGGTGAATGGCTTCACCTTTTAACAAGAGCGGCCCAGCGGTGATCTGCGCATCAACGCCGACCTGCTGAATTTCATCATAATTGGGGATCCAGACCGCCTGGGCGGGCGCATCGTCATCAAAGCCGAAAGTAAAGCGTGGGTCGCGGGCGATACCATTGAAATAACTCAGCCCTATGTCGACCATGTCAAAACTGCCGAAATAGCGCCCGGCAAAGCTGAAATGCCATGGGTCATCGCTGCCTGCATAAAGCGCTTGGTCCATATCAACGACCAGGGGACCGTTCGGGCGGCCATCGACACCAGGGAAGGTGCGCTGGCGAGCGAGCGGCATGGCATAGGCGGAGAATGTACCGACTGGCGTAACATAGCTGCCAGCGACCATGAGTTCGCCGCGCTTGTCTTCATCGTCAATGTCTTCAACGCCGTCAATCTGGTTGATGATATCGACAAGATGGAAGGATTCGGTCGTACCCCAAAACAGCGTATCGAAGCCTGCGGTGACTTGTAGGTCGCCGACTTGGCCGGTATATTTCGCTTCGCGTATCTCAGCGTGCGTACGGCGATCATCGGCGGCATCAAAACGGCCAAAGCCTGTGATTTTAAAGGCATGCCCTTCTGAGACCTGCCATTCCAGCGTTGGCTGGATGGCAATGGAGCCGGTCACACGGTCGCGGTCGCCATCGGCGGATTGCTGCAGATAGGGACGCGCTTCGCCTTCCACATAGCCATAAAAGGCCAGCTGATTGAGCTTGCGCTCGCGGCCTTTGAAGTCCGGCAGAATGGCCCTGACTGGCGGCGGCGGTCGCTTCTCCCGGCGTAGCGGCGCATCAGGCGCGCTGGCCATAATGTCTTCGCCTAAGTCAGCAACCACCTGCCGTTTGCCGCGCTGGGAGACAGTCCATTCAATTTTGCGCATCCGCGGCACGCGTTTGCCGTTCCCGCCAAGCTGGGCTGCAAGCGCGCTTGGCTCCACAAAATCGCCATAGGGCCGGGGTTCAAAATCCAGCACCATACGGATGCCGCCGCCTTGCCGGGCTGGCAGCGTGAAATAGCGTTTCGGCTCCGCGCCGGTGACCCCTTCCACATAAACGGCGGTCAAATTTGCCATGCTGCGCTGGATGCGCGCGGTGAGCGGGCCAGCGGAAGCAAGCAGCGTTTCGTTGGCTGCATCCACACCGTCAAAGAAAATCGCAAAGCCATCCACATGCCGCACAATATCTGGCGTCGATGTTTCCGACATCTCAATGACGAGGCGGACATAGTCTTCATGGCTACCAGCGCGCAGGTTCTCAATGGTCGGCAGGGCAGCAATTGCGGCAGAGCTCGTGAAGGTAAAAACACCGGCCATGATAAGACGTGGGACATGCGCCGCCAGGAACCTCCAAAGGAGTGCGGCGCTGAAGGCACTAACGAGGGCGCACATTTTGCGTGTCAAACGGGGGCTCTTATGATGACTGCTGCAGGCGGGGACCATTGGTGCCGCACTGGCCCTTTCCGGCTCTTAAACAAATTGTTAAAATTAAACGGAAATCTACTACATCTTGTAGTTAGTTACGCGATTATGACGCTTTTCGCAACTCAATAGGCTTGGCTGGCCGGTGATCATTGGCGCATGGCAACGCGCGAAAAGTCAGCGTCGGTAAAGCCATTCTGGAACGCAAAAGCGCCCCAGATAAGATATGTCGTTTTACCAGAGCGGTGGTTGACCATGGTCATGCTCTCTGCGCGCCAAAAGCGATCTTGATACTGAACGTAGTCTTTGAAAAACAGCGTTTTGAAATGCGTCTGCTTACGGTCAAAATAGTCAACCCGCTGCAGGCGGTATTCTTCGGCATCGAGATAAGCGATCTGCTTATCATAGCCTGAGTCTTTGTCTTTGGGCGTGCGTTCTATTTTAAAGCAGCGCATATCACCGCACCGCACCTCGCCTAAATAGCGATGAGTGTAGCGCTCTACTTCGGGCGGGAGCATATCCTCATAGGAAAATTCTGACGCCATGAATGGGCCAGCCTTGTTGGACGACGGAACGCGTTTTACGCGCTTGAGCGCTGGCAAATAAAGCCATTGCTGGTCGGCTTCAAAAATCTCTCCATGGGTGAGGAGTGTCGTGCCTTTTACGTCCAGTGGCTCATGAAAGATGACCAAGCTTTTGTGGCCATCGCCCGCTTTTTCGCGCTCAAAAGTTTTGATCGTCAAATAACGCCGGGCTTCCCCGCCGGAGCTATCGGTCAAAATCATCTCAACGCTAGAAATCGAATCCACAAAACCCTTGTCGCGGCGCTCTGCCTCGCGCGCAATCTCTTCGCCGCGCGCAAGGGGGTCATTTGCCGGGCTCGCGCCAGGCAAAACCAGCATCAACATCAAGAGAAAGCAAGGGGTGAGGTAACGCATCGCAACTTAAACTGCCAGGAGGAGTCTTAACGCACCCTTTATAGCCGACTGCGGCCGATTGCGCAGTGTCACTTTTGCGCAGGCCGTTTCGCTAGCGGTTCAACTCAGCCCGCCGCGACGGTATCTTCAATCGCATCAAGAATATCAATCGACAGGTCTGGGCCGCCAAGACTTTTTATCTCGCGCAGGCCTGTGGGGGAGGTCACATTGATCTCGGTGAGATAGTCCCCGATCACATCAATGCCCACGAAAACCAGGCCATTTTCTTTTAAAAATGGACCGATAGCGCCGCAAATATACTCTTCGCGCTCGGTCAATTCGGCTGCAACCGCTTTGCCGCCAACATGGAGGTTCGAACGCGCTTCGCCTTCCGCCGGCACCCGGTTGACGGCGCCAGCGGGCTGGCCGTTGATTAAGATGATGCGCTTATCGCCTGCGCGCACCTGCGGCAAATAGCGCTGCACCACAAAGGGCTCTCGGTATAGGCCATCGAACATTTCCAGCAAGGAATTGAGGTTTTCGTCCGCCTCAGTGATTCGGAACACGCCGGCACCGCCATTGCCGTGCAGCGGTTTGACGATGATATCGCCGTGGCGATCACGAAACGCATGAATGGCTGCAGGGTCCCGGCTAATGAGGGTTGGCGGCATGAGATCGCTAAAGTGCGTGACCAGCAGTTTTTCCGGGGCGTTACGCACAGCTGTGGGGTTATTGACCACCAGCACGTCATCCATCGCGTGCTCTAATATATGGGTCACGCTGATATAGGCCATATCAAAGGGTGGGTCCTGGCGCATGAGCACCACATCCATGTCTGCCAAGGGCATCTGCTCTACTGGCGCCATGGTCACATGATCGCCCACTTTGTCTCGCACCGTCATAGCGCTGGCGCGCACCTCGACCAGGCCCTCGTTCAAGCTAAGGTGATCCGGCAAATAATGAAATAAAGCATGGCCGCGGCTTTGCGCTTCCAAAGCCAAGGCGAAGGTGGAATCGCCTTCAATATGGAGGCCTTGCATAGGGTCCATTTGGATGCCGATTTTCAAGCTCATGGGCCAGTCTTTCTTGTCGATGAGGTCTGCGCGCGCCCCTAGCCGGGGCAGATGTTGTGCATATGCACCGGCCAGCGCCCATCGGCAAGGCACAGTGCATCAACACGCTGCTGAAAGCGCGCGAACGCTGGTTGCCTTGCGGCATAATACGCGGCCGCGCGAAGGATACGCTCACGCTGGCGCGCGGTAATTGCTTCAATGGCCTGCTGCAGGCTCGCACGGGCTTTGACTTCGACAAACACCAGGGTTTTGCCGCGTTTAACAATCAAATCAATCTCGCCCACAGGGCTGCGGTAGCGTTGCTCGAGAATTTGGTAGCCTTTGAGCCGCAAATACCAAGCGGCCAGCGTTTCGGCCCGCCTGCCCTTCGCCTCGCGGGCCTGGCGCGCGTTAGCAGGCATCACGCTGGGCGAGCGCTGCTTGATACACCGCTTTGCGCGGGGCGCCGGTTTGCGCGGTTACGCTTTGCACGGCTTCTTTCACACTCTGGCCTGCTGCAAGCGCCTGGGCTAGCAATGTGTCGATATCGACGCTTTCTTCCGCCCCGCCCGGGCCAATAACAATAACAAACTCGCCCTTGGCAGGCCTTTCCGCCCAGCGCGCAGCCAAATCGTTCAGCGGCGCGCGATCTACTTCTTCATACACCTTGGTCATCTCGCGGCATAAAGCAGCGGGGCGCTCGCCCATGGCCTGGGCTAAGTCGGCAAGGCTAGCGGCGACGCGGTGCACGCTTTCAAACACAATAATCGTATGGGAAATTTGCGCCAGGCGGGCGCAGGCCTTGGCCCGGGCGCCAGCTTTGTTTGGCAAATAGCCGCCATAGGTGAATGTATCAGTCGGTTGGCCAGACAGAGTAAGGGCCAAGATCGGCGCGCTTGGACCGGGCAGCGCATGGACAGCCTTCCCCTCTGCAAGGGCATCGCGGGCCAGCTTGAAGCCGGGATCATTGATCAGCGGCGTGCCAGCATCACTCACCAGCGCGACAGCCTCGCTCTCCAGCCGGTCCAGCACCATGCGCCGCTGGCCTTCGCTGGCATGATCGTCATAACGCTGAGCTGCCGCATCGATGCCATAATGGCGCAGCAATTTGGCCGTCATGCGCGTGTCTTCACACAAAAGCACATCGCAGCCCATGAGCGTTTCCAGCGCGCGCAAGGTTATGTCGCGAAGATTGCCAAGCGGCGTTGGAACAAGGTAGAGACCAGGCGATAAATCTGCCGGATCAAGAGAAAGGGAAAGGCGAGCAACCATGGCCTCAGGCTTGCACATTCAGCGCCCGGCGGGCAAGGTTATCGCTATGATCCAACGCTTTTCTTGCCTTGCCTTCCTTTGTGTGCTGGCCGCGGCCTGCACCCAGCCAGCGCCTTCCGGTCCGCGCGTTGCAATGCCCAATGCTGCGCCGACGCTGGACAACGCGCAAAACCGAGAGCAAAATGCTCAAGATGACATCCGCATTGCCGCCGTCCTGCCGCTGAGCGGGCCAGAGGCGCGGCTGGGCGATGCCATGGCCAAAGCCATTGAGCTGGCGTTCTTTCAAGCCGCTGACCCCCGTATTGCGCTGCAGTTCTTCGATAGCGCGGGCAGCAACGCTGCATTGGAAAGCCGCGCTTTCCTCGTGCAGACTGTGGAGGACTTCGCGCCCACTGCTGTGATAGGCCCCCTCTTTTCAGACACCGCGCAGGCCCTCGCGCCCGTTATGCTTGAACGCGGCGTGCCCGTCTTATCCTTCTCAAACGATATGGCGGCCAATGCCGCTGGCGCGATTTTACTTGGCCAGCAGCCGGAACAGGAAGTCGCCCGCGTCCTGGCCCATGTGGCAGGCGCATTGGAGACGCGGCGCATTGGCATGATTTTGCCCGATGACATCTATGGCAGCCGGGTCTCCATCGCCGCAGATGCAACCTTGCGCGCGCTCAATGCGCTTGAAGAAGAGCGCTACGAAGCGCGCAAACTGGCCTTTGCGCAACATAGCCGCAGCCGCGTGTTTGCATCGCTCGTGCCCGGCCAGCCCTCTGTTTTTCCGGAGCCAACTTATGAGACCGCACCCATCGAAGGCAATATAGCCTTTGGAACAGAGCAGCGCGACGCGGAAGAAGACACCCTCGAGCCCATAAAGCTATTTAATGTGACTGTCAGCGAGCGTTATCCCCGGTCCCTGCGAGAACTCGACATCCCCGCCCGGCGGGTGGCGCAATTTTATAAGCGCGAAGCGGAAGTCGCAGCAGAGCGAGAATTTTTGACGCAGCTCGATGACCCCATGGGGCTCGATTATCTCGATTACATCCGCAACATCGATACCTTTGGCCAGCCAGCCTATGATGCCATCTTAATTGCAGAAGGCGGCCAAATACTGCGGGCGCTCGCGCCGCTGCTCAATGTCTATTCCGTTGATGAAGAAGAAATCCAGTTCCTGGGCACTGGCCTGTGGAATGACCCTGGGCTAAGCCGCGAGCCAGCGCTCCATGGCGGCCTGTTTGCCACCGCAGCGCCAGCGGCAGGTCCGCAGTTTGCGCAGCGCTACCTAAATAGCTATAGCGAAAGCCCGCCGCCCCTGGCCGCAGCGGCCTATGACGCGATGTCGATCTTAGCGATGGCCGCCCGCGATAGGACAGGCGCGCCAAGCGTGTTTAACCCCGCACGACTGTTCGCTGAGCGAGGCTATAATGGCGCCTCTGGCCTGCTGCGCATTTTGCCAAGCGGGATTACAGAGCGCACGCTTGCAATCATGAAAATCACGGAAAGCGGGCTCATGACCGTGGATCAGGCGCCCACGCGCTTTGCGCCCTATGAGCGCCCCGGCGCGCAGGAGCCTTTGCAAGAACAGACGATCGCTAGCGACCCAGTCTCTCGTTAGCGCGTACGTGCGGCCGTAAAGATGCTTGACGGCCATCGCTACGTGTGATTGCTTTAACCCTAAAGTAAATTGTTCAAAAACATACAAGGGAGAGGCCCGATGCGGCTGTTTGCAGTCTTGATATGTCTGCTATTGGCCAGTTGCGGCGAAAACCCCGCGCATACCGAGCAGGAAACTAAGCTTGATGGCAGCTGGCGACTGCATGGCAGAACCCATGACGAGCAGCGCTTCTCCCCGCTCACCCAAATCAATCAAGATACTGTCAGTGACCTAGGCCTTGCGTGGTATGCAGACCTTGACACCCGGCGCGGGCAGGAAGCGACCCCGATCATTGTGGACGGCGTCATGTTTACCACCAGCGCCTGGTCAAAAGTGCAGGCCTTTGACGTCGTCTCCGGCGAGATGCTGTGGCAGTTCGATCCTGAAGTCCCAGGTGTCTGGGCTGTCAAAGGCTGCTGCGATGTCGTCAATCGCGGGGTCGCATATGATGATGGCAGACTGTTTGTTGGCACCTTCGATGGCCGGCTGATTGCCTTGAGCCCAACCGATGGCAGCGTCTTATGGGAAGTCGACACCATCACCGACCGGGAAAAAGCCTACACCGTGACAGGCGCGCCGCGCGTGGCAGCCGGCAAGGTCATCATCGGCAATGGCGGCGGGGAATTTGGCGTGCGCGGCTATATCACCGCTTATGATGTGGCCACGGGCGAGCAGGCCTGGCGTTTCTTTACCGTGCCCGGCAATCCTGCTGACGGCTTTGAAAATGACGCCATGGAAATGGCCGCCAAAACCTGGAACGGGGAATGGTGGAAAGTCGGCGGCGGGGGCACCGTTTGGGACTCCATGACCTATGACCCCGAGCTTGATCTGCTCTATGTGGGCGTGGGCAATGGCAGCCCGTGGAATATCGCTGAGCGCTCCCCGGGCGGCGGCGATAATCTTTTTATCTCCTCCATTGTGGCGCTGCGGCCTGCGACGGGCGACTATGTTTGGCACTATCAAACCACGCCAGGCGACCAGTGGGATTACACCGCCACCCAGCAAATGATCCTGGCTGACCTTGAGATTGACGGCGAAATGCGGCCCGTCTTGATGCAGGCGCCCAAGAACGGGTTCTTTTATATCTTGGACCGCCGGGACGGCACGCTGCTCAGCGCGGAGCCGTTCGTTCAAGTTACCTGGGCCACGGGCGTTGATTTAGAAACTGGGCGGCCCAATATCGTGCCCGAAGCGCTGTACCATGAAGGCAAAGGCGGCGCGCCTTATGTGGGCTTTCCTAGCCCGCTTGGCGGCCACAATTGGCACCCAATGGCCTATTCGCCTGATACTGGCCTGGTTTATATCCCCGCGCAGGATATGAATTTCCCTTATGTGCCAGATAAAGACTTCCAAGTCTCAAACCTGTCGCCCAATTTCGGCGTTGATATGCACGCCATTGCCCTGCCGCCCCAGCAAGACATCCGCGACAGCATCCGCAAAGCCGCCACCGGCCAGCTGAAAGCCTGGGACCCGGTGGCCCAAAAGGAAGTATGGCGCGTCGAACATGGCGGCATTTACAATGGCGGCGTATTAGCCACTGCTGGCGGGCTGGTCTTTCAAGGCAATCGTAAAGGGGATTTCGCGGCTTATGATGACCGCACGGGCGAGGTTTTATGGTCCATGGACGCGCAAACCGGCGTTGTCGCTCCGCCGGTGACCTTTGACGTGGGCGGCGAGCAATATGTGGCCGTCGTCGCTGGCTGGGGCGGGACGATGCCGCTGGCGCTTGGCGAACTCTCCCACCTCGACAGCGGCCCGCAAGTCAACCGCAGCCGGGTCCTGGTATACAAGCTTGGCGGCGATGCCCAATTGCCGCCTAAAGAACCGCTCATCCGCGCGGCAAGCACAGCGCCTGAACCCTTTGGAACAGACGACCAGGTTGCCCGCGGCCATGTGGTCTACGAACGCTACTGCGGCAATTGCCATGGCCCCACGGCGGTCTCCGGCGGCGTACTGCCAGACCTGCGCTATGCGGCAGCCTTATCTGAAGAAGACCTGTGGTTTCTCATTACCCGCGATGGCGCGCTGGAAGATATTGGCATGGTAGGTTTTGGCGCGGAGGTCAATGACGAAGACCTTAACAATATCCGCGCCTATATCGTCCACCGGGCGCATGAATCCGGCGTTGTCGACGAAGAGGCACGCTAGCGATTTCTTTTTGACCCGATGGAGGTCCTGAATCAATTTTAGGACTGCGGTATTAGTATCATCCACTATGCTGAACTTGATTCAGCAACTCTTCAATTGTGTGACTGAGCCGCTGGATACCGCTTCGCCAACATGTCATAAATCGGCGCGTAATCACGTGGGTCGACGGCCATTAGCCACTGTTTGAACTTGGTGCCTTTGGAGACATTGAGATCAATCTCATCTAAAAGTTCATCTATCTGGTGAACGGAGAAGGGGATAATGTTTGTGCCTTTTGAGTGTTTGGCATCTGTGCGTTTCTTCATCCAAGCAAGGCGCGCATCAATGGCCGCTTCTGCCTCTTCAGTCGTTGGGATGGGGACATCGCCTTTTAAATAGCTCAGCAGCCAAAAGGCGCCGACCTCACAATTGAGCTGGCTGAAGAAGGACGAGTTATAGCCGTTAAACGCAAGACGCGGCACGTGGAGCGGCAACATGGAATTATACAGCCGGAAATTGCCTTCGCCGTCTAACACTTTGGCCATCACATGCCCGGGCAGAAAAGGGACCACTTGGTTCCAGCCAGTCCCAGCGACGATTACATCTGCAGGGACCATTTCGCCGGTTGAAAGCTCAGCCTGGCCGTTTTTGAGATCAACAATCTCCGCGCCCTTATGGACAATGATGTCGCCGCGGCCGACTGCTTCATAAAACCCTTCTGTGACTAAGGATACGGTGGAGCGCGCAATCGTTTCAAAGCTGTTGCCTGGATGCAGGCCGCGGTCTTCAAGCTTAAGCTGGAGCTCGACAACTGCTTCAACGCCCCCAAGCATCGCCTTGCGCAGCCATGTACCCGAACCATGCAGAAATTTATCAAAACCGCGCAGGCGAATATATTCAAATAGGCCTTCCGACATGCGCGTGAGCATGAGATGTTTATAGTTCAAAAACCCCGCCAGTTTGCGCGGCAATTTCCAGATCACTTTGCGAGCGATCACGCGGGTGGACGCGGCCGTACCCACAGTAGCATAGGCAGCGTCGCAGCTGGATTTTCCATAGCCGATCACCAACACATGCTTGTCTTTCGCTAACGCTAGTTCCGTAAATTGGCTGGTGTGGCAGATCACGCCGCCTGCTTTTTGAAAGGCGCTAGCGCCGCGGTAGTCTGGAATGGATGGTTCAGAAAAGATGCCATTACAGACGATGAGGAAGTCGAAGCTGTAATCCTTCTCCCGGCCCTCCTCTAGCGCGGTGATGCGCCAGCCTGCCTCGCCGCCGTTCAGCGGTTCTGCCAGCGTTACAGGTGTCTCCAGTTTCAGCATGGAGCCGAGCTTAAAATGCGCCACATAGCTTTCGAAATAGGCTTGCACCTGGGCGCCGGTCGGCCATTCGGGATAGTCCCGCGGCATGGGGAAATCCGACAGGTTATAGGTGTCGCGCGGGTTCTGTGTTGTCAGGCCGGGATAGCGGCGGCTCGCAGCCCAGACGCCGCCCACATCAGGCTCTTTTTCAAATACGGTGACGTCATAGCCATGGTCGCGCAGGAGCTTGGCTGTAGACAGCCCCGCAAAGCCTGCCCCAACAATTGCGACCGTGCGGATCATAAAGATGCTCCCTGCTTTTCGCCATGTATCATAAAAAAGGTAAGCTATCGCAGCGATGGCGGCAATGCGGCCAGCGCACGCATTATTCGTGTCACGCAGCTACGTTACACGGCCGATGGCGCTAATGCGTGCGCGCGCCAGGCAGAAGATCGCGGCGTCTTGCCAGCATCGCCTAGCGAAACCCATTGAAAATACTTCAAGCTTAAAGTATTTATGAGAGATGACCGAGACACACCCTCCCCTGACCCCGCCGGCTGACAGCGTTTATGGCATTTTCGCGCCCAGCGCTGCAACGTTCCCTGATCATCCCGCGCTGCATATTCCTGGCCCCTGCCGTATCCCTGCGCAGAACGAAGCGGATATTCGCAGCTACGCGCAGCTGGCAGCGCAGGCTGACGCGCTGGCGAACACGCTATCAGAAGCAGGCTATGGCTGCGGCCATAGGATTGCGACGGCGCTGGACAATTCCGCTGATTTCTTTGTGCATTTCCTGGCCTGCAACAAAATTGGCGTGTCTTTGGTGCCGCTCAATGCAGGCATGCCGCCTGAAGAGTTGGCCTATTTGATTGGCCATAGCGACTGCGCCTTTGTCATCGCGGCCAGCCACCATGAAGCGCATATTGCCGAAGCTATTGGCCATGTGGATAGAGCTGTGCCGCTGAGCCTGTCAGGCGCGGCTGTACCAGAGGCCCCAGCGCCGCTGCCAAATGCCTGGACCATGGGGCTCAGCGCAGAAGCGGCCATCCTCTATACCTCCGGCACAACAGGAAAGCCCAAAGGCTGCATGATGGCGAACGAGTATTTCGTCATGGTCGCCGCTTACTACAAGGCCATGGGCGGGCACTGCACGCTTGAGGACGGCAAGGAGCGCCTCATTACGCCGCTCCCGGTGAACCATATGAACGCCATGGCCTGCTCCTTCCCAGCCATGATGATGACGGGCGGATGTTTGATCCAGCTCGACCGGTTCTCCCCGTCGAGTTGGTGGGAACATGTGCGCGAGACGAAGGCCACATGCTTGCATTATCTCGGCGTCATGCCCGCCATGCTGCTGAACAAGCCAGAGAGCGAAAGCGATGATGTCTCGCAACAAATCAAGTTCGGCTTCGGCGCAGGCGTTGATCCCAAACACCAGATCAACTTTGAAAAGCGCTTTGGCTTCCCGCTGATTGAAGCTTGGGCCATGACAGAAACGGGCGCAGGCGGCTGGATGAGCTGCGAAAAAGAACCACGCTATCCAGGCCAGCGCTGCATCGGCGTGCCGCGCGATCATATGGACGTTAAATTGGTTGGCGAAGATGGCAGCGAAGTGCCTTTGGGCGAGCCGGGCGAACTGCTCGTGCGCACCAAAGGCGCCAACCCGCGCCGCTATTTCTTCACGGCCTATTACAAAGATGAAAAGGCGACGGCAGAGGCCTGGGCAGGAGACTATTTCCATACCGGCGACGTGGTACGGATGGACGAAAACGGCTTTTATTATTTCGTTGACCGGAACAAAAATATCGTCCGTCGCTCAGGCGAAAATATCGCAGCCGTCGAAGTTGAAAGCGTGATCGCTGCCCAGCCCGGCATTGAAAACCTGGCCGTCGTGCCCGTCCCAGACGATATCCGCGGCGAAGAAGTCTGCGCGCTCCTCGTTTTAAAAGACGGCTTTGAAGGCGATGAAGCCAAAGCGAAATCAATCCAGACCGCGGTATCGGACGCCTTGGTCTATTTCAAAAGCCCGGGCTGGGTGGGCTTTGTGAACGCACTGCCCCACACCGCTTCCAATAAACTCGCGCGCGGCGAAGTGAAAAAACTGGCACGCGCAATGCTTGAAGACGGCAGGCTGTTTGACCTGCGCGATGGCAAACGCAAAAGCCGGAAAGCCTCATGAACGCCGCAAACACCGCCATCGCGGACTTGACCGCGGATCCTGCAGTGCTGATGGATAGACCGGGCCCCGGGTCAAGCCCGGGGACGCGGTGACGGGAGATGCCCCAACCCTACGAAGGCGTCGCCCTCGTCTGCCCTGTTACGGTGCCCTATGAAAAGCGCTCTGACAAACCAGCGGCCTGGTGGATTGGCCGCGCTTTAAAAGCGCTTATCGATGCTGCTGGTCTTGAAAAAACAGATATCGATGGTTTTGCCGCCACATCCTTTACGCTCAGCCCCGATACGTCAGTTGGCCTGATCGAGCACTATGGCCTCACGCCGCGCTATTTGGAATGGATACCCACCGGCGGCGCGAGCGGTGTGATGGCCATCAAGCGCGCCGCGCGGGCGGTTCAGGCGGGCGATGCAGATATCGTGGCTTGTATTGCTGGCGACACCAACAATGCAGAGAGTTTTCAAGGCATTCTGGAGAATTTTAGCCGCTTTTCAACCCAGGCCGTTCTGCCTTATGGCGGGCTCGGGCCAAACGGCGTGTTTGCTATGATCATGCGCCAATACATGGAAGCGTTTGGGGCGACCAGGGACGACATTGGACGCCTCGCCGTGATGCAGCGCGCCAATGGAGCGACCAATCCCCTAGCCCTGCTCACATCTCAAATCACACTTGATGACTATATGAACGCCCGGCCCATTGCAGAGCCAGTGCACCTGCTGGACTGCGTTATGCCCTGCGCGGGGGCGGATGGCCTACTGGTGATAAGCATAGACCGCGCGAAAAGCCTAGGCCTGCCCTGGGTCCAGATCGATGGCGCGATTGAGCGGCACAACGCCTATGCGGGGTCAGAGCAGATTTTAAAAACAGGGCATATGATGGACGCTGGCAGCCTATGGGAGCAGGCTGGCGCCGCGCCAAGCGAGATGGATTTTCTGCAAACCTATGACGACTATCCCGTCATCTCCATGATGCAGATGGAAGCACTTGGATTTTGCCCCTTTGGAGACGCAAAGACCTTTGTCGCGCAAACAGACATGACGCTGACCGGCATGCTGCCGCACAACACATCCGGCGGGCAACTGGCCATGGGCCAAGCGGGCGCGGCAGGCGGCTATCTCGGCCTTGTGGAAGCCATGCGCCAGCTGCTGCACCAGCCGCTCGGCCCGCAAATCGCTGGCGCAACAAAAGGCTGCGTGATGGGCTATGGAATGGTGAACTATGACCGCGGCCTGTGTTCAAGCGCCGCTGTCCTCTCCCGCGGAGGTACGCCATGAGCCTGACTTTGCAAGTGTGCCAAGATTGCGGCGCCCTGCAGTATCCGCGCCGCGATGTGTGCGGCCAATGCCTTTCGCCCAATCTGAAAAATGAAAACGTTAGCGCCCAAGGCACGGTGCTGAGCTGGACGCAAGGCCATTTTAGCGTGCTACCAGCGTTTAAAGACAAAACACCCCTGACCCTTGTGCGCGTCAAGCTTGATGGCGGGGCGGTGGTGCTGGCGCTCGCCAAAGGCCCTCTCGCGACGCACGCACGCGTATTGCTGGCGATGACGGAAGGCCTACTGATAGCGGTGGCTACATGACGGCTTTTGTGCTGTCAGCTCCTGCGTAACAAACCGCCGCGGCATAACGGCAATTGTGGGTGTGTGGGACGATCTGTACCTAAGCCTCCTTTAAGGCTTGCGCTGCACCGACATCAGATAAACCACCAAGTCTTCTATCCGCCTTTCAACATCGCGATCATTGGGCTTTAAGGCGGGAATATCGCCCATACCGACATCGTTGCGAAATTCATTGCCCCAGACCGGCATATCGCGCGGCCCATGGGCAATCACGTCGGCGCGGCCGTCAATGACCCAGCGCACTTTTTTGGCTGGAAAAACGCCACTGTTAATGATCGCCAAGGTGGTTACGTCGGGCACTGGTACGTTCAAAAAGTTTGATAAAGGTCCATCGCCAATGCCGGCAGCACCATGGCAGACGGCACAGCTCTCCATAAAATCAGCGCGCCCGCGCTCAATTTGCTCTTCTGGCAAGGGGCTTGTTGGCGCGGCCATACCAGCCGTGGCTATGAAGACACATCCAGCAATCAACAA
The DNA here is from genome assembly GCA_039814715.1 of Pseudomonadota bacterium. GTDB lineage: Bacteria > Pseudomonadota > Alphaproteobacteria > Sphingomonadales > CAKZYD01 > CAKZYD01. The sequence goes on from JBCCAR010000021.1 coordinate 29,499, forward strand.
AACTGTACGCATAATTTCCCTCCATCATAAACAAGCCCGGATGCATCATACGCACTTTGACGGCTGAATTATTAAAATTCGCCGCCTTAGCCGATAGGTTTTAGCCATTCTATTTGCTTGAAATTGCTTTAAGCTTGAAGCAACCTGCATGAAATATCGTCTAGGGAGGGGAGTGCGCCATGACCGCAATAGATCGCTTAAAAAACGGCAATGACTTCATTTTGGGCACGTTTGCCAGCAATTGTTCCGGCGGCATGGCCGTTACAAAGGTGCCAGAAAAGTGGGATGCAAGCTGGGCGTCTAATTTGAAACTGGCCAAATTGCTGGACGACGCTGGCATTGAAATGATGGTGCCGATTGCGCGCTGGGTTGGCTATGGCGGCGAAGAGATTGATTTTCACGCTGGCGTGCTGGAGACCATGACCTGGGCCACGGGGCTTTTGTCCCACACCAAGGATTTATCTGTCTTCGCTACCATCCACACTGCAGCCAATCATCCTGTCGTGGTCGCCAAGCAGCTGGCCACGGCGGACCATATCTCTGGCGGTCGCATAGGGCTCAACATTGTTGCCGGCTGGAATGAGCCGGAATACCGCGCCCTTGGCCTAACCCTGGCCGATGATCATGAGACGCGCTACGGCTACGCCAAAGAATGGTTTGATGTGGTCCGCAAGCTATGGAGCGCGCCGGAACGCTTTGATTGGAACGGTCAATACTTCCATTTAGATCAAGTCCATTCCGACCCCAAACCCTTAGGCCATATCCCAATCGTCAACGCCGCAGGCTCAGGCCAGGGACGTGAGTTTGCCGTCAACAACGTGGATTTCCTCTTTACGCCCGTGGTCGACCCAGAGCGCAGCAGAGAGGAAGTCAAAGAGCTTAAAGCCATGGGCGAGAAAGCCGGTAAGGACATCCGCTGCATCACCTTCGCCTCGATCGTGTGCCGCGAAACGGAGAAGGAAGCGCAAGACTATTTGAAATATTACGCGCAGGACAATGCCGATTGGCCAGCGGTTGATAACCTGGTGAACCTGCAATTTGCGCACGCCCAGTCCTTCCCCCACGACCTACTCAAGCTGATGAAGGACCGCTTTGCCGCTGGCCATGGTGGCTACCCGCTAGTGGGCACGCCTGAGCAAGTCGCAGAGGGCTTTAAGATGTTCCATGACATGGGCTTTAACGGCTCCCTCTTCTCGTGCGTCGATTACGCCGAAGAATTCCCTTACATCCGCGATAACGTGCTGCCACTGCTGCAGGAGATGGGGATACGGGCGTAGAAGGGCCACTGGTTTGCAAGCAAGGTCAGGCCGTGTTGATACGCTTCGCTCTATCGCGCGCACGTGGGAGGCTGTAATACGAAGCCTTGAAAAAAATATGTGATCTGAAATTAGGAGATTTCCCCATGCCCAGCAAACTCATCTCTCTCCTGTTTCTAACACTCGCCTTCATAGCGCCCACCAATGCACAAACGCCCATGCGCGATCTGGCGGCGCAGCGGTCGGCAATGCAGAAGCTTTCGGTTATGCATGGCACGTGGCTGGGCCAGGGGGAGCGGTATTTGCCAAGTGGGGAGACGTATCGGTTTACGCAAACGCTGCGCATTGCACCGCAATCCTCTGGTCTGCTGACCACCATAGCAGGCCAAAGCTTACACCATGGCAATGAAGCCGAGAAGAAACCTGGCAGTGGTTCCTTTGCCGTTGTGATGTTTGATGAGACAGGCGGCGGCTACCGCTTCCATAGCTTTGGCTTTGGCCAGCGGGTGGAAGCAGATGCTTCCTTCCCTTCGCCGCGCGTGTTCCGCTGGACAGTCGCCGCTGGCCCAGCGTTGCTGCGCTTTACGATCGACTTAACACAAGACGGCGTTTGGAATGAGCTGGGTGAACGGTCAGGTGATGGCGGGAAGACCTGGCAGCCCACCAACAAGCTCATCGCCTACCGTACCGCGCTGCGCTGATCAAAAACCGTGATACTTTAAGCTTGAAATGTTTGAGGTTCGCCTGTTTCATAGGACGAGTGCACTATATGTGGCGCGCGCGATGACATAGGAGCTGAGCATGGATATTGCAGTGATTGGCGGGGGCCACGGCAGCTATGCCGCCGCCGCGGAGCTATCTGAAAACGGACATAGCGTGCGCTTTTGGCGGCGGGATGCGGCTGCTTTTGCGCCCTTGTTGGACGGTAAACAAATTCATGTGAAGGACTACCGCGGCAGCCGCACCATTGACATAGCGCGCCCAACGATTGACTTGGGCGCCGCCATTAAAGGTGCGCAGGTCGTGGTACTGCCACTGCCAGCGACAACCCATGATGATATGGCAGCCAAATGCGCAGGCTTGTGGGAAGATGGCCAAGTGGTGTTTCTACCGCCAGGCACGTTTGGCAGTTATCTGTTTTTAAAGGCTGCGCGAAATGCTGGGAATATGGCGGATGTGACCTTCGCCGAAACCGGCACCCTACCCTATTTGGCGCGCAAGCATGGGCCCACGGACATTGTAGTGTCAGGCTTTGGGACACGGTTGCCCACTGGCTGTTTGCCTGCAAAAAATAGCGAAAAAGCACTCGCCTTGCTGGCGCAGGTCTACCCAGCCATCGAACCCATTGAAGATGCGCTATCAGGCGCGCTGATGAATGCCGGGCCGATTATCCACCCCCCGCTTATCATCATGAACGCTGGCCCGCTGGAGCATTTTGATGCCTGGGACATTCATAACGAAGGGACGCAGCCGTCCGTCCGCGCTGTGACGGACGCGCTCGACCAAGAGCGCATCACCGTGCGCGAAGCATGCGGCTATGGCGCACCGCATTTCCCTCTGGCAGATCATTATGCCACGCACGGCGATGAATGGATGTATGGGCGCAACGCCCATGGAAGCTTAACTGAGTCTGGCGATTGGCGTGAGAAAATCGATCTGAATGGCCATCGCTATATGATGGAGGATGTGAAGCTTGGGCTGTCGCTCATCTCGTCAGTAGGGCGATGGGCGGGCGTTAAAACACCGCTAACGGACGGCTTACTGGCGATGGGCAGCGCGATCAACGAGGAAGACTTTTATCAAACTGGGCGGACGTTAGAGCGTCTTGGCTTAGCCGACTTGAGCAAAGCGCAGATGACAGAGCTGATGCACAGCGGGCCAGCTGCATGACCAATATCATTATGCTTGGTGCAGGCCGTATGGGCCGGGGCATTGCACAAGCCTATGCAGCCGCAGGACACGCCATTACTCTCTGCGACGTCAAAGAACGCGCGGGCGATGACAGCGTAAAAGTGCTCAGCGAGGCCAAAGCAGAGGTTGAAGCTGATCTCATATTCCTCGCCGGTATTGGCGTTGGCACCGCTGAAGGCGTTCAAACTGCCTTAGAGCGCATCAGCTTTTTAAGCCGGCATGAGGCAGCGGGGGCTCTGGCAGACGCCGATATCGTCTTTGAAGGCGTGCCTGAAACCAAGGAAGCGAAGTCGGCCCTCTTCAAATGGGCCTGTAGCTTAGCGCCGGGCAACACGGTCATGTCATCAACCAGCTCCACGATGTCTGTGAGCGACCTAAAAGTCATGGGCACGAATCCTCAGCGGTTTGTGAACGCGCACTGGCTAAACCCCGCCATGCTGATGCCACTGGTGGAGGTGGCGCGCTCCGAAGATACGGCCCAAAGCGCGGTTGATACGTTGACGGCATCGCTTGAAACCATCGGCAAGCACCCGGTTGTGATGAAAGATACGCCTGGGTATATCGTGCCGCGGCTTCAAGCCATGGCGCTCAATGAAGCCGCGCGCATGGCTGAAGAAGGGGTCGCATCGCCGGAAGATATCGATAAAGCTGTGCGCATGGGCTTCGGCGTGCGCTATGCCATTTTAGGTCTGCTTGAGTTCATAGATTTTGGCGGCAACGACATCTTGTATTACGCGACCGACTATCTGTCTAAAAACCTCGACGCCAATCGCTTTTCATCCCCGCCCATCGTTGCGGAGAATATGAAAGCTGGCCGCAATGGTATTCGTGATGGGAAGGGCATTCTTGATTGGGAGGGCGTAGACATTCCCGCCTACCGCGCCGAGCGGCTAGCAGCGTTTGTAAATTTGCTCAAGTTCTTACAGTTGGGGCCCAAAATGGACGGCTAGGCATCGCCGTAAGCCTGTTTTTTCTCCAATTTCCCAAACGACGAAAAAATACCTCTTCAACGCCGCCCAAATAGCGTGATTTTAGAATATTTTTTTCCATTACCGCGTTATCTTAGATAATGAACGCTCTAAAGATCACCATTTAGTATATTTCAGCCTAGAAAGTGCGCATGCCCCATACGCTGGATGACATCGACAAATCCATTCTGCGCGCGCTGCAGGACGATGCAGCTGGCACAGTTGCCGAGGTCGCGGCAAGAGCAGGCGTATCGCAAACGCCTTGCTGGAAGCGCATTAAAAAGCTGGAGGAGCGCGGCTTTATCAAAAAGCGCGTCGCCCTGCTCGATGCAGAGCAGCTGGGCCTCGCACTGGTCGGCTTTATCCGCATCCGCACCAACGCCCATAACCAGGAGTGGCTGGACCGCTTTTCAAAAGGCGTAAAGCTCATCCCTGAAGTCTTAGAATGCCACCGCATGACGGGCGATGTAGACTATCTTGTCAAGGTGGCGCTGCGCGATATGGCCGATTATGACCGGGTCTATAAAAAGCTGATTTCCCTCGCGGACATGGCCGATGTGAGCGCCAGCTTCTCCATGGAGCGGCTGAAAGAAACATCCGCTCTCCCAATCTAAGCCGAGCGCAACTATCGCTGGGCAATGATGAAAATCGCTTGGCTCTTTTCTGGCTGCCAATCTTCGACAATCTTAAAGCCTGCGTCCGTCATCGCCTGGCGCAGGGTGTCAGATGTGAATATCTGAATGAGCGGCAACAGGCGAAGCGCTTTGCCGATAGGAGCAACAAAGCGAAACCAGGCCATTGTGTCGCCCATGCACCCTGTAGAGGTCACAAACACGCCGCCTGGGCTGAGTAAGCCATGCGCTTTTGAAATGGCGCTGCGCCAATCTTCCAGCAAGTGCAGATGGCTAAGCGCTAGAATGGCGTCGTAAGACCCGCTGGGGGCTTCAAACCCAGCTGTATCCATCTGTTCAAATGTGATGGAAACCCCAGCATCATGGGCCTGTTGCCGCGCGATCTCCAGCATCTTGGGCGAGACATCGGTCGCATGAACGCTTTTTACAAACGGCGCATGGGCAATCGCTGTACCGCCTGTGCCGCAACCAAGTTCAAGTAGACGCGTATCGCACGTTAAATGCTCCCGCGTCATTGCAAGCTTGCGCTGATAGGCATCCTCATCGCCGATGGGCCGCTTAAAATATCCAGGCGCCATCCGGTCCCAGAACTTTGCTTCATATGTCATGCTGATATCCCCCCGGCGCCTCTCTCGCCGCACGAGGCCCTAAATTTTTTGGACTTCCAAATAGAGCATAGCGTGGTCTGAATAGCGCTCTACCCAAGCCGCCTTCTCAGCCTCGCTTGTTTCATCATTCCAGCCAGTAACCTGGACATCTTTGCCGCCAAAGTCCTTAAACGACAGATGGTCCATGGCAACCACATGGTCTAGATCGCTCTCACCATAGCGCTCACTCCAATAGGTGCTGGGATGGGTCTTCGTCAGGAGACGCATATTGCGCCGCCTGGCGCTGGCGGCCAGCTCAGCAATTTCGCGCTCGCCTGTGATATCCTTATCAGAGCCAAGATAGTCCATCCCCATGGTGTTGAGGTCGCCCAGGAAGATATAATTTGGCTGGTCACCATCCATGGCCTTGGCCAAAGGTTTGCGGAAATCAAAAGCCTTATCGGTCATGAAATCGCGAATGCCAAAGCCGCGCGGGTCTCGCATGGATTTTAGGTGTAAGAACAGCAAAGGATAGGCAACCTCATCCACGACGGGCGTGACCAAAATGCCTGGGCGCAGGGCAATCTGGCTTGCCTTAAACTCGTTTTTCTGTGTGATGAAGGCGGGCAGGGTTTTGCGCACGCCTATGAGAATTTCCTGGGCTTGATCCCCTTCTGAAATGAAGAAGAAATGATCTGGCATCGCCGCCATGAGGGGTCCAGCGACAATGCTGCTGCGGACCTCGATAATACCGACGATATCGGCATCCATCTGCGCGATTTTGTCGACAATGGGCGCGATCGGCTTTTTTGGCTTGGTTTGCGATTTAGACTTGGCACCAAAGTGCTCCACGTTCCACACCATCATCGAAAAGGCTTTGGCCATTTCGGCTCCCCTCTATCACATTGCCCATTGGAGGAGTGTAGCACAGCTGTGTGACGGCTCTAAAGGCTGCCGCGATTAAGCAAAGCGACCTCAGCCAGCCGCGTGATGTGATCGATATACGCTGCCTGAGACCAGCCGCAGTCATGCGTCAGGCGCCGCCAGGTTTCGATCGACAAGAGCGCCCATAGCAGGTCCGTACCCTGCTTCACCGTCACCGCAGAGCTGAGTTGATCGTCTTGATCAAGCGCGCTCACGGCGGCTTGGCAGCCATGGCGCACAGCCTGCATACGGTCATCCCAAGCCGCCGCTGCGGCCTCGTCCGTCTCACGCATAGCAAGGAAGGCTTTGGCCAGGCCCCATATCTCCGGCATGAAATGACCCCAGGCATCAATAAAACTGCGCAAGCGTTGGGCACCGCTAGTGGCAGCGCGGCTATCGGCCAAGCGCGCATCCACCTCCTTCACTTGGTCTAAGTGCCGGGCCGCAGCGATCATCAAATCCGCCCGGCTGGGGTAATGCAGATAGACGGCTTGGCGGCTGATCCCGGCAGCTTTAGCAATGTCGCTCATGCGCGTCTTCGCCGCCGGCCCCTGCTGAAGCAGGTTGAGCGCTGCGTTTAGAATTTTTGTTTGAGTATGCAGATTTTCGCTTGACATAGTGTCAACATACACCTACTTGACACGCTGTCAACTTTACATAGTGTCAAGCAACAAGGAGATATGACATGACAAAGAAAATTTTCATCTGGGTCGCCCATCCAAAAGCGCAGTCGCTGTGCGGCGCGCTGGCTGACGCCTATGAAGCCAGCGCGTGGAACGCAGGCGCGGAAGTAAAGCGCATGGACTTGGCGCAGATGCGCTTTGATCCGCACTTTGCAGGCTACGGAAAGGAAGCCCCAGCGCTTGAGCCGGATTTAGCAGCGTGGCAGGAGGCTGTTGCCTGGGCAGATCATTTGTTCATTGTGCACCCCTATTGGTGGGGCGGCATGCCGACGACGGCCAAGGCGGTTCTAGACCGCGCGCTGCTGCCCGGCTTTGCCTATAAATACCATGCCCGCGGCGTGAAATGGGACAAGCTGCTGACCGGCAAAACGGCGGATGCGATCATCACGTCCGACACGCCGCCGATCATCGATACGCTGCTCTATTTGCGGCCGGGCCGGCGCGTGCTGCGCAATCAAGTGCTTGATTTTTGCGGCATTAAAGCGCGCAAGATATTGCAATTCGGGTCGGTTAAGCTCGCCGATTCTGCCAAACGCAGCCGCTGGCTCGAACGCGCGGGGCAGCTGGGCGCGCAGGCAGCCGCCTAGACCTAGCGCCCTGCCTTCAGTGTATCAAACCTATCAATATCAACCAGGTTTTAGGCGCGTTCCAGGCAAGGTGTGCATTGACAAACATGCACTCGCCTTGCCTTGGATAGGCGCCCACAGCGTGACGAACCCAAGCACTTGATTGCCCGCGCGAATACGCTAAAGCAGAACTTGATAGCGAAAAGGAGTGCATCATGACCACCTTCCAAACCGAAGTGCCGGTGCGCTTTGGCCACTGCGACCCTGCCGGGATTGTGTTCTACCCGCGGTATTTTGACATGATCAATGCGGTGGTGGAGGATTGGTTTGAAGATGGCATTGGCACGTCCTTCCCCGGGCTCATGTATCACCAAGGCCTTACGACCCCAACCGTTCACTTCAATGTGGATTTCTCAGCCGAAAGCCGCTTTGGCGACCGGCTCACATTCCGTCTCAATGTGAAAAAAATCGGCAAGACGTCTGTGGAAACCTATATCGAAGCGTCCGCACAGGGCACTGTGCGCATGAAGGTTGAGCAAGTGCTGGTGTTCATCGACATCAAAAGCCGCAAGCCCACGCAAATTCCTGAAGACCTGGTCAAGCGCATAGAACGCTATAAGCTCGAGGCTAAAGACTAGCGGCTTGCTGTGGCGGTGGGCTTGATGCGCAGCACCGCGCCGTCTCCATCTGTCCAGTTTTCGGTGAGCACATACAGCGCGCCTTGCGGGCCTTCGACGACAGAGCGGATGCGCATGTCTTCTTTATCGAGCAAGCTGATTTGCGGCGCGCTGGGCGACATTGGATCGGCCACACGAACATCTTGGGAGGCGAGACCAGCGGCTATCAAGCGGCCTTTAAGCTGCGGGAACGCAGATGACGTCACATAGTCTAGATTACCCGGCGCGATGGATGGCCGCCAATAGTAAAGCGGTTGGCGCGTGCCCTCCAGTGCGGTGTAGGGCGTGATCTGCGCGCCAGAATAATCCACGCAATAGCAAGCGATAGGCCAACCGTAGTTGCTGCCCGGCGTAATCACATTCACTTCATCCCCGCCCTTTGGCCCATGTTCGCTCACATAAACGGTGCCATCCGGCGCGATGGTGATGCCTTGGGGGTTGCGGTGCCCAAAGCTCCAAATTTCTGGCAGCGCGCCAGCCTTGCCTTCAAAGGGGTTCCCGGGCGCAGCCTTACCGTCTGCCGTAAGGCGCAGCACTTTACCAAAATGCGTATCAAGCGTTTGCGCCTGTTCCCGGTAAGAATAGCCATCCCCGCTGGTCAACAGCAGCGTGCCATCGCTTTGGAACACGAAGCGGCCGCCGTAGTGCGCTGTGGTGCTGCGCCAGGCATTTGCCGTGAACAACACGTCCACATCTTCAAGCGCAGCCCCATTCGCCGAAGGCGCGTACCGGGCGCGGGCGAGGCGGAGTGTGTTCTTACCGCTCTCTGGGTGCGCGTAGGTGAAATAGAGGAGCGCATTGTCTGCAAAACCAGGGTGGGGGCGCACGTGCAATAAGCCGCCCTGGCCAGCAGCTTTCACCTTCGGCACACCCCCGACAGGCGCGTTCAGCAAGACATCCCCGCGGATCACACGCAGTGTACCTTCACGCTCAGCAACAACCATATCCCCGCCTGGCAAAAACGCGATAGACCAAGGCACGCCGAGCCCAGTTGCAAGCGCTTCAATGGGCTGGGCTGACACGCTAGCGGGCGCCGCATCGGCAAAACCGGGTGCTTGCGCCATAGCAGCGGGGCTGGCCGCAGCAATCACAGCCAGCATGAGCGCAGAGGCCATCGAGGTGCGAGACATGGCAAGTCCTTTTGTTCTTTGAGTGATCGCGCGTAACAGATATAGCACTGCCAAGCGCGGCGTGTAGGGGGACAATATGATACGAACGATTTTTGCGTGGCTGGCCGCGTCCATCGTTGGCTACATTTTATTCGCCATCACGTCTCAAACGGTCGTGCTGAACGGGCTCGTTCACATTGGTGCACCGATGCCTTTCAGCGCCCGCTTGCAGAGCACATTTCATGCTGTCTTGAACATGCCAGCGCTAGGCTTGGTGCTGGCCGCAGCCTTTGCAATCGCTTTTGCGGTGGCCAGGGGACTCAAATCAATCGTCAAACCCTTCGCTTCCGTTGCCTATCCATTGGCAGGCGGCGCAGCGGTGTCGGCAGCCTTAGAGCTCATGTGGCTGCAATATGAGATATACCCCGTACTTGGGGCGCAAAAACCCATGGGATATGGGCTTGCTGTACTCAGCGGCGTCGCCGCGGGCGTGGTTTTTGCTGCGCTATTACCGAAAAAAACGCTTTAGAAATCCATCTGCCAAGCGACGGAGAGCTTAAAATTCCGGCCGGGTTGGCTCACGCCAGCGTTCACAACTTCATAATCGGCATCGGTGATGTTATCGACGCCGGCGTCGACACGGATACCCTTTAAGGGACCATCTTGTGGCTGCCAGACAGTGTAGATATCAGCCAACTGGTACCCATCACGCGCCTGCGCGGCTTCATTCACGTCATCAAAACGGCTTGCGATGGTAACACGTGTCCCAAGGCGCACATCGCCTTGCAGGACCTTGAGACCAATATCTGCAAAGAAGATATCTGGCGACAAGATGCCGACAAACTCCCCCGTGTCTCGATTGGTGCCATTAATAGTAGCGAAATTGGCGCGGACGTAGAAGACGTCGCTGTCATAGTTCAGCTCTGCTTCAAAGCCGGTGAGACGCGCGTTGGTGACGTTTACATTGCGGCTAAAGTTGCCAAAGACGGCGCCAGAGCCACAAGGCGGGAACGGCGCGCCAAAACAGCCCCCCGGAATATTGACCTCAAGATCGATCAGGTTGTCGACGTTTGACCAGTAATAAGAGCCTTTGATCCGCAAGCTGTCGTTGCTCAACACCAAATCAGCTAAGTCGAGGCCTGCGCCCACTTCCCATGTCGTGGATTCTTCTGGCTGCAAATCCGCGTTTTCAACAAAGAAATTTGTCACGAACTGGGGAGGCCCACCGGGAAAGAGCGGCGGCGCGCTGAAGTTTGGAATTTGGAAGTGAATACCGTCTGCATAGATTTCATTAAAGGACGGCGCACGAAACGCTTCAGACCAATTGGCGAAAATCAGCACGGCCTCAACTGGTTTGTAAGACAGCCCGACTTTGGGCGAAAAGGCGCCATCAGATGCATCAGGCTGGCCCGTTGCTGAACTATCAAAGTGATCATAGCGCAGCGCAGGGATGAGGGAGAAAGCGCCGATAGGTGTCTGCTGGTTATATTCGGCTTGCATGAATGCGCCATAAAAGGTGGTTTGCGCGTCGGGCACCCCGCCGCGGCTTCCGTCCGGGCTGGTGTTGTCGCTGCCGGTTTGTTTATCCTCATAGATCTCCCCGCCGTAGGTGAGCGTTAAATCACCGGTGCCGAGATCAAAGCGGCTGCGGTTTGTGGCCATAAACCCGGACGTACGCACCGCCCGGTCAATCACACGCGTGGTCCCAATCTCTGATTCAACGACGGTATTGCGGCTGTGATAAATCGTCAAATCCGCGTCAATCCAGGGGCTATCAGGATTATAGGCGACCTGCGCTTGATAGGTGTTGCTATCAATATCACGGTCCACCAAGCGGTTGTCTGGCGCGCCGATATTGTTGCCTTGCGGGTTGTTTGGGTCTTCGCCTTGGCCGCCGAAGCGTTGCCAACTGAAGGACAGCGTCAGATCATCCGATGGACGCGCGGTGAGCTTCAACAGCGATTGGAGAGAGCTGTCATCGGCTGGCAAGTCTAGGCCATTGCCGAGCGCGATATCGCCAGATGTGCGGTAAGTCAGAGAGCCCACAACATCAAACACATTATCATCGCTGCGCCAGGCAAACATGCCATTGGCGCGTGTTTCATTGTGGACGCTTTGGTAGCCCGTGCTTGCGCGCAGGGCCAGTGTCTCATCCTCTTCGAGAATATCATCAGCCGTGATGGTGCGAACAGCGATGACCCCGCCTAGCGCGCCGGACCCATACAGGGCAGAGGCTGGCCCGCGAATCACTTCGACAGACTTTAAAAGATCAGGGTCCACAAAGAAGCGGCCATCATGACCCGATAGAAAGCTCTGGCGCGCACCATCAAATAATACGAGCACGCCCTCGCCTGAAATGCCGCGCACGCTTGGGACCTGGCCGCTGCGGCGCGGGCCGCCATCAAAGCGCGCCCCGGGGACTGCAGCGAATAAGTCAGCGATGTTCGAGAGGTTAAAATCAAGGATCACATCGCGGGGCACGACCGTGACTTCGCCAGGGTAATCAAAGCTGTCTTTGTCTGATTTTGTGGCAAAAATCGTGATGAGCTCTGCGTCTTCCGCCATCGCAGCACTATCCATGTCGTCTTGCGCATTAGCATGCCCAGCCAGACCCACTGCAAGAGCGGTGACGCTTAAGCCTGCAATATAGCGACTGCGGCGCAGCGGTTGCACTGCGCAGCTGGCGGCAGAAATCAGGCGAGATGGACGAGGAGAAAGACCGAACACAATACACCTCAAAACCGTTGTTGAGAATCGTTAGCAGTTGCAGTAGCTGGAGACGGCTGGTAATGCAACGACTAATACGAATTATTCGCATTAACAAAAGGGATTTTCTGTTATGCTCTTGTGGGCGGCAAAGAGAGATGGAGTGACTCGCATGAAACACGCAGCAATTGGGATGATGCTTGGTGGAAGCCTGGCCTTAAGCGCCTGTGCAGGCGCCAACCAAAGCGTGCAGCTGGACAAGCCTGCCGCGCCGCAAATGGCGCAGGCAGAGGAAGCCGCACAGTTCGCAGCTGATCGCCAAGCGATCTTGGCCATGGCGGGCAACTACAAAGTCAAATTCGATTTCATTGAAACCGTCGCCCTCGCCCCAGGCTACAAAATCAAAGACCGCAAAATCTCTGGCGGCTATGAGAATGTGCGTGTGCTCGAGGACACGGGCACAACCATCTCGCTGCAGCACATATTGGTTGTCGGCGAAGGTGAAAACTCAATGCCGATCAAGCACTGGCGCCAAGATTGGCATTATGAGCCAGCCACAGTCCTCACCTTTGTGGGCCGCAACACGTGGGAACGGCGCGACGTTCCAGCGGACGAACGTGCTGGGTCATGGAGCCAAATCGTCTATCAAGTCGATGACGCGCCGCGCTATGGCGCCGTTGCGCGTTGGACCCATGAAGCAGGCGTCTCCGCTTGGGAGCCTGCCGCAGCTTGGCGCCCTCTCCCGCGGCGCGATGCCACAACGCGCGATGATTATGACGTGGTCGATGCCGTAAACCGCCATGTGATTACGCCCTGGGGCTGGGCCCATGAGCAAGACAATGGCAAGCTTGCCCTGCGCGGCGAGCCGCAGCTTCTCGTGCGCGAAGTGGCGACCAACACGTATGTGCGCAATGACAGCTTTAACGTCGCCATTGCAGACAAATACTGGGAGGACACGGGGGCTTTCTGGGCGGAAATTCGCCAAGCTTGGGCTGATCTGGAAGCACAATACCCACGCTTTGGCCTCACCATCCAAGGCGAGCCTGAAGAACTCTACATGGAGATTTTAGGCCTGGCGCAAGCAGTCCAAGATGGCGAACACACCTCTGAAACAGCCACTGTCATGGCCAAGAAAGTGATAACCGACTACACACTCACGAGCTTTGCCAGCCGCGCTGACAGCAGCGCAAGCCGTTAGTTTAGAACTTCATAGCACACAATCAAATGCCCATCGGGGTCGACAAAGGCTTGTTCAATAAAGCGGAAGTCGGCGCCGTCAGCGATCTGGGTCCGGGTGACTGTTAAGCCCATGGCTTCCAGCTTGGCAAATTTTGCCTCTAACTCGGTAATCCCGATCACGATTGTGCTCATATAGGGCGCAGAAGGGACGGGTGGCAGGGCAATTCCCGTGACTTCCGTGAGATTAAACACCCGCTCTTCGCCTGGCTCATGGAACGATACAAAGCGCAGGTCAGCCTCTTGCGGCACATTAAAGACGCGATAGGAAAAGCTCTCTTTTGAACCAGAGCGCACAGGGCTTGCCTCTAGCCCTAAAATGTCGCGGTATACCGAAAGGGAACGTTCCATATCTGCAACAACCAGGTTGGGGCGCTTTACATCCGCGATAGCAGGACCTGACGCGTTGCCGGGCCCTACTGCTTCTTCCCGCGGGGCTTCACACCCCATAAGAACAGCGCAGCAAGCGGCGATGATGAGAGACTGTTTGAACATGGCGTGCTGCCCTCTCGTGTGAAGGCGCGCTATCAAACGACACACTCGGCCGCTCTCGCCTCCTGTTTTAGAAACAGTCGTTTCCGTCCCAGGCATAATCCTGCACCACGCCGTCCGCGTCAATGCGCCAGCGGATGTCGCAGGTTAAAACACTTTTGGTGATCGGGCTTTGGCGTTCAACGGGGACTTGGACGCGCTCTTCAACCGTGCGCTGGCTGCCATCTGCCGCCGTTACAACCCGCTTTTGGCGCACAGTATCGTAAGCGGTAAAGGTGCCGCCGCCGCTGATCTGTTCAAAGGCACGGCTATAGCTGAGAACCTGACCGCCGCTGCGCAGCGCTGCGCTTTGGTCAGGGATGCCAAAGCGCAAAATCAACTGGTCACTGCTTGCGCCCACATATTGGTTGAGTTGGCCTTCGAAGGTCGCTTGGCGTTCGCTATACGTCGGCCCGACACAGCCAGCCAGGCCACACGCAGCGATGAAAAAAGTGATGATCTTAATCCACGTTTTCATAATGACCCTGCCCATACTCCACCAAAGCTGACTCCGGCCTGAACAGAGCAAGTGCCTTAAGACCAAAACCAATATTTTAGCGCGGAACCCCAAGCATCTGCGGCCCCAAGGTTTCCGTCACCGGTGTTCCTTCCAAGCAAGCAAAGAATCTTGGCGCAACGTCCGCGTGGAGTTGGTTATGAAACTCTCGGCCTGCTTCGCTGCGATAGCTCTCAATCAGGAAATACTCATGCGGCGTGCCAGTTGCCCAGACGGCGTAGGCGATGCAGTCTGGCTCCTTTTCTTCGACAATGGCAGCAACATCGCGGAAGATTTTGAGAAACTCTTCCTCGCGCTCAGGCTTGACAGTCATGCGGACGGTAACGGTGCTCATGGGGCGGGCTCCTTTGGACGTATCACTTCATCTTGGCGGCGGCGAGACCTTAGAGCATGTTTCACCCAATGAGAGGCATTTGCTGCACTTGGCCTGCGACTAAAGGCCCAGCGCCCCAGGGTTCATAATCCCCTTCGGATCAAGCGCGGCTTTCACCGCTTTAAGGAGCGAGACGGCGGCTGTGTTGCGGCCATCCAGCAGCGGATATTGTTTTCCGATCTGGAAATGGCCTGCGCCATGGTCTTGCATGAGCTGGACAATTTCCATCTTCATACGCTTTGCTTCAGCGCGCGCCACTTCGTTGGCTTCATATGTCGGCAAGTTCTTTAGATAGTCCTCGGGCACCGTGCGCTGGTGGTAGATGGTCTGCTCATCGGGCCAATAGAATGTTGGCTCGTAGATGAACCCAGCGGTGCCAACGGCGCAGAACATGCGGCCCATGAACATACCGTGCGCGTCAAGCACATGTGCTTGGCTTTCTTGATAGGCTTCTAAAGCGGTGTTAAACGCGCTCGCTTGGCTATGCGGCAGCATCCCGTGGAACGGAAGCCAGCGCTCACCTTTTGGCCCAAGCACATTGGTAAACGGCGCAAACGGCATGCCGCGGACAACAGCAGGCACAGAGTTGGGGATTTCTTCGCCATACTCCAATGCGACCGCCCGCAGCGCCGCCATTTTTTCTTTGGCTTCTGCTGCGCTATGGCCTTCGACAATGTAATGGAGCGCAAAGCTCGCTTGCTTGAGCGCCTTGTCCCCGGCCAAAGCCATTTTTGCGAGCTGCTTGGCGCCTTTGGCAAAAGACCCTGAGGATTTCATGACGCCTTTGGCCATCTCGGCTTTGTCCGCGATGTTATCAGATTTACCGATCTGGCCTTGTTGCAGCGCTGCATCCAGGCCGAAATTTTCTTCATCCACTTGCAGCAGAGCAACGTTCTGCATGGCCGTATGCATGGCGTCAAAGCTGGTGAAATTAAAGCTAGCGGCCTCAAAATCTTCCTGCCGCGCCTGGATGGGCAGGCTTGCGCGCGCCTTGACCCCAAGGGCGCCGCAATCGCCCGTAAACAGCCCTGCAAGGTCTGGGCCGAAGAAGCGGAAGAAGGGATTGGGCACCCGGTTACCCGCGGTGCCGGTAGACAGCATTTCGCCGGTCCCGGTGATCACATCAAGGCATGTGAAAGCGTCAGCGGATATACCAGTGCCGTGGCTGATAGAGTTTTGACTGATAGAGCCGCACACGGTTGCATTAAGGCCAGAGAAAGGACCCCAAAAGCGCGTTTTATACCCTTTGGCTTTGAGCGTTTCATACAGCTCAGACCAAGTGACGCCAGCTTCTACCGTTACGATATGGTCGGCTTCATTGATGTCAATCGCCTTCATGCGGCTCACATCGATAGTGATGCCACCTTCGCGGGTGTGGACATAGCCATCGGTATAAGAAGCGCCGCCGCCGCGCACGAGAACAGGGGCATCAAAGTCGTAGCAGGCCTGAACCACCGCTTGCATCTCATCGACCGTGCCTGGCTGCGCGACGGCTGCTGGTAGCTCGATGCGGCGATAAACATCCGTCGCGTAAAACTCGCGGTCCGCGTCACCGGTAAGCAAATATTGGCTGCCAAGGATTTGTTCCAAACGGCCTAAAATATCGGTCACACTCTGTACTGCGGTTGCCATCGGTCTCTCTCCTGTTGGCTCTTTACTGTCAACTCACACCGTCATGCTAAACCTGATTCAGCATCTCTTTCCTGAAAGGGGCCCTGAAACAAGTTCAGGACTGCAGGCGCTCATCCGAGCTGCCCTGGAATGTGGCTTTCATGATTGTCTAAATACCACTCTGCAATTTCTTCACGCGTGGCCCACCATACACCAGGGAGCGACTTCGCATGAGCGATAAATTCGCGCAGTGCGCGCACGCGGTAGGCGCGGCCCGAGACGTGCGGGTGAAGGCCCACATTCATGATTTTGCCCGTCGCCTCGCCTTCTTCATACAGCACGTTCAGCTCTTCAATGAGCGCATCGCGAAATTCATCTGTCGTATAGCCACGGCGCGTGAGGAAAGTGAAATCGTTGATCTCATTCGAATACGGCACAGAGACAATAGGGCCCTTATCGGTGCGCAGCAAATAAGGCTGATCATCATTCATGATGTCGCAATGGAACGTACAGCCATGCTCAGCCAAGATGCTGGGCGTTTGCAGCGTGCCGCGCAAGGAGCTGGAAAGCCAGCCTTTGGACTTGCGGCCCACATATTTTTCAAACTGTTCCAGCGTACGGATGACAACCTCGCGCTCTTTGGCCGGGTCCTTGGCAAAGTTGGTCAGTAGCTCGCCTTGTTCCCAATTGTGCGCGAGCAGCTCCCAGCCGCGCTCTAAGCAGGCGTCCGTCATTTCCTTTCGCCGCTCAAAGGTGACTGCATTGGTAGTGCAGCTGGCCTTTGCGCCCATCTCATCAAACAATTCAAACAGCCGCCAGATGCCCACGCGCTGGCCATATTCGCGCCACACGAAATTGGGCAGGTCTTCCACATTTCCGGGCAAAAGATCAGGCAGGATGGCAGGGCCGCCGGCATAATATGGCTTGTCCGTATCCTTCGTTAAATCCCATGTCTCGAGGTTGAAAGTGAGGATCAAGGCAACGCGGGCGCCGCCTGGCCATTTCAGCGGTTTGCGCTTGGGGGCGGGGACGTAATCATATTCCATCATACATATCCGGTTCTTCGGTTTATTCCTTCCCCGTGTTGGGGAGGGTTAGAGAGGGCGTGTATCTGTTCGCTGCAGTTCAAAAACTACCCAGCGGGCATCGGCTGTGGCTCAGGCGCCTCACCATCGGCAAATGTCGTGCCGCGAATGAGCGTGTTGGGCAAAACTGTGTTGTCCCACTCTTTGTCTTTGGGCGGGCGATTACCAACACGCAAAGCGATCATATTCGCGGACGGGATCATGTAGACAATCTGGTTTGAATTGCCATCAAACATCATCATGTCTTTATCCAGATAGGGCTCTGTGTGCAGTACTTTGCCATAAGGAATGCTGGGGTTGGCAAAGCCGCGGCGCTCCAAATATGTGTGCGGCAGCCACAGGCCGAGGCCGTAATAGGGGTTTTGCTCGGTCCCCGTGCGCATCTTCGCCACATAGCCTTCAGGTAAGATACGCGCGCCGTCCCAAACACCGTCCTGCAAGATCACAACGGCCATGCGCAGCCAATCCTCCGCCGGCAGCAAAATACAGCAGCCGGCATGCGCCGTTCCGCCGGGGCGGTTGACCCAAACATTGCCGCCTTGGCCGCCGATTTTCTGGATGATTTCCTGGCCAACAAAATCGCCATAGCGCATGCCCGTAGCGCGCTCAATGAGCGGCGCGATCATCTCTGAGGTGGCATTGGCGTACTGGTAATCGGTGCCGGGTTCATAGGTGAGCGGCATATCATTGATGATGACCTCATCATGGCGCGGATGCAGATAAGCCCGGTTGAGCGGGCTTTCAGGGTCCATGGATTGGCCTTGCGGCAAAAACCCGCTACGCTGATCAAGCAGGTGACGCACTAGGATTTTGCTTTTTTGAGCGTCGTCTTTCCATTCTGTGATGAAATCGGCCACGGGCTGGTCCAGGCTATCGATCTTACCCAGCATGAGCGCCCGGCCAACAGCAAGCGCTGTGATTGGCTTGGCGAGCGAGCGTGAAATAATCTGAGATTGGCGTGTTGTATCGCCGTAATACGTCTCGCGAACGACCTGGCCATCTTTCCAGATGATCAGTGCTTGGGAATTGCGCTGCGCAGCATAGGAATCCACCGCATCGAGCGCAGCATCG
Organism: Pseudomonadota bacterium; assembly: GCA_039814715.1. Lineage (GTDB taxonomy): Bacteria > Pseudomonadota > Alphaproteobacteria > Sphingomonadales > CAKZYD01 > CAKZYD01. The sequence continues at coordinate 47,942 of JBCCAR010000021.1, forward strand.
GTGACCAAGTCCGTCGTCCCGGCAGAGAGGGGCGTGTAATTGGGATCGCCAGGAACAGGCTCTACCGGGTCATACCCACCAAGGCCGCGGCCGCCCTGAGCGGCTGGATTGCGCAGCTGGTCAAAGCGCTCCATGTAAAGTGCTTCATCTTCCGCGCTATAGCCAGCGGCAACTTGCGGCGTTTCACTGCCAGCAGGCGCGGCAGCCTCTTGCGTTTCACATGCAACCAGAGCCATCAAAGGTAGAATAAAAACACGCCGCATAGCTTAAAACTCCTCCAGCAACCTGCCAAGACCATAGACCTTATCTTGTATGCCGTAGCGGCGCAGCGCGTGCCAATAGGTTGCCGTGTTGATCGCGATAACAGGTTTGCCCAACCACTTTTCTGCCGCCGCCGCAAGGGACACCATGGAGAGGTTTGTTCCCACCTGAATGAGGGCGTCGACATCATCGCCATCTAGCTGCTTGAGCACCTCTGCCAGTTTATCTTCTGGCTCTTTGGCAATCGCGGTCCACGTCGGGCATTGCAGGCAATGATCGCGCACAACCTCAAGGCCGCTTTCCTCAAAATAGCCACGTACTATCTCATTGGCGACTGGAAAATAAGGAGACACAAAAGCAACTTTATTGATGTTGCCATAGGCGCGGCACGCCTCAACAACGCTAAGCGAGCCGATAGAAATTTTGACGCCCGAGCGCTCTTCCACCTCGGCCTGAAATTTCTTGCCGCCTTCAATGCCGCCGTAAAAGGTAATCGCTGACATGCCCATCACCAGATAGTCAATGTCGGCAGTCATGACGCTATCAACAGCGTCGCCCACATTTTCGGAAATTGTAAGCGTGCCCTCCATAAAGGTGTCATTGGAAACCGCATTCGCATCAGGCGTATAAATCCGGCTATAGTGATTGGTCACGCCGGGAACACGCATACGCTCAAAATCAGGCTGAACGATTGTGTTGGTTGACGGGCCAAGCACACCGAAATTAGCGCGGAAACCTTGAACGTCAGTCATCGGCTCACTCCCCTTATGCCTGATTAAGCGATCGCAGCAGCGTCTTCGAGCGACTTGAACATGGACTGCTTCAGGAGAAACTGACGCCGCAGGTCCTTGTCATTTGCCAGGTTAAGCATCTCATTGCGCTTGTTATCACGCTCTGCGCCCCAACCACTGCGCATCATCTCCATGTTAGACTTGGTCTGTGCCTGAGTGAAGCTGTGCGTCACGGTGCGGCGCTGACGGTCAAACAGATCAAGCAGGTCTTCATTGGCTTTGTCATTGATGACCTTGCCAAGCTTCTCTGTCAGATTGCGCGCATCATGAATACCGCTGTTCATTCCAAAGCCGCCAAGTGGGTTATTGAGGTGCGCGGCATCGCCGATGATGAACACGCGGTTGTCGCGGAAGTTCTTCGCGACGCGCTGGTGCACCCGGTACATCGTGCGGTGCTTGGTCTCAATTTCCTTGTCCGTCTTCAAAAGCTCTTTGAACACGCGGTCGCGGTTTTCATCCGACAACAGATACTCATCGTCTTCGTCTTCACTCACCGGGACCAGAACGCGCCACAGGCTCGGGACGCGCAAAATGACCTGCCACATGTCCGGATCGGAGACGTAGTTCACCCAGGCCAAATCCTGAAAATAGTCTTCAAGCGGCTCTGGTGTTGTTAGGCACAGGAATTTCTCAGGGTAGGTAAAGCCGTCAAACTCAGTGCCAAGGAGCTTGCGCACGATAGAAGATGCGCCATCAGCGCCAATCAAGTACTGCGCGCGAATTTTTTGAACATCGTAAGGCGTTTCAGCATAAACCGTAACGCCCTCGTCGTCTTGCTCAAAATACGTGACGCGGTGGCTAAATTTCATATCGGCGCGGCCATGCTTATCGATCATATCGGCCACTTTACGCGCCATATGAAACTGCTCGCACTGGACACGGTACGGATACTTGGTTTTGTCTTCCAGCTCGGTCAGGTCAAGGCCGAAAATCTCATCGCGTTCACGGTCGCGGAAATGGAAGACTGGTGCCTTTAGGCCGCGGTCGAGCAGCATGTCGGTCACGCCTGATTCTTCCAGCATCTCCAGTGTCGGTGGATGGAAGGTCGAGGCCCGCAGGTCCGCATGGCAATCTGCGCCGGCTTCTAACAACACGACATCAATGCCCTGCTCTGCAAGCCACCAGGCAGCAATGCTACCAACAGGGCCTGATCCGGCCACAACAACCTGTGTATCCACAGTTATAACTCCATCTTTCATATCTATAACCAAAGTAATAGGGATGCAGCCGAGCACCAGCTATGTCGCCATTGGCTTTGACCACATAGCGGATAGGCTGCAGCGATTAATATACCAAAGATCGCAGAGTGATCAGCTCGTCCGCGCGACACCGAAGAGAGAAAACGCGCCTAGCTATCGCCTTTTTCGATGTCTTCGATGGTGTTCCAATATGCCTCTTTGGTTTCACCGCGTTCGAGATCTGCCATTTCTTCTTCAAAAATATAGAGCACGCGGCCTAAGAACGCCTCGCGCCAGGCTTCACGGTCTTTGCGCTCATCGAGATCTGGCATGTAGTTTTCCAGCGCATCTGCAGCCAGCCAGCCATGGCTTTCAGCCAATTTCTGCATGCTGTCGAGCCGGTGGCGGAGCACACCCACTTCACTTGTAAGCGCCATCACCATGGAGAACAGCCGGTCAACAGTATTGGGGTCGTTCAGCTCTGGGCGTTTGCCGGTGACAGTCCATTGCATCTGTTTATCTGCCATTCCCTAGGCCTTTTGCGCAATGACGGCGAGGAAGCCCTTCGCCTTGGCGGCTTTATCTTGCGGACCATTGTTCTGGCTTTGGCGGATCACATCCGCGGCCACAATGTCTGTCTCAATCTTATCAGCGTCAAAACCCGCATCGCGCGCGGCGGCGACCATGTCGGTCCGGCGGAACTGCCGCCAAAAAGGTTCGTTATTATAGTAGGTCTCATTTTCCTGCAGGAAGGTCGCATAGGCGTCGAGATCAGAAAACCCCGGCTGATCAATATGCATCATGATGCCGCCCGGTTTGAGGAGGCGGAAGCACTCTTTAAAAATAGCAGGAAGGCCCCGGCGGGACGTTTCATGAAGGACGATATGCGTGGTCACCAGGTCAAAGCTAGCGTCGTCATAGCCGGTTGCTTCGGCATTGCCTTGGCGGAAATGGACGGCTTTGCCTTGAGCGCGCGCGCGTGCATGCGCGTAGCGCAGCAGGTCCGCGCCAGCCTCCAAACCATGAACTTCCGCACTTGGATAATGATCGACATAAGGTAGCGTCGCGTGGCCCACGGCGCAGCCCAAATCAACAATAGTGCCCGGCGTGAAACCTGGCTTGCGATTCTTTAAGAACATGGCGGCCAACTGGCCAACGGCGTCATTCATCCCCCCCATAAGGCCTGACATGTATAAGTAGACACCGCGATCATACAGCGCGCCGGTGGCCTGCGTACCAGTATCCTGGGTATACCCGCCAGGCATACAATGGATGTCTAGCGCGTCCACATAGCGCGGAATGTCGGCGCCGGAATCAAGGGTCAGCGTTCCGCCTGCATCGGTATCGACCATAATATCATCCGCGCCATCAACAGCAGGCAGCACCGCGCGCCAGATCATCTCTTGGCTGGTGCGGCGCACGGACAGATATGATGTGTAGAAACTATCCGCCTCCATTGCTGTGCGAATATCGGCTGGCGATTGCGGCGCTTTGCCGTTCGCCTTTTCAAACCGCTTCGCAGCGCGCTGCTCAAACACAACGCGGTTGGCGGGCATCAAATCGCTGGTGATTTTATTGCGGAAGCTGAAGGCAAAATCCTGCCGCGCGCGGTCATCCAAACCGCCCATCTTCAAAACACCATGCTGTGTCTGCTCTTCAATGCGTTTCATTTTACGCTCCTTTAACGGCCTCTCCGCTGTGCGGCTGTTACAGGCCTTGTGCTTTCTTTTATAGCTAGCGTATGGAGGCTGCCAGTGAAAGGCTCGCACTGGTTGGTATCTGTTCGGATAGCGAATAGCGGGCTTGATCATCGAAAGGGACCTCATGGCCACAGCGGCGCCAAGCTTTAAGACAGAGTTTGTAGATGACAAAGGCTGGCGCATCGTCATGGCGAGCGGCCTAGGTGTGGGTCTCGGGCTTTCTGCGCTACCATTTTATACGATTGGCGTGTTCGCGACATCTCTGGAGGCGGAATTCGGTTGGACACGCGCGCAGGTCATGCTGTCCACCTTCTTTATGATGCTTGCCAATTTGCTGGCTGGCTGGGCGGTCGGCCTCATGGTCGATCGGCTCGGTGTGCGCCGGGTCGCGCTCATTGGCCAGATTGGCCTGGCTATCGGCATGTGTTTGCTCGGCTTGGTAAGCGGCAGTTTATGGACGCAGTATTTGGCCTGGTTCTGCATGGCTTTTTTCGCGCTGGGCACCCTGCCTGTTACGTGGACCAGGGGCATCGCCACTTGGTTTGACAAGGGCCGCGGCCTTGCCATGGGTCTTGCGCTTATGGGGACAGGGCTGGCCGGCTTTGTCTTGACAAAATTTACGCCAGACCTGATTGAAACGCTGGGCTGGCGGCAAGCCTATTTCGCCTTGGGTTTGCTGGTTCCTGTCATCGCAATGCCCCTAGTCATTGCTTGGTTTAAAGAAAAACCCACAGCCTCCGGCGTGCGCCCCTCGAAAGAGGAGCTTCCCGGCTACAGTGTTCGCGACGTTTTAAAGAATTACCGCTTCTGGCTGATGCTCGTTGCATTTGCCTGTGTGTCTTTTGGTGTCGGCGGGCTGCTACCAAACCTTGTTCCGCTGCTGGAAAGTAAAGACCTGAGCAAAGCGGACGCCGCCAGCTATGCCGCCCTTATTGGAATTGCCGTGATCGGCGGGCGGGTCATTGCTGGCTGGATGCTAGACCGCATCTGGGCGCCCATTGTGGCCCTCATCTTCTTATCGGTGCCAGCTGCGGCGTGTTTCTTTCTTACCGGCGATGTGAGCTCAGGCACGCTGATTGGCACATCGGCGGTGTTGATTGGCCTATCGGCGGGCGCTGAGTTTGATCTCATCGCGTATATGTGCACCCGGTATTATGGTCTTAAGAATTATGGCCTGATTTACGCCCTACAATATATGTCCTTCGGTCTCTTCTCAGGCCTCGCCCCAGCGGTTTTTGGCAACGTATATGATAAAAACGGTACCTATGACCCCGTCCTGGGCATCACCGCTGCGCTTTTTATCATAGGCCCTCTATTGCTGCTCGGGCTTGGACGCTACCCTGTCCTGCCAAAGGCAGAGATACAACCTGGCAATGGCAGCTGAGCTTTCACAGCAGTTAAAGGCCCGCGCTGGCCAAGCCCGCGCTTGGATGCTTGAGGAGGCCTTTCCGCGCTGGGCCCGCGTGGGCCTTCACCCTGCGGGCGGCTTTCAAGAACGCTTGAGCCTTGCAGGCCAGCCATTAGATGATCCCATCAGCCGTGTGCGCCTGCAAGCGCGGCAAACCTTTTGCTTTGCCTTTGCCCGCGCGCTTGGTTGGGACAAGGTGAAGGCTGAAAAACTCGTTGAAGAAGGGGTGACAACTCTCGCGCGGACCTGCCGCCGCGAAGACGGCGTTTTTGGCAAACAAGTCCGCCTTGGCGAAGGGCTGAGTGATGACCGCGCTGATCTCTACGATACGGCCTTTGCCTTGCTCGCCTTCACAACAGCCGCGCAAACCGGCAACGGACAAGCCAAAGTATATGCCGCCCGCCTCAACCGCGCGATTGATACCGTGCTTGCCCGGCCAGACGGCCAAGGCTATTTTGAAAGCCGGCCAGACGGCGATGCCCGCCGCCAAAACCCGCACATGCATTTGTTTGAAGCAACCCTCGCCTACTATAATTTCAGCAAGGACGCTGCCGCGCACCAACGCCTCGGCCAGATTCTGGACATCATAGAGCAGCGTTTTTTTGATTTTGACCGCGCGCATTTACATGAGCAGCTCCGTCATGATTGGACAGGTCATGACAGCGATTGTTTAGAGGCAGGTCATCACTATGAGTGGGTCTGGCTGTTGGATGCGTATCACCGGGTCACAGGCGCGGCGCTGCCCATCATCGCGCAGCCACTGTATGAAACAGCCTTGGCGCTCACCGACCCCAGCGGGCGAATCGCCCTCGCCCATGGCTTAGATGGTAAGATTAGCCAAGCGCTCTATCGCACCTGGAGCCAAACAGAAGCGCTAAAAGGGCACTTAGCCGCCTATAACCATGGCTGGACCGACTTGCAGCCAGCGCTTGATTGCTTTGACCTGTTATGGCGCGATCATATTGCACCTGCGCCTCCGGGAACCTGGATAGACCGCGTTGATAGCCGCGGCAGCCCAGCGGCAAGCGATATCACCGCTGCGACCGGCTATCATCTCTATTTGGCCTTCGATGAGCTCCTGCGTGTTTCAGCAAGCCTCTAAAATTAAGGCAAAAAACGACGCTTTGAGAAAACAAACACTGGCACTTTTGCAGCACGTCTGGCATTGCGCAGGAAAATCTTTACTATAGTTAACGCTCCATTAAGAGCCTTTGCCCACCTTCGGGTAACTGTGGTCGCGTAGTAGCGTGTTTTAATTGTTTGAAGAATAGTTTGGCCAGCGAGACACTTATGGCTTTAGCGCCCGAAACCTCCAATACCCAAGCCGATATGGCCCAACCGCCAACACAGCCTGCGACGGGCATGGAGCGGCGGATGAATATCCGCGCATTTGATTATTGGGAATCGCTTCTTGATGGGAGGGACTTTCCCTCTGTCGGTGATCTAGACCCTGAGGCGATTGGTCCGTTCCGCGAGCATTCGCTGCTGATTGATTTTACCGGCGGCTATGAAAAGCCCATCTTGCGCTATGTGGGCTCGCATCTGCGCGCTGAGGCAAGCCTTGCCAATAGAGAAATAGACCCGAACGACGTGCCCTCTGGCACGTTGCTATCGCGGTTGACCAATCATTATCTAGAAATTCTTGCCAACCGTGCACCAATTGGGTTTGAAGCGGAATATGAGAACGAGTCAAACGAGCGTATTTTATACCGCGGCATCTTGCTGCCCCTCTCTGATGACGGCACGACCATTAATTTTATCTACGGCGTGACCAGCTGGAAGGTGGAAGACATTCTGCCTGGCGAGGAAACAACGAGCTTTGATGATGACGTGCTGGACCTGGACGCGCCCGTTGATCCGGCTGATGAAGAGCTTTTGGAGCTGACACAAGCGCTCGACGAAGCAGAAACAGAAAGCCTGCTGAGCGGAGAGGTTCCCGACGATGAAGACATCGATCAGGATCTACAATCCCTCGTTTCTGAGATTGACGCTGTTCTTGGCAACACAGGTCCCGCCGAAGAACCAGTTGAAGAAAGCATAGCGCAAGCCAGTGCAGACCCAGCGCCTGATGAAGACGGTACCGTAGCTGATCTCCCGGTCGATGCAGCGCCAGAGCCTGAAGAAGACAACGATCTGGTCGATCTGGATGCTTATGTCGATGAACCCGGCGAAGAAGCCGCGGCGCCAAGCGAAGATGCAGGAGCGCCGACCGCGCTCGATGAAGACGAGCCGCTTGAAGACTTGCCGCCTATCAGCGATGAAGACATGCCACCGCCTGAGCGCGCGCCAGAACCCCTAGCAGCCGCGACCGACGATAATGTCGATCCAGCAGACGAAGAGTTTTACGATCTTCTCGCCAAGTGCCAGACCTCAGCGTCTGACCTTGCGCGCTTTGATAGCCGCAGCCGGGCAGCGCTTTATGATACGCTGGGGCTGGCCTATGATTTCCATCTCGTGTCCGCACGCCGGCGCGAGGCGTATCAAACGCTGCTAGAACAGACCGGGATTACCATGCAGTCGCGCGCGCCGCTCACGCCCATCGTGAAGCTGGTGTTTGGCCAGGGCTACGACAAAACGCGTTTGACGGAATATGCGGCGGCGCTAGGCTATGCAGACCGTGAAGGCGTGCCCCAAGGGGATTTCCAGAGCTTTGTGGATGCCTTTGAAGGCGGCATTAAAGCGATGGTCAAGGCCGAGCGGGCCGCCCGCAATCAAGCCCGCGGCAATGAGAGCATCGATAAACTCGAAGCAGCGAAAGCAGCCTTGCGCGAGCGCCAGGCCATGATGACCCTGCCAGACGATGTTGTGACGGGTACGGGGGAAGAAGAGTTCGTGCTGATGGTCGCCCGGCGTGATCCATCGGGCGGCTATAGCGTTCTCGACACGGTTGAAACTGGCAAATCCACACTGGAAGCAGCGCTGAAAAAAGCAGCTGCAAGAAAAAAGAAGACGCCGTAGCTGCCACCTTAAAGGCGTTTTAAGACGCTTGCGCCTTTAATCAGGACTTTGGGGGGATGCGCTATGGCCGCATATGTGAGCAGCTGGAAGAAAAAAGACCAAGCGGTTACCGCCTTGGCAAAAGCACTGGCGAAACAGTCTGTGCCAGAGACCTTTACCAAAGCATTCTTTAAAGACGCGCCGCCCGGCGACATCGTCGGCGAAAATGAGGCCGAGCTGCGCGCTATTGTCCTGGCCGCTTTTGCTGCCATGGACCAGCGCAAAGCTGGCAGCGCAAAAATCCATGTCAGTAATCCGCCCGCGGAGGGTCCTGGCGGACGGCATACGCAAATTCTTTTGATCAACGATGATATGCCGTTTCTGGTTGATACGGTCACGGGCCTCCTCACCGATATGGGCCTTGAGATTCGCCGCCTGTTTCACCCCATTGTGGAAACGTGCCGCGATGGCAAAGGCGCGCGCATCGCTGATGGCACGGCTATGCGAGAAAGCGTGATCTACCTGGATGTTGACCGGCGCGGCCCGCGAACCCGCAGCAAGATCACGGAAAACTTGAAGGACGTTTTGCAAGATAACCGCTGGTCCGTCGTCGATTGGAAGGCGATGCTCAAACAGCTTAGCCGCTGCGGGGCCGACTTAAAGTACGGAGAACATGGGCTTGACGACGCCGTCGTGAGCGAATCGCTGGCCTTCATAGACTGGCTGGCGGAAGAGAATTTCACGCTGCTTGGCTATCGCTATTACCCGGTAGATAAATTTCAGTACACGCTTGCCGCGCCAGGCAAAGAGCACAAGGCCCTGGGTATTTTGCGTGATGACCAAGCGAAGGTGTGGCGCGGCAATGAAGGTATGAGCGATGCCTCCCCAGAGCTCACCGAGTTCTTAAAAGGCAGCGAGCCCATCTTAATCACCAAGGCCAATGCCCGGGCAACCGTGCACCGCCGGGTCCATATGGATTATATCGGCGTCAAAGCCTTTGATGACGCTGGCGCGATTGTTGGCGAACACCGCTTTGTTGGTCTGTTCACCTCTGCCGCTTATGCCCGCCAGGCCCGCTCCATCCCGCTGCTGCGGCGCAAAATTGACGCGGTATGTGGACGCGCTGGCTTTGAGGCCAACTCCCATGCAGGCAAGGCCCTGCTGCACACACTAGAGACCTTTCCGCGCGACGAGCTTTTCCAAATTGATGCGGAGCGTCTACACGAGTTCGCCCTTGGCGTCCTATCTCTTTATGAGCGCCCGCGCCCGCGTGTCTTCGTGCGCCCGGATCGCTTTGAGCGGTTCGTCTCCGTCTTTGTCTATGTGCCGCGCGATTTATACGCTGGCAATCTGCGCGAGAAAGTTGGCACGCTGCTGTCGAAGACGTTCAATGGCTCCGTCTCCGTCTTCTTTGTGAAGCTGGGCGATGAAGCCCTGACGCGCGTTCAGTACATTATTCGCACGGAACCAGGCACCGTCCCCGCTTTTGATGAAGCCGCGCTCAACACGGCTGTCGAACAGCTCGTCAAAGGCTGGTCGGAGACTTTCTTAGACGGTTTAACCGAGACCTTTGGCGACGATGTCGGCCGCCGCTTATTTTACAGTGTTCGCGGTACTTTCAGTGCTTCCTACCGGGAAGAATTTACGCCGCACGAAGCGGTGGAGGATGTCGAAGCGCTGCGCACTTTGGTGAACGATGATACGCGCGAAAGGGCCTTTAGGCTATACAGGCGCAGTGATCAAGACGCGCACCAAAGCCACTTAAAGATCTACCGGCAAGACCAAATTCTCGCATTAAGCGATTCTCTCCCAAGCCTGGAAAACCTTGGCCTGCGCGTCATAGATGAAGTCTCTTTCTCCATCGGGATTGATGAAGATAAAGCCGGCTGGGTGCATGACTACACCGTCGAAACCCAAGACGGCGCCGCCTTTGATGTCGACACACTCAGCGGCTATATAGCGACACTGCTGGGCAGCGCCGCCAGCGGCGCGCGCGATGATGATGGCTATAATACACTTGCACTCGCCGGCGGCCTAGCGCCAGACGATATCCATATTCTGCGCGCCTATGGCAGCTACATTCGCCAATTGGGCCTTCCCTTCACGCGCTCTTATGTGGAGCGCTGCTTGGTGCGCAATGCGCCTGTCGCCAGCCTGCTCGCCCAGCTCTTTGCGGCGCGCTTTGACCCAGCGCTAAAACCCAAAGCGCGCGAGAAGGATGAAAAAGCCGGAATGGCGGCCATTGAGCAAGCGCTCGAAAGCGTTCAAAGCCAGGATGATGATCGGATTTTGCGGCTATTCCAATCGGCCATCACCGCCACATTGCGCACCAATGCCTATTGCCAGGACGGCAGCTGCCAGGCGCCCGATACGCTGGCCATCAAGCTGCAGTCCCGCGATGTGCTGGAGATGCCGCAACCTGCGCCGCATGCGGAAATTTTTGTCTATGGACCTGATGTGGAAGGCGTGCACCTGCGCGGCGGGCCAGTGGCGCGCGGCGGCCTGCGCTGGACGGACCGGCCAGAAGACTATCGCACGGAAATTCTCGGGCTTTTAAAAGCGCAGATCGTGAAAAACTCCGTCATCGTGCCGGTCGGCGCGAAAGGCGGGTTTTTGCCTCGGCGGCTCCCCGTGGGCGGCACGCGCGATGAAATTTTTGAAGCTGGCCGCGCAGCCTATCAAGTCTTCATCTGCCATTTGATTGCCCTGACAGACAACATTGTCGATGGTGAGATTGTGCCGCCGCAAGGCGTTATTCGCCATGATGGGGACGACCCTTATCTCGTGGTCGCAGCCGACAAAGGCACCGCCACTTTCTCCGACACAGCCAACGCCATCGCCCAAGACATGGGCTTTTGGCTGGATGACGCCTTCGCGTCCGGCGGCTCTCAAGGCTATGACCACAAAAAAATGGGGATCACCGCACGCGGCGGGTGGGTCTCCGTCCAGCGCCATTTCCGCGAGATGGGCGTGAACACGCAAAGCGACCGCTTTAGCGTGGTCGGCGTTGGCGATATGTCTGGCGACGTCTTCGGTAATGGGATGCTACTATCTGAAACGATTTGCCTGGTCGGGGCCTTTGATCACCGCAATATCTTTATCGATCCAGACCCCGATCCCAAAACATCTTTTGCAGAGCGCAAACGTCTGTTTGAGATGCCGCGCTCCAGCTGGATGGAGTATAATCCTAAGCTGCTGTCAAAAGGCGGTAAAATCTACGACCGCAATGCCAAAAAACTAGAACTCACGCCGCAAATCAAAGCCCGCTTTGGCCTCAACCAAGACAGCTGCACGCCCCAAGAATTGATGCGCGCGGTGCTCCTGGCGCAGGCTGATTTGCTATGGTTCGGCGGTATTGGCACCTATGTCAAAGGGAGTGATGAACGCAACGGCGAAGTCGGCGACCGCGCCAATGATGCCATTCGCGTTGACGGCGATGAGTTGCACGTCAAAGTCATCGGAGAAGGCGCAAATCTTGGCATCACCATGGAAGGCCGCATGGCCTTTTCCCGTGTTGGTGGCCGGCTCAACGCTGATTTCATTGATAACTCAGCCGGCGTTGATTGTTCTGACAATGAAGTGAATTTAAAGATCGCACTTTCAACGGCGGTAAAGGCTGGAAAACTAACGCCGAAAAAACGTGACAACCTGCTAGCACGTATGACCGATGATGTGGCTGATTTGGTGCTGCGCGATAATTACCTGCAAACCCAAGCGATCTCCATGGCGCAGGCGCAGGCGGCCAAAAGCCTTGACCGGCATGCAGACCTCATTCGCCGCCTCGAGCGTGAAGAGCGGATTGTCCGCGCGCTCGATGGCCTACCCAGTGAAGATGAGATCACCGATCTGGCAAGCAAAGACAAAGGCTTGCCGCGCCCGCAGCTGGCCTCGCTCATGTGCCATGCGAAAATCGCCGTCTTTGATGCGCTCATTGACAGCGATGTCGTCGACGATCCAGCGCTTGAGGACGAGCTGATTGCCGCCTTCCCAGCTGCGATGCAAAAGACGTATGGCGCTGAGATTAAGGCGCACCGCCTGCGCCGGGAGATCATTGCAACCAAGCTGGCGAATGCGGTCATCAATCGCGGCGGGCTGACGCTGATCTTTGAACTTGATGAGATGCGCGGCTGCGGGCTTGCGCGCGCGGTTGCCGCGTTCGTAGTTGTGCGCCAGCTCTTTGGCCTGCGAGCCATTTGGCGCGGCATTGATGCGGGCGATTACACAGTGCCCGCCAACATTCAAACGCTCATGCATGCAGAAGTTGCTTTTTCGCTGCGCCGGCAAATGCTGCGCTTGTTGCAAGAGCCAAACAACGCCGATAGAGCGCCTTGGACGATTACCGACGCGCTCGATCACTACGGCGAGGGGCTGAATACCCTGCTCGCCGCGCCAGCCGAGCCGCTCATTGGCCTCAGCAAAGAGAGCTTTGTCGAGCGCCGCGATATGTATCTGGAACAAGGCGCGCAAAAAGATGTAGCCAGCGCCATTGCTGCTTTAGACGCTTATTCCTCGGGCCTACTGATCGTGGGCGCAGCACGCGACTATGGTAACCAGGTCGGGGAAACGGCTAAGGCCTACTTCCTGCTGGCAAAGGCGACAGGCACCGATTGGCTGCGCCAACAGCTCACGCAGATCGCGGCGGACGACCCATGGGACCGCCGCGCGGTGTCTGAAATGGAAGCTGACCTCGCCCAGCAACAAACAGCGCTCGTGGGCAGCGTTCTTGCCCCTGCAGGGGTTGCCCCAGAAAAAGAAGTCGCCGATTGGCTTGGCACCAACACGGCGACGATTGATGCGCTGGCCGCGCTTTTTGAAAACCTGCGCCAAGATGGGCCAGCGACCATTGCCCGGCTTAGCTACTGTGTGCGCGTGCTGCGCAGCCGGCTGATGCCGCTCTTATGATATTCGCGCCGTAGTGTTTGCGCCCGCCTCCAGCAAAGTCCCGCGCCGGACCATATGGGCTTGGGCGCTCTATGACTGGGCCGCCCAGCCCTTTTTCACCGTCGTCCTCACCTTTATCTTTGGCCCTTATTTTCAGAACTTTGTCGCGCCAAGCGCCGCACAGGGGCAGGCCTGGTGGGGCTATGGCTCGGCCGCCGCTGGGCTGGCCGTCGCCCTCACAGCGCCCTTTTTTGGCGCCTTTGTTGATCAATCAGGCCAGCGGCGGCGCTGGCTCATCGTCTCCATGGCCTTAATGACGCTTGGTCTTTCCGTCACTTGGGCCGCAGAGCCCGGCGCGGCGCACCTAGCAGTGCTCATTTTAGGCGGCGTTGTGATCGCCACGCTTGGCGCGGAATACGGCATCTTGATCACCAATGCCATGATGACGGACCTGGTGGACGAAGAGAATATCGGCAAGCTATCGGGCTTTGGCTGGGCCATTGGCTATCTTGGCGGGCTCGCACTGCTGGTCTTTGTCATGCTAGCCTTTGTCTTTCCTGATCAAGCCGCCTTCGGGCTGGATAAGGCCGCGCATGAACCTGACCGCATTGTTGGCCCGCTCAGTATTCTTTGGCTGTGGGTTTTTACCTTGCCGTTACTTTTTTTGATGCCTGCAAGGTCAACCGCAATACAGCAAGATCAAGGATCAGCTTTTTCCGCACTGCGGGCTGTTATGCGCCGATGGCGGCAGTTTAAAAACATCCTTCTCTTCATGGTCGCGCGCATGCTGTATTATGATGGCGTTACGGCCGTGTATTTGTTTGGCGGGCTCTATGCCGCTGGCACACTGGGTTGGGACATTACTCAGCTCGGCATCTTCGGGCTGGTGCTCATCTTAGCAGGCGCGGCAGGCACATTGATTGGCGGGCGCTTGGATGATGCGCTTGGCTCTAAACGCACCATCATCCTCTCCTTGCTCGGGATCATTGCCGCTGTTCTCGGCATTCTCTCGATTGAACCGGGCCGCATTTTATTCGTCGTACCGGTGGAAATGCATCGCCCAGGAGATGGCTTTGGCTCCATACCGGCCGCCGCAATGCTGGCCTTTGGCGTAGGCGTTGGGCTATTCCTTGGCCCAGTTCAAAGCGCAAGCCGCACGATGATGGCGCGTATTGCGCCCACACAGGAGATGAATACCTTCTTTGGGCTCTATGCGCTGACAGGCCGCGCAACTGCTTTTGTTGCCCCGCTGGTCGTTGCCATCCTTACCAGCGCCACGGGCTCTCGCCGCATTGGCATCGCGGCCATTGTGGTGCTTTTGCTCGCAGGACTTGCGCTTCTAATGCGGGTAAAGGAAGAACGTTCTAGAGCACGTTTCACTTAATCAGAGCCATTTGATGACGCCCTGGAAGGCGCGGGGCAGGCGTAGGTTGCAGTGCGATGCGGTGCATCGGACAAGGCGTACAACGCACCCCGCGTCTTCCAGGGCGTCACCCGCAGGGCCAGCTTAGGTTTCCCGCTGGCT
>JBCCAR010000034.1:0-33421 GCA_039814715.1 Pseudomonadota bacterium
CACATTGGCTTTAGTTTGCTAAAACAAAAACCAACTAGCGTTCTTAAAAACATCCAGAAAGTGACGTGCAAAATCCAAAACAGGACGCCGCCCGCACTTCCCTTCCAATCAAACTTGTCAAAGAGCGACGACAAAAAATCTCTTTTGCGTGAAACACGCATCCGTTCATCTCTGCCGGAATGCCGCCTACCGATTTGCCCGTTGGCTCAGCAGTGTCAGCGACGGAGGCGGTGTATATGGAGATGACGGGGTCTTGTCAAACGAGTTCGACATTTTTTTGAAGAAAAAAATTCTAGGTCTCAATATCTGCATGAAAGCGATGTTTTTTAAAGGTTTGCAGTATTTCAGTTTGTGGGCAGGCTGGAGATCACATGAGAAGGAACACGCATTTGGCGATTAACGATAGAATCGAACGCCCGCTGGCTTTAACCACCGTGCAATAGCCCTCGGGTTATAGACGCCGTCACTTGCAGAAAACAGAAAGAGCAGCCCCAGCGCCCATGGCGAAGATACTCTATCATCACCGCACAGCATCACGCGACGGACAGCGTGTCCATATTGATGAAATGGTTGCTGCTTGGCATGCAGACGGGCACCAGGTCATCATGGTTGAGCCTGGCACGGGCGCTAGCGGCGACATGGGACAGAGCAGCGGCCTCATCCAAACGCTCAAATCATACCTGCCTGGCGTGCTCTATGAAGTCGCAGAGCTGATTTATTCCGTTCCTGCTTATTTAAAGCTCTATCAAGCGTACCGGAAGCACCGCCCGGACTTTCTTTATGAACGCTATCAATCCTTCATGCTGGCTGGTCGGTGGCTAAAGCGCGCGACGGACATTCCCTTCTTTTGTGAAGTCAATGCGCCTTTGACAGAAGAACGACAACAGCATGGGACCTTGCGATTGCCGGGCCTGGCGAAATGGTGTGACGGCTTAATCTGGCGCGCGGCTGACAAAGTGCTGCCCGTCACAAAGGTCTTGGCACACTACGTGACGAAGGAAGGTGTAGCGGATGCACATATTGAGGTCGTCCCCAATGGCGCCAATATGGCCCTGCTTGAAAAGGCTCCAGGCCCTGAGGACGCTAAAAAAGCATTGGGATTAGAAGGAAAAACCGTTCTCGGCTTCACCGGTTTTATCCGCGACTGGCACGGCATTGACCGCGTGCTTCCGCTTCTGGAACAACAGCCCGGCGCTTGCTTATTGGTCGTTGGCGATGGCCCAGCGCGCGCCTCTATTGAAGCGCAAGCACAAGCGCTCAACATCGGCGAGCGCGTTGTCTTTACTGGCTTCGTCGAGCGAACAGATGTGGCGCGCTATGTGGCGGCTTTTGATATTGCCCTGCAGCCTGACGTCGTGGCTTATGCGTCGCCCCTCAAGCTGTTTGACTATCTAGGGCTTGGCAAACCAGTCGTCGCGCCAAACACGCCCAACATTCGCGAGGTGCTCACCCACCAACAAAACGCCTTCTTGTTTGACGCCGACGCCGCTGATGCCTTTCGCGCCGCTGTCGAACATTTACTAGCGGATGCCGCGCTGTGTGCCGCACTATCGGCGGCGGCGTTAAAGACGATCAAGACCGGCGGCTACGAATGGAGCGCAAACGCGCGGCGCGTGATCGGGCTCTATGATCAAATGAAAGCAGAGGCGGCGCCATAAGCCCCGCCCCTGACGATTTGTTTTAGCGCAAGTCGAACACCAGAAACTGCGCATCTTCCTGCACCGTTATCGACACAGTATCAACGCCTTCGAGCGCTAGGCCGTCACCTGGCCGCACCTGCTGACCATTCACGACGACACCGCCAGAAATGCCCTGGACCCAAATGCGCCGCCCAGCGTCCACCTCAAGCGTCGCTGATTGCGCAGCATCCATCTTGCCGGCAAAAATGCGCGTGTCCTGATGGATCGACAGCTGGCCTTCACGGGCCTCAGGCGCGGCAATGAGGGTCACACCTTGCGGCACATCGCCAAGGCTGAGTTCTTCATAGCTTGGCGCGAGGCCGTTTTCATTTGGCTCGACCCAAATTTGCAGGAAGTGGACGGGGTCGGTTTGAGACGCATTCATTTCCGAATGCGTGACGCCGGTTCCAGCCGTCATCCGTTGAAATTCTCCTGCTGATAAGGTCCGCTCATTGCCCATGGAATCGACGTGCTTTAACGCTCCTTCCAGCACGTAAGTGAGGATCTCCATGTTCTCATGCGGATGGGTTCCAAAGCCCGCGCCTGGGGCCACGACGTCCTGATTAATGACACGCAGGTCTGAAAACCCCATGTGGTTGGGATCGTAATACTGGCCAAAAGAAAAGCTATGGCGCGATTGCAGCCAGCCAAAATCAGCCGAGCCGCGTTCTTCTGTTCGCCTTAAATAGGTCATTCCATTTCTCCTCGTTTCAAGGTCAGGCGGCCAGCGGCCGCGCTGTTCATTAAAGAGAATATGGACGCTGTGGGCCCTTGCCATAAGCGGAGCATTTGGAAGGACAGAATTTCCAGCCTAGAAACAATCCAGAGCACGTTTCACCCAATGAGAGCCATTTGACCAGATTTAGGTTTTTTGCTGGTCAAGAGGGGGCTTTGCAGTGATGCCATAGCATCACAAAATGTGCACGACGCAGCCAGCGGAAAACCTAAACTGGCCCTTCGGGTGCCGTCATAGAGCACGTGGGGTGCGTTGCACGCTTTATCCGATGCGCCCGCATCGCACTGCAGCGCGCGCCTGCCCCACGTGCTCTATGACGGCATCAAATGGCTCTCATTGGGTGAAACGTGCTCTAGTGGATAGAGTTTGCGCGTTAACCCGCCGCGATATAGCCTTTCAGCGCTTCGGCTTCGAGCTCGCTTTCCTTGATCCGATAAGACACCAAATCCCCAATGGAAATGACGCCTAAAAGCTTGCCGCCATCAAGGACTGGCAAATGGCGGATACGGTTATCTGTCATCAGCTCTAGCGCGCCCAGTA
Organism: Pseudomonadota bacterium; assembly: GCA_039814715.1. Classification (GTDB taxonomy): domain Bacteria; phylum Pseudomonadota; class Alphaproteobacteria; order Sphingomonadales; family CAKZYD01; genus CAKZYD01. Next base: position 2,956 of record JBCCAR010000034.1, read on the forward strand.
GATCGACATCAGGAGAACAGGTAATCACTTTTCGCGTCATCAAAGTACTGGCCGGCTCACTGAGAATATCAGCGCCTTCATTTGATAAACCGCGGATAATATCGCGCTCCGACAACACACCAGAGAGCTGGTCATGATCCATGACAAGAACGGCGCCGATGCGGTGCTCGCGCAATATTTGTGTACACTCAATCAGCGGCCTATCTCCAGCGACGGAAATGATAGAGCCGCCTTTTTCAGCTATAATGGCACTTACTAACATTTGATCCCTCCCCAAGGCGAATGAACACAAACATGTCCAAAAGATCATAGACGCTAGCTCTTTGCTGCGATACTGGCAAGATCAGCGCTCTTGAAACTGCCGCTATGGGCGCGAAGTATCTGAGTAAACAATCAAAAAAAGGGGCTTAGAGATGGCCAATATCAGCTGGTTTTCACGCATTATTTGGGGCGGCTTGCTCTTAGCGATACTTTTCCTTTTCATCTCCCCGCTCCTCTCAAAGCTTGGCATCATGAACTTTAGCGCGGCCTTTATTGGCCTTGCCATTGGCGGCGGGCTGGCGCTTATCGCGGCGATCGTGTCTGTCTTTGGCTTGATCCGGCCGCTGCGCGATCAAGGCCGGCTGAACACCTTCATTGCCTTCATCGGCGGCTTAGCCATCGCAGGCTTTCTGGGCTACACGGTGCTGAGCGCCATGGCCAAGCCGCCAATTCATGATATTTCAACCGACTTAGATAACAAGCCGCAGTTCGAGACCCTTGCGCCGCGCGAATATCCTGATGGACAACTTTTTACCGATGTGCAGCGAAAAGCGCTGCAGCAAGTCGGATATCGCAAACTCAAGCCCCTAGTCGTCTCAGAGCCGGTCGGACGAGTGACAGCAGCAGCCGCTCAAGTGCTCGAAGGCATGGGCCTTAGAATTGAAGCGCTAGACGAACCTAAAGGCCATGTGGAAGCAACGGACAGCACGTTCTGGTTTGGCTTTAAAGACGATATGGTGGTGCGCGTCACCACCACTGAGGGCGGCCGGTCCATCGTCGATGCGCGCTCAGTTTCGCGTGTTGGGATCGGCGACGTGGGCGCCAATGCAAAGCGGATTGAAGCCTTTCTCGATCAACTTGGCAAACGTTTGGCTCAGGACTAAGAACAATGCTTGAGCGATTAGGGTTCGCAATACCTGAGGACCTAGAAGACTTTTGGGCACTGGTGGTCTCTGTTTGGCAGCAAGGCTTTGCCGGGGTCAGCATTGGCGATCTTATCGTTGCAGCCTTGATCTTGCTCGTTGGATTTGCGCTGCGCCGGCTGTTTGTAAGAGTGCTGTCAAAGCGGCTGATGCACTTTGCTCAAAAGACAAGCTATAAGCTGGATGACATGCTGGTTATGGCAATGGAACCGCCGCTGGCGTTCATACCGGTTGTCATTGCTTGCTTTTTGGCCACGCAGTCCCTCCCGCTGCAAGGCACCGCGCTTGACCTTGCCTATGATGTTGACCGCACGTTGGTCGCCTTCGCATTATTTTGGCTGCTATATTCTGCCACCCGGCCATTGACCGAAGGGGCCTTGCAGCCAGGCCGCGTGTTAACCGGCGAGATGGTCAATTGGCTTGGCAAGTCGCTCAAAATTGCCATCTTGGCGCTTGGGGCGGCGGTCATTTTAGAAATATGGGGCATCAAAGTCGCGCCCTTGCTGGCTGGTCTCGGACTATTTGGCGTTGCCGTGGCTCTTGGCGCGCAAGACCTGTTTAAAAACTTGATTGCAGGCCTGTTCTTAATCGCCGAACGGCGCTTCCATTCTGGCGACTGGATCAAGGTGGAAGGGCTAGTAGAGGGCACGGTTGAACAAATCGGCTTTCGCACCACCAAAGTGCGCCGCTTTGATAAAGCGCCTGTTTTCGTGCCCAATTCCAAGCTGTCTGACAGCGCAGTCACCAATTTTTCTGACATGACGCACCGGCGGATTTATTGGAAAATTGGCGTGACCTACGACACCAATTCTGAGCAGCTCAAAGAAATTTGCGGCGGCATTCAAGCCTATGTGAGCGAGAACGCAGCTTTTGCTGGCCCGCCTGAAGTTCCGCTGTTCGTGCGCGTTGATGAGTTTGCGGCCTCCTCGATCAACATCATGCTGTATTGCTTCACGCGCACCACGGTGTGGGGCGAATGGCTTGAAATCAAAGAAGAGCTCGCTCACGCCATCAAAGACATTGTCGAAGGCGCTGGCTCCTCCTTTGCGTTCCCAAGCACCTCTATTTATGTGGAAAGCCTGCCCGATCCTGAAGGGCTGATTGGCCAACCAGAGAGCAAGGCGCTCGGGGTAGAAACTTGACCTGAGGCCGCAAATCTTTACTCTTAACAAAGTGTAAACACAGTGCTGGTGTTTGAGCGCGCGCGTTAGGAGTATCACAGATGCGGCTTTTACAATTGCCGTTATGGCTGGCAGTCAGTGTCGGCCTTGCCGTTTTTTTCGGCTCCATTGATAAAGATTTCGCCGCAGCGCTTATCTTCGCCAGCATCTTCGGGCTGGTTTATGGCGGCGGCATGTCCATGCTCAAACGGCCAAGCCAGTTGGGCCTGAAGAAAGCGCCGCGCTATGACAGCGCGCTGCGAGCGCCCCGCCGACACGTGCGGCGCTAGTCCGGTTTGGTTTTCTGCAGGAATGCGCTATAGCTCTCGCCGTTTATAAACGCATCAACGGCGGCGGCATCTGTGACGATTTTAAAACCCCAGGCACCGGTCGCAGACCGGCCCCTTAAAAACGCATTCCATGGTGTGAGGCAGGCAAGTTTAAAGCTCGCAGCGCCCTTATCGCCAGAAGATGCTGGCCTTCAATCCATGGAAGATGCGAGCCCGCCGAAATGGCATTTGGGCCACACAAGTTGGTTTTTTGAAACCTTTGTCCTGCGCGATCATTGCAGCGACTATAGGCCCTTTCATGCCACCTTTGCCCATATCTTCAACAGCTATTACGTCTCAGCGGGCAGCCGCCATGCGCGCAATGATCGCGGCCTTTTAAGTCGGCCATCACTAGACGACGTGATGGACTACCGCGCCCATGTGGATGCTGCCATTGACAGCCGCATAGACACATTGCCTGCCAGCGCGCTGGGTTTGATAGAGCTCGGCCTTCACCATGAGCGCCAGCATCAAGAGCTGCTGCTGACCGATATCTTGCATGCGTTCTCTCACAATCCGACATGGCCTGCCTATGTGGCCGGCGAGCCACCATCGGCCGCGCCCGCCGGGGCACTAGATTGGACGCGTTTTAAAGGCGGCATTACACGCATAGGCCACCATGGCGGCACCTTTGCCTTCGACAATGAAGGTCCTGTTCATGACCACATCCTAACAGACTTTCAGCTCGCGCAGCGCTGCATCATCAATGATGAGTGGCGGGAATTCATAGACGATGGCGGCTATGACAACGCCCTCCTGTGGCTCTCTGACGGCTGGGCCGCAAAGGAAGCGGAAGGCTGGAATAGCCCGCTTTATTGGCACAAAACCGATGACAGCTGGCAGCACTTTGGCGCATATGGCCTGCAGCCGCTGGACCTGAACGCGCCGGTTAGCCATATCAATTTTTATGAAGCTGATGCCTTCGCGCGCTGGGCAGGAGCGCGATTGCCTCATGAAGCAGAATGGGAATACGCCGCCGCGGGCGAGCCCATAGACGGCACATTCTTGGAGAGCGGCGCTATGACACCTCTTGGCGGCCGCAGCCTATACGGCGATGTGTGGGCATGGACACAAAGCCCTTATGCGCCCTACCCGCGCTACAAGCCCCCAAGCGGCGCGATTGGCGAATACAACGGCAAGTTCATGGCCAATCAAATGGTGCTGCGCGGCGGCAGCTGTTTTACGCCGCACGGGCAGATGCGTGCAACCTACCGCAACTTCTTTTATCCCCATCAGCGCTGGCAGATGACAGGCCTGCGGCTCGCAAAGGACGCCTAGCGCAGCACCTTCACAGCCAAGCGCAATGCCTCTAGCGCCGTTTTTTGGCGCTTGCCTAAAGTCATGAGGGCTGCCACGTCTTGCGGGCGCGTTAAAAGACCGGCTGCGACACGCATGGGGCGGGTTTCCCCTGCCGGGGATACACCTTTAAGCGCAATCTCAGGAATAGTGTCGTCAGCGGTGTCGCAAATGGCGCGTACAATCTGAAACGCCAGCGCATGAGCGCTTGCAACATCGCGCACAGCGCTGGTTTCCATATCCACTGCGCTGCAGCCAGAGCGTTTATACAGGAGTGCCTTGTCACGCGGCGTCATCGCAGGGTCGGTCACCGTGGCGATTGTCTCCGCTTTTGCGCCCACCCGGCGCGCCAAGTCCGCTGGCGCTGCGACCAAATCACCAGCCTTGAGCGCAGGGTCTAGGCCGCCGGCGATCCCAAAGCTCATCAAGATGGTTGCCCCTTGCTCCACCAGCGCTTCGGCGGCTTGCAACGCTTTAATGGGGCCAGGGCCAAGGCAAAGAACCTGCGCGTTTGGAACAAGGCGCGCAATATCAGCCTCCACCTGAAGGCCGGTCACGATACCAATCATCTCACGTCCGCGTCATCGCGAGACCATAAGGCCGGGGCAATCCATGCGTGGAACCATCGTGGTTCGCAGCGCTGCGCTCGCGATGACCTATGACGACCTACATCCCCCACGCGACTTTATTGTCGTTGGATTTCTTCAAATTGCGGAAGCGCGCCAAGGCCCAGATCGGGAAGAACGCGCTATAGCCATGATAGCGCAAATAAAACACCCTCGGGAAGCCAACGGCGGTAAACCAAGGCTCTTCCCAGCGGCCATCCTCGCGGCGCGGCGCGTTGGCCAAATATTCAGCCGCTTTTGCCACGCGCGGATCGTCCGCTTCGCCGGCCGCCATGAGGCCAAGCATCGCCCAGGCCGTTTGCGATGCTGTCGAGGCTTTGCATTCGCCCTTGCGGCTTTTATCATAGGTCGCGCCGTCTTCGCCCCAGCCGCCGTCGTCATTTTGGCAACCATAAAGCAAGTCGACAGCCTTGCGCACATAGCCCGACTGCATGTCTTCACCCGCTGCATTGAGCGCGCATAAGACAGACCAGGTGCCGTAGATGTAGTTTGTGCCCCAGCGGCCAAACCAACTGCCGTCATCTTCTTGTTCGTCTTTCAAATAGTCTATGCCGCGCTTGATGACGGGGTCAGACGTGTCGCGGCCGATCTGCGCTAGGAAGGAAATACAGCGCGCAGACACATCCGCCGTGGGCGGATCAAGCAAAGCACCATGATCTGCAAAAGGGATCGCGTTGAGGTAGTCATCGTCATTATCGATATCGAACGCCCCCCAGCCTCCATTGGAGGACTGCATGCCTTCCACCCACTGGGCAGCGCGCTCGATGGAGGCGTCATAGTCGCCATTGTTTGTACGGTGCAGCGCCATGCCAACAACGGCAGTATCATCGACATCCGGGTAATGGTCATTGCGGTATTGAAAGGCCCAGCCCGAAGGCTCGAGATCTGGCGCGTTGATAGCCCAATCGCCTTTCACATCGGTGATTTCGCGCTCAAGCATCCAATCGCAGGCTTCTTTTATGGGCGCATCGGCAGGGCCCTCGCCTGCTTCCATAAGCGCATGGGCGGTCAGCGACGTATCCCAAACGGGGCTGACGCAGGGCTGGCAAAAGCTTTCGCCCTCGCCTGGCGTTACCAGCTTTTTAATCGACTCTTTAGCGATAACGAGATCTGGGTGGTCCTTGGGATAGCCAAGCGCCTCCATCGCCATCACCGCGTTTGCCATGGCAGGGAAAATAGCGCCTAGGCCGTCTTCCCCATTTAAACGCTCGGTAAAAAAGCCGAGCGCCTTATCAATGGCTTTCTGCCGCAGTTTTTTCGGGAAAGCTGGCTCGACAACGCGCAGCACTTTATCGAGGCCTAAGAAAACCTCTCCAATCAGATTGCCCGTTGGGTTTTCATGCCATTTTTCGATTGTGTCCGGATTTTCTTTAAACAGCTCAGGCACCGTCGTGCCAGTCGGGTTGATCGCTTTCGGCTTTAGGGTCGCCAAAATGAGCAGCGGCGCGATGACTGTGCGGCTCCAATAGCTAAAGCGCCACATGTTCACGGGGAACCACTTGGGCATCAACATCAGCTCAACCGGCATTACCGGTACAGCCCGCCAAGGAACATGGCCGAATAAAGCCAGCGCATAACGGGTAAACACGTTTGTTTTTTCCGCGCCGCCAGCATCCAAAATTGCGTTACGCGCTTTCACCATGTGGGGCGCATCCACATCATCACCAACGATCTTCAGCGCCCAATAGGCTTTTACGCTGGCAGACAGGTCGAGATCGCCTTCATAGAAAAGCGCCCAGCCACCATGCTCTTCCTGAATAGAGCGGATATAGCTGCCGAGTTTAGCTTCTATCTCAGGCTCACGCTCATCAAGATAGTTATTGAGGAAAATATACTCAGCGGGGATCGTCGCATCTGCCTCAAGGTCAAAAATCCAATGGCCATCTTCCTGCTGGCGCTGCTTCAGCGACATGACGGCATCATGGATCACGTCCTCGATTTGCTGATCGAGGCTTAGGCTCGGCTGCTGATTTTCATGGCTAAACTGTGCTTTTTGGGCATCAGCTGCGGCGCTCTCATGCCCTGGTATCGCGCTGCCGCTATTGCCTGCGGCTTGGGCCTGGGGGTGTAACGTCATGGTTTTGACCGGTTTTCAGCTCGTATCGTTCAAAGCATTGTGCACTGCCTATAAAGATTTAGGGTATTTTTTGCACTAGCTTTTTCGCGCAATGACAGCGGCTGCGGTTTGCCCGGAGCGCACAGCCCCTTCAATCGTCGCGGGCAAGCCCGTATCCGTCCAGTCACCTGCAAGGATAAGATTACGCCACTGGCTTTGCGCGATTTTGCGGCTGGCGAGCGCTTGCGGCGTCTGGTCAAATGTTGCCCGTTTTTCCTTGATCACGCGGTAAGGCGGCACAGCCTCACGGTTCCAGCCATAGGCGGCTGCAACGTCACTCCAGCACTGTTTGGCCAGGCGCTCGGGCTGCTGGGCCATGGCGCGCCCAGCGGCGCTCACAGTGACGGAGGCAGCGTCGGGGCGCACAAAAACCCATTGGGCAAGACTGGAGACCAGCCCCAGAAAGGCTGGTTCAGTCACCCCTGTCTCAACCCTGTAATGGATATTTAAAATCCCTTCTCCTGCGCCTGGCAGCTCCAATTGCGGAAGGAGCTTGACTGTCTGCCAGGATGGGAGGGCCAAAACGACATCATCAGCTGGTTCTAGCGCAATTTCATGGCCGCCCGCGCGAACGCTAGCAACCACGCCGCGGTCCACCGTGAGGGCTTCAACACGCGCACTGAAATGGACGTCCCCGCCCGCTGCTTTTAAGTATCGCAGAGCGGGTCCGATCAAAGCCTCATCCAACGAATGACGCGCAATCATGGGCCGGCATTGAGCGCCGCCTTTTAAAATAGTCTCTTGAAACACCGGCTGCAGCAAGCGGGCGGCAGCCTGGTCAAGGGGTGTGTTTAAAACCGCCAAAACCAGCGGCTCCCAAAACAGCTTGTAGGCCGGCGATGCGGTATCGAGCAGCGCCTCGACCGTTCCATCCCCAGGGGCGAAGAGCATACGCAAAGCGGGCAGATAGTCGCGCATACCAGTGCCAGGCGCGCGGCGGCGCGGCGAAAAAATCCAGGCCGGAAAGCGCCCGTCGTTTATATCGATCGCCCATCGCGCGCCTGAGGCTATGTCCATAAAAGGAAAGCGCGCCTGGTCCGCCGTATGCCAGCCATCAGCGCCAATCTCTTCGCAATAACGCGCCACGCTGGTGTTGCCGCTTAAGACCAAGTGATTGCCGTTATCGATGACCTGGCCCAGCTGGGTATCTTCAAACGACCGGCAGCGCCCACCTGCATGGGGCGAGGCTTCAAAAACAGTCACCGCGCGGCCTGCTTTGACGAGGTCAACAGCCGCAGCCAGCCCTGCCAGGCCAGCGCCAATCACAAAAGCGCGACCGGTCATGCGCGTGCGCTATTCCATAGCTGCGCTGCCTTAAGCATGAGCTGAACGCGCTGGCGGATTTTATGAATGGGATTGTCCGGCGGCCCATGCCAGTCGCTTTGCGCCCAATCATCGAGCTTCTGGTGGTAAGCATCCATCATCATCATGGCTGGGCGAATGGCGCTGGCATCGCACTGCCGCGCAGCGGCATCCGCCCCGTCATAGCGAGCCTGAGCCGCAGCCCCAAGCTCCGCGCGCACCGCAGGTAGAGCTCTATGACCGATCAAATGCTCAGGCTGGACCGTAAGCATATGGTGCTTGGACAACAATTCGCGCGGAACATAAATACGCCCGCGCTCAGCATCCTCTTCAATATCGCGCAAAATGTTGGTCAGCTGAAGCGCTTGGCCTTGATGATCAGCAAGTGCACGCGCATCATCGCTCGCATCGCCGAAAATGCGTATACACAAACGGCCAACTGCACTGGCGACGCAATCACAATAATGGGTCAACTCTTGCCAATCGGGGCGCAAAACCGGGCCATTTGCATCCATCATCATGCCTTCGATAATGGCCAAGAAATCTCTCTTCCTCAGGTCAAACGCGTTAATGGCGCTCACTAAGCAGCGCTCTAGTGCATCGCTGGCTTCGTCATCATAAAGCGCTTCGACGCGCATGACCCAGCGTTCCAAGGCGCGCACTGGGTCGGCGACACCGGCATCCCCATCCGCGATATCATCAACAACGCGGCAGAAAGCATAGACAGCAAAAAGCGCGCGGCGTTTATGGAGCGGCTGCAAACGCATGGCCCAGTAAAAGCTGCTGCCAGCGGCGCGCACGGTCGCTGCCGTTTGCGCATGATCCGCGCGCGTTGGACTTGGCGCTTTAGCGGCCGCCATAGGCGCGTCCCTTCCATGCATTTCCTGACCCCGTGATGTGCGCCCAGGCTGAATGCACCGTCATGAGGCCATACAGAACTGTGACAAAAGGCAGAAATATGACCCGCCAGCGCGGCTGATCATATAACTGCAACGTCGGCGCATAGCTCAAGAGCATCAAAAGGGTCGCTGCTGCGCCAAGGAGGGCGATTGACCACTGCCCGCTAAACACGCCAAAGGCGAGCGACAGCGGCGGACCTAGAAAAGTCAGCAATAGCCCAGCCATACACATAATCAGCAGGAGAAAATTATACCCTAGCTGAGCATATGCTGTGCGCCGCACCATGGCCCATATAGACCCAAGCGTACTATTGTCGCGCAAAGAACGGCTCGCCGTACCATGGCCAAGCCAGAGCCGTCCGCCGGAGCGCTGGACATGTTGCGCGAGTGTGCAATCATCAATCAACGCCTCTTTGAGTGGTTCGAACCCTCCGATTGTCTCAAGCGAGGTCCGTTCTAACAAGATACAGCCCCCCGCTGCGCCAGCGGCAGCGCTATTTGGCCGAGAAACCGCGGTAAAAGGATAAAGCAGCTGAAAATAATAGATGAAGGCGGGAACCAGCAGCGCTCCCCAAAAGCCGCTGCTATCTAAGCGCACCATGAGCGAGGTTAGCGCGCTTTGCCTGGCCTGCGCTTTAGTAACCAGCGCGGTGAGCACTTCCGGATCGTGCACGATGTCAGCATCATTGAGCCAAATGAAATCCGGCTTGAAGCCGCGCGCGCAGATATCGTGCCACCCGGTCTCAAGCGCCCAGAGCTTACCACTCCAGCCTGCCGGCATATCGGGCGTGCGCACTATTCTTAGATCAAACAAGGAGGCTGCTTTGGCCTGCGCCACTGTCGTATCACTGCTTTGATCATCCACCAGCAAGATACTGAGTTCACCGGGATAGTTTTGCGCCCGAATGGCGGAGATGACCGCGCCAATGGTCTCTGCTTCATTGCGCGCGGGAATGAGCGCCAAGACAGCGGGCGTGCCTACCAAGTCTTGCTGTGGCCGGCCAAGACGCTGGCGCCCTTTCCAAAAGTCATCGCGAAAAAACACGAGCCAAACCCAAATCAGCAAGGCGAGGATGGACGCGGTCAACAGCCCCGTCATTTTGCAAAAGTATAGCGCAGCAGCGCGCCGCCAGCGATCAGGGCCATACGCGGCTTTGAAAAGACCACCCGCCGCGCTAGCGGGTCGTGCCGGTATAGCGCCTCAACCAGTTTATCCGCCAAGGCGAGAATAACGGCGCTTTCCGCCCCCAGCCGCTTTGATTTGCATTGCGGCAGCAACGGACGCGCGCGCACCAAGAGCCCGCGCGTTTCATTAAGGCAGCGATTCAAAACGGAACGCATCTGACCTGTGAGATGCGGGCTTGCCAAATTTTCCACCTGCGCGCCATAGCCTTCCAGCCAATCCAGCGGCAAATAAACCCGGTCCATTTCGCGGTAGTCTTTACCGCAATCCTGCAAGTGATTGATCACTTGGAGCGCGTTGCAAAGCATATCTGAGGCCGCATATCCCGCTGGGTCTTCACCATGTAAATCAAGGAGATAGCGCCCGACTGGGGAGGCGGACCGATTGCAATAATCCATCAGCTCGCCCCAATTGGCGTAGCGCTGTTTAACTGCGTCTTGCTGAAAAGCAGAAATCAAATCCAGGGCATGGCGCTGGGTGATGCCGCACTCTTCTAAACTGTGCCTTAAGCGCAGCGCTGCTGAGACGGGGCCATGGCCGCTCTGCAGCGTTTCTGCATAGGCATTCAAGCGCGAAATCTTCTCCTGGGGCGGTAAGTGCGGCGCGTCGGCAATATCATCGGCCTCGCGCGCAAAGGTATAAAACCGCAGAACATGCGGCCGCAGAGCGGCCGGCAACAAGAAGGAGCCCACAGGAAAGTTTTCCCCGCCGGAATCCTTTGAAGCTTCAACGGCAAGCGCGCTTTGGGTCATTGGCCATCATGCTAAGAACATCACAGCCTTTGTTTTAGACCAGTGCGCGAAGCTTGGCCAAGCAAACAAGCATGGTTGCAGCGCTTTCGTTGCCAAAAACGAGGCCTAGATATGAATTGGCCGCCCATGAACCGCGAGCGCCGCTTCCTTGACCGCTTCAGAATGCGTTGGGTGGGCATGGCAAGTGAGCGCGATATCTTCTGCAGAGGCCCCGAATTCCATCGCCTGAGCGGCTTGCGCAATCATGGTGCCAGCGACGGATGAAATGATGTGCACACCAAGCACCCGGTCCGTTTCTTTGTCTGCCAAGATTTTCACCAGGCCTTCTGTGTCGCGGTTCGCTTTCGCGCGGGAGTTCGCTGAGAAGGGAAACTTGCCGACGACGTAGCTTGCGCCTTCTTCTTTCAGCTGCTCTTCCGTCTTCCCAACGGAGGCGACTTCCGGCTTGGTATAGACAACCGCAGGAATAACGTCATGGTTCACAATGCCGTTCAGCCCAGCAATATTCTCAGCGCAGGCAACGCCTTCATCTTCTGCTTTATGTGCCAGCATAGGCCCAGCGATCACATCGCCGATGGCCCAAATGCCTGGCACATTGGTCGAGAAATCACTGTTCGTGTGAACACGGCCTTTATCGTCCATGTCGACGCCCGCTTTGTCGAGCGAGAGGGTGTCGGTATGGGGCTTGCGGCCAACGGACATGAGCACAACGTCGCATTTAATCTCTTCACTGTCTCCGCCAGCGGCAGGCTCAACCGTCACCGTGGCTGAGCGCGATGTCGTTTTAACGCCGGTGACTTTGGTGCTGGTTTTCAGCTCCATGCCTTGCTTGGTGAGAATACGGGTGAACTGTTTGGTGATCTCCTTATCCATGCCCGGCGTGATGCGGTCCATATACTCCACGACGGTGACTTTCGCGCCAAGACGGCGCCAGACGGACCCCATTTCAAGGCCTATATAACCGCCGCCAATGACCACCATGTGCTTGGGCACTTTGGGCAGGTCCAAGGCTTCGGTGGAAGACACGACACGCTTGCCATCAATCTCAATACCGGGCAGCCCAGCCACATCAGAGCCAGAGGCAATGATACAGTTTTTAAAGCCATGGTCTTCGGCTTTGCCTTTTGCAGGCTTTACCGTAAGGGTGGATTTGTCTTTAAAGCTGGCTGTGCCTTTGAGCCAATCGATCTTGTTCTTTTTAAACAGATAGCCAATGCCGGTGGTCAACTCTTCTACCGCATCATCTTTTTGATCAAGCATCGCGCCTAAATCAACTTCTGCGCCTTTGACCTTCACGCCCCATTCCGCCATATGGCCAGCCGTGATCTCCTCATACAGCTCTGAGGCATGCAGCAGCGCTTTGGACGGAATACACCCCACATTCAGGCACGTCCCGCCCAATGTTTCGCGCTTTTCAACGCACGCTGTTTTCAGGCCAAGCTGCGCAGCACGAATGGCGGCCACGTAGCCGCCTGGGCCAGCGCCGATTACAATGACGTCATAGTCTGCCATGAGAGAGGTCTTTCAAATAAGTGAATTAAAGATCGAGCAGAAGGCGGCCAGGATCCTCCAGGCAATCCTTCACGCGCACTAAGAACGTAACTGCTTCGCGGCCATCGATGAGGCGATGGTCATAGCTGAGTGATAGATACATCATCGGACGGATGACCACCTCGCCATTCACGGCCATGGGACGCTCTTGAATTTTGTGCATGCCCAGGATGCCCGACTGCGGCGTATTCAAAATGGGCGCGGACAACAAGGAGCCGAAAATACCGCCGTTGGAAATGGTGAACGTCCCGCCTTGGAGTTCATCAAGGCCCAGTTTGCCATCGCGGGCGCGCTTCCCAAAGTCAGCAATACCAAGCTCGCAATCAGCGAAATCCATGGAGTCAGCCTCTTTCAAGACCGGGACAACCAAGCCGTTGGGCGCAGAGACCGCCACGCCCATATTGACGTAGTTGGAATAGACAATCTCATCGCCATCAATGCGGGCATTGACAGCTGGCACTTCTTTCAGGGCATGGCAGCACGCCTTCACAAAGAAACTCATGAAGCCAAGCTTGATGCCATGTTTTTTGGCAAAGACGTCTTTATAATCGTTGCGCAGCGCCATCACCGCGCTCATGTCAGCCTCGTTAAAGGTGGTGAGCATGGCAGCGGTGTTTTGAGCTTCTTTCAGCCGCTCAGCGATGCGTTGGCGCAGGCGCGTCATGCGGATACGCTCTTCGCGCGGGCCTTGCGGTGCGCTTACGCCTTCAGATGCTGGCGCGGCGGCGGCCGCTTTTTTCTTGGCCGTGCCATTATCGATGGCTTTAAGGACGTCCGCTTTGGTCAAGCGGCCATCTTTGCCTGTACCGGTGATGCTGGCGGGGTCTAGGTCATAGTCTTCAACAATGCGGCGCACCGCTGGCGCAAGCGGCATGGCGTCTGCTGGTGCAGAGTCGGCTGCTGGTGCGGCTGTGGTCGGCGCGGGGGCTGGCGCAGGTTGAGCAGCCTCTTTCGCGGCAGGCGCGGGCGCCGACGCTGCTTTGCCATCGGGGTCAATTACCGCGATGAGGGCGCCGACTTCGAGCGTGTCACCTTCACTCGCAACCAGCTCTGAAATGACACCGGCAATGGGCGCATTGACTTCCATTGCGACTTTGTCGGTTTCTAGCTCGACAATCGGCTCATCTTGCGCGACTGCGTCCCCGACCTGTTTAAACCATTGGCCAATCGTGGCCTCGGTCACAGATTCGCCGAGTTGGGGGACTTTAACTTCCTCTGCCATAATGTTGTGTTCCTAAAGGCTCAGAGCTTGATCGATTAATTTGGCTTGCTGCTTGGCATGCACGCTGGCCAGCCCGGTGGCAGTGGAGGCGCTCGCCTCGCGGCCGGCATAGGCCGTGTGCTTGACTGGGCTGCCTGACTGGTCCAGCGCTTCTTCAATGAAGGGCTTGATATAGAGCCATGCGCCTGCGTTTTTCGGCTCTTCCTGCGTCCAAACAACTGATTCTAGATTGCTGAAACGCGGCAGAACCTCTGACAAGGCAGATTTGGGGAACGGATAAAGCTGCTCGATGCGCAGGATATAGGTATCGCTTTGCTCCCGGGCGTCCCGCTCTTCTAAGATATCGAAATAAACCTTGCCTGAGCAGATAACGAGCCGCTTGATGCCGTCATCATCAGCCAATTTGAGGTCCGAGGCGGCGCCGATATCGGCGTCATCATATAAGATGCGGTGGAACTGGGTGTTTGGGCCCAGCTCTGACAAATCAGACACCGCTTTCTTGTGCCGCAGAAGCGACTTGGGTGTCATCATGATCAGGGGCTTGCGGAAGTTCCGCAGCATTTGGCGGCGCAGGATATGATAATACTGCGACGGCGTCGTGCAGTTGCAAACCTGCCAATTATCTTCTGCGGACAGTTGCAGGAAGCGTTCCAGGCGTGCAGAGGAATGCTCGGGCCCCTGGCCTTCATAGCCATGCGGCAACAGCAATACGATGCCAGACGCACGCAGCCATTTTGCTTCCGCTGAGGCGATGAACTGATCAATCATGATTTGCGCGCCGTTGGCAAAATCGCCAAATTGCGCTTCCCACAGCACCAGTGTTTTGGGGTCTGCTTGGCTAAACCCATAATCAAAGCCCATGACGGCGAACTCTGACAGCGGGCTATCGAGCACTTCAAAATGCGGGCCCGGGCCGAGATGATTGAGCGGAATGTACTTGTCTTCCGTCTTTTGATCGATAAACGCGGCGTGACGCTGGGAGAACGTACCGCGCGTTGAATCCTGCCCAGACAAACGCACATAGTAGCCCTGCAAAACCAGCGTCCCAAATGCGAGCGCTTCTGCCGTCGCCCAGTCGATGTTCGAGCCTGTTTCAAACATCTTTTCTTTGTTGTTCAAAACACGTTGCAGGGTTTTATGGATGTTAAAATGGTCCGGAACAAAAGTGAGCGTCTTGCCCACCTCGCGCAGCGCACTTTCCGCCACGCCGCTGTCAGCGCGCCGAGCCTTGCCCTTTTCTTCATCCGGCCGGCCATAGCCAGACCAGCGCCCATCAAACCAATCAGCAGTGTTGGGTTTGTAGTTTTCACCCGCGTCGAACTCATCTTCGAGCATGTCGTCGAAGTCTTTGAGCATGGCATCTGCTTTGGCTTCATCAATCAAGCCTTCAGAAATCAAGCGCTCACGGTACAAGCTAGTGACCGACTGCTTGTTCTTAATCGCCTGATACATGATCGGCTGGGTAAAGGCCGGCTCGTCGGACTCATTATGTCCAAAGCGGCGATAGCAGACCATGTCGATGACCACATCGCGCTTAAAGGTCTGGCGAAACTCCGTTGCAACCTTCGTGACGAAGGTCACTGCTTCGGGATCATCCCCATTCACATGGAAAATCGGCGCTTGCACCATCTTTGCCACATCCGATGGATAGGGCGACGAGCGGGCAAACTGCGGCGACGTCGTAAAGCCAATTTGGTTATTGACGATAAAGTGGATTGTTCCGCCGGTATTATAGCCGCGGATGCCTGAGAACATGAGGCATTCAGCCACAATGCCCTGGCCTGCAAAGGCGGCATCGCCATGCAGTAGGAGCGGCAACACCCCTGTACGATCGCTATCTCCCTTGATCGTCTGTTTTGCACGCACCTTGCCCAAAACCACAGGGTTCACAGCCTCTAAGTGCGAGGGGTTTGCCGTGAGCGACAGATGTACCAAATTGCCGTCGAAATCACGATCTGAAGATGTTCCCAGATGATATTTCACATCGCCGGAACCGCCGACATCTTCCGGATTTGCTGATCCCCCACGGAATTCGTGGAAGATTGCCCGATAAGGCTTTTGCATGACGTTGGCGAGAACATTCAGCCGTCCGCGGTGCGGCATGCCGATTACCACTTCTTTTAGCCCCATCTGGCCGCCGGTTTTAATGATGCCTTCCAAGGCTGGCACCATGGCTTCGCCGCCATCCAGGCCAAAGCGCTTGGTGCCGACGTATTTGCGCCCCAAGAAACGCTCGAAATGCTCTGTTTCAATAAGCTTATTGAAGATGGCGAGCTTGCCTTCAGGCGTAAAGTGTACGCCTTTATCGCGCCCTTCTATCCGGTTTTGCAGCCAGGCTTTTTCCTCTGGATCGTTGATATGCATGAATTCCAGCGCGACATTGCCGCAATAAGTGCGGCGCAGAATGGCTATAATTTCACGGATGGACGCATATTCAAGGCCCAGCACATTGTCGATGAAGATGGGACGGTCTAAGTCCTCTGGCCCGAAGCCGTAAGTTGCCGGCTCTAGCTCAGCATGCGGCTCGCGGTCTTGCAGGCCAAGCGGATCAAGATTTGCATCCAAATGCCCGCGCACCCGGTAGGCGCGGATCATCATCAGCGCGCGAATGGAGTCTAAAGTGGACGCCCGAACACCGGGGTCAGATGCGTCCGCCGCGGTCGGCCTGGTTTCTTGTTTCTTGTCTGCAACCGTGAGCCAGCTCGGATCGAGCGGCTGATTGAGTTCGTCCATTTCTTGAGGCGGCCAATCGTTGCGTGCCCAGCTCGGGCCGCCGGTATTGACACTGCCAAGATCGAGGCGGGAAAATTGCTCTCGCCAATGCTCACCAACTGAATTCGGGTCTTGCCGATACCTGTTATACTGCGCTTCAACAAAGGCTCCTGAAGAGCCACCAAAATCAGAAAAGTCAGCCGGCTGCGAGGCCATTGAGTTCGATCCCCTCTCAAAGCGGGGCAATCGCGCCCCGCCTTTTATTCACGCACATACACTGCCTAAAGAAAAGCAGTATCTAAGCCGCTACCCCTTGAGCACATCCATCAAGGTGGTGCCAAGTGCCGCAGGCGATTCTGACACGACGATCCCAGCAGAGCGCATGGCATCAATCTTGTCTTCCGCGCCGCCTTTACCGCCAGAGACAATCGCGCCAGCATGACCCATGGTCCTGCCTTTTGGCGCAGTGCGGCCTGCGATAAATCCGACCATCGGCTTTTTAACGCTATTATGCTTAATAAAGTCTGCAGCATCTTCTTCAGCAGAGCCGCCGATTTCCCCGATCATGATGATGCTCTCGGTCTCATCGTCGGCGAGGAACATCTCAAGCACGTCAATAAAGTTGGTGCCATTCACCGGATCGCCGCCAATACCCACGCAGGTGGATTGGCCAAGGCCCGCCGCCGTCGTCTGGGCAACAGCTTCATAGGTGAGCGTGCCAGAGCGCGACACCACGCCCACTGACCCACGCTTATGGATATGGCCGGGCATGATGCCAATTTTGCAAGCATCGGGCGTAATAACGCCTGGGCAGTTGGGCCCAACAAGGCGTGTCCCAGAATTTTGCAGCGCGCGCTTGACCTTCACCATGTCGAGCACGGGAATACCTTCGGTAATCGCCACAACAAGCTCAATACCGGCATCAATCGCTTCTAAGATGGCATCTGCCGCGAAAGGCGGCGGCACATAAATGGCAGAGGCCGTTGCCCCGGTGGCTTCAACCGCGTCGCCGACCGTATCAAAGACTGGCAGGCCAATATGCTGCGTGCCGCCTTTACCGGGCGTCACCCCACCCACCACTTTCGTCCCGTAGGCAAGCGCGGTTTCAGAGTGGAATGTCCCGTTTGCGCCGGTGATCCCTTGCGTGATCACTTTGGTAGTCTCGTCAACAAGAATGGCCATGTTATGCGGCCTCCTTCACAGCTTTGACGATCTTCTTGGCCGCGTCGCCAAGGTCATCGCCGGAAATGATGGGAAGGCCGGAATTGGCCATGATCTCTTTGCCTTTTTCCACGTTGGTGCCTTCAAGGCGCACAACGAGAGGCACATTCAGGCCGACCTCTTTAGAGGCTTCAACAACGCCCTGGGCAATCACATCGCACTTCATGATCCCGCCAAAAATATTGACCAAGATGCCCTTCACATTGGGGTCGCGCGTGATGATCTTAAACGCTGCCGTAACGCGCTCCTGGGTCGCCCCGCCGCCAACATCGAGGAAGTTGGCTGGTTCAGACCCTTCCAGCTTGATAATGTCCATGGTTGACATGGCAAGGCCTGCACCATTGACCATACAGCCAATCTCGCCGTCCAGCTTGACATAATTGAGGTCGTATTTGCTGGCCTCGATCTCGCTGTCATCTTCTTCGGTCTCATCGCGCAACTCGGCAACATCTGGGTGGCGATACAGCGCGTTGCCATCAAAGCTCATTTTCGCGTCGAGCACCTTGATGTCGTCTTCTGGCGTTAAAATCAGGGGGTTAATTTCAAGCATCGCTGCATCGGTTTCCATAAACGCTTTATAAAGCGTCGCTGCAGTTTTCGCCGCCTGTTTGGCTGCTTTTCCCGTCAGTGCCAGCGCGTCGGACACCTTGCGGCCATGGAACGGCATCCAGCCTGTGGCAGGATCGATGGAGAAGTTGAGGATTTTCTCAGGCGTTGCTTCGGCCACTTCCTCAATGTCCATGCCGCCTTCGGTGGAGACGATCACGCCAACACGGCTGCTCTCGCGGTCCACGAGGATGGAGAAATAGAACTCTTTTGCGATGTCAGAGCCGTCTTCAATGTACAGCCGGCCGACCTCTTTGCCCTCAGGCCCGGTCTGATGGGTCACGAGAACGCGGTTCAGCATCTCTTGCGCGTTTGCTGTCACTTCCTCAACGGATTTAGACAGGCGCACACCGCCTTTAGCGTCCGGCCCAAGGCCTTCGAATTTCCCTTTACCGCGGCCACCTGCGTGGATCTGGCTTTTCACCACAAATAGCGGTCCAGGCAGCATCTCAGCTGCTTTTTTGGCTTCTTCAACTGTGAAGGCCGGGTAGCCGTCCGACACAGGCGCGCCGAATTTTTTTAACAGCGCTTTGGCTTGATATTCATGGATGTTCATGGGCAGTCCCTATTTGAGTGATCCATCAATGTCCTGGCAGGCAGCGATAAGGTCCTTCACTGCATTTACCGACACATCGAAATTCTCTTTGGCTTCCGGGTTGAGCTCAATTTCAACAATGCGCTCAATGCCGCCAGCGCCGATCACAACCGGTACGCCAACATACATACCGTCCACGCCGTATTGACCGGTCAAGTTCGCTGCGCAAGGCAATAAGCGCTTCTTGTCTTTCAGATAGCTTTCCGCCATGGCGATGGCGGATGTGGCAGGCGCGTAATAGGCTGAGCCGTTGCCGAGGAGGCCGACAATCTCGCCGCCGCCTTTGCGGGTGCGGTCAACAATGGCGTCGATCTTTTCTTTCGTTGACCAACCCATCTTAATCAGATCAGGGATTGGGATACCGGCAACGGTGGAATATTCGACCACGGGCACCATGGTATCGCCGTGACCGCCCAGCACAAACGCTGTCACGTCTTCAACAGAGACGTTGAATTCATCTGCCAGGAAATGACGGAAGCGGGCTGAGTCTAGAACACCGGCCATGCCGCAGACTTTTTCCGCTGGCAGTCCAGAGAATTCGCGCAGCGCCCAGACCATGGCATCGAGTGGGTTTGTAATGCAGATCACGAATGCATCCGGTGCGTGCTGCTTAATGCCCTCTCCAACCGCTTTCATGACTTTGAGATTAATGCCCAAAAGATCATCCCGGCTCATGCCCGGCTTGCGCGGAACGCCGGCGGTGACGATGCAAACATCTGCGCCTGCGATATCAGCGTAGTCAGAGGTGCCTTTTAAGTTGGAGTCAAAGCCTTCAACAGGGCCCGACTGCGACAGATCGAGCGCTTTACCAGAAGGCATGCCCTCGGCGATATCGAAGAGAACAACGTCCCCCATTTCTTTCATCGCAGCCAGGTGCGCCAACGTACCGCCGATCATGCCAGAGCCGATCAGCGCAATTTTATTTCGTGCCATGGGGGTTTTTCCTCAAAACTTGCTAAAGAATGGCGGAACTGATTGAACCGCGCACCTTTTCCTGCGTTGCCCGGCTGCTGTACTGAACTTGGCAGGTAAGCGCAAGGCTATCGGGGGTATGAAAGTCATATCAAATCGTGGCGTGGCCTAAGCTGCGATAATCCGCTGATTGCATTTCCATAAGCCTCGAGACAGTTCGGTCAAATTCGAAACGGCCAGACCCCTGTTCATACAAGGCCTCGGGCGGGGCATCAGCGGCCATGAACAGTTTGACCTTCTGTTCATAAAGTGCATCGATGAGGGTTATAAAACGCATCGCTTCGTTGCGATTTTCCGGGCCTAATTTTGGCACCCCAACTATCAGCAGTGTGTGATAGCGCCGGGCGATGGCCAAATAGTCCTCCGCGCCTAAAGCTTGCGCGCATAAACGCTTGAAGGAAAAGACAGCCACGCCGCGCAGCGCCTTGGGCACAAAGATATCCCGGCCTTTAATCGTAATCTTGTCAGATGGCACGGTGTGCGCGTCATCCACATCATGGTCTGTGAGCCGGAAAAAGACCTCACGCAGCGCCGCGGTTGCACGCTCCCCATTGGGCACGTGATAGCTGGTCAGCCCTGTCATTCGGTCAAGCCGATAATCAGTCGGGCCATTCAGCTCAATGACGTGCAGCGTCTCATCCAGCAGCGCGATAAAGGGCAAGATGATGGTACGGTTGATGCCATCTTTATACAAATGGGCCGGCGGGCGATTTGAGGTCGTTACAACAACAACCCCGCGCTCGCTCAGCTCTTTAAACAAGCGACCCAAGATACCAGCCGTTGCTACATCTTGCACTTGCATTTCATCAAAACACAGCAACGAGGCTCGCTGGGCAATACGGCGCGCGACCGGCGGGATCGGATCATCGGCCCCAGCGGCTGCGCCGAACTTGATGCGCTCATTGGCCGACATTTTACGGAAGGTAGCGATCTGGTCATGCACATTGGTCATGAAATCATGAAAATGCACGCGCTGCTTCGACGCGATGGGCGCATGCTCATAAAACAAATCCATCAACATGGACTTTCCGCGCCCAACGCCGCCCCACATGTAAAGCCCGCGCGGCGCGCCTGGCGCCTTATCGCCCCAGTTAAACAGATTAGACAAGCGCCAACGTTTGATACTGGTCGCCGAGGAAGGCACGCCAGGATAGTCAGAAAGCTCTGCTTCAAGCCGCGCAAGCGCCTCCACAGCAGCGGCCTGCTGCGGATCAGGACGGAGCTCGCCTGCGTCTAAAAGCGCTTGATAAGCCTGGGTAAGTGTATCAGCAGTCATGGACCGTTCGCAAACAAATGGGGCTAAGCGCGCTATCTCGAAAGCGCCCATCGGCCTTATTGGCCCAGCGCCTCCAGCCGGCATAAGGGCCGCTCTCTTCAACATAGGTCTGCGCCATTATAAGGCCTCAAGACGCCAGCGTTGCTTGCCGGCTGCATCAAAATTGGCGGGGTCAAGCCAGCGTTCAATACGCACATGCCGCCCGGATAAAACAACATCGCCCGGCAGGGGCCGCTCGGTGAAAGCTGAACGCGTGTCAATCATATTGCGGCGCATGCCTGTTTTTTGCTTGAGCGGCAAGGCGAAAACGTGACACCTCTTGGCCATGCCTGCTGATCTTGCCCCTTTTCACGCTATTTCGATTGGCAATCTCGCCTTCAAACTCGCCAGCGAGGGCCGCTCCATCATTCACATGGAGTACGGCATGCCGTCCGCCCGGCCGCCGAAGGCCGCGGAGACGGCGGCAAAAGCGATGATTGACGCTGGCGTACCGGGCTATTGGGAAAGCCCGATCCTCCAAGAAAAAATCGCAGCCCGCTATCATAGCCTTTACGGCCTTACGATCGATCCGAGCCGCATCTTTCTCACCTGCGGCGCTTCTCCTGCGCTCGTGTTGGCACTTTCCGTGCTATTTTCCGCTGGCGATAAGGTCGCCGTGGCCCGGCCCGGCTATGTCGCCTACCGCAACACCATAAAAGGCCTCAATCTCACACCGCTGGAGCTAGAATGCGGCCCTGATACACGCTACCAGCTGACAGCAGACAGGCTTAAAAACGTTGATGCCCACGGCGTTCTTGTGTCCAGTCCAGCCAACCCAACCGGCTCAATCATCGCGCCGGGCGAGCTCAAGCGCATTGCTGAACACTGCCAAGCGCAAGACTTAGCCCTGATCTCAGACGAAATCTATCACCAGCTGAGCTATGATGTGCCCACACGCTCCATGCTGGAATATGCGCCTGGCGCGCTGGTGGTAAACAGCTTTTCTAAATACTATTGCATGCCAGGCTGGCGGCTGGGTTGGCTCGTAGCGCCCGATCATTTAGTCGGCGCCGTCACGGCCTATCTAGGCAACTATTTCCTCACCGCGCCGTCCATCGCGCAGCAAGCGGCAATCGCTGCGATGGACGAGACAGACGAGCTAGATGGCCACCTGGAGACTTACCGCGCCAACCGCGCGCTTTTGCTGAGCGCTCTGCCAGAGCTCGGCCTCACCAAAATCGCGCCGCCCGATGGGGCGTTCTACATTTATGCTGACATCTCCGATTTCACCAACGACAGCCGCGCCTTCTGTTTCAAACTGCTCGAAGACACTGGTGTCGCGGCAGCACCGGGTGTGGATTTCGATCCTATCAATGGGCACCATTTCATGCGCTTCAGCTTTGCCGTCAGCACGGCAGAGGTAGAGGATGCGGTTGGGCGTTTGAGGGGCTGGTTTGGGCTGCTAGACTAGCAGTCACTTTGAGGCCATTGCTGCCTTTCCGGCCAGGCTGTCGTCCTCCGGCTTGACCGGGGGACCCATTGATGGTCATGGAGCTGCAATGCTGGGGTATACGTCATGCCAATGAGGATTATGTTGTTCTATGAGGCTGATCTTCCAATCGCGTTTGTATTTCTTGAGCTGTTTTTCTCGAGCAATGGCTGCGCTTATATCCTCAAACTGCTCAAAATAAACAAGCGTTCCAATGCCGTATCGCTTCGTGAAGCCATCAACAGTTTTCATCCAGTGCTCAAAAACACGCTTCACAAGATCGCCGGTCACGCCGATGTAAAGCGTGCCGCGCGGTTGGCTTGCAAGGATGTAAACGAAGCCCATGCAAACATCCTAGTGGATACATGGGTCCCCCGGTCAAGCCGGAGGACGACGAGATACGTGGGCAAAGTCCGCAATGTCCCAAACTCGCCGTTCACACCGGGCACATCGAAAAACCAAATCCCTGTTAAGACAGCGAGATCAGCAAATCGCTGACCAGCTTGGGATGGGTCATCATGCCGTTTCGCGGGATGTCAGCGGGGATGAAGGTCCAGCCCGGGCCGCGGGCGGGGCCGACCATGCGCTCTGATGTCATGGCGAAGTCTTGGCCGACGCAGTGGATAAAGGCTGGGGCTAGGCCTTCCCAGCCGCCATTGTTAACCGTGAGAACATCTTCCCATTGTTTCGCTGGATGGGTCGTAATGAGGCGCTTGAGACGCGCGATCACGTCGGTCTCACTTTCGGGCACAAGCATTTTAATCGGATACTCGGCCCAGAACTCCATCTTGTACCCATCGATGAATTTCTCCCGGCGCCTTAGCCAACTGTCCGGCAGTTCGCCGGTCTCAAGATCATATTCGACGCCGCTCATTCGTCCCTCACGCGGCACAATGGCATCAAAGAACACAATTCGCTTAATCCGGCTGCGCATGCGGTCTGCAACGCCGGTGATCGTGACGCCTGAAAAGCTGTGCCCGACCAGGATAACGTCTTCCAGTTCTTCTGCTTCGATAACGCCCATTATGTCGCTAATATGGGTCTCTAGCCCCACATCCGGCGCGCTGAGATGCTCGCGCTCGCCGCAGCCAGTGCAGGTGGGCGTGAACACACGGTGGCCAGCGGCGCTCAGCATGGCACGCACATCACGCCATATCCAGCCGCCGTGCCAGGTACCGTGGACCAAAACGAAGGTTTGCGCGCTCATTGGGCGGCAACATCGCGCGCCTGCGGAACCGGCATTGACGTCAGGCCTAGGTCTTCAAACAGCAAATCATCGTCGTCACGGTCTGGATTTCCAGCTGTCAAAAGCTTGGCCGAAACAAAGATAGAATTGGCGCCAGCCATGAAACACATGGCTTGAAGCTCTTTTGACATGGTCGACCGGCCTGCTGACAAACGGACCATCGATTTAGGCATGATAATGCGCGCGACCGCGATCGTGCGGACAAATTCAATCGGGTCGATATCCCCTTCAAGCGCAAGCGGCGTGCCGGGAATGGGAATGAGCTGATTGATTGGGATGCTTTCTGGCGGCGGGTCCATGATAGCCAATTGGCGCAGCATCTCTGCGCGATCTGCGCGTGTTTCGCCCATGCCTAGAATTCCGCCGCAGCACAGCTTGAGGCCTGCTGCGCGGGCGGCGTTTAACGTGTCGATCCGTTCAGAAAATTCGCGCGTTGTGATGATCTTTTCATAGTGCTCTGGCGATGTATCGATATTGTGATTGTAATAATCAAGGCCTGCATCTTTGAGCGCAGCTGACTGCGCATCATCGAGCATCCCCAGCGTCGCGCAGGTCTCAAGACCAAGGGCTTTGACCTCTTTAATCATCGCGCATACCTGCCCAAGATCGCGCTCTTTAGGCCGTGTCCAGGCCGCGCCCATACAATAGCGCGTGGCCCCACCTGCCTTGGCTTGCTTGGCCTCCGTAACGACGGCGCCAACGTCCATTAACTTGGTTGCCTTCAGGCCTACGTCTTTGGCGTACTTGGCCGACTGGCTGCAATAACCGCAGTCTTCTGCGCAGCCGCCGGTTTTGATGGAAATCAGCTGGCTCAGCTGCACCTGTCCTGGGGTATGATGCTGCCGGTGAATGGTTTGGGCTTCAAACATCAAATCCAAAAACGGCATCTCAAAAAACGCCAAGACGTCTTGCGGGGAATAGGTCAATTCCAGGTCCTTAAAATTCATTCCAAGTGGCGTTGCCGGCCCAATAGGATTTCAGAAAATCAACGAGTTTGCGCACTTTCGCGGATAAGTGCCGATTGTGCGGGTAAACGGCGAAAATGGAGAATTCTTCCTGCCGGTAATCTGATAATATCTGCACGAGCTTACCTTCGCGAATCGCTTCGCCTGAAAGGAAGGAAGGGCCCGAAATGACGCCCTTGCCGTCAAGGGCTGCCTCGCGCAGGACTTCGCCATTGTTGGCAGAGATGATACCGCTGGCTTGGACCAAGATTGGCTTACCATCGCTTTCAAAAAACTCCCATTCGGAAATGGGGCCTAAGTTGGAATAGCGCAGACAGCTGTGACCCGACAGCTCACGCGGGTGCGAAGGCGTACCGTGTTTTGCGAGATAATCTGGGCTGGCGGCGGTGACGGTGCGCGAGGTGGCGAGTTTTGCTGCGATCAGGGACGAATCAGAAAGCTTGCGCGCAACGCGGATGGCAGCATCAAAGCCCTCTTCGACGATATCCACGCGGCGGTCGTTTAAATTAAGGTCAATTTCAATATCCGGGTATTCAGACATGAATTCAGACAACGGGGCGCCCAAATGCTTCACCGAAAAAGTGACCGGCGCTGCGATCTTAAGCAAACCGCTGACTTGCTGCGTCTTGTAGCTAACAGCAGCTTCCATCTCTTCGATATCAGACAGCACCTGCTGGCAGCGCTCATGATAGGCCTTGCCGACATCCGTTAAAGACAGCCGCCGGGTTGTGCGGTTTAATAAACGCGCGCCCAGCCGCTCTTCAAGGTCACTTATGTATTTGCTGACCGCCGATTTTGACATGTTGAGGACACGCGCCGCGCCGGAGAAACTCCCCTCGCTCACCACCCGGGTGAAAATCTCCATTGCTGTCAATCGGTCCATGGCCGCTGAACTCCGCTTGCGCCGCCGCTGTCATGGCACAATACGCAAGGGTTGCCGCAGGTCAAATTTTCCCCGGCAGAATCTATCCTTAACACATCACAGCGCCCAAGCACCACGCGATAAAGGCCAGGAATTGCGCCATTTGCTCGCGTCTTGGGCAGGTGGCATCGTTTTTGAATAGCAGCGCGCATTCATGACCAGCGGAGTATTTATGACCGAAGAAATTGAAACCCTGATCTATAACCAAGTGGCAAAAGACCTCTTGCAACGTTTCGGCCGAGACGCATTCGATGTGGCGGAGGAAGCGCGCGTCAGCCTGAAAGACCTAGGCGACAAGGCAGGGGAAGAGATATGGTCCAATATCGCCAAAACCCTTGGAATGATTGAGACAGGTATGGCCAGCAGCGCGGTTCATTAGAGAATATTAAGCATCTTTCTCCATAGTACTGGCATGATCACGGCTGCGGTAGCGCGGCCTGGCTTATTCTAACGGGCTGGGAAAAGTTAACTTAGGCGATGTTTGGTAAGAAAAACGCAGGCAATGATACCGCCGCGCCTGGCCGCAGCCGCGGCCCACGGTCATTGCCGGCTGAACCGCGGCCGGTAGAGGCGAGCGACGACGCGTTAAGCGCGGCAGAAGATAACCCTATTCGAAAAGCCCTGTCCGCAGCAGAAGTAGCTTTTGAAAACAAAGTGCCGCTGCGCGATGGTGAAACATCGGCTTCAAGCTTGTTTTCAGCGCTCGAAGAAGAAACGCTGACGTCTGACGAAGACATTGCGCCCGAAGATTTGACGCCGCCGCCGCAGGCAGCGGCTGATGAAGAGATTGCCACATACGATTACGATGCCAGTGAGAATGGCTCAGATGCAGTAATTGCGGTGAAAGAGCAAGTGCTCCCGCGCCTCCTCGACCGGATTGATGCAGAAGCAGCAGCCGCACTGTCAAAAACCGAGCTGCACGAAGAGTTTCGGCCGATCGTGATGGAAGTTCTGGCGGAACTGAAAATCAATTTAAACCGCAAAGAACAAGCCCAGCTGGAAGCCCTGCTTATTGATGAGCTGCTTGGGCTAGGGCCGCTGGAAGTGTTACTGTCTGATACTGCTGTGAACGACATCATGGTGAATGGGCCAAAACAGGTCTATGTAGAGCGCAAAGGCAAGCTGGTCCTCACCAACATTCGCTTCCGCGATGAAGACCACTTACTGCATGTCGCTCAGCGCATCTGCAACAAGGTTGGTCGCCGGATTGATCAAACGACGCCGCTGGCCGATGCGCGCCTCGAGGATGGCAGCCGGGTGAACGTGATTATTCCGCCCCTCAGCCTTAAAGGCACGTCGATCTCCATCCGGAAATTCTCCAACAAGCCGATCACCATCGATATGATGGCCTCTGGCGGTTCGATGAACCGCAACATGTGTGACTTTCTCAAGATTGCAGGGGCTTGCCGTCTCAACGTGGTTATCTCCGGCGGCACAGGGTCTGGTAAGACGACTATGCTCAATGCCATGTCGAAACTGATCGACCAAGGCGAGCGCGTGGTCACGATTGAAGATGCGGCAGAATTGAACCTCCAGCAGCCTCATGTGGTCACGCTTGAGACACGGCCTGCAAACCTAGAAGGGCAAGGCGCTGTCTCTATTCGCGACCTGCTGATCAACTCCCTGCGGATGCGCCCCGATCGGATCATCCTGGGCGAGATCAGGGGCGGTGAATGTTTGGACATGCTCCAAGCAATGAATACCGGCCATGATGGCTCCATGGCAACGCTGCACGCTAACAAACCGCGCGAAGCGATCACGCGGATGGAAAACATGGTCAACATGTCGGGCGTGAACTATCCGCTCAAAGCCATTCGCCAGCAAATTTCCGAAGCCGTTGACCTTATCGTTCAAGTGAAACGTCTGCGCGATGGCAGCCGGCGCACGACGTCCATCACTGAAGTCGTTGGCATGGAAGGGGAAGTCATGGTGACGCAGGAGCTGTTTAAATTCGTTTACGAAGGCGAAGACGATGACGGCAAAATTATTGGTGACTGGCAATCCTCTGGGGTCCGCCCGTCCTGCTATGAAAAAGTGCGCCAATTCGGCCTAGACAAAAAACTCATGGAGTGCATCTCGTGACGTTGCAGAGCCCGATTGCTACGAGCGGATCACGCATCCGTCGCAAATATAACATCGATGTGGACATCGTCCTGCATGACGGGACGCAAATATCAGGCAATGTCTTTTTATCCAAAGAAGAGCGGGTCCAAGACCTGCTCAATGATCCGCGGCCCTTTATGCCGCTGCGCTTGCCTAACCAAGAAATCATGCTGATCAACAAAACGGCGATTGCAGTGTGTAAACCGATCGATGTTCTAGAATAAACCTGCCCCCTCTTTCAGGCAGCTGCATTCAACCAGGTCCACACAGTCCGGCCGCGCCCGCCAAAAACGATCGTTTCGCCGAAATAATCGTTTAAAAACAAGACGATTATTCAAATCGAGTTTTTGAGTTAGCGGCAGAAGCCTTTAGCGATTAGGCAAAATAGCAGTGGGAGCCTAGATCGACCAGCCTATATAAAAAGGTGTTCGTCGCCTCGCTCCCGTGCTGTGACTGACCCGCAATGACTGAAAGGCTGACGTCCCATGTTTCGTAATTCTGTTTCCGCCCTCGCGCTCGCAATGATTGCCTTTGCCCCGTCGGCAAACGCCACCCCGCCTTATGTTCCCAACCAAGTCGAAGCAAAACCCAATTCATTTTGGTGGCCAGAAAGTCTGGATTTAACTGTGCTGCGCCAAAATGCAGTCAGCCATGACCCCATGGGCGCAGAGTTCAACTACGCTGAGGAGTTCAGCAAAATCGATCTTGCTGCCCTAAAGGATGAAATTGCCAAAGCGATGACAACGTCGCAGGATTGGTGGCCCGCTGATTATGGCACCTATGGCCCCTTCTTCATTCGTATGGCTTGGCATAGCGCAGGGACGTACCGTGTTGCCGATGGCCGCGGCGGCGCCGCAGCTGGCCAGCAGCGCTTTGAACCCCTCAATAGCTGGCCTGACAATGGCAATTTAGACAAAGCGCAGCGCCTGCTGTGGCCCATCAAGCAAAAATATGGCCGCGCTATCAGCTGGGCAGACCTCATGGTCCTCACCGGCAATGTTGCGCTGGAATCTATGGGCTTCAAGCCTTTTGGTTTCGGCGGCGGACGCATTGATGCCTGGGAACCTGATCTTGTCTATTGGGGCCCAGAAACGCAGTTCCTCGGTGACAAGCGTTACAGCGGCGAGCGCGACCTGGCGAACCCACTTGCTGCCGTTCAAATGGGGTTGATTTACGTCAACCCAGAAGGTCCGAACGGGACGCCTGACCCCATCGCTGCGGCAGAGGACATTCGCACGACCTTTGGCCGGATGGCGATGAATGATGAAGAGACAGTTGCCCTGATTGCTGGCGGTCACACCTTCGGCAAAGCGCATGGAGCCCATAGCCCTGAAGAGTGCGTTGGCCCAGAGCCGGCAGCATCACCAATTGAACAGCAAGGCCTTGGCTGGAAAAACACCTGCGGCGAAGGCAATGCAGAAGATACCGTCACCAGCGGCCTGGAAGGGGCATGGACATCAAGTCCGGCCCAGTGGACCAGCATCTACCTCGACAACCTGTTTGAGTATGAGTGGGTACAAACCAAAAGCCCGGCTGGCGCCATCCAATGGGTGCCAAAGAACGCTGAAGACTTAGAAGTTGTGCCAGATGCGCATGTGGAAGATAAGTTTCACGCGCCGATCATGTTCACGACCGATCTGTCGCTTAAATTTGATCCCTCCTACCGAGAAATCTCGCAGCGTTTCCGTGCAAATCCAGAAGAATTTGAAGATGCCTTCGCCCGCGCATGGTTTAAGCTAACGCACCGCGATATGGGGCCGCGCGCACGCTATCTCGGCGCTGACGTACCACAAGAAATACTGGCCTGGCAGGACCCGATCCCGCAAAGTGATGGCCCGCTCGTCAACAGCCGTGATGTGAAAAAGCTCAAAGCAGCTGTCTTGGAGACTGGCCTCACCCGCTCTGAACTCGTACGCACCGCATGGGCCTCAGCGTCCACCTTCCGCGATACGGACATGCGCGGCGGTGCCAATGGGGCCCGCCTTCGCCTTGATCCGCAGATGGATTGGGACGTGAACTCACCCGCTGAGCTGAAACGTGTCTTGGCAACGCTTGGCGATGTGCAAGCCAAGTTTAATGACCGCAGCAAGCGCAAAATCTCCATGGCCGACTTGATTGTCCTAGCCGGGGCGGCGGCGATTGAAGACGCTGCTAAAGAGGCCGGCGTTAAAACGACAGTGCCCTTCGCGCCTGGCCGCGGCGATGCGACAATGGCACAAACGGATGCAGACTCTTTTGCACCGCTCGAGCCGAAGGCGGATGGTTTCCGCAACTATGCCGGCGATGTAGATGCCAAATATCTGCCAGCCATGCTCGTCGATAAGGCCGATACGTTAAGCCTAACAGTGCCGGAAATGACGGCGCTTGTAGGCGGCCTGCGCGCGCTCGGCGCCAATAGCGGCGGCACAAAACACGGTGTCTTCACCGACACGCCAGGTGTTTTGACCAACGACTTCTTTGTCAATTTGCTTGGCATGGAAACGGTATGGATGCCGGGTAAAGAAGGAAACGGTCTGTATGAAGGCCGCGACCGCGCGACAGGTGCTCTCAAGTGGACAGCAACAAGCGCAGACCTGATCTTTGGGTCTAATTCCGAGCTACGTTCTGTCGCTGAAAGCTACGCCTATGAAGATGCGAAAGAGACGTTCGTTCAAGACTTTATTGCCGCTTGGACGAAAGTTATGACGCTTGACCGCTTTGACTTAGCGACGGCCGGAACGTCTGTCGGGCGATAGAGTAGCCTTGCCATACGAAAAAAAG
>JBCCAR010000070.1:0-3275 GCA_039814715.1 Pseudomonadota bacterium
CTTTGGCTTTGCAAAGCGCAGAGATCGGAGCCAAATCTACCGGCTGTCCGCCAAGGTGAACAACCGTGACGGCTTTTACCGCTTTTTGTGTACTGGCGAGCGCGTTCTCCAGCGTTTCCGCCGTCATCAAGCCCGTGTCAGGGTCGGTATCGGCAAAAACAACGTCCGCGCCTGTCATGCGCGCGGCATTGGCTGTCGCAACAAATGTGATGGCTGGAACGATGACTGCATCTCCCGGGCCGATGCCCAGGGCGCTGTAGGCGCAGTGTAGTGCGGCCGTGCCATTCGATACAGCGATAGCATGGGGCGTACCAAGGCTGCGTTCCAAAGCTTCTTCAAATTTGCTTACGGCAGGCCCAGTGGTTAGCCAGTCACTTGTGAGGACGCGGTTGACTGCCGCAATATCGTCTTCATCAATTGTGTGCCGGCCATAGGGCAAGGTCGTCATTGCGCCGGCTCCGTAGGCAAGCCGAGCATGTCGCGCAGGGCTTGCGGGGATAGCCAGTCGTCGTTTTTATCGGACGAATAGCAGAACTCTTCATTCACGGCCTGCGCACCCTGCGCCAGATAGGAGACACGGTTCCACCAAGCAAAGACGGGCTCAATCACATAGCGGTCTTGCAGCTCTATGGTTGAACGCGCGTCATCGACTGGGACCATCACTTCGTGGAGTTTTTCACCGGGGCGGATACCAATCACATGGGTCGGCAATCCAGGCGCCAGTGCTTGGGCTAAATCGTTGATGCGCATGGACGGAATTTTCGGCACAAACACTTCGCCGCCATTCATCATCGCCATGGAGCTCATAACAAAATCTACGCCCTGCTGAAGGGTAATCCAGAAACGTGTCATGCGCTCGTCTGTAATGGGAAGGCTCTCGGCGCCTTCATCAATGAGCTTCTGGAAAAAGGGCACAACGCTGCCACGGCTGCCGACCACATTACCGTAGCGAACAACGGCAAATTTCGTGCCGTCGGCCCCTGCAAGATTGTTGGCAGCGACAAAGATCTTATCGCTTGCAAGTTTTGAAGCGCCATACAGATTGATGGGGCTCGCGGCTTTATCTGTTGATAGGGCGATGACTTTTTTCACGCCCTGCTGAATCGCAGCATGAACTAGATTTTCTGCGCCAAGTACATTTGTTCGGATGCATTCAAAGGGATTGTATTCTGCTGCTGTGACGTGTTTGAGCGCTGCAGCATGAATGACATAGTCGACCCCGCGCAGCGCCAAGTCGAGGCGGCGTTCGTCGCGGACATCACCAATAAAAAACCGCAGCTCTTCGCGCTGAAACGCTGGGTCGTTCTGCATTTCATATTGTTTCAGTTCATCGCGGGAGAACACCGCGACGCGGCGCGGCTGGTAGCGCTCAAATAGGGTTTTGATAAAGCTCTTGCCGAAGGAACCGGTCGCGCCCGTGATTAAGATAGACGCATTGTTAAAAATATTGGCCTCTGCTGGATCCCAGCCTTCTATGGCAGCTTGCAAGGCCTTGCCAGCTTTGGCGGCGGCGAGGGGGCGTTCCATGCCCATGAGCGCTATCTCCTATTTCGCTACCATTTTCTATGGCGGCGCTGTGTGTTTGCACTGTGCTGAACAAATCATTGCCAATTGCGGTAAAGAAACGCTTACTGCGCGGCAAGAAAGTGACCATCGGGGAGTAAAAAAGCATTGAGCGCTTTGGCGGGAGAGCAGGTTATCTTGCGGGCAGATGGCGGCGCTGAAAGCGGTATTGGTCATTTGATGCGCTGTTTAGCGCTTGCCGATGCCTTAGCGGGCATGGGCGCTAAACCAGCTCTTTGGACACAGCAATGCCCGCAGAGCGTGGCGGACATATATGCTGCCCGTGGCTATAGTGTTTTTCAGGCGCCACCACCGCAAAAGAGCGCGCGTTGGCTTGTCGTTGATAGCTACACAATAAGCGCACCCGAACGCACCGCCTTGCGCGCTTACGCCGACCATCTCATGGTGATTGACGACTTGGGCGACAATGGTCCGTATGATTGTGCGCTTCTTTTAAATCCCAATCCTGGCGCGCGCACCGACCCGTATTGGGATGCGGCGCGGGCTATTGCGGGGGCTGAGTACGTTCTGTTGCGCGCGGAAATTTTGCGCGCTGATGTCCGGCGGCGCAGTGGCTTGCCAAGCAAGATATTGGTCAGCTGCGGCGGAACGGATCCAACGGGTGCTGCTGTGGCGATATTGAAATCAATTGAACCAATAGCCGCGCCAGAGATGACCATTAAGGTTTTGACTGGCGTTGCCCCAGATAATTCTATCTCAACCAGTGTTGGCGCCGCCAAACTTGAAGTGCTTCGGGGGCGCTTTGATATGGCAGCTCAGCTGAACTGGGCCGATGTTGGAATTTTGGCAGCCGGGACGGTGCAGTGGGAGGCGGCCTATCTTGGCTGTCCTTTTGTAGCGGTGGTGGTCGCTGACAATCAGGTGAACGGCGCGCAGAGTTTTGCCCAGCGCGGCGGCTCCATATGCGTTGATTGGCGCGCGAAAAAAGACCCTCAAAGCTTGACAGCTGCGTTGACGCGACTGCTGCAAGACAAAGAGGTAAGAACCCGGCAAACGCAGGCCGCACGCAATATCATTGATGGTGACGGTGCGCAGCGCGTGGTGCAGGCAATGGCTCAAATCGTTTGATTAAGGGCTAAACTAGTCGGTGCTTGTTTGGCGCTGCCGCTATGCGGGCTTTGGTAGGTCTGCACCGGGTTTTGCTGGCGCTGTACTTCTTCGCCGATGGTCTGCATCAACTGCTGCGAGCTTTCCATGCGCTTTTCAAGTAGCTGCTGATTGCGCTCCAGCGCGACTTTGAAGCGCTGCGCGCCTTGACGCAGTGTCTGCCGCAAGTCCTCTTCTAGCATAAGCTGGGGGTTTGCCGCCGCTTTGATGGTTTCCATGGCCTTTTGATAGGCTGAAAAGAGCTCAGCTTTGCGCCCTGAAAGGCCTGCTACGCCTTCAGAATGGCCAGCAATAAGCATATTGGATTCGTCCGTTAACAGAGCTGTGAGGTCGTTGGTGACGGTCATCAGCGCCGCGGCAATTTCCTGATGGTGCTGCTGTGCATTTGGCGTCGGTGTTGCTTGGGGCTGCATGACTAAATCTCCTGCAAGCTGAGCAACTGGCGCTCAATAACATCAGAAATACCGATACCGCCGGAGGCCGATATAGCCTTGCCATATTCTTGAACCATCATTGAGCGGTACATTTCTTCGCTATTGCCGCCGCCAAATGGTCCATCGGTCTCGAGCCCGGAGAACATTGTC
>JBCCAR010000026.1:0-47898 GCA_039814715.1 Pseudomonadota bacterium
CAGCGTATAGGCGTCGGTATGGCAGATGCCCGTGGCCATGATCTCCACCAACACCTCGCCCATGCGCGGGCCATCTAAATCAACCTCATGAATCTCTAATGGCTTGTTCGGCGCAACTGCAACCGCGGCTCTGGTTTTCATGGCTTAGTCCTCTCAAATAGAGTGTTTGAACAAGATCATGGCCAGTCTTCAGGCCAATACAGGCGCATGGGATTGTCGACGAGCAAAGCGCGTTGCAACTCTTCGACTGGCGCTATTTCCGGAATGACATCAACCAGAGAACCATCATCAGGTAACAGCGATTGTTGATTGGGATGCGGCCAATCTGTGCCCCATAAAACGCGGTCGCTATAGTCTTTCACGAGCGGCCGGACCGCCTGGATGAAATCCCCATAGGGAGGGCCTGCGGCATCGAGCCGGTCTGGGCACGTGACTTTGGTCCAAATGTCGGCGCGGCTGTCCAAAAGGGCGCGAAAGGCACGCATGTCCGCGCCATCAGGCCCTTGTGTCACGTCAGGGCGGCCCATATGGTCAATAACAATCAACGTTGGGATTGCGTCGAGGAATGGCCGCATTTCTTCAAGTATATCGGCCTCGAAATAGACCACGACATGCCACCCTAAGGGCGCAATGCGGCGCGCAATATCCAGGAATTTGTCCTTTGGCGCATTGTCGACAAGGCGTTTGAGAAAGTTGAAGCGAACCCCGCGGATCCCGGCTCTGTGGAACGCTTCCAATTCGGTATCACTGACGTGCGGGTCAACCACAGCAACGCCGCGCGCCGTACCTTTTGAAGAAGCAATCGCATGGAGTGTGGCGGCGTTGTCGGTGCCATGACAACTTGCCTGCACAATCACATTGCGCGCAAATCCAAGATGATCTCGCAGGGCGAACAACTGCTCTGGACCCGCATCATCCGGCAGATATTTTGCCTTTGGGCTGAAGGGAAATTGAGCCTGCGGGCCAAATACATGACAGTGCGCGTCAACTGCGCCGGGCGGCGGCGTGAAATCCGGCTTGCGCGGGTTTGGATGCCAGCTCACGATGCGCTCACTCACCCAAACACCTCCCCTTCCATCAGCTTTCGCGCGGTGCGCAGCAAGCCCGCCCGTTTAATTGTCTTTTCTGGGCCAAGCGTTAGGACGCAGCTCGTCTCTCCGCTCGGGTGTTCTACGGAAAGGGTCATGCTCTGGCCCCGGTCTATGCGCGCCAGCGGCGCTGCAACGCTGCCTTCGAGAACACAGCCACTGGCAACACTTACGGCTGCAAAAACGCCAATCGACGCATGTGCTCTATGGGGAATGAAACTGCGGGCGCAAATTGCGCCATCGCGGCGTGGGGGCGCTAGCAGCATCATTTTTGGAACAGTCTTATGGGTCACATCGCCCAAGTTCATAAGCGGCCCAGCCTTCAGCCGAAGTGCTTCAACGCGCGCTTTTAAAGCATCGGCTCCGTCCAACTCTTCTCGGCTTTCATAGCCTGTCGCGCCAACGTCCTTGGCTTGGACCAAAACACACGGCATGCCATTGTCGATCAATGTGACATCGATGCCATCTATTGTATCCACCGTATTGCCTGTTGGCAGTAACGCACCGCAGCTGGAACCTGCTGTATCTTCAAATTCCAGGCGGATTGGCGCGGCACTACCGGGGACGCCGTCAATGCTCGCCTGACCGTGATAGACCGGTCTGCCGCTCGGTGTTTCCAGCGTCGCCAAAGCCTTCTGGCCTGTGTTGACCATATGAATTGTGATTAGCGTCTCGCCACCTTGCCCTTCGATAAGCCCGCGCTCTATTGCGAAAGGGCCAACACCAGCAAGTAGATTGCCGCAGTTTTGCGCGCCGGAAACAGATGCTTCATTAACGCTCACCTGCAAAAACAGATACTCCACATCGACGTTAGGCCGATTAGATTTAGAGACGATCGCGACCTTGCTGGTCAGTGGGTCAGCGCCGCCCATACCATCGATCTGACGGGGGTCTGGCGAGCCCATCACCCGCAGCAGAAAAGCATCGCGAGCTTCTTCATTCGGTGGGAGATCCTCCTTGAGGAAGTACCCGCCCTTTGACGTTCCACCGCGCATCCACATGCAGCGGACCCCTTTAGACATAGCGCAGGCCCATATCGCTCAACTTTTGGCGCATGTCATAAATATCCAGCCCCAATTCACCAGCCGCCAGGCGTCTGCGCTTAGCCTCCTCCTGTGCTTCGCGTGTATGCGCTGCTTCTACAACAGACGCTGCGCGCTCACGCTTGACGACGCATACTCCGTCATCATCTGCAACGATAATGTCGCCTGGCGTAATCGTTGCGCCTGCGCATATGACAGGCACATTCACTGAGCCAAGAGTGGCCTTCACTGTGCCCTGGGCAAATATGGCCTTGGACCAAACAGGGAATTCCATCTCTTTTAAATCGCGCACATCACGTACGCCTGCGTTGATGATCAATCCGCGGCACCCGCGCGCCTGAGCAGATGTTGCAAGGAGATCGCCAAAATACCCATCTTCGCACGGGCTGGTTGGCTCCAGGACCAGAATATCACCCTCGTGCAGTTGCTCAATGGCGACATGAAGCATCCAATTGTCCCCAGGGGGCGCAGATATTGTGACCGCTGATCCGGCAATACGTGCGCCCGGATAGATCGGCCGCATTTTAGCGCTGAGCAGGCCGGTGCGGCCCTGTGCCTCATGAACGGTCGCTACACCGCATTTTCCAAGCGCATCGATGTGTTCATGTTCCGCGCGTGCAATGTTTTTTACGACGGTCCCGGCCATTGCGATGTCCTCTGCTGCATAGAATGGATTGAGGCTTGAGACGGTCAGGTTAGAAAGTACAGTTCAAAGGGTGTCGTGATCATTAGATTTTGCTAAGTATCAGTGATGGACGTAACAGATTTTAATATTCGCCACTTGCGAGTCTTCACGCTTGTTCATGATTTTCAAAGCTTCACACGGGCCGCTGAGGCGATGCATTTGACGCAGCCAGCTGTAAGCCAAGTGATTTCCCGGCTAGAGCGACTGTTGGCCTGCAAACTGATTGACCGCGCCGGCGGCCATGTTCAGGCGACGGCCTATGGAACGGCCTTAGCCGCGCGGGCGCGCAATGCTCTACAGAGCCTTGTGGATGACCGCGTGACCATGGCGCAAATTCGAGCGTTACGCGCTTTGGCGAATGCCGGAACCTACGCCAGTGCGGCGAGCCAGCTTGGTTTGTCTGCTCCATCTCTACACCGCTGTGTGCGTGAGCTTGGACTCAGCACCGGTAAGGCGATTGTTACCAAGCGCGGCCGCGGTGTGGTCATTAGCGATGATGGCCGAAAGATTTTGCGCGGTTTTAGCCTTGCTCTGGCTGAACTTGGCGCAGGACTGAGTGAGCTCAAAGCGCTTGATGGCCGTGAGATAGGGCGCATAACCATTGGCGCAATGCCTTTATCGCGGGCGCGGGTGTTGCCCTGCGCTGTCGCCACCTTTCACCGCGAACATCGCGATTTTGAAATTGCTGTGACGGAAGGGTCTTATGGTGAACTGATCGAACCGATGCGTGATGGAGATCTCGATATATTGGTTGGGGCTATGCGTTACACTATTACAGACGATGATATCATTCAAACGCCGCTTTTTGAAGATCAGCCGGCTGTCTTCGCCCGCGCCGGCCACCCTCTGGCTGGCAGATCGAATGTGACCATTGCCCAGCTGGCGGACCACGCGTGGGTGATGCCCCAGCGGCCGACGCCCCTGAGGATGAGGTGGGAAGCTATGTTTCACAAAGCGGGGCTTGCGCTGCCCCAAGTGCCCGTTGCCAGTGGCTCGGTTCTCTTCATACGGGAAGTCTTGCGCCAGAGTGAATTGCTCACTGTCTTGTCACCTCACCAAGTGGTGACCGAGAGGCAAGCAGGTATGCTGGTGCCTATCAATGGCCCGGCCATGCAGATTAATAGAAACATTGGGCTTATGCATCGCCGAAATTGGCAGCCGACGCCATTACAAAAACGTTTTCTTGAGAATCTGAAGACTGCTGCACAGGCAGATATTGCAGAACAATGATTAGCAAAAAATTATGTGTATGGCATGCTTCGAATTGGCCGTCCTCTCGGGCTGCTCGTTAGGTATTGTAGGCGATAGTATTGCAGCGGGACGTCGCTGCTGCCGCGATACTGGTCTATGTCACGTCTGTTGTGGGAGGCAGAATGTCAAAAATATTTAGAGCGTTCGTTGAAAACAAAACTGCAATCGAACGGTATTTAAAGCGTTTCTCCCGCAACGCCGAAGACGTGGAAGATTTCCTGCAGGAAACTTTCCTGAAAGGATTTGCAGCAGAGCGCCAACGCGAAATAAAGCAGCACAAAGCGTTTTTATTTCAGATTGCCAAGCACACAGCGCTGGCTGAATTGCGACGCAGAGACAAAAAACCTTCGTCCCAACTTGAGGATTTCAAGGGTTTTGAACTCCTATTGGTAGATGATGCGGTCGGACCGGATGACTGGCACGATAGTCGGCGAAAGCTTGCTCTTTTAACAAAGGCGGTTGCTGAGCTGCCGCCTCAGTGCCAGAAGGCATTCCTATTGCGCCGAATTGACGGTCTGCAGTACAAACAGATTGCAAATCGCATGGGGATTAGCGTCAGCGCGGTCGAAAAGCACGTCGCCGCTGGATTGCTGAAATGCTATGCCTATTTGCGCAATTACGGATATGAGGCTTCAGAATTTGGCGCGGGCGCTATAGCCCAGAAGAGTTCAAGCGAGCCGGATGAACGAAAAGATGAGTCAAAGCCGCAGCAGAGTTGTTCCCCTAAGGACCAAAGAGGCCATTGAGGCAGAGGCAGCAGCGTGGCTGGCGATTCTGGGCAGAGAACAGCTTTCGAGGGACGATAGAGAAAAGTTTTTGGTCTGGCAGGCCGCAAGCCAAGCCAATAAAGACGCGTTTGAAGCTCTGAGCGGACTATGGGATGATCTGGCCGTTCTTAAAGACCTGGATGATCTGGCCGAGGCAACTCCGAAAGAAGTTTTGCATGTACCCCCGCGCTTTAGTCGCCGATGGTTTGCCGGGGTTGCTGCCAGTTTAGCGGTTGTCACGGGCATTGGGGCTGCAGCATATTCGCAGCTGTATGCGGATGTATCCGCCGCAACATCCTTTGCCACGTTGGTCGGTGAACAAAAAACACTGACGCTGGAAGATGGCTCGATTATGCAGCTCAATACGGACAGCCGCGCAGATGTTCGCTTTACGCCGCAGACGCGTGAGATCATCCTGGTCTACGGCGAAGCGCATTTTGATGTCGCCAAGTCCCAGGAGCGCCCTTTCGTTGTCAAAACCTCTCAGGGAGAAGTACGCGCAACGGGCACAGCCTTCACGGTGCGAACGCGCGGGCTTGAGGCTTTTGAAGTAACAGTTGAGGAGGGCAGTGTAGCTGTCGCCGCATCGCTGGGATCGCAGCCAGGCAGCGACACCGGGGCCCAAGCCAAGCCAGAAGCGATCTCGCTTTCGGCAGGTCAGAACGCGGTTATAGAAGAAGACGGCGCGTCTATTGCGGTAATTAAACAGTCAGACCTTATCCGCAAACTCTCTTGGCGCCAGGGTCTGCTGGCCTATTCTGGGGAAACGTTGGCGGAAGTCGTGGACGATGTGAGCCGTTATACTGACATAGATATCCAGATCAGCGATCCAGAGCTATCGCAGCGCCAGATTGGCGGGCATTTCCGCGTTGGTGACCTAGAAGCGTTGTTCGATGCGCTAGAGATGACTTTCGGCCTGAAGGTTGAACGTGCTGGGCCAAAGACAATCCTGCTATCGGCGGCGTCTTAAGGCAAGCCGCCGCGAGGCAGAGAGACAAAAACAAGAAAATTCCATAGCGCACCTGTGGATCGGTACCCGGCTTGCATCTCAAAGGTGAGGCCTTTTTTGGGGAGAGCAGTGTTTGCCGCTTGTTTGGCCGACGAGGAGCAAGATTATATGGGGTCTGCGTCTTTGCGCGATGACCTGCATCATGGGGATACAGTTGCACGCGCCAGCTGAGGCACAAACAGCGGCCAGCGCAGCGAAAACATTCACTGAAACATATGATTTTGACATTGATAAAGCGACCTTAAGTGCTGCGCTAGACATGCTTGCGCGCCGCACCCAGGTGAATGTGCTTTATCCCTTCGAGTTGGGACAGACTGCTGGATTAAATCCAGTCAATGGGCGTTATACGCTGGGCGAAGCACTCGATATTTTGTTTCGCAATACCCCCTTTTCAGGAAGCCTCGCCGACAGTGGGGTGATCGTCATCTCACATGCAGATAGCGCCAACGAGCGCAATGGGGTGGACGATATGGAATTCCTAACGAAACAAATGGCAACGGCTTCGGCAATTGCCATCGTTGGTGCATCAGCCGCGCCTGCATCAGCGCAAAGCGACAATGATCTTGGCCTGGAAGAGATCGTCGTCACTGCACAGAAACGAAGCGAGAGCCTGCAGGATGTCCCAATCTCGGTGAGTGCCTTCTCAAGCGCCTCCTTGGAAACAAAAGCACTCACAAACATCGCTGAGATTGCAGCTTTTGCTCCCAATGTAACAATTGACAATACTTCGCCGTTTGGCGGCTCATCACAAATCCTGTCAGCCAGCATCCGCGGTATCGGACAAAATGACTTTGCCGCCAATTTTGAGCCCGGCGTCGGCGTTTACATTGATGGCGTTTACTATTCACGTAGTGTCGGCGCGGTAGTTGATCTGCTCGACCTTGAACGCGTGGAAGTGCTCAAAGGGCCGCAAGGAACCCTTTTTGGACGTAACACGATTGGTGGCGCTCTTAACGTTGTAACGAGGGATCCAAGAGACGAATTTGGCTATAAGGCGGAATTTACCACTGGCCGATTTGAGCGGACAGATTTTCGCGGCGCTGTAGACATCCCGCTGGCAGACACTCTGACGACTGCGGTCGCCTTTTCTTATAAGCGCCGCAAGGGCCAACAACGGATCATCCCCTATGTGGACCCGGTGTTGGGAACCGATTTTATCACCGATCAAGGGGCGTTTCCGAAAATCGATGAGGCCACGGGTGAAGGTGGCTTTGGACGTCGGGGCGGGGAGAATGTTTTCAATGTGCGCGGCAAAATCAAGTGGGAAGCAAGCGACAATGTCACCGTTCGGGTGTCAGCAGATTACACGCATGAAGATGCGCCCGCCACGCCCAGCTCTTTGATTGCGACGAACGCTGCTGCAAACCTTGATGAACTCGGCGCCGGTATTGGGTTTGATCCGATTAGCGGCTTGCCGACCTTTGGCAGTATTTACAACATTTGCATCAACACCCCGGCTAGTGTGCTGACGCAGCTTAGCACAATTGTTGACCCTGTAACCTTCGGCGCGCTCAACCCAGATGTTGGAACGTGTTCCGCGCGCGCTAATGTGGGCACGCCTTTAGCTGGCGCGAATGCGGGCGGTCCTGGGGTTGGGCCGCGTCCCAATTATGGCGACAATTTTCTGACTGGTGATATCGACACCACCTTCGCAACAGGCGAGAACTTCGCCCAACTTGATGCGTACGGGTTTTCGGGAACAGTCGATTGGGCGGTCACCGAGGCGATCAATCTCAAATCAATCACGGCCTACAGGCGCACCCAATTTGCAGCCGGCGTTGATTTTGATGGTAGCCCGATCGCACATGCCGAGACCAGCCAATCGCTGGACCAAAAACAGTTCACTCAGGAACTCCAACTTAATGGCCAAGCCTTTTCAGATCGGCTCGATTGGTTGGTTGGCCTCTACTATTTTGACGAGTCCATCATCGAGAACACAACTTTCACCGGCGGAGAAGGTATCGTTCAAGTGGTTGGCCCTAATGACATCGATAATCAGGCTTTCGCGGCCTTTGGCCACTTTAACCTCAATGTGACAGATAAGTTCAGTGTCACTGCCGGTATCCGTTATTCGTATGAAGACAAAACTTTGTTCGGTGGGCAAACGGACCAAAACTCCAGCACCGTGAAATTAGGGGTGCCACCGTTTTTGCATCCTGATCCTTCTGACACGACGCTGCTGTTTCCGCCGCGTCCCCTTGACGTCTCGTTCAACAATATCCTGCTGAAGTTTGGCGCGGAATACCAGGTGGACGACGATATCCTAACCTATGTATCCTATTCTGAAGGCTTTAAATCCGGTGGCTTTACCAACCGCCTCATTTTGCCTGTCCCCTGCAGTAGCCCTGGCCCTGGGGTGCCTGTTGAACAATGCGAAAGTTTTGCCGATGGTGTGACGGTGCCAGGCGTCATCTCGCTAGTCGGCACTGACGCGCTGCAGTTTGATGAAGAAAAGGCCGTCAGCTATGAAGCGGGCCTAAAATCGCAGCTGCTTAATAACCGTCTGCGTTTTAACGTGGCGGCTTTCTTTGTTGAATACACGGATCTGCAGGTCATCGTGCAGCAAGGTGTCTCGCCGGTTACGACCAACGCAGGCGATGCGGAGGCTTACGGCTTTGAAATAGAGTTTCAAGGCCTCGTTACAGAACGCTTCAGCGTGGATGGCGGCATCGGCTTTACCGAAGCGGAGTATACGCAGCTGACCACGCCGGAAGGCTTTGTGAATTCTGTTCCAATTGACGGACAGTTAATCAATACGCCCAAATGGAACTTGAATCTCGGCGCTGACTATAACGTTCCCGTAAGCCAGACCGGCGGCGAGATTGGCCTGCATATGGACTATACTTACAACAGCCAGATCGCAAACGATGCGCCCAACACACCTGAACTGGTGCAAGGTGGGGTAAGTGTTCTCAACGCAAACGCGACCTATAATTCGAGCGATGAATTTTGGGCAGTGACCTTTGGTGTGCGCAACATAACCGACAAACGCTTCATCGTCTCTGGGTTTAGCCAAGTTGGAACCGGCGTGATCGACGGCGTTTTTTCCCGGCCGCGTGAGTGGTTTTTAACATTCCGTATCAACAGCTTTTAGCGCAGCTCTAAACGCGAGGACGTAAAATGTTTTTGAAACACAGCTGGTATGTCGCCGGCTTTGACCATGAAATCAATCGCACGCCGTTGCGCCGTCAGTTGCTTGGCGATTGGCTTGTTCTTTACCGTCTAGAAGATGGCACGCCGGTCGCTTTGAAAGACCAGTGCCCGCACCGCTTCCTGCCGCTTTCGCGCGGTAAGCTGGTGGGCGATGAAATCCAATGCGGCTACCATGGCTTGACCTTTGACCAGTCGGGCCAGTGCACCCGCGTTCCCACACAAGAACACGTGCATAAGTCTGTTTGCGTTGACAGTTACACCCTGCACGAAAAATATGGCATGGTTTGGCTATGGCATGGGGACGCAGCGCTTGCCGATGAAGCGCTCATTCCCAACTGGAATATCGGGCCAGGCCTTGATCACCACACCAGCGATCAATGGGCCTCGGCCAAAGGGTATTTCGCCCCGAAGGCAAGCTACTCGCTCGTGATCGACAACCTACTTGACCTGAGCCACATCGTTTATGTCCACACAAGCAGCTTTGGTAGTGAGGATACCAATCGCGCCGAAATGCGCTCTGAGGTCAGTGACACAGCGATCAGCGACTATCGCTTTGTACCGGGTGGAATGCCAGGGCCCGCATTTTATGGCTATGTGGGGGATGAAAAAACCCCGGTTGATTTTTGGATCGACATGCACTGGCAAGCGCCCAGCAATCTGTTGTTGGAATTTGGCGTTACCGAGCCCGGGCGTCCACGCTCAGAAGGGTTCCAGTGGATTGCCTCGCACTTGCTAACGCCAAAAGACGCGACGTCGACGCATTATTTCTGGGTCGTCTCCCGGTGCTTTGACCTTGATAACGACGAACACACTCAGCAATGGTGGCATGCGGTTGACGGTGCCTTTCATGAGGATCATGACGTGCTCGAAGCGCAGCAGATTGAACTCGGTGAGCGCGAGCTTTTGAAGGATATCAAACCGCTGGTTTTTGCCTCTGACGCCTCAGCTATGAAAGCGCGGCGCATTGTAAAGCAGTTATTGGAGCCGCAAGAAGCGGCTTCGTAGAAGACCTACGCGTAGGCCGATTGCGCGCTTAAAATTTATGGCGCCACCGGTCTTCGAATAGGGCTATTTTCCGCGACCTTGATAAAAGGACGCTATGGACGCGACGATTTCAATATTGGGATTTGGGGAAGCCGGGCAAACATTCGCTCTGGCCGGTGCGTGGCGGGAACGCGCACGCGTCTATGATGTAAAAACGACAATACCCGCCGATAGAAGCGCAAAATATCTTGATTATGCCAATGCGGGTGTCTCAGGGTGCAGCGGTGTTGAGGCAGCGTTGCATGCGTCGCGCGTTGTTATGAGCCTGGTGACAGCTGATCAGGCCCTGGCGGCTGCGCGCGCCGCAGCGCCGCATCTCACCCCAGGTACCTTGTATTTTGATATGAACTCCGTCGCTCCCGCGACGAAGCAGGCGGCTGCAAGCCAGGTGAATAGACATGGCTGCACCTACATTGATGTGGCGGTCATGTCTCCAGTGCAGTCGGCTGCTCTGGCCGCGCCGCTGCTACTCGCAGGGGGCGAAAGCGAGAAGGCGATCGCTTCACTGGCTGCGTTTGG
This sequence comes from Pseudomonadota bacterium, assembly GCA_039814715.1. Taxonomy (GTDB): domain Bacteria; phylum Pseudomonadota; class Alphaproteobacteria; order Sphingomonadales; family CAKZYD01; genus CAKZYD01. The sequence goes on from JBCCAR010000026.1 coordinate 10,560, forward strand.
GTTTTCAAATTTGAGGGTAGTCGGTAACAAAGTTGGGCAAGCGGCCGCGATAAAAATGATCCGATCTGTCATGTTCAAAGGCATGGAGGCCTTGTCGGCGGAATGTGCTTTGGCGGCGCATCGCGCGGGCGTGCTAGATGAGGTGGCAGAGTCCCTGGGCCCTTCCTGGAGCGATCAAAGCGATTACAGGCTGGACCGTATGATGGTGCACGGGCTGCGCCGCGCGGCCGAAATGGAAGAGGCTGTGAAGACGCTCGATGCCCTTGGCGTCGCTGCGCCTATGACACGCGCAACCGTCAATTGGCAGCGCCGTATAGGAGCGCTTGGCCTGAATAGGCCCGGCAAGGCAGTGAAGCAAAAGCTTGTGCAACTCACAGAAAGTTTCAAGTCATGACATTGATCATCGATTGCCATGGCCATTACACAACGGCTCCGGCGCCGCATAATGAATGGCGAGAGGCGCAAAAGGCAGCGTTCGACGCTGGTGGCCGTGCGCCGGTCTATCCCGAAATCTCCGACGATCTGATTGCCGAAAGTGTGGAGACAAACCAGCTCAAGCTGCTGAAAGAACGCGGCGCAGACATGACGATTTTCTCCCCGCGCGCATCAGCGATGGCGCATCATATCGGCGACGGGGCGGTCAGCCAAACCTGGGCGCGCCATTGCAATAATCTCATCAAGCGGGTGATTGATCTCTATCCCGAGACATTTATTGGTGTGTGCATGTTGCCCCAGTCCCCAGGCGTTTCCATCTATCATTCGATCGAAGAACTGGAACGCTGCGTGCTTGAACTTGGGTTCGTCGGCTGCAATCTCAATCCTGATCCGTCAGGCGGGCATTTCAGCGCGCCGCCACTGACTGACAAAAGTTGGTATCCGTTTTTTGAAAAGATGGTGGAACTCGATGTGCCCGCTATGATCCATGTGTCCGGCAGTTGTAACCCCGCGTTCCATGCTACTGGAGCTTACTATATCTCTGCAGACACAACCGCCTTCATGCAGTTCATTCAAGGCGATGTCTTTGCTGATTTTCCAGACCTGCGGTTTATCATTCCCCATGGTGGCGGGGCCGTGCCCTATCATTGGGGGCGCTACCGTGGTCTGGCTGATATGTTAGGCCAGCCCGCGCTGGATACGCATGTCATGAAAAACGTCTATTTTGATACCTGTGTTTATCATCAAGCAGGGATCGATTGTTTGTTTGAAGTGATTGACCTGGAAAACATTCTCTTTGGCTCTGAAATGGTGGGTGCGGTACGCGGCATTGATCCCCAAACCGGTCATTTTTTTGATGATACAAAACGTTATGTCGATGCGCTTGATCTGAAGCCCTCCCAGCGACGCCTTGTCTATGAAGGCAATGCACGCCGCGTTTATCCGCGTTTGGATGCGCAGCTCAAAGCGCGGGGTCTTTGATGCATTATTTGGCCCAAGTCCAATGAAGCTGGCACTGGCGGGCGGCGGTGCATTCGGGCACAAGCATCTTGATGGCCTCAGATTGATCGATGATGTTGAGGTGATCGCCCTTGTCGGTCGCCGCATTGAACCGACGCAGTCCATGGCCCGCGCCTATGGCATTCATCACGCGACCACCGAGCTTGCTGACGTGCTCGCTATGGAGAAGGTGGACGGTGTTATTTTGTGCACGCCAACTCATCTCCATGCGCATCAGGCAATGCAATGCCTTCAGGCAGGTAAACATGTGCAAATCGAAATCCCGCTCGCTGATAGCCTGGAAGATGCAGATGCGGTCGCAAAACAAGCCGCTGAAACCGGTTTGATTGCCATGTGCGGCCATACGCGTCGCTTTAATCCATCGCATCAGTATATCCGCAGGAGAATAGCAGCGGGCGTGCTGTCGCTGCAGCATTTGCAAGCCCAGACTTATTTCTTCCGCCGCAGCAACATCAACGCCAAGGGCGAGCCGCGCAGTTGGACAGACCATTTGCTGTGGCATCACGCGGCCCATACCGTGGACTTGTTCCAGTATCAAACAGGCGAGAGGGTGATCGCAGCGAACGCGCTGGAAGGCCCGCATGACCCAGAGCTTGGCATCGCCATGGATATGACAATCCAGCTCAAAACTCACAGTGGGGCGCTCTGCAGCCTATCCTTAAGCTTCAACAATAATGGGCCGCTGGGTACCTCCTTCCGCTATATTTGCGACAATGGAACCTACCTCGCACGCTATGATGACTTGGAACGCGGGGATGAAACGCCAGTCGATCTATCAGGCACGGCCGTGAGTATGAATGGCATTGAATTGCAAGACCGAGAATTTGTTTCTGCCATTCGCGAAGGCCGCCAGCCCGAAGCGAGCGTGGCGGATGTTCTGCCCTGTTATGAAGTCCTGCACCGCCTGGACCAGCAATTACGCGCTCAGCGTTGCTGATAGCCTGCCGCTCTGCTATCTCGCGCTAGGTTAGGGTAAGCGATTGAGGCGGCAGATACACGTGACACAAGCGGATATTTCAAAATTTCAAGAGCCGATACATGCGGTACAGACGCCTCATAATCTCTCCGAGCACCTACCCTTTTTGATCTGTCAGCTGTCAGATCAGATTCTGCTAAAGGCCCAAAAGCACTATCGGCGTAAATTTGGTCTTGGCATTCGTGAATGGCGCGTGCTCACTCTCTTAGGGTTATTTGGGCGATGCAGTGCTGCGGATATGGTTGGCCACGCCTCTGTCGATAAGACGACGATCAGCCGGGCACTTACGGCGCTGGAAAGCAAAGGGTATGTCCAGCGCATTCAAGATCCCCACGATGCGCGGCGCGTTGAAGTGCAGCTCACTAAGAGTGGCTGCGCGCTGCATGATAAGATGGTGCCGCAATCGCGCCAACGCGCCAAGAACCTGGAAAAAGCCATCACCGTTCAAGAGCGTAAACAGCTTGTCGGTATTCTAAGAAAACTCAAGACTCATTTGGACACGCAGCCCTTTTAGACACTATTTTGCCCTCAAACAGCGAATGGTAAACCCACATAGTTCTCTGCGAAAGAGGACCCGCCGATGTCTGAACTTGTCAGATAGTCAAGGGAAGCTTGCTGCATTTTCAAATCAAAATGCGTACCTTCCGGGTCCCTATGGAACATGGATGTTACCCACCAGGAAAACCGTTCTACCTTCCATATTCTATCGAGGCATGTCTCTGTGTAATGCCCCAGCGGCTGTGGATTACCGTGGTTGACCTGTTCAATCAGGCTGTGAGCGAGCACGCGCACATCTGCAATGGCCAAGTTCATGCCTTTGGCGCCTGTCGGCGGCACAATATGAGCCGCGTCGCCTGCTAAAAACAAGCGGCCATGCTGCATTTTTTCGCATACAAAACTGCGCATCGGCGCCACATCTTTTTGCGTGATTGGGCCGCGGTTTATTTTAAAGCCTTCAATGCCATTTCCTAGGCGTAGTTCCAGTTCATCCCAAACTTTGTCATCAGGCCAGTCGTCGGCGTTTTCTCCGTTGGGAACCTGCAGATAAAGGCGGCTTACGGTTTCAGAGCGCATACTCGCCAGCGCAAAGCCATGGTCATGCAGGCTGTAGATCACCACATGGCTTGATGGTTTTGCATCGGCCAAAACGCCCAGCCAGGAGTATGGATACTCGTGTTTGACCACATGGGCGTCGTGATCGGGAAGACTGGGGCGCGACACGCCCCAAAAGCCGTCACATCCAGCGATATAATCGCATTCCAAGACGCCAGCTTCGCCATTGCGCTCATAATGGATTTTGGGCGCGTCGGTCTTGATGTCCTCCAGCTTTGTAACAGGCGTTTCAAACCAGACATCGCTATAGGAGCGCCGCGCATCAATCAAATCGCGCACAACGCTTTGCTGGCCGTAGACAGTTACCACTTTGCCGCCTGAAAGCGCTTTCACGTCTACGTACCGCTCTTTACCGTCAAAGCGAAAAATGATGCCGTCATGAGGCAGACACTTTGCTTTTAGATTGTCGCCAACCCCTGCTTGAATCAGCGTATCAACGCTGCCCTGCTCGAGCACACCGGCTCTGACCCGGTCGATGACATAGTCCTCACTTTTTGCTTCAAAAATAATGCTATCGATGCCAGCATTTCTGAGCAATTGCGCCAAAAGCAGCCCTGCTGGTCCAGCACCAATGATGCCAACTTGGGTTTTCATCCGGTATCCTTAAGACGTCTTGTTTTCTAAAATCAGATGTCCAAACGCAGTGTTGGAAATGGGCACATGGTAGTGGCGGTGAATTTCCGTCACATCCGCGTTCAGCGCGCCGCGCGCGATGAGCCACATCACGAGCTCAATACCTTCCGAGCCTGCTTCGCGCAGATAAGTTTCATGCTCAATGTCAATTAAGGCAGCTGGGTTTGGGCCAAATTCGTCCAGAAAGTTATGGTCAAAGTCTTGATTGATCAGGCCAGTGCGCGGCCCTTGCAACTGGTGAGACATCCCGCCCGTGCCGAAGATAACGACATTGAGATCTTCATCAAAGGCCTCAACCGCGTTTTTGATGGCCTTGCCTAGATCATAGCAGCGCTGGCCCGTGGGCGGTGGGTATTGAATGACATTCACCGCGAGCGGAATGACCGGGCAGGGCCACGCATCCACTGCGCCGTACATCAGCGACAGCGGCACTGTAAAGCCGTGATCAACCTCCATTTTATTGACAATCGTCATGTCAAATTCGCTCAAAATGGAGGACTGCGCGATGTGCCAAGCGAGCCTTGGATGGCCTGGCACTTTCGGGATGGCGCGCGGCCCCCAGCCTTCGTCAGCGATCTCAAACTCTTTCCCGCAGCCGATAGCAAAGGTTGGGATCAACTCCAAGGAAAAGGCGTTGGCATGATCATTGTAGACCATGATGATCACATCCGGGTTTTGCGCTTTAATCCACTTCTTTGAGGCTTCAAACCCATCAAAAAGCGCTTTGAAATAGGGCTCCTGCGTCATGCCCTTGTCAACAGCAACGCCGCCAAGCGGGACGTGAGAGGTCATTACCCCTGCTGTAATTCTAGCCATTAGCGATCCTCCCAGTCCGAGAGGTAGCGGTTGCCCTCCACAGGGCGCCCGCCTGTCAGCATCATGGCGCGGTAATCCTCGCGCGGCATGCCCGCCATCAAGGCGTAGGCCTCTTCATAGGGCACGCCGTCACACGCGGCGAGTTTGAGCGTGTAATAAACATTGCCGCCCTGCTCAAGCATGCCGTTCCAGTCACGTTCTAAGATCGCGCTGCGTTGTCCTGGTGTGAGATCATAATCGTCAAGATAGGCCTCTTCACCCGCTTGAAAGCGCTCCCTGTTGCCCGCTTTTGATAGCGACATACAGAACATGTTCAGGTCGTAGCCGACGCGTGAATGCTCCGCGGTAAAGACGAAGGTGCCGGGAATATCATTCTTGACTGCGGTCGGTTTGGGTTTGGGCATGGGCGTGGACGCGCTTCTCAAAGGCCGAACTTCTGCGTAAGCATGTGGGATGACAGCCCCCCATCGAGCGTTATGTTAGATCCGCGAAACCAGCTTGTTTCATCAGACAATAAAAAGGCGACAACCGGAGCAAGATCTTTCGGCGTTGCGAGCCGTTCCATCACTTCCTCCTTGTCTTTCCTGTCGCCAAGACCAGCTAGAAAGTCTGGGAGGATAGGCGTTTCAACCGGCCCGGGAGAGACACTGTTCATTCGTATACCCCGGTCTCGCCATGTCCAGCGATTGTTGAACGTCCAGACCACAAGCGATTCCTTGGAAAAGAAATACGATCGGCCTGCGTCAGAGGCGTCAATGCCTTGGTCTTTCACAAAGGCATCTACGTTATCAAAATCGAGATCATAGCCCGCCTTGACCTGGTCAATGCTGCCCTGCCAGCCAAACCCGGCAAGCGACGCCAAATTCACGATGGACGCGCCGTCACTCATTTTGCTGATCAGGTTTTCTGTCAGGTATTTGAGCCCAATCAGATTGACTTTCAGCACCATCGCAGCAGGGCGCGTGGGCGGCAAACCGGCGTTATTGGAGAGCCCATCGATACCGCTTGGCAGTTGGTCGATCAGCCAATCGATGGACTCCTGCTCAGATAGATCAGCTCTTAGAAAATCGTCTGTGTTAGACGCGTCGTTGAGGTCCACGCCTATGACGTGGGCCTCCCATTCCCGTAATGTGGAGGCAATTTCCGCTCCAATGCCTGAGGCGCTGCCGGTAACGACAATCTTTTTACCTTTTAGAGACTTCACGATGTCCTCCCCTTGATCAACGTGTGCCAGAGACCGGACTTGAAAAACGACCGGGCTATGATGTGTAATTTCACACACTATTGAAATGGCTCCGGTTCGAAAATCCGGTTTTTTTGCAACCTTTTGTTAGATTTAGTGAAACAATGAGGTGCGCGTAAGGTCGATCGCTAAAACTCCATATTCGCGAAGAAACCCCAGGACATCGGCCGGTTGGTGGCCGTGGTATAAGCGCCAACCGAGCGCACGGCGCCGTATAAGGAGGCGGTTTGAAACAATTCGTCTGTTAAGTTGCGGCCCCAGATGCCCACGCGCCAGCCGGCCTCTTGATCACCAATGGCAATGCGCGCATCGAGGATTTGGTAGCTGCCGACTTCAAAACGCGGGTCAAGCTCCACGCCAGAGCGGTAGCCGCCTGACAAGACAAGCTGCACGTTGGTAAACACCGCAAGGCTGCCAGCGCCCAGTGGCTGGGTATGGTTCGCTCCAATGGTTGCGCTCCAGTCAGGCGTATAGGGCAGTTCTGCGCCAGACAGATCACAGAAGCGAAGGCCCGCATTGGTAGAGAGTTGATCGCATGATCCTTGCGGGAAGTCGGTATATTCCGCGTCTAGTAAAGTTCCTGCGAAATTGAAGACCAAGTTTTCCGTTGCAGCCCATTGGCCGTCAATTTCAACACCCTTTGATTTTGCCGCGGCGGCGTTGCGGATTTGGAACGCAATGGCCGTTGGATTAAAGATGCTTTGCTGGAGATTGTCGAACTCATTATAGAAGGCTGCGATATTGACCCGCACGTTCGCCAGATCGATCTTCACGCCAATCTCATAGGCGTCCACGGTTTCCTGCTCAAAAGTGAAGCTCCCGCCGGTGGAGGTGCCTTCCAAGGTTGGCACTAGCCCAACGCCGGCAGGGTAAACCGCTGGCAGGCGAATAAGGTTATCAAAGCCACCTGCCTTAAAACCGTTGCTGATGGAGCCATAGACCATCACCGTATCGGAGACATCATATTGCAGATTGGCCTGATAGGTCAGCTCATTGGAGGCAACTGAATCTGAGACAGTATGGGCAACAAAAGCAGGGGCTGCAGGGCTGCCGAAGAACGGCACGGCTGCGCCAGCGCTTTGAACGGGCACTGCTTCATTGTTTGGCGTGACGCCAAGGCGAATTTGATAGTCACCGAACTTGTCGACCTCAGAATAGCGCAGACCCACAGTTGCGCGAAGCTTTTCCGTAAAATTGTAGGTTGCAGAGCCAAAAATGGCCCACTGGTCGTTGTCCTCAGTCAAATCCCCCGCAAAGACGCCGAGCAGAAAGCCTGCGTTGCCGTTGCCGCCAGGGGGTCCGCCAGGATTAGGCCCATCAGGCGAATCCAGAAGCGTAAAGGTTTGATAGCCAAAAGCGACGTCGCTTTGTTGGTAGTAGGCGCCGACAAGCCAATCAAATGTTTCACCGCCAGGGGAGGTGAGGCGCAGCTCCTGACTGAACTGCTCATAGTCTTCTTGACGGTCAGTAGAAATGAAGGCGAAGGGGGTTGTATCCACATCAAGCCGCCGGTCTGAGGCGTAAGAGGAATAACCCGACACGCTGGTGAGGGTGATGCCGTTCTCAAAGCCATAGTTGATGGTGAGGTTGATGTTTGACGTATCAAGATCGCGAAATTCGCCGCCCACCTGACCAAGTGTATCGTTGATCTGGCTTGGCGCGATGGGGATGACGGTTTGTGGATTAAGGCCGCCGGTCTCGATCTGATTGTCGAGCGCGAAGGTAATGTCCGGGTTGAGGCGCTGGGCAAGATCACAGGCGCCGCTGCCTACATTCTCCCGCCCAGGAGAGGGCGCAGCGGAAAAGGCGCCCCCGCCAACAGGGCAATCAATGAGCTGGCTTGCGGCGCCAACTGCGTCCTGGCGTCCGATTTCGCCTTTAACGAAAATCTCCAGATTATCCGCAGGCTCCCAAAGGACACTGACACGGCCAACAGCATTTTCTCTGGCTGGCACGTCATCGCCGAAGAAGCTGTTAAAATAGCCGCCCAGGTTAAGGTATTTGAACGCGACACGTGTGCTCAGCGTGTCCGTGATCGGAACTGTCAATGCGCCGGTTAAATCCACCTCATCATCGTCAGGATTGTAAGAGGCAAAGGCGTACCCTTCCATCTCCTGGCCGGGGCGCGTGGTTGTCAGGTTGAGCGCGCCCGCAATGGCGTTATTGCCAAAAATTGTACTTTGCGGCCCGCGCAGAACCTCAAGGCGTTCCACATCTAGGAAAGCGGCAAGAGACTGTTTTGCGCGGCCGAAATAGACCCCGTCAATGAAAGTAGAGACCGCTTGCTCAAAGCTGGGGTTCTGGTTTGAGCCAAACCCTCTGATAGCAATGGTCTCGCCCGCAAAGCCCTCCCGGACGACCAGATTGGGCACTGTTGTCGATAAGTCTTCAAGCCGCTGCACGCCGTTGCGGACGATGAAATCGCCAGACACTGCGCTCACGGAAATGGGTACATCCTGCAGGCTTTCCGTGCGTTGACGCGCGGTAACCATGATTTCCTCGAGCTGAGCATGGGCCTGGCCGATATCTGCGCCAAATGCGGAGCTTATGAGCGCGCTGGAAATAAGAAACCTTCGGCGAAAGGCTTTTGAACGCAAAGCTGCTATGTCGTCATTTACCGTATTCGATACCATCCGAATTCTCCCCAAAGTATTCTGGATTTGATGAAACAGTGTATTTTCAGTCTGTCGTCTTTCTTGTTATTCTCGTAATCAGCCTATCCAACTCCTAGTGTTGCCGAATTTTGATTTTTGTTTTGAGATCGGTGCGACAAAAGGCATGCAGGAAGCATGTCCGCTCTGATACATCGAGAATGTAGCGCGCGAAATCATCCCCCTCTTCGGAGGTGATATGAACATGGGTTTCCAGCGGATCAGCGGCCCCAAGCTGGCCTGTCGCGCCGGACGCCCCACCTAAGGAAAAGTACGAATCCTGGATAATGTGATACTCTTTGAGCTTGCTATTGCTCATTTTTGCGAAGCGGCCAAACTGCGTCATGAAGCAGAAACCGATACCAGCGGAAATATAGGAGGCGGCGTTGGGCGCGAGCCCCCTACCGCCGTCTTGGGTGCCTTCATCAGAGAGGAAATAGAAGATCGAGCCATGCGGGTTGAACAGCTGCTGCTCAATCTGTTTGACCCCATCCGCGCGCAGCGTGCAAATACCGCGCAGATGTAATATCCGATCTTGTTGATCCGTTAAGCTCGACCCGTCGCTGCTATTGGTCAGCGCACTTTTGGGTGTGATGGGCCCTCTGCGTATAATGCCTGTCCAGTCGCCTGCCGCTATGGCAGGCTGCCCGCCTTTCAGGTCATATGGCAGCATTGGTTTGTTCAGTGGCAAAGCCGCATCTGTCGCTATTTCAGCGCCATTGTGGCTCAGTGTGAAGAGGCTCTCCTTCTCGCCGCGCATCAAGCCATTAAGCGGCGATGCAGCAACCGCGTTGAGCATCAAATTGGTTAGCTCCTGCGTGCTAGCGCTGCTGGTCGCTTCCAGCGTCAGGTCCACATTCTTCGCGCTAGCGGTCATGGAGCCCTGCCGCATGGAGCCCTGCATGCTGTAATAATTGTCCTGGATGAGAGTGACATCCTCCAGATCAATGCCGCGCGCTTTGGCAAGCGCCAGCACTTCATTCATGTAGGAGGATACCATGCCAACAGTGAGGAAGGTGAGGGGCGCAGGCGCGGCGTCATGGCCCAGTAAATATTTGCCTTCATCGCTGGTAAAGCGCCATGTCTGGCCTGCCCGGCGTGATGTGACGAAGGCCTCTTTTTGGAATACGGTGAGCGAATTGACGTAGGTACGCACGCTTTCATCGCGCGCGGATTTGGGCAGCCCTGGCAGCGGGTGCGCAAGCTTAAAGACGAGCGGCAAACCACTCTCTTCAACCAGGTTTCGTGTCGTATTGCGCTGCTGCGCCTGCGCTGCTGACACCGCTATAGTCTCCCCCAGTCTAGTCTGTCTGCCTTCAGACTTTGAAGTCCAACCAGCGATTCAGTCGCTAGCAAAGCAACGGTAGACAAAAATACTAGGATCGATAAGATACGATCTATGAATGATACAATTCGATATAATCGATCTGTTATCGACTCGTTGAGGCGAATGGCTGTTTTTGCCAAAGTTGTTGAAGCAGGGTCTTTCAAGGGGGCGGCGGAACGTCTCGCGCTGTCACCTTCGGTGGTCAGTCATCACATCAGCGAGCTTGAAGAGTTGATTGGGTCTCACCTTCTGCACAGGTCAACGCGGGAGGTGTCGCTAACCGCCGACGGGGCTATTTTTTTAAGTGCCGCGAAAGACATGTTGCACGCCGTCAATGGGGCCTTTGACCAAGTTGCCAGCCGCAGCAACTCGATTGGCGGCGAATTGCGCGTGGCGTTGCCCACAGCCCTGTCGCGCGCCCGGTTCTTAAAAGCGATCACTGAGCTTGAAGTGGAATTTCCGCAGATCACGTTATCGTTCAGCTTCAGCGATAACACTTCGCGCATTCTCGATAACGACTGCGATGTCGCTCTGTTCTTTGGGCCATTCAAAAGCGCAGGCCTCACAACGCGAAAAGTGGTCGAAGTCGAGCGCATTATTGTTGGGTCGCCGGCTTATTTCAGCCGGCGGGCTTTGCCAGACAAGCCTAGTGACTTGAAAGCTTGTGATTGGATTTGGCCAAATTCAGAAAAGAAGTCGCTGTCTTTTCGTGATACGCGGCGTAAAAATGCTGGCCAGCGCATCTCTATTTCTCCGCGCACCCTGGTGGATAACTCCATGGCTTGCCGCCGCCTCGCGTTAGAGGGTGTTGGTCTGACCGTCATTCCAGGCTTTGTGGTTGAAGAAGATATTACAGATGGGCGCCTAACCCAGCTGCTACCGCATATGCGCATCAGTTCAGAAACCCTTATGGCAGCTTGGCCAACGGCGTCCAACAAGACAACGCTGACGCATCTGTTCGTTGAGTTTATTACTGAGAGCCTGACCAGCAGTGCTTGAGGGCGAGACTGCTGCGCGTGATGCGGGAGAGGCCTTATGAAAGCAGCGCCGGATCGTGACCGCGCGCTTATTGATGCGCTTCGGCGCATGGCGATCTTTGCTAAGGTAGTGGAGGCTGGCTCTTTGCGCGCTGCGGCCCGGCGGCTGGGCCTGTCGACCTCCGTCATCAGTCACCATCTCAGTGGTTTGGAGGAAGATGTTGGGGCGGTGCTGCTGGAGCGTACAACCCGGCGCATTACACTGACCCGCGAAGGTGCGGTCATGCTGGATGCTGCAAAAAATATGCTGCAGGCCGCTCGCACCGGTATGGGCTCACTTCGCGCCGACCACGCAACGCTGGGCGGCGAACTGCGCGTCACTTTGCCGACCGTGCTGTCGCGCGCGCCCTTTCTAAAATCTATTAAATCATTGGAAGAGACGTTTCCGCATCTCACACTATCACTGCGCTTTAAAGATGGCTTTTCAGGTTTGATCGACCCGGGCAGCGATGTGGTGTTTTTTTGCGGTGTGCCCGAAGGCGCGCCCGGCACATCTCGGAAAGTCGCAGACTTGGAGCGTGCGATTGTAGCCTCTGATGCATACATGCAGCGCAGTGGGAGCTTAAACGCGCTAGACGAAGTGCTTGAAGCCAATTGGATTTGGCCAAGATATGAGCCGCTGATATTGCAGTATTCTGCCACCACAACAGCCCAGAGGACTAAGCGCGCTAAAATCACCGCAAGAACACTTGTGGATGACGCTATGGTGTGTCGCCGCCTCGCACTGGAAGGTGTAGGCCTGACGATCATGCCTCATTTTGTAGTTGCTGATGATATTGCCCTTGGCCGCTTAGTGCCTGTGGTCCCGGGCCTGCATCTAAAGTCGGACCCGCTTTGGGTCACCGCTGTTGAGGATCCAGCCAAGACAGCTCTTGTTGAGTTCTTCATTACATTTGTGATGGATAGCCTGCAAAGCGTGTAGCTGAGATTAGACTCCAACTCATTGCTCAATAAAATCGAACAATTCATTCGATAAATGTCGTCTTGTCGAATTCTTTGGGCCGAATTAGCGTTCAACACACTGCGATCTTACTGGGGAGAGATGCTGTTCACTACGGTGATGCGGCTACTTATCGCGTATGAACGAAACGCCAACCACGCAGCTCTATATTGATGGTGCGCGCACTGCCGCTGCGGCGGGCGGTGTGTATCCGCTCTACAATCCCGCTAAGCCGGATGAGCTCGTTGGCCATGCAGCTGACGCGCAAATCGAAGATTTGAACCGGGCATGCGATGCAGCGCATGCTGCCTTTCCTGCCTGGTCTGCGCTCTCCTACGCGCGGCGGGCACAATACCTACTCGATATCGCAGAATATCTGGTTGCCGACGAGCAGGACCTCAAATATCGCAGTGAGCTATTTTGCCGCGAACACGGCAAGATTCTCGCGGAAACACGCATGGAGATGAGCCGCCTGGGGGACCGTTTTCGGCTCGCCGCCAGCTATGCCGAACGCCTGGCGGAAGATGAAGCGATCCAAGGCCCACCCTTTGATACCATCGTGACACGCCAGCCCCACGGCCCTGCCGCCCTTGTTGTACCCTGGAATTGGCCGCTATCAATTCTCGGGGCAAAGTTGCCACACGCGCTGATGGCGGGCAGCACTGTCGTCATCAAGCCGTCTAAAAGTTCGGCGATGGCGCCAGTATTGACCATTCAGAAAATTGCCGAGAAGCTGCCTGCTGGCGTAGTGAACGTGATCACCGGATCGGCATCGCAAATCGGTGATCCACTGCTCCAGCATCCACACATCCGCTTCATCAATTTTACCGGATCTGTGCCAGTGGGAAAGCACGTCATGCGCCTGGCTGCGGAAACACTCAAGCCGGTCACCTTAGAGCTGGGCGGGAATGACGCGGGGATCGTGCTGGAGGATGCCGAGCTGGATGAAGATGCGTACACCCGCATGTACTTTGGCGCCTTCGGTTCAACCGGGCAAATCTGCATGGCGCTCAAACGCCTCTATGTGGTGGAGAGCCGCTATGAGGATGTCGTGGCGGGTATGACTGCCGTCTGCGCGCGCCAGGTGGTAGGGGATGGTATGCTCCCAGCCACCACGATGGGGCCTTTGAACAACGCCGGCCAATTGAACATCGTGCAAGATATGATCGCGCAGGCCCGCGCCGCAGGCGCAGACGTGCGCGAACTTGGGCAGGTGCCTGATCAAGCGATCTATGAGGCTGGCTACTTCCAAAAGCCGACCTTGATCCTTGATCCGCCGCGCCATCTCGACATCGTACGCGAAGAACAGTTTGGCCCTGCGCTGCCTATTATCCCGGTTAAAGATGAAGCGGAGGCGATTGCCGAAGCCAACGCGTCGCCCTTCGGGCTGTGTTCATCTGTCTGGACTGCAGATAAAGACCGGGCTTTGCGCGTCTCTAAAGCGCTGCAAGCGGGTTATACTTACATCAACAATCACGGCCCGCGCGCGCAAGATAGCCGCGCACCGTTCGGTGGGTTCAAAGACTCCGGCATTGGCCGCAACCTTGGCTACGAGGGCGTGACGTCGTTCCAAGGCTATCACGCAATGTCCAGTGTTCCAGGTTGGCTTCTGTGATGCAGCTGCGCGCAGCATGGGTGCGAAAGTTTTCTCAATGGACGAAATAGCGCACCTAAAATAGTTGCACCTGCACCTATATTTGCGTAACAATTGATATGCGAAACGTTACAAAGTGATGTTTAGATAGAGGAAGAGACTATGGTTTTACCCCCAGGAATGGATCAGGCGGATTTCAATAAAGCAGCCGAAGCGTTCCGCCGCATCGTTGGCGACCAATGGGTTTTTCTCGGCGATCAGCTGACCGGCTATGAAGATCCGTTCCCCGTCACCAGCAAGGAAAGCTCGCGCGCATCCATTGCTGTTGCGCCCGAGAATGTTGAGCAAGTGCAGGCCGTGTTAAAAGCCGCTAACGAGTTCAAATTTCCCCTTTGGCCGATTTCAACGGGCCGTAACATTGTTTTCGGCGGCGCGTCTCCCGCTATGACCGGCACGGGTATCCTCGATCTGAAGCGGATGAACCGCATCCTCGAAGTGAATGAGGAAAATGGTTACGCACTGGTGGAACCGGGCGTGAGCTATTTTGATCTTTATAACCACCTGCAAGAAAACAATATCAACTTGTGGATTGATTCGCCATCGCCAGGCTGGGGCAGCCCCATGGGCAACACGCTGGAGCGCGGGATGGGCTATACCCCGTATGGCGACCATTTGATGATGCAATGCGGCATGGAGGTTGTGCTGCCAGATGGCGATGTGGTGCGCACCGGAATGGGCGGCGTGCCCGATTCGAAAATGTGGCAACTCTTTAAGTACGGGTTCGGCCCGTATGTAGACGGCATGTTCACCCAGGCCAGCTACGGCGTCGTTACCAAAATGGGCGTATGGCTGATGCCAAAACCGCCAGGTTATCGCCCCTATATGGTCACCTTCGAACGAGAAGACGATCTCGAACAGATCATCGACATTATTCGCCCGCTTCGGCTCAGCACGCTGATCCCTAACGCGGCTGTTCTGTGCAACAATCTGCTCGATCTCGCCATCACGACGACGCGGGACGAAATATACACGGGCAAGGGGCCAATCCCGCCCAGTGTGCATAAGAAAATCAATGCCGAACACAAGCTTGGGATGTGGAATTTCTTTGGCGGGCTATATGGCCCGCCGGATATGATGGAGGTGCAGTGGAAATACATTCGCGATGCCTTCTCACAGGTAAAAGGCGCGAAATTTTATGGCGCTGACGACCGCAAAGGCGACCCGGCGTTCGAATACCGCGCGCAGGCCATGCAGGGCATTCCTCACCTGACGGAGTTCTCGGTTCTTAATTGGTATGGTCCGGGCGGCGGCCACATTGATCTAACCCTTCTCTCGCCGGTTACTGGCAAAGATGCCGTCACTCAGTATCAGATGCAGCGCGAATATGGCGAGAAGGTAGGATATGACTATTTAGGCGAGTTCATCGTTGGTTGGCGCGACATGCACCATATCAATTTCATGATCTTCAATCATACCGACGAAGAAGACCGTAAGCGTGTGTATGATCTCTACGAGCGATTGACGATTGATTCCGGCAAGCTCGGCTATGCGGCTTACCGCGCCCACACCAAGTTCCAAAACCTCGTGCGTGATCAGTTTGCCTACAATGATTACGCCATGAACCGCCTGCAAATGAAATTGAAAGAAACGCTAGACCCCAACGGTATTATGGCGCCCGGCAAAGCGGGCTTGTGGCCTGAGCAGTACAAACAGTTTGGCAAAGGACGTATTTCGTAATGAAACGCCATATCCAAATAGGAGTTGCGGTGCTTTTCGCTGCGGTGGTCGTTCAGGCCAACGCGGCCGGGCCGGGACACCGGGTTTCGGCGGTTCCGCCGGAGGACCAGTTAGCCCCGTTTACTAACCCAATCCCAACAATAACCAAAGCCCAGCGTCTGGCGTCACCCGTGGGTGAGCAGGTTTACCAGAAATGGTGCGCGCGTTGCCATGAACCAGGCACCGGCGCGCATCCAGGCACGCAAATGCTGTCTTTATCTCGCGGTGAAGAGGTCAGCGTTATCAAGGCGAATGACAGCCTCGACCAAGACTACATCATTGATGTCGTCCGCAACGGCCTGGGCATGATGCCAGCCTTTCGCCATACCGAAATTAGCAACACTGAACTGACGGCCCTTGCCGATCTACTAGGGATGAAAATAGAGGAATGATCATGACCAACAGGCGTATGTTTATGAGGGCGGCAGGCGCGTCTGCTGCGATGATGCCCTTTATTTCCCATCTGGCGCAGGCCAATGAAAAGGCTGATTTCAGTGCTCAGCAAGCCTATTTCGTACGTGACCAGCGTTTTCAGGCGAGCCTTATTGCTGCTGAAACCGCGCGCCCAGACGGCACCCAAATCCTGGATGTGAATGAAGACGTTTCAGGCGCCTATCTTGAGCTGACAAAGATATCCTCAAACAGTCAGATAGCGGCCATCGCTGGGGTGACTGCCTATACCGCAAAAGACATCTTCTCCACGCTGTTCTTGCCGCCGCAATACAAGCTCACTTTCGAGCATGCTGTCGAAGAGCAGCGTGAAACCGGCGTTGTGAAGTTGTGGGCCTGGCGTTATGAGCGATTGCCTTCCAGCAGCGCCCAAGCATAGCGCCGGAACGAGATTTCTGCCTTTTTGATGCCGCGACCTCCCCGCGGCATCAATTATTTCATGCAACCGGGCTAGAGACGGCTGCGTGAATATCCATCAGTGGACCAAGAGTGTCTGCTGGCCTGCGCCCAAAACCGCATTCGGTTGCCACACCAAAATTCCGAGCAAATGGTTTCGCCGCTGCAATACGGCGCTGGGTTCCTTCTTTGCCATCGCCATAGTGAACCAGGCCGAGATAGAGCATGGTTTTCGCCTGTATGTTCAGGTCTTTCAGGGGCGCAAAATAAGCTGCATCATCGCGGTCTGTGGGGACGGGCATGTGCACCCAGTCGATCTGCCGCCCCGCATTTGCGCAGATGTTGTTTGCGACACCAACTAGCTTTGTCATATCACCGGGTTCGCAAAAATGCTTATGGCCGGAATCGCCGTAGCAGAGGTGAAAGCCGAGCTCGACGCCATCAGGAACAGCAGCGCAAAGCCGGGCCAGCCGCTCTTTGATGCCTTGCTCTAAATCCTTAATATAGGTCGGCATCACCCCCTCAAGCAGCGCGAATTCCACAGCTGTATCCCACTGGATCGCTAAGTTCGCATGCGGGATCGCGCTCAAGATCGCGCTCAACTCGCTTAGCATTTCCATTTCATATTTGGGTTCAAAGTCCGCTTGCAAATCAGGGTGTACATAAAGATGTGTCGGGGCTAGCGGGGTCGGTAAGGAGACTTGAAAGCGGCAGTGCTTCGGAATCCTACCCTCTGCTTGGAGCGTTTGAAATGTCGCAAATGATGCCAGCGCTGCATCAGCGTAGCCTAAAGCGCCGAGCGTGATATCCGTGCTGGAACATCCAGGGCAAAGCTCCACCATATTGGCGACAGTATAATCATAGGCATCGTTGGGGACTTTTTGCAGCATGGGGTTAGCGAGCAGCTTGGGCAATTGCCAGTCCACCCAGTTGGAGCGCTCCCCCGTTTCGCCATCGGGGATGCGCTTAATATGGTCACCCATGGCGTTGCTGACGTTTATGAAAACATCTTCTGCGCTCTCAAAAGGGATGCTACCGACAAGATGCGCGCCTTTGGGCTTGGTATGGTTTGTCACGCGGTTGTCCTTTACCGAAGTTCTCTGAGGAAATATCTTAGCGTTAGAAAGTGAACCGCCCCTGGAAGGCAACTGTCCGCGGCTTGTCTAAAAACTGGAGATAAGACCCCGCTGACAACGGCAAATCATCCCCGGAATGAGATGTCTGGACATCAAAAATGTTCCGGCCAATGATGGCAAGTTCCCAACCTTTCGCGCTGACAAGGCGGACGGAGGCATTGAACTTGGCGTAAGCCTCCTGGATTAGGAACGGGTCATTGTCGTCGGTTTGGAAGAAACTGTCTTCAAAGAAGCCGCCTGCGTTCGTGATCAAGGTCAGGCTATCGTTGATGTCATAATCATGGGTGATGCCAAAACTGCCGCTGAAGCTTGGGGAGAAGATGAGCGGTGCCCCTGAAAGGTCCTGCTGCCCGTTGATGCAGCCTGGCGCCAGCCCGGCGGCTTGAGTGGTGGTGCACTGCGCGTTGGTACGCACTTTGTTGTTCGCATCCAGATAAGCGACCTGAAGGTCAAGACGGAAGGCATCGCTAAGTTGCCAGACCAGGTCAGTCTCCACACCCTTCGAGCGGGCAGAGGCAGCATTGGTGACGAGAAAGTTGATCACACCATCAAACGTCTGCTGCTGCAGGTTGCTGAAATCGGTAAAAAACGCGGAGATGTTAAAGCGCATGGCGCCATCCAACAGCGTGCTCTTCAATCCGATTTCATAAGACGTCGCCTGTTCAGGCTCAAAGCTGAAGCTGGCCGGGTCAAGGCGGCCATTCTGCTCGTCAAAGCCGCCCGCCTTAAAGCCTTCGCTGTAGGAGGCATAGGCCATGATATCGCTGTTGATGGAATACTGCGCATTCACAGAGATAAGCAGGTCATCATCTGAGCGGCTTGCCGTCAGCGGCGTTTCACCAGTATTGCCCCAGCCAAACCCGAACACAAATGCGCCGAATAGTGGGTTGTCCGGCGTGATAGGAACAGCATCTTCAAGAACCAGATTGCCCTGGTTTGACGCTAAAATCTGGTCGCGCGAAACGTCCTTGTCGACTTGGGTGTAGCGCAAACCAACCGACAGCCTGAGCGCATCAGTCGCATTCCAGGTAAGCGCGCCAAAAGCAGAGAGTGTCTCCTCATCCTGGCGGTGGTCTGAGAGGCGCGTGGCAAAGGGCGCAGCTGAAAAGTCGTTTATCACCTGCAGGTCGCTGCTCTGGTAGTAGAGCCCGGCCATATACTCAATCGTTCGCCCTGCTGGAGACGTGAGGCGCAGTTCCTGGCTGAACTGCTCAAAGCTTTCATCCACGTTTTCGAAGTTCGCGAACGGAATGGCAGGCGCGGGGAAGGGCCCAGCGAGCAAAATGCCGCCTTGGGATCGGCGATTGCTGTAATCGGTATAGCCCGTAACGGAGGTAAGTTGGTGACCGGACACATCCCAATTAATAGTCAGACTTGCAGCTGTATTATCGAGATCATTGAACTCCGCATCGGTAGGAAAAGGGGTGACCCCGTTGCCGCCATTACGGAATTCATCAAAGAGGAAATCAGCCGGCGTTCCGTTACCAATCACACCAAAGGCCAGGCAGTACCCAGCTGGAGCTTGGCCATCAGGCGGCGGGCACCCAACGGCTTGCAGCGCGCGCCCTTGCGTTTCGGTTTCCTCGCGCTGCACTCGCAAAATCGCAGTTAGCGTTTCTGTCGGCGTCCACAGCGCCGTCAGGCGGCCCGCAATTTTCTCTTCCTGGGGCTCGCGCTCATTGATTGTGCGATTGGTTTGCCAGCCTTTTTGATCCGAATAAAGACCTGTGAAGCGCATGGCAAAAGTATCGGTTAATGGGCCACCAATGGCCGCTTCCACATTCGCTTTGCCGGTGCCCGTCTCATAAGCGGATTGGACATAGCCTCCCAGGTCATCTTGGCTGGGTAGGTTTGTGGTTATATTTATGGCGCCGGCAACGGTGTTATTGCCAAAAAACGTGCTTTGAGGGCCGCGCAAGATTTCAACGCGCTCAACATCCAGGAACGAATTGCGCGTTTGCAGGCCCCGGCCATAATATATTCCGTCAATGAAAGTGCCAACGGATTGCTCAAAGCCGCTGTTCTGGCCAGAGCCGACGCCGCGAATGAACAAGAGGTCGCCAAGAGCAGATTCAGCGACAAATAAGTTCGGCATTGAAATTGTAAAGTCTTCAAGTTTCTGCACAGAGTTGTCGCGTAGTTGCTGGCCTGTTGTGACAGCCACGGATATCGGCACGTCTTGAAGGCTTTGCGCGCGTTTTTGCGCTGTCACGAAAATCTCTTCCAGAGCCGTTTGTGCCTGGGCAATGCCGGGCATAAGCGCCACCACGGCCAGTATCGATACACCTGTAAAGACCGTCTTGTGTGCGTGAATGGTCAATTCAACCTCCCCCAATTGTGTCACTCTTTTTGATCTGGCGATCTGCCGTATGGCCGCTTTTTCCAAACTGTACCGAACGGTATAAGTAACTTGTACCAAATGGTGCACTTATGCTAGCAATTTGCAAGACTTATTGATTTTTCTTGTGCAAGAAAATTGCATAAAGCCTTAGGTGGAGAGCCAGAAAAATATGACTAAGCCATTCAATCCATTGCGAAATGTTAGAGATTATATCGAGTTGCCGCTGCTTTATGAGCATTGGTATGTCGCTGGTTTGAGAAGTGAGTTTACCCGCGAGTTGAGCGCAAAAACGCTTCTCAAACGATCAATTGTCTTTTACCGGCGTGAAGACGGCACACCGGTGGCGCTACAAAATCGGTGCGTTCATCGCTCTTTTCCATTGGCGAAAAGCCGGCTCATTGGCGACGATATTCAATGCGGTTATCACGGTATTCGCTATAACAGCGATGGCCAGATTGTTGACATCCCATGCCAGACCAAATGCCCGGCCACAACATTGCAAAAATACCCAGTCGTTGAGCAGGGACCGTTTCTATGGATATGGATGGGTGATCCAGCGGCGGCCGACCCTGCAAACATTCCCCAAACGAACTGTCTTTCATCACCGGACTGGTCTGCCATCTGGGGCCGCAAGACGCTTGAGGGCAATTATTTGCTGATGCACGAGAACTTGGCCGACCTCAGCCATCTGCCATTTCTCCATGAGCAAACGTTCGGAGCCGATGACAGCTGGGCTGAAGTCCCCGTTGAGATAGAGCGCGAGGGCGACATGGTTCACTACTGGCGATCAACAACCCAATGGGAGATGGCCGCGCCACTATATCCACCGACACTGGATTTGAGAGGCCGTGACCTTCAGGCAAAACTGGGCGCGACTTTTGTATCGCCTGCCATGTGCCGCGGCTGGTCCACGGTTGTTTTAAACGATCCGGGAAAGGATGACCAAAAAGCGCTGGAGACCGAGATCAACCACTATCTGACCCCGCTTGATCACGGCAACGCACATTATTACTGGTCTTTTGCCCGTAACTGCGACATCGCCAACGAAGACTATTCAAAGCAATTCGCCCAGGTGGTGGATGCTGCCTTTGATGAGGACCGCGTTGCCACAAAAGATATGCAGGAGCTGCTTGACAGCGACACCCATGATTTCCCCGACTTGTTTATTGCCGGAGATCAGTCCAGCATGATGGTGCGCAAGGTTGTCAATGAACTCGCGCGCCGCGTTGCCGCTGGCTAGCACCGCCAATCATTCTTTTGGCTATTCGATCGCAGGCTGGTATAGGAGGCGCCCTTTATAACGCTAAATATTGATGTCATGGCTACGGTTAAACCCTTCGACCCCGTTCGCAGAGATGGTAAACGCCGGCGCGCAGCGCTACTGGAGGCTGCCAGTGACCTGTTTCTTGAGGTGGGCTATGAAGCAGCCTCCCTCAACCAAGTGGTGGCCCGTGCAGGTGGTTCAAAAAGTAGCATCTATACCTATTTTACAGACAAAGCAGGGCTGTTTGAAGCGGTAGTTGACGAGATGGTGGCCAAGCTGCTTGTGCCGCTTGAACTGACCTCTCAAAGCGAACAATCCTTTCAGCAAACACTTCTAGTGATAGCGGATCGCACCTTGCGTGTGTTGCTCTCGCCCAAGGGCATTGGTCTGTGCCGTATTGTGTATATGGAATCCCCTAGAATGCCTGAAATTGGGGCCGTATTTTATAAAAACGGCCCTGACAGGGCTATTCGGCAATTGACCTATTATTTGAAATCCCAAACCAAAGCGGGGACTATTAACTGCCCAAATCCAAGCATGGCAGCAGAGTTCTTTTGGGGCATGTTGCTCCACCGGCCTATGCTTGAAGGCCTATGCTCACTGCACCAACCTATGGCGGAAAATCAATATGACGCCTATGTTCAGGCAGTCGTCGACGATTTTATCCGCAGTCAAATTTCTCTTTGCGTGTGAGCTTAGCTGAGTTTGCTTAGAACCCTGCGACTAAAGCGCCGATTGGAACAACGATTACCGGGGCGACACCAATCGCTAAGATGATTGCCGTTTTAGTGGTCTTTGATTGGATGCCACGAGTATTGTCACTAGACGGCTGCGCAGGCTCAAGAAAGCCAGACAAGCGTTTAGAGTCCAACCAGTAATCCACCATCGACCGTGATCGTTTGCCCCGTTATGTAGCGCGCGCTATGCGAAGCTAAGAAGACGGCAACATCGGCAATGTCTGAAGGATCGCCGATGCGGCCTAAAGGAACATCTGGTGCGGTTGCCTCCAAGCCTTCTGGCCCAACAGAGTGGACTGGGTCTAGGGTTTGCGCTGTCCTAATAAAACCGGGCGCGATGCCGTTGACGCGGACTTGGTCGCTCGCCAATTCAATCGCAGCGCCTTTCACCAAGCCCGATACGGCAGCTTTTGCCGCGCTATAGGGGAGGTGTTCATTCCAGCCATAAGCTGTCCCAACGACGGAGGCCAAGCAGATAATATTACCTGTTTGCGCACGGCGCATGGCTGGGGCTGCAGCGCGGATCATGCGCATCATGCCCGTGACATTCACGTCCTGGGTGAGGTTCCACGCGTCATCTGTCATGGTCTCGAGCGGGATTTTCTTTGCAATTCCGGCGTTGCAGACAAGCGTGTCCAGCGGCCCGTAGGCTGTCTCGACGCTCTCTATAACGGCGTTTACCTGCTGCGTCTTGGTAACATCCATGGGGTGGAATTCAGCCTCTGCGCCGCGGTCTTTCAAACCCGATACCGCGGCGTGCCCTTCGGCTTCTAACACATCGGTGACAATCACGCGGTAGCGCGCTTTTGCAAAGGCAGCTGCGATTGCTTGGCCAATGCCAATGCCTGCGCCTGAAATGAGGATTGTGGGCTGGGCCATGGGTTGCTCCTGTTCATTTGATTTCAAAGCGCTTCTTTAAAGGAAGCAATCACCGCCATTCGGGCTAATGCACTGGCCCTGGAAATGGTCGCCGTCCCGAGATGCCAGGAACACATAGGCCGGCGCAATATCGCTGACCTCAGCGAAATGGCCGATGGGGATGCCTGCTTTGACAGCTGCGAGCGACTCTTCGGGGACACCGTCTAGTATGGGCGTATGCGTGGCGCCTGGTGCGACGCAGTTGGCGCGCACATTTCGGGCGCCGATTTCCAGCGCCAGAGAGCGCGTGAAGGACAAAATGCCGCCCTTTGCTGCGGTGTAGGCGGCCAGCGCCGGCGCGCCTTTATAGGCGAGCTGAGAGACGGTGTTGATAATGCGGCCAAAGCCGCGCTCATACATCTGAGGTAGAGCTGCCTGCGTTGTGAGGAACGTCCCGCGCAGATGAACGCCGATGACGCGGTCCCAGGTGTCGATGGGGATGTCTTCCACTACCTCGCCGTGGGCGATGCCTGCATTGTTGACCAGAATATCGAGATGCCCAGCGAAGGCCTGCGCCTGTCCCACCATGGCGGCGACTTGGCTTGCGTCAGCCACGTCCGCCTTAATCGCAATCGCTTTTGCGCCGGCCTCTTGCAGGGTTTTGACGATCGTTTCAGCGCGCGCTTGTTCGCCATCATCGGGATAGTTGATAGCGATATGAGCCACACCTTCATCCGCATAGGCCGATGCGACGGCCGCGCCAATACCAGAGCTGCTACCGGTGATGAGAGCCGTCTTCCCTTCAAGGCGCATTCAATTTCCCCTGTCTATTCACATAAAAAGCCCCGCCATACGCACGTGGTATGGCGGGGCGAGCGTTTTCACTTAAGCGAAGCCTTAGAAGTTTGCACGTAGTTCCAAGCCGTAAGAGCGCGGCATACCAGGCGCAACGAAGGAGCCGCCAAATTCTGGCGCTGGAATAACTTCAGCGAGGAAGCCTTTATCGAGAATGTTGTTGGCAAAGACTGTCACCGACACATTCTCAAACTGCAACCCCGTCCGCAGGTTCAAGACACCAAAGGCATCACGCTGCGAATTCGTGAAGTTCGCGTCAGCACCAAACTGTGTAGGAACGTCATTGTCCTGCACCGTATGGAACCAAGTTGGACCCGTTAGGCGGTAGTCAGCGCGCAGCAAAAAGTCCATGCCCTCGGTCGCAGGATAGAGCACTTCCATACCCAGGTTAAGCGTATAGTCGGCTGTATAAGGCGACTTGTTCCCAACCGTATTCGGCCGGGCGCTATTTGCTTTGATCTCGCTGTCGTTGACATTGGCGGACGCAAACACTGTCAACCAATCGGTGACGCTGGCAGTGATGTCTGCCTCAATACCCATGATCTCGACTTCATCGATGTTCGACACGATCCGAAGCAACCCGAAGGGACCTACATAAAAGCCGAAGAACTGCATGTCGGTGACGTCGCTGTAGTAACCAGCGATTTCATAGCGAATGCGGTTGTCAGCCAAAGACCCTTTCAAGCCAACTTCAAATACGCTGGAAGTTTCTTTATCGAAGACATCCGAGAGCGTAATGCCGCTGTTAAACAGGTTGTTGAAGAAGCCGTCCACAATGGCCTGTGATCCGCCATTATTAAAGCCGCCTGACTTAAAGCCGATGCCCCAGTTGGCAAAGATATTGAGGTCTTCATTCACCCGGTAGGACAAGGAGATTTTGGGCTGGATTTGTTTGAACGTCTGATCCTGGTCTGGCAGGCCGCCCGGATTGAAGACCGGATCAAGACCAGGGTTTAAGAAGTAACCAGCTGGTGTATCGGCTGTCCCGTTTGGGAAACGCGGGACACCATCGCCGTCTACGATGTTGGCGCCCAGGCCAACCCAGCGGGTGCGTGCATCCGTCGGTACGTTGTTGCTGACCTTCCGGTCTTCAATATCGTAACGCAGTGCGACGCTAACGTTAAAATCTTCAACAACTTCGTAATCAACAGAGCCGAAGAAGGCATAGACATTGGTCGTAAAGTCGTCATCTGCGAGCGCTTCGGTGGGATTGCGTGCATCCGTTGTAAAGCATTCTTCAAGAACGCCGTTTCCGGTATCAAGACCCAGGTTCCGGCAGATGCGGCGATCAAGGTGGAGGAAGTAGACGCCAAGCTGCCAGTCTAAGTTCTCCCAGCTACCTGCAAGGCGGAGCTCCGCGCTGATATCTTCTTGGTCGTTCTGCTGGTACTGGGTCCCATCACATGTGGTTGGTGAATATGGCGGAAGGAATGCCCCGCCGCCGATGCCGAATGGGCTCTGAACCGGAAAGCCGCCAAGCCCTTCAAGCGTTGCCGCACAGTCTTCTTGCGCGTTAAAGAAGCCAAAGGTTCCGCTGGTCGCATCTGCGTAAAAGAACTGATCAATCTTATTATACGCAACCCACGCCGTTAAATCCGCGAAATCGAAGGCGTGTTCAAGTTTAATGGATCCTTCTAGAGTGGATTGCTCGTTTAGCGGATCAACGTTCGGCGTGAACAGAAACTCATGCTCGTTTGCATCCAGATTAAAGGCTGGGCCAAACAAGTCTGCAAACAATGGCACGTTGAAAATCGCATTAAAAGAAATCGCGCCTGCGGTCAGCTCGCCATAACGCAGTTTAACATCAATCGTTGTTTCATCCGTTGGCTCGAAGAATAACCGGCCATTGATGTTCCAGGTCTCTTTGTTGTTGATCGAATTTGGGTCACTGGTGTTGCCAGGATAGAATTCCTGGTTTTCCGCTGTTGGAAAAAAGGAATTCTCCAAAAAGCCATCTGTGCGCGAATAATCTGCGTTGACCATGAAGCCGAGATTGTCAGAAATCGGGCCGCTGATCAGAGCGCGCAAATTCAACGTATCAAAATTCCCGTAGCTGATCAGGCCTTCACCGCTAAGTTCATCGGTAGGCTCAGCCGTTGTGAGGACGATGGCGCCGGCGGCGGCATTGCGGCCATAAAGCGCGCCCTGCGGACCTTTTAGAACTTCGATTTGCCGCAGCACGCCTTGATCCTGGTTGAGGGAGGCGATGTTCGATTTCAAAATACCATCGACGACAAGTGCGACGTTGCTTTCACCATCGCGTGCGCCGTTTGCGCCGCGGATATTGATTTGGACGTCGCCTGCTTCAACAGGGCCAGCGACGATGGAGACACCGGGGACAAGCTGCAGGAAGTCTGTAGCGACACGCACACCCGTGTTCTCAATGGTAGATTCGGTGATTACCGACACGGTGGCCGGTGCATCTTGCAGCCGTTCTGATTTACGCCGGGAAATGACCATGATCTCTTCGGCGCCAGCGAACGTCGGCGCTTCTTGAGCGAAGGCGGCTGGCGCAGTTGTTCCCATCAGCATGGATGCCATTGCGGCAGAGCGCCAAATACACTTGTTCATCGTTTCCTCCTGAATGAAAACTCTTAGATTATCAGTTTGACTGCCGCATTGATTTACGGTTTAGGTTCTTGGTACCGGCTAGGTAGAACGGTTTTCTTGAAATCCAAAGATAAGATGCAGTTTTGCCGCACTTGGTGTCACTTGCGGCGCTAACTGTGTTCCAGGATCCACAGTTTTCCCAGTTTTGCGTTGCAAGACTAGGCTTTTTGCTAGTCTACGTTGAGGAGCCCGCCCCGGCTCTTTTGCCAGTATGGGCTCATAGATTTCTCTGGTTCCACAGCGTTCAGGTTTGCATCTCGCCTAAAAGATCAAAGCTGCGCGCGGCGATAGTTTTGTCCAGTCCGCTACTGTCGAACGCGCGGTCTTCGCAGCCATCCACTGCCTTGGAACAGAAGCGGGCGGATAATAGACAAAAACCGGTTACAAATCGCCATCAATTGGTAACGAGTGTTACCTTCATGCCATGCCCCTGTTACTATGATTTGGCAAGATGCAGCAGCGATGTATAAAGGCAAGCCATGTGCGATGAAACCACCCAGCGTGAACTCGGTCAGTATCTACAAAAGAAGGCGTTGACGCGGCGAACGTTCGCGGCCGGGGCATCTGCCGCTTTGGCAGTCCCCAGTGTCTCAGCTGCCACGCCAAAATATGCCAGAGAGTATCTTGCGCAAATGGCGGTGCTTGTACCGACGCCTGAGGGTAATATCGACGGTGTTTTCTTCCATCCTAAAGACGGCGCGCATGCCGCGATTATCTTTTGGCCCGATGTCCATGGTGTGCGTCCCGCCCATTTTGAAATGGCACGGCGGCTCGCCAGTCATGGATACGCCGTTCTTGCGGTAAACCCCTATTACCGCACGCACACAGGACAGTTATTTTATAATGGCATGCGATACGGCGATCCTGGCGCACGCGAATTGGTCGCTCCGCACTACAGCGCAGTGTCACCAAAGGGCGTGGTTATAGACGCAAAGGCGCTGGTGAGTTGGCTCGACAAACAGCCCGCCGTTGACAGCGCGAGGGGCATCGGTGCTGCTGGGTTCTGCATGACAGGGTCTTGGGCCTTGCGCGCTGCGGCTGCCGTGCCCGAGCGCATAAAGGCGCCGTGCTCGTTTCATGGCGGCGGTCTGGTGACCGACGAGGCTGACAGCCCGCACCGACTGGCTGATAAAATCTCCGGCGGCGCCTTGATTGCGATTGCTGAGAATGATCACAGCCGACAACCGGGCGCAAAACAAACGCTGATTGACGCGTTTGCGGCTGCGAAGGTTCCTGCAGAGGTGGAAGTCTACGCGGACGCGATGCATGGCTGGGTTCCAACCGATTCGCGTGCATACCACCCCGAACAAGCACAGCGCGCATGGAGCCGCATGCTGACCGTGTTTGATGCGCAGCTAGGCGTTCGCTAAGCACCAAAAATAGGGGGTACCGCGCGCTCACTGCTCAAATAGCCCCTACCCAGCCGTGCCTTTGCCTGTGATGACACGGGGATCGTCGTATCAAGGAAACAGAGCCAATGGCGCTGATTGAGACCCTAGCCACTGGCTTGGAATTTCCCGAAGGACCCATCGCCTGCTCCAATGGCGATGTGTTGTTGGTTGAGATAGCGCGCGAGACTCTAACAGCTGTGCGCGCGGACGGCGTGGTTGAGGTCATCGCTCATCTGGGCGGCGGGCCCAATGGGGCGGCAGTTGGCCCGGATGGCTGTGTTTATGTTTGCAACAATGGCGGATTTATCTGGGACCGCGCTGGCTCCGCCCCCCAGCCTATTGGCACACCGCCTGACTTTACTGGCGGCAGCATCCAAAAAGTGAATTTACAAACAGGTGCAGTCCAGACACTTTATACGCATTGCAGTGGCAAGGCCCTGCGCGCGCCAAATGATCTGGTGTTTGATCGCCATGGCGGCTTTTGGTTCACAGATACTGGCAAAACCTTTGCCCGCCATCAGGATATGGGCGGTATTTATTATGCAAAAGCCGATGGCAGCGCGATCACGGAAGCTTTGTACCCTACGAACACAGCCAATGGCATCGGTTTGTCGCCAGATCACGCCACGCTCTATATGGCTGAGACGATGACTGGTCAGCTATGGCACTATCCGATTACGGCGCCCGGCGTTCTTGAAGGACCGGTCGGTTTTTTTGATGGCAGCAGAGTTCTCTATGGCACGCCTGGCTTTGATTTGTTTGATTCGCTCAGCGTCGAAGCCAATGGCAATATTTGCGTCGCAGCCCTAACGCGCGGCGGCATTCATGTTATCTCACCAACCGGCACCAGTGCTTCCTTTGCCGCCTTACCGGCGCCAGGAACAACCAACATCGCGTTCGGCGGGAAAGACAAGCGCGCGGCGTATATCACGCAGGCCATGACAGGTGAGCTTATTCGCATGCCTTGGCCGCGGCCGGGGCTCGAACTCGCTTTCGAGCTCTAAAAGCGCCCTATGGGTACCATTTGTCTGAGCCAATCCACTAGGCCTCTTCCCTTAGCAGCCATCTTACGCCATTCTATAGCGAACGGCCTGTAGAGGAGGGGTTTATGCGTGTTGGTTTCATGTCTACAGCGATCATCGCGGGTCTCGCTGTCGCCAGCTGCGGCGGGGAAGAGAGCGGAGGGCCAGTGACGGCCGCTTCATCCCCTGAGAAAATTGCTGACACCTATGTGAGCGAGCTTGAAAAAGTCGCCGGCGCCCTGGAGGGCATTGAATCTGCCGACGATGCAGAAGCTGCAGCAAAAATCATTCAAGAGGCGTCTCAATCGCTCGAAGCCATTACAGAGGCACTTGACGGTGAAATCAGCGGCATGAAAGCGATGCGTATTTTTGCCTCGCGCGGTAACGATCTCATGGCCCTACAGCAGCGTATTGCCGCGTCTATGACGACTTTGGCGCAAGCGGACCCTGAAATGATGACGCGCATCAGCGAAGAAATGGAAAAGCTTCCAAGCCCATAGCAGGCCGCTGCGTATGGCCGCTGGCCTATTCTATATGAATGGTGATGACCGTCCTGTCCCTCTATTAAGGCCTGTCCCTCTATTAAGGAAAGACCACTGTTTTTGATTTGTTGAGGAACACGCGGTGTTCCAAATGCCACCGCACGGCCCGCGATAGCACCTGGCATTCCACGTCCCTTCCGATGCGTACATGCGACGCTGCATCATCGCCGTGATCGACGCGCGCGACTTCTTGCTCAATGATCGGCCCTTCGTCGAGGTCTGGGGTGACGTAATGGGCCGTTGCGCCAATCAGCTTGACGCCGCGCGCATGCGCCTGGTGATACGCTTTCGCTCCTTTAAAACTGGGCAGAAAGCTGTGGTGAATGTTGATCACTTTGCCAAACAAACGCTTCGACAAATCGTCTGATAAGATTTGCATATACCGGGCGAGGACCACCAGATCGACTTCGTTGTCGCTGATATAATCCAGCAGTTCTTTTTCGGCCTCTGCCTTGGTCTCTTTGGTGACGGGAATATGCTTAAAGGGTAAGCCAGCGCCTTCAATATGGGCGCGGTACGTCTCGTGATTGGAGACGATGCCTACCAGCTCCATATTGAGATCACCTTTGCCCCAGCGATAGAGCAGGTCATTCATGCAATGATCCATTTTAGAGACCATGATGACAACCCGGCCTTTGCGCGCCTCCGGCAGCAGCTCCGTCTTCATCTGAAAGCGCTCGATGGTGGGCTTGAGTTCAAAGGCTAGCTTATCAATGTCATGGCAAGAAAAGCGCATACGCATCAAAAACCGCCCGGTTTCAGCATCATCAAACTGCTGACACTCTAAAATATTACCGCCATTTTCTGCGATAGAGCGGGCAACAGCGGCGACAATGCCCGGCTGGTCTTCACATGTCACCTTTAGGATGAAACTCGCGGCGTCAGACATAGCGTGAAAAACCTTTTGATCTTAGGAGCGGGAGGCGCTGCGTGGGTTAGGTCAGTGCGTCTTTAAGTGTGTAAAATGACATGTGCCTGACACTGGCCATGAGGTCAAATCGTCCGCTCTCGCCCGCAATCGCTTCGGCAATCAAGTGTCCAAACATATGCGTTGGGGCAACACACTGCCCTTTCTTGCCCCTGGTCGTCTGCAAGTGTGCCCGTGTTCGCATCCGCA
Source organism: Pseudomonadota bacterium (assembly GCA_039814715.1). Taxonomy (GTDB): domain Bacteria; phylum Pseudomonadota; class Alphaproteobacteria; order Sphingomonadales; family CAKZYD01; genus CAKZYD01. Next base: position 40,840 of record JBCCAR010000026.1, read on the forward strand.
GAGTTAAAGACACCAATCGAGCTCGCGTGCGCTGATATAGTCTTCAAAACTCTCAACCTCGTCTTCGCGACCGCTAGTGGATTGGCTCAGACAAATGGTACCCATAGGACGCTTTTCCAAGTTCATCCGGTCAGGCGCGCGACGTGCGGTGATGCGGTGCATCACAAGCGGCGGGCAACGCAGCCGGTGAGCTTGGAAAAGCGCCCTTCGGGTCCCAAATTCCGGGGTCTCGGTGCGTCGACGGATTTTGACGATGCACCGCATCGCCTGCAAACCGCCTCCTGCCGAGACCCCGGACTTTGGGATCCTATGGGTACCATTTGTCTGAGCCAATCCACTAGAGAGACACATCCCGGGTCAAGCCCGGGATAAAGATGGTGTCTGTATAAAAACTATCCGACGATTTCGCGCTCGGAGAAGAAGAAGCGGATTTCGATCTCAGCGTTTTCTTCGCTATCAGAGCCATGCGCGGAGTTTGCTTCAATGCTCTCTGCAAACGTTTTGCGAATAGTGCCCTCTGCCGCTTCAGCTGGATTTGTTGCGCCCATCACCTCGCGGTTTTTCGCAACGGCGCTCTCTCCTTCAAGGACCTGCACAACCACCGGGCCTGACGTCATGAAGGCAACCAGATCATTGAAGAAAGGACGCTCTTTATGGACGCCGTAAAAGCTCTCAGCGTCTGCTTTGGTCATGTGAATGCGCTTTTGAGCGACGATGCGCAGGCCAGCGTCTTCCAGCATAGCGTTAATTTTACCGGTCAGATTGCGTCGGGTGGCGTCTGGTTTAATGATCGAGAAAGTGCGCTGCATGGCTCAAAGGTCCTTGTGTGAAAAAGTACGTGGATTTTCACGCGGCTTATAGACATGTCGCCCATGCCCGCGCAATGGCTTTTCCCGCGGCGCAAAATAGGGCACAAAGCGCCTTATGATCCGTTTTGATGACATTCATTTCAGCTACAGTGGCAAACCTGTTTTAACCGGCGCGAGTGCGGCGCTGCCTGCCCAGGCCAAAGTCGCGCTGGTCGGCCCCAACGGCGCAGGCAAATCGACCCTGCTGAAGCTGATTGATGGAACCTTGCAAGCAAGCCAAGGCGATTTAGACGTGCCCGCCCGGGTACGCCTCAAACGCTTAGAGCAATCCATCCCAGACCCAAGCCTGAGTGTTCTTGACGTCGTGATCCGTGCGCATGACGAACTCTATGGCCTGCGCCAATTTGTGGAAGATCATAGCCGCGACCCCGCCGAGCTCGCAGACGCGCACAGCAGGCTGTATGAGCTGGGCGATGCCTCCGCCGATGCAAAGGCAGCGTCTATTCTCAATGGCCTTGGGTTTTCCGCCAGTGATTTAACGCGGCCGATCAGTGATTTTTCCGGCGGCTGGCAGATGCGGGCCTCGCTGGCCGGCATCTTATTTGCTGAGCCTGACTACATGCTGCTGGACGAGCCGACCAACTATCTCGACCTCGAAGGCGCTCTTTGGCTGGAGAACCATCTCGCTAGTTATCCGCGCGGCTGGGTGCTGATCAGCCACGACCGCGATATGCTATCGACCACACCAACGCATATTCTGCATATGACGGGCGGCAAGACGACGCTCTACACCGGCCAATATGAGCGCTTTGTCGAGCAATGGGCCGCGCGCAAGGCTCAATCTGATAAAGCCGCCGCCAAACTGGCAGCAAAAAAAGCGCATATGGAAAAGTTTGTCGAGCGCTTTCGCGCCAAAGCAAGTAAAGCAAAACAAGCCCAAAGCCGCGTCAAAGCGCTGGAAAAGCTGGGGACGGTGGAAACCTACAGTGAAGATGGCACCAGCGAATTCTCCCTGCCAGATATCAGCCCGCTGCCGCCGCCGATTATTACCCTAGAACAAGCGAGCGCCGGCTATGTGCCCAGCCAGCCGGTGATAAAGGGCCTGAACATGCGCATCGACCAGGATGACCGCATCGCCCTGCTTGGTCCCAATGGTCGCGGCAAATCTACCTTTGCCAAGCTTTTGGCGGGGCAACTACAAGCGATGGATGGCACCGTACGGCGCGCCTCGAAGCTGAAAATCGGGTTTTTCACGCAGCACCAAGTTGATGTGCTTGATGGGGAAGAAACACCGCTGACCTTGATAGCGCGCGCGCTGCCAAAGGTGCCGCCCACAAAGCTGCGCGCCCGGCTGGCCCAATTTGGCTTTGATGCTGATATGGCCGACCGGCCTTCCAGCACCTTATCGGGCGGCCAGCGCGCCCGGCTGCTGTTTGCCATCATTTGCGCGGACAATCCGCAAATGCTGATTTTAGATGAACCCACCAACCATTTGGACATTGCCAGCCGGGAGCATTTGGCCCGCGCTATTGGCGCTTATGAAGGCGCGGTTTTGATCATCAGCCACGACCGTAGCTTAATCGATCTATGCGCCGATCGGCTGTGGGTTGTGGAAGACCAAACGGTCAAGCGCTTTGATGATTCGCTCGAAGCCTATCGCCGCAAAGTGCTGCAAGGCGATAGCAGCACAAAGAGCGATAAATCAGCGCTATCAGCAGGCGAGCGCAAGGCCCAGCGCAAGCAAGCCGCCCAGCGCCGCAAATCCCTCGCGCCGCTGCGTATGGCTGTATCGGACACGGAAAAGACTATGGACCGGATCGCGCGGCAGGCCGAGGCTATGCGCAACACATTGGCGGACCCAGCGCTCTATACCGCGGCAGACCAAAGCAAAGCCATCGCCTTGCAAAAAGAGCTCGGCGACCTGGAGAGCCAGCTTGCCCAGGCCGAAGAAGCCTGGATGGCCGCCACAGAGCGCTATGAAGCTGCCATGGCGGAGATGGAAGCAGCCTAGTGGCGCTTTACGGCCCAAACTGCTTTTCCAAAAATGCCGCCTTCTCGCGCAGGACGCGCAGCTGCGTTTCATAGTCGCGCAGCACATGCCCGCTTTCGGGCAGCTCAAGATAGCGCACCTCTTTGCCAAGCGCGTCTAGCCGCGCTTTCATGCGCGTTGCCTGGCCCACCAGCACCCGCGCATCATTACGGCCATGGATGAGCAGGATAGGCCCTTTGATGGCCTGAGCCAGTGTCAGCGGTGAGAGTGCATCGAGCACTTTCATGATCTTATCTTCGCGTTCATCGCCATATTCATTGCGGCGCAGACCGCGCCGGGTGAGCGGCGTCTCACTTAAGAAGGACGGGATATGCGAGATGCCCACCTGGCTGATGGCAGCTTGAATACGATCTGGGTTTTGCGCGAGCGACAGCATGGCCAAATAGCCACCATAGGATGCGCCCATCGCCACAATGCGGGTTTCATCCAGCGTTGGATCACCAGCAATATAGTCAAGCACAAGCGACACATCGCCGGGGACGGCCGTACGCGCCGCGCCATCATCGGCGGCAGAATAGAGCAATCCATAGCCGGTGCTGCCCACCAGATTAGGCATCACAATCGCAGCGCCTAAGGTATTGGCGAGCGCGGTATAGTTTAGCTGGCTGGTCTCGACCCACTGGCCCTCCGGACCGCCATGAAAGGCCAGAACGACGGGGAAAGGCCCGCTTAGGTTTGCAGGCCTCAGAACCTTCACTGGCAGCGTCTCTAGCCCGCCGACGGGCTTAGAGCGGGTAATGTCTGCACGAGCAACCGAAATGGGGCCGCAGGCGCTTGGCCGGTTTGCCGGTGTCGGCGGCGCGAACCCTGTGTCTTCTTTCAGCAGAACGCTGCGCGGCGGCTGGCCCAGTTGGGAGAGCGTGAGGGCTGCTACCTGGCCATCAGCGCTGACCGCCAAGTCCGTCGCCCAGGCTTCCAGCGGTATTTCTTTTGGCGCTACGCCCTGCCCCTGCATATCAAAAGCAACCAACCAGGAAACTCCGTCCCTGTTTTCAAGCGCAAACAGGCGCGATCCATCGCCGCTCAGCTTGATGTCATAAAGCGGCCAATCCGCACGGTGCAGGACGGTGGCGGACCCGGCATGGACATCAGCAACCAAGATGCGTCCGCCGCCGCGCACCAAGGCGGTTGCGACATAAACACGCTGTCCATCCGGGCTGATGGCGGCGGCGCGGATTGCAACAGGGCGCTGTCCAAAATAAAGCGGTGTTTTAATGCTGGTTTTCTGGTCAAGGATATAAATGACCCGGTCATAAAGGCCGAAAACCTGCTGCAACACCAAGCGGCGGCCATCAGCGCTGGTCGCCATCGGCTGCCAGGCTCCGCCTTCTTGAAACACAACGCGGGGCCCAGCGGCCTCCAAATCATGCGCCAAGACCCCCCATATCGGGCCTTGCCCGGCTGTGCTGGAGAAGATGACAGACCTATTGGCAGGGTCTACCAGCGGCGCTGCAACGCGCGCGCCTTGGGGTGAGAGCTGGCGCGCGCCAGCTGACGTGAGCGGATCAAAGCGCAGCCGGTAGCGCTCATCGCCCTGCATATCTTGCAAAATCAATGCGCCGCCGAGCGCGCTGTTGTAGCGCACAATCGGCGCCTGGCTGCGCGGCGGTAATGGCACTCTATCGCCGCCCACCACGAGCGTGCGCTTGCCCGATTGGCTGCGCAGTGCAATCAGCGCATTGTCAACCGTCAGGCTAAGGGTTTGGCTTGCGGGCGCAGCCAGGCACTGCTCAATTAAGTCGGCCCGGGCGCTGCCATGCCAAAACAAAAGAGTAAGCAGAAACAGGGCGCGCATGGGCCGACTTTCAATCACATAACCGCCCCATAGACTAGTGTAACGCAGGCCACAGACAAACCTCGCTTTCCGCGCAGCAAGGAAAGGTCGCGCGCGGGGGCGTTGATTTGCAACCGTGGACGGACTAGCTGAAGCGATATCGCTCGCTGATAGACTAGGTGCCTCATGCCCGATATTCACGCCCCCACCCGCGCTGATAGCGTTGTTCCGCTCATTGGCAACACGCCGCTGATCAAACTGCGCCGCGCGTCGGAAGAAACCGGCTGTACGATTTTGGGTAAAGCAGAATGGATGAACCCCGGCGGTTCAGTGAAAGATCGGGCAGCGCTTTATATTATAGAAGATGCGATCGCGCGTGGGGACCTGAAGCCCGGCGGGACGATCGTCGAGGGTACAGCCGGCAATACCGGCATTGGCTTGGCCGTCGTGGGTAATGCGATGGGCTTTAAAACCCGGATTGTGATGCCCGAAACGCAAAGCCAAGAGAAGATAGACACCATCCGCGCGCTGGGGGCGGAGCTCATTTTAGTACCCGCCGCGCCGTTCTCCAACGCAGGCCATTTCGTCCATACGTCCCGCCGACTGGCAGAAGAAGATGACAACGCCGTCTGGGCCAACCAGTTTGATAATGTCGCCAACCGCATGGCCCACATCCGCACGACAGCGCCTGAGATTTGGCACCAACTGGATGGCAACGTCGATGGTTTTACCTGCGCGGCTGGCACAGGCGGGACAATCGCTGGCGTTGGGCTCGGCCTAAAAGAATTCAGCCAAGATGTCACCATCGCCATCACAGACCCCATGGGCGCGAACTTGTATCACTACTTCGCCCATGGCGAGCTGCGCAGTGAGGGCACGTCCATCGCCGAAGGTATCGGCCAATCGCGAATCACCGCCAACCTAGAAGATGCGCCCATTGATACCCAGTTTCAGGCAAGCGATGAAGAAGCGCTGCCATTGGTCTTTCAAATGATGGAAGAAGAAGGCCTATGCCTCGGCCTCTCCTCAGGCATCAATGTAGCAGGGGCCATGAAGCTCGCAAAGGCGCTGGGGCCAGGCAAGACCATCGTGACAATCTTGTGCGATAGCGGCATGCGCTACCTCTCGCGCGTCTACAATCCGGCTTTCTTAAGGGAGAAGGGCTTGCCTACGCCGCCTTGGATGGACTAAAGACCCAACTTTAATGGGACATGACATCGATACCCGTCCTGCGCATGAAATCGGCGCGGACCATCCGCTTGCGGACATCTTAAAGAAAGCCTCCACACTTTCTGAAGCCCTGCCCTATTTAAAAGCCTATAACGGGCGCACCTTTGTGATCAAATATGGCGGCCATGCCATGGGTTCGCCAGAGCTGGCCAAATCCTTTGCAGAAGATATCGTGCTGCTCAAACAAGTGGGCATCCAGCCTATCATTGTGCATGGCGGTGGCCCACAGATTGCCTCCATGCTGTCGCGGCTGGATATTAAATCAGATTTTGTCGATGGTCTGCGTGTGACCGATGAAGCGACCATGGAAGTTGCTGAAATGGTGCTGGCCGGCGCAATCAATAAACAAGTCGTCACCGCCATTAACGCCGCTGGTGGCAAGGCCGTCGGCATTTCCGGCAAAGATGCGGGCCTGGTCACCGCCCGGCGCGTGCGGCGTACGCATAAAGACCCAGACAGCCAAATTGAGCGTGTGGTTGATTTAGGCCAGGTGGGCGAACCGGCCGCCGTTGACCCAACGCTGCTCGATGTGTTGCGCGGATCAGACTTTATCCCTGTGATTGCGCCCATCGCCCCTGGCGCAGACGGCGTGACCTACAATATCAATGCCGACACCATGGCCGGCGCCATTGCCTCGGCCAGCCACGCCGCGCGGCTCTTTTTGCTCACAGACGTGCCCGGGATTTTAGATGGCGATGGCGCGCTTTTAACAGATTTAACGCCCAACACCGTCGCCAGCCTGGTCGGCGATGGCACCATCCGCGGCGGCATGGTGCCAAAAGCGCAAACCTGCGTCTCTGCTGTTGAGCACGGCGTTGAAGCCGCCGTCATCCTGGATGGCCGCGTGCCTCATGCCATGCTCCTAGAAATCTTCACCCAGCGCGGCGCTGGAACGCTCGTCGGCAAGCCGCAGCGGCGGTAAGGAAAGCCTCACAATCACGGGCATAGGGCGGCGTTGACTTGATCCGGGGCCGGTGATCCAGCGGCGCAGCGCCTGAAACACCTGGATTGCTTCACATCCGTTCGCAAGGTCCGGTGCTTGAATGGCGGAAATGGGGACTTTGTTGCCTTTGCTACTTAATTAGACCCGTCATACCCCGACTTGATCGGGGTATCTATTTCTAAGCATACAGCTTGGGTTTTCCATGGATTGCCCGATCAAGTCGGCCAATGACGATAGAGGATTTGAACGGCAG
>JBCCAR010000024.1:0-48941 GCA_039814715.1 Pseudomonadota bacterium
GCGGTGCCGAACCAGCCGATCATGGCAGCGCCGATGCCGCTGGTGATGTGGTCATAGCCAGGCGCGATGTCGGTTGTCAGGGGCCCGAGCGTGTAGAAAGGCGCTTCGCCGCATTCGCGCAGCTGCTTTTCCATATTCACTTTGATTTTGTGCATGGGCACATGGCCCGGCCCTTCAATCATGACCTGGCAGTCTTTCTCCCAGCCGATCTTGGTGAGCTCGCCGAGGGTTTCCAGCTCGCCGAATTGGGCGGCGTCATTGGCATCAGCGATGGAGCCTGGGCGCAGGCCATCCCCTAAGGAGAACGAGACGTCATAGGCGCGCATGATGTCGCAAATGTCTTCAAAATTCTCATAGAGGAAGCTCTCCTTATGGTGCGCCAGGCACCACTTGGCCATGATCGAGCCGCCTCTGGAGACGATGCCGGTGACACGGTCTGCTGTGAGGGGGACGTAGGGCAAGCGCACGCCGGCATGAATGGTGAAATAATCCACTCCCTGCTCGGCTTGCTCGATGAGGGTGTCACGGAAGACCTCATAAGTGAGCTCTTCAGCCACGCCGCCGACTTTCTCCAGCGCCTGATAAATTGGGACAGTGCCGATGGGGACTGGCGAATTACGGATGATCCATTCGCGGATGTTGTGGATGTTGCGACCGGTGGAGAGGTCCATGATGTTGTCCGCGCCCCAGCGGATGGCCCACACCATTTTTTCCACTTCTTCGGCCACAGACGATGTGACCGCCGAGTTGCCGATATTGGCGTTGATCTTCACGAGGAAGTTGCGGCCGATGATCATCGGCTCGGATTCTGGGTGATTGATGTTGTTGGGGATGATCGCCCGGCCCCGCGCAATCTCATCGCGCACAAAGTCAGGGGTAATATAGTCCGGGATTTCAGCGCCAAAGCTTTCGCCGTCACGCACCAGCTGCTCTTTGAGCTGCGCGCGGCCCATGTTTTCGCGGATGGCAATAAATTCCATCTCTTTGGTGATGATGCCTTCGCGCGCGTACGCAATTTGCGAAACGGATTTGCCAGCTTTCGCGCGCATGGGTTTGTTGCGAATGGGAAATTCGGGAACCAGATGCTTGCCTTCCGCAAAGCCATTGTCTTCAGGCTTCACCTGGCGGCCATCATAGGCTTCCACATCGCCGCGCTCCATGACCCAGCTTTCCCGCGTGCGCGGCAGGCCTTTGTAAATGTCAATCTGCGCGCCCTCTTCGGTGTAAATGCCGGAGGTATCATAGACGGTGACGGGCGGCTCATTGGCCGTGGGATGGAGCGCAATCTCGCGCATGGGCACCTTCAAATCCGCATGAATATGGCCAGACTTATAAACCTTCGCACTGGCGGGCAGCGGACCAGTGGTAACGGTAAAGCTGCCTTTTTCAAGGTCTGCGGGATCAAAAGGTTTGTTCATGACTGGGGCTCCTCAAAGCATGGGCGGCGGTGCTTTTGAGAAGGCATGGGCGGCGTCGATTATCTCTACAGATCAGCCACCGTTCCCAGTCCCTCCGCCGGCATCACCCGGATCAGGTTCAAAGGGTTTAGGGCTGAAGCCCAATCTCAGCCACGCGTTCCAGCGCGGCGCCCCTCGAAACGAATGGTTACGGTATACTTGATCCAAGCTAGGTTGGAAAGGGAAAGTGGCCGGGGCCGCGCATATGACGACCCCAACCAAAGTGATTCTTGCGACTCTTGGCTAGGCTATGCCATGCTTACGCCGCATACCGCCCAGCGCCAGCATCCCTGCGCCCAGCAGGGCAAAGCTGCCAGGCTCTGGCACGCGGGTGATCGAAATGCGGGCGAGCTGAAAGCCATCGCGGTCCGATACAAAGTCAATCGCATCGGCGCCTAGAATGACGCCGTTGGGCTGGGCGAGGCCTGCAAAGTCGCCGAGGCCTTCATGGAGGGTGACCACGCCGTTGTCCGTAGGTGTGCCCGAGCCGCGCGGGAAGCCAGGCGCGAAGGCAGGCCCGTCTAGGGGATCATTTTCTTCTGTCCCAGCGTCGTAGATTTGGTTGCCGGTGATCAAAATCTCTTGATCGCCGAGAAAACTGCCTCCCGCATCAAAAAGCTCCAAGGCGGTTTCGCTGCCGATGAAGGCATCGTTAGAGGCGATGACCATGGCGACATAGGTCAGGAAACGCTGGTCGGTGGGATCAGCGATATCGATGATGACGGATCCGATCTCGCCAGGCTCGACGACTGGCGCGCCGGGAAATCCATCGGGCTGGGCGATGACAGCGCCCAGGCTGTCGGGGTCAACGGCGCGGCGTTCATCGGCAACGCCTCCGCCCATGCCCATGCTTTCGGGCGTATTTGAAAAAGGCCCCCCTTCTTCAGCGACCACTTCAAGGCCAGCGGACGCTGGCGCTCCGATATCAAACAAATCAAAACTTCCGTCGTGGAGGCCCAGATAGACAGGTGTTAATGAGAAGCCATCGCCGGGCGACAGGTTCTCTACCGTCACGCGGATGCTGGCGGCCTGCGCGGCCGTACTGAAGGCGGAGATAGCAAGCATAGACGCCGCGCTTAGCCCGGCGAATGTCGTCATTGAAAACGTTTTCATAGCAAAACTCTTTTGCAAGTTGGCACAAGTGTTGCTGCACCTCGCCTCCCAAAGCGGCCGCAAAAGAGACCAGCCGCAGCAACGGAATTTAGGGTATGATTAACCGTGACCAGGCGGCCATACACAGCGCATCACAAGTGTGTGAGGCGGGCGTGAGGTGGATGAATGCCGGCGCTCAAGAGCGCTGGGGTCTTGCAGTGATGGATGTATCTAAGGGCGCTTATGCAGCTTTTGCCGAGGCGGTCCGCCCCCAGCGCTCCATGGCGCGGTTAAACACCTCATCCTGGCAAAAGCGCAGCGTGTCTTCGAAGGCAGTCTGGTAAGGTGATGGATCGAACCCTTCATTATCAGCAACGGCGGCCTGGGCCTGCTTAAACCAATCCCAGCTCTGCGCGGAGGGGTCGATGATGTAACGCTCAAATTGGCCAGTTTGGCCATTGATGATGCCAACGAAACGTTCATTTTCAGTTCTTTGGCCGCCGACGTTAAGGGAGACGCTTTCTTCAGCTTTAAAGACCCAGTTTGCGCCTGCATTGTGATGGGCTTGGCCTGGCTTTGGAAATTTGGAAGCATCGAGGCCTAGCCAATGGACCAAGCGGCGGCGGTCGCTGCCACTGGCGCTGAAGTAATCTTCAAATTCAAGGCAGAGTACATTCTCGCGGCCAAAAATATCCCATAGATGCGGAATGAAGACGTCATAGCGGCTGAGCGAGAGGTGATGCTTGAGTGTGCGGCCGTCAAATTGATAGCTCGTGACTGGGTGTGCCAGATCGTCGTCAAAGGCCTGCTTTATAGACCGGTTTTCAGCAAGCCAGCGCAGCGCGTGGTAATAGCTTGATAGCGCCCGCTTGAGCGGGTCACGCAGCAGGCAAATGACTTTAAGTGCCCCGCATGTCTCTCGCAGCCGCTCTAAGTCAGCTTTTGAATAGACCAGCGCGGGATGGATATCGGCAAGATAGCGCTGCCCCGTGTACCCACCATAGAATTTGACTTCCAGCATAGCGGCGGAGTTTTCTAGCTCCATTGGCCCAGTGAAAGCCGTGCTTTCCTCGCCAAGCGTCGTCAATATATCCGGCACTTGCTTGAATTCGTGGAAGATGCTCGTGCTGCCACATTTTGGAAAACCAACAACAGCTAAGTTTGGAAGCGCCATACCGGTAGCTCCTTTATCTCAGAGGGGAGAAGCACTCCAAAAGGTAAACGTCTATGCTTAATTTTATCTTTCCGCGGTTTTTGGTGTTCAGTCAGGCCGTACCCTGGGCGGAACATCGCCGCAGCCGCTCCAGCTGCGGTTGAAAGTCAGCGGCCAACGCAGTAGCGATGATACGAACGACGACTATGCCCGATAAAGGAAAGCTCTATGCGTCTTGCTATTTGCCTCACCGCTGCCTTTTCGCTCAGCCTGTCAGCGGCCCATGCCGACACCCGGCCAATGGAGATCGCCGATCTTTTAAAGGTGCGCCATGTGAGCGGCTTGGCTGTGAGCCCTGATGGGAGCAGCGTCGCTTACGGCCTTACGAAAATGCGCGATATTTTGGCTGGGGAAGACAATGGCAGCGCTGACCGCCACCTTTATCTAGCGACCGCGCAAAATGAGACCCGCGCCTTCGTTATTGGCTCATTGCGCGTAAGCAGCATCGCTTTTGACCCCGCAGGCAAACACATCACCTTCCTCGCCAAAATGCCAACCGATAGCCATACCGCGCTCTATGAAATCCCAGTGGACGGCGGAAATCAGCGCGTTTTGTATTCACATAGCGCTTCTATCTACGGGTACGCATGGGCGCCTGACGGAAAAACCGTATATTTCACAGCCAGCTCAGCTGAAGATGCGGATGAAAAAGCTCTAAGGAAGAAAGGGTTCAATGCCCGCATCTATGAAGAAGGGCGCAAAGCAAACACGCTATGGCGCTTGGATGTGAGCAGCCGCGAGCCTAGAGCCGAGCAGCTTAAGATTGATGGACACCCCACAAGTCTCGACGTGTCGCCAGATGGCAAGACTATTGCCGTGGCAATCGCGCCAACGCCTCATATCGACGATGACCTGATGAAGCGCCGCTTTCATATCTTAAGTGGAAAAAGCGGGAAAGTGCGCCAGGTCGTTGAAACACCAGGGAAAGTCGGCGCATTTCAATTCTCTCCGGACGGCAAGGCTTTCGCGCTCATTGCAGGCGTGGACAAACATGACCCAGCGGCAACGACGCTGTATGGAGGGCGCATTGGCAAAGATGATCTCTCCATCCTGCGGACGGGAAACTTTGCCGTCGCCGATATAGACTGGATGACAAATGGCCAGATCGCAGCTCTAATCCATGAAGGCGAAGGCAGCCGGATTGAGCTGCTAAGCGCCGATGGAAACGTCCTTGTCACCAAACCACAGGCCGGCCATGTTGCACATGACATTGACAGCGCAAACAATGTCATCGCGGCCAGTATGAGCGCTCCTTCTCACCCACGCGCGCTGTTTGTAACAGCCGGTGACACCATGATCCGGTGGACGGACCATAATGAATGGACGAAGGCCATCAGCTTTGCAGAGTCTGACAGCTACACTTACACCGCGCGCGACGGGCAAAGCATTTCAGGCGTTCTCACGCAGCCCCTCAAACGCAAGCGTAACCGGCGTGTCCCGCTGATCATGATGGTCCATGGCGGCCCGGAAGCTCATGATTCCAACGGCTGGAACACCAGCTACGGCGATCCAGTCCAAATCGCGGCTGGTAAAGGTTATGCGACCTTCCAACCCAATTACCGCGGCAGCACCGGCCGCGGCACTGCATTTTCCAAGCAGCATCAGAATGACTATGCAGGCAAGGAATTCAATGACTTGGTTGATGGTATTAAGGCGCTGGTGGATGATGGCTTGGTCGATGAAAAGCGCGTTGGGATTACCGGCGGCTCTTATGGCGGTTACGCGTCTGCCTGGGCTGCAACCAAGCTTACGGAGCACTTTGCTGCGTCCGTTATGTTTGTCGGCATCTCTAACCAAATCTCAAAATTTGGCACGACCGATATTCCCAATGAGATGTACCTCGTCCACTCCCGCGCGTGGCCATGGGAAGACTGGCAGAACATGATTGATGTCTCGCCGGTCACCTATGCGGGCCAATCCAAAACGCCGACGTTGATTTTGCATGGCGAGGACGACACCCGCGTTCACCCGAGTCAGTCTTATGAAATGTACCGCAACCTTAAACTGCGCAGCGCAGCGCCGGTTCGGTTTGTGACCTATCCAGGTGAAGGCCATGGCAATAGCAAGGCAAGTGCCCGCATTGACTACGCGCACCGTTTGCTGCGCTGGATGGATCACTTTCTGATCGAGCAGGAAAAGACATTGCCGCCGATGAAACTGGACGCGCTGGCTCAGCAGGTTCTCAACGGTAAAAAAGAGTAGGCGATAGCTTGCTGCGGTCCGCGCTGGCGACACAGCTAAGAAATCATAAAGGTTAAGACTTAATGACTAGATCACCAAAATTGCATGCACTGAGCGCATAGCTGTTAATCAAATCCATGCACTACCAACACAGCCATAGTCCGTTTATGTTGTGTCCATACTCGAACACGGAGATATGACATGGCTTTCGAATTTACTTTTTTGCGCTCCCCCGTTGCCGTTGGCCGGTTCAACTTTTTCGACCTTATGGACGCTGTGGGTGGCCCAGCATCCAGATCAGCAGACGTTGTAACCTTCAAAGCAGCTCAACCACAGCGCGTAAGCGCAGCTGCAAATGACAGCGCGCTGCAGACTGCAGCTTAAAACCAGTTTCCGCGGCGGGAGCTGACTTCCTCCTCCTCCCCCTCGTTTGGCTCTTGCCGCGGGATTACAGTTGGCCATCTCGCGCACCGCTTGGTCGCGGCGTAGCCAGCTAAAGTAACTTCCTGAGGATCAGTGTTGGCCAATGGCCGCTGCTGATCCTTTTTTTTAACCGCCAACCATGAGCGCGGTATCGGCTGAGAACGGCGGCTTCCTGGCTATCAAGTAACCCCGCAAGAACAATGATGCCATCCCGCCGAGTAACGCGGGTGATGTCCTTCGCAAGGTCTTGTAGAGGGCGCGCAAGAATATTGGCCAGCACCAAATCATAAGGCGCGGCAGCGCGAAGCCGAGGGTCTCCAAGTCCAGCGGCTGCAATCATCTGGACACCGCGGCCAATACGCGCCTGTTGGCGTAGCGGAACGTGGTTTAGTTCAGCATTTTCACGCGCGACGTCTATAGACACGGGGTCAAGGTCGCTCATCATCACGGGCCGCGGCTGCGCTTTTGCGACGCCTAGCCCAAGCACGCCGCTCCCACTGCCCAGGTCTAAGACGCGGTTAAAGCGGCGCCGTTTGATGAGCCAATCGATGGCTACAAGACAACCAAACGTCGTTTCGTGGCGCCCTGTGCCAAAGGCCTGATTAGCTTCAATCCACAGCCCAATTTGTCCTGGTTTAAGTGTCTCCGCCACATGCGCGCCATAGACATGGAAGCGCCCTGCTGTAATGGCAGGCAGCATCGATTGGCTTTGGCTGACCCAGTCGATATCCGGCAGCGGCTCAACGGCGACGTCATAGTCACCAAGCGCGGCACTCAGGGCGACGTCGTCGACTACATCAGGATAAAAGGCTTGGATATTTAAAATCGGCGCGCCCTCTTCAGGCGCAAAGGCAGTCACGGATGGCACATTCTCCTCATCAAATTCCATGAGGATGGCATCAACGCGGCCTGCATCCGCGCGGTCGATGCACAGCGTGACGACAGTTGGCCGCATCAGCCCTTAGACACAAAGCTGTCGACGACGCGTTTTAGGCCCGCTTTTTCAAATTCCACGCTGAGCTTGTTGCCCTCAACATCTTGGACGATGCCGTAGCCGAACTTGTCGTGAAAGACGCGTTCGCCAATCGCATAGCTGCTAGGCGCAGCGCTTACGATCGTCAGTTTTTCTACTTCCCCATCAATCACGCCCGCACGCCCAAAGCCCGCTTTGCCGCTGGCGCCCTGAGCTCTGCGGTAGCCTGGCCCGCGCTTGCGCCCTAGAGCGTCCCAATCATAAGCACTGTCTTGGTATTCATTCTTGCTGCCACTGCGCATCCAGCTCGAGCCAGACTCATACATGCCTGATTGTCGGATATGCTCCACGTGACTGGCCGGGAGCTCATCTACAAAGCGAGACGGGATAGAAGACTGCCACTTGCCATATAGTTGCCGGTTGGCTGCATAGGAAATCGCAACCTCCTTGCGCCCACGCGTAACGCCCACATAGGCAAGCCTGCGTTCTTCTTCGAGGCTCTTTTGCCCGCCTTCATCGAGTGAGCGCTGCGAAGGGAATAGACCTTCCTCCCACCCAGGCAAAAACACATGATCAAATTCAAGGCCTTTGGCGGCATGGAGCGTCATGATGGAGACCTTTTCTTCCGCACTGGCTTGCTCGGTATCCATGACCAAGCTGACATGCTCTAAAAAGCTCGCGAGGCTATCGAATTCGCCCATGGCGCGGCTGAGTTCAGCCAAATTGTCGAGCCGCCCGCGCGCATCGGGGCTGCGGTCTTTCATCAGCATTTGTGTATAGCCGCTTTCCTCGAGCGCAAGCTCAGCCAAACGGTCATGGCGCATCTCTTCAATGGCCTCACGCCAACGGTCAAAATCGGCAATGAGGCTCAGAAGACTGGTTTTAGCCTTGCCGCGAAGCTCATCTGTGCCCGCAATCATGCGCGCGGCGGCCATCATGGAGCTACCCTGCGCGCGCGCCAAGCCATACAGCGTGCGCACGGACTTGTCGCCAATGCCGCGCGCGGGAACGTTGATGATACGCTCAAAGGCTAAGTCATCATCCGGCTGAGCAATAACGCGCAGATAGGCCATCGCGTCGCGGATTTCTTTACGCTCATAAAAGCGCGGTCCGCCGACAACCCGGTAGGGTACATGCAGCGTTAAAAACCTGTCTTCAAAATACCGCATCTGGCTCGAGGCACGCACCAAGATGGCCATCTCATTTAGTGAGACTTTCTGGCGCTGTAGCTGCTCTATCTCCTCTCCAACCTGGCGCGCCTCTTCCTGCCCATCCCAGACGGCCCGAACTTTGATCTGACTGCCTTCATCCCCATGGCTCCACAGGGTTTTGCCAAGCCGCTCTGTATTGTGGTCAATCAAGTGGGAGGCAACTTTCAAGATTGCCTGCGTGGACCGGTAATTCTGCTCAAGGCGAATGACTTTCGCGCCAGGAAAATCGCGCTCAAAGCGCAGGATGTTGCCGACTTCGGCGCCGCGCCAGCCATAGATCGACTGGTCATCGTCGCCAACGCAGCAGATATTACCATGCTTCTGCGCTAGCAGCCGAAGCCACAGATATTGGCTCACATTCGTGTCTTGATACTCATCCACCAGAATATATCGAAACCGGCTTTGATAGTCGGCAAGCACATCTGGATGGGCTTGAAAAATAGAGATGATATGCAGCAAAAGATCGCCAAAGTCGCACGCATTGAGCGTCCGCAGACGACTTTGATACTCGGCATACAGCTTGATACCTTTCCCATCAGCAAAGCTATGAGCGTCTTCTTTAGGCACCTTATCTGGCGTTAAGCCTTTGTTTTTCCAGTGATCAATCAAACCCGCAAGCTGCCGCGCGGGCCAACGCTTTGGATCGATATTTTCTGCTTCGATCAGCTGCTTGAGCAGCCGGATTTGATCATCAGTGTCTAAAATCGTGAAACTGGACTTCAGCCCTACCAGCTCGGCATGGCGGCGCAGAATTTTTGCAGAAACGGAATGAAAGGTGCCCACCCAAGGCATGGCCTCGGCCGATGGGCCAATGATTTGCCCCACACGGTTCACCATTTCGCGGGCGGCTTTGTTGGTGAAGGTGACGGCTAAAATCTGGCTCGGCCAAGCGCTTTGGGTCCACAGCAAATGGGCAAGCCGGGTCGTCAGCGCCCGGGTTTTGCCCGTGCCGGCGCCAGCAAGCATCAAAACAGCCCCATCAAGCGTTAAAACAGCCTCGCGCTGCGGAGCATTTAGGCCCTTGAGGTAGGCAGGCTCTGGCTCGCTTGAGGGCAGATCGTTTTCAAAGCTGGGGGCAGAATCACTCATGCCGTTAACATAGCATTGGGCAGCAGAAATGTGACACCGCTTTCGCAGCGGATCATACTTTTACTCTCTTCATAAGGCGCAAGCCGCGCCGCCATAATACCGCTTCAAGCCAACAACGTTTCTTAATGCCCGGGCGAAGACCGGGGCACAGTATAACCGCCTATCCCGCTGTGTCCCGGATCACGCCCGGGACGGTGGTTGCGAGCATTACGCCGTTGCCGTCACAATCCACGACGCAGCATCAAGCTCAAACGGACCGCCCGCCCCGCATTCATCTTTAATCGCATCCATCACCGCCAATTTGATGGGGTCAGCGTCAAGTTCTTGCTCCTTGATCAAACTTGCAACAGGACCAAGCGTGGTCATAAAGCTCCCTGCCTCATCCAGCGTGCTGCCAGGCAAACGCAGCTTGCCATGCCATCGCTCCATGGACACGTCCCGCCAGCCAGCGGCTTTGAAAATCGAGAGTACACGGGCTTTGTCAGCAAAGGCAAATGGCCCAGGGGCATGCGGGTCTGGCGGCTGAGGTGGCTCTTTCAGCAGCGGTATAGCAGACATCATGGGTACAGCCAGCCAGGCATTCTTTGGCATCTCTTGCCAGCATACGGCTGAGAACCTACCCCCCGACCGCATCAGAGCGTGCAATTTGGTAAAGGCATCGACGGGGTCTTCAAAAAACATGATGCCATAGCGAGATATCATCGCATCGGCTAGCGTATCCAGCTCGGCCAGCGTTGCATCGCCTTCAATAAATTTTACGTCGGCGCCTGCTGCTGCAGCGCGGGCTTTGGCGACTTGCAGCATGGGATGGGACACATCAAGGCCCGTGCACTGCGCTGCCGGGAACGCTTCCTTCGCCGCAAGAGTAAGGGCTCCAGCGCCGCAGCCAATATCAAGCAATGCGGTGGGCTCGCTGCCATTGAGCCCCGATAACACTGGCTGCAAAAACGGCTCTAGTATCCCGTCGAGGGTATCAGCTTCCTTCGCCCAAAAATCGCCCGCATCTGCGTTCCAGTATTCCTTCTGGTCTTCATTCATGCGGGCCTCCGCTGCGACAAAAGACTAAAGTTTAGGCGGCGCCTGATCAAATAACAATGTTTTGACTTCCAAATACGGTTCAATACCAACCGTGCCGCCTTCGCGGCCAATGCCAGATTGCTTGAAGCCGCCAAACGCAACAGAGAAATCTGCCTTCGCGCCATTGTTGCCGACAGTTCCAGTCCGCATCTTACGCGACACATCATAGGCTTTTTGAACATCGCTCGTATAAACGCCGCCAGCCAGGCCAAAGTCAGACTGGTTGGCCATTGCAACGGCTTCCTCAAGCGTATCATAAGGGATGACGCACAGCACTGGCCCGAATATCTCTTCTTGAGCGATACGCATGTCGTTGCGCACATCTGCAAACACAGTTGGCTCGATGTAATAGCCTTTGGCTAAATGGTCTGGCCGATTGCCGCCATAGGCCAAGCGCGCACCTTCATTTTTGCCGATCTCAATATAGTCTAGCACCCGCGTGAGTTGGCGCTCCATCGCAAGCGGGCCAAGGCGCACGCCTTCGTCCAAAGGGTCACCGATACGAACCGTCTCCAGGTCTGCGATCAAAGCCTCTAAGAATGCATCCTGCATCGCCCGGGGAACCAAGGCGCGTGTGAGCGCGGCGCAGTTCTGGCCGCTGAGCATGACCATATTGCCTGCTAAGCTTTTTGCCGAAGCCGCTATATCACAATCGTCCAAGAGTATAGCGGCGGACTTACCGCCAAGTTCAAGCGTGACGCGCGCCATACGTTCTGCACATACCGAGGCAATGCGTTTGCCCGCAGCGACGCTGCCCGTGAAGCTGACTTTATCAACACCGGTGTGGCGGACCAGATAATCAGACACGTCACGCCCCGCCACGATGAGGTTCACAACACCAGGCGGCAAGCCGGCCTCGTGGGCGCCCTGGGCAACCAAATAGGCTTCAAGCGGCGTTTCTGGCGCCGGTTTCATAATAACCGGGCAGCCGGCCATGAGCGCGGGGCCGATCTTGTTCAGCATCGTCGCCAGCGGCGCATTCCACGGCGCAATGGCCGCCACAACGCCCACGGGCTCACGCACAATTGCGCGGAAATCCTCATATTGATCAAAGACTTCGATGAAGGGATAGGTGTCAGCAAGCGCAACATTGCGGTCGATCGCGCTAATGGAATAGCCGCCAGAATTCGCGGCCATGCCTTTTAAGGTTCCAGCTTGGGCCATCCAAGCCTTGGCGAAGTCTTCACCCTTCCCGCGCAAAGTCTCAGCAAAGCGGCTTAAGTGCTCAGCGCGTTCTTGCGGCGTCATTGTTGGCCAGGGGCCAGTATCAAAAGCGGAACGTGCGGCAGCGACGGCAGCATCGACGTCGGCTTCATCTGCCAAGGCGACGCTGACCACTTTGTCTTCCGTTACTGGAGAGATGATCTCCCAATGGTCATCACTTGCAGGGGATTGCCAAGCTCCGTCCCAATAGAATTGATTGATAGGCAGAGATTTGATGCCAGAAAGGTCTAGAGCCATAGGTCTTAATGTCCGCGTTTTAGGGTGTTTGCGCAGAGCTAACGCATCCCAGCGCGGACGGCCACACAGGTGGTGTCGTTTAATCGCTCACTGGATTTTCAGGATGGCGATTTGGTGCCGCGCATCTCTTCTTCGTTTTCAATCAGCAAGCGATTGAATGCCGCCAAGACATCTGTTTCATGCAGCACGCCGACAACACGGCGCTCTTGCACGTTGTTTAAGACCGGGGCCACATCTTGATCGCGGCTCTGCATTAACGTTAGGGCCTGCGCTAAATTGTCTTTTGCAACAATGACTTTACCGGTCGGCCGCGCCAAATCATAGGCCAGGACCAGCGTATCAAGGCGCTCATCATAAAGGTCTGACGTCAGATCGTTGATCGCGATCTCGCCGATGAAGCGCTCAGCCTCGTCCACCACCACCAACATGCCGCGGCGCTGCGTGGCCAGCAAAGCGCGGATGCGGCCCAGCTGCGTGGTGGCTGGGATGGTCACATAGTCCTGATCCATGACGCTATCGACTGTACGCGTGCGCAAGGTAAGGCGCGCGCGGCTATCGGTAAGCGCGAGGCCGCGGCGCTTAAGCTGCAAATTAAAAAAGCTCACATCAAACAGCCGGCTAGCGATGAGGCTGGCAACGGCGGTCGCCCCCATCAGCGCCAGAGTGACTTGATAGCTGCCAGTTAATTCAAAGACGATCAGGATGGTGGAAATAGGCGCACCGAGAACTGCGCCTGCAACGGCGGCCATACCGACAATCGCATAGAGACCATGCGGGGCAGACAGCTCAGGAAAAATCTGCGTCGCGAGCATCCCGAACGCGCCGCCAAGCATCGCACCCAGGAACAAGGAGACAGAAAAAACACCGGTGCCAAAGCGCCCGGCGATGCAGATCGCAGACAAAACTATCTTGCCCCCCAGGAGAATGACAAGCGCGAGAAACGGCAGCTGCATTGTGAGCGCATCTGTCGTCGCGCCATAGCCCACACCAAGCAGCTCTGGCATGAGCAATGCGCAAATGCCAACTGCAACACCGGCAATGCAAGGGTTGGTCCAGCGCGGCAAGGGTAAGCGCTGATAGATATCCTCCGCCAGGACAACGCATCGCATAAACGCTATAGCCACTAGCGCAGCAAAGCCGCCTAGGATAAGGAAGGCTGGGACCTCTAAGAAGCTCGCAATGGTGTAATCGGGAATGTTAAAGGCTGGAAAATCCCCGATGTGAATGCGCGTGACTATAGTGCCAAGCACCCCGGAAATGACAATTGGCGCAAAGGACGCAATGGCGTAGCTCCCAAGAACCACTTCAAGTGCAAAGAAAACCCCAGCGATCGGCGCATTGAAGCTGGCCGCAATCGCCGCCGCGACGCCGCAGCCAAGCAACGTGCGCGCAGTCGCGGGCGGCGCTTTGAGCCACCCAGAAACTGACGAGGCAAGGGCTGCGCCCAAATGGATCATGGGACCCTCGCGCCCCACGGAAGAGCCCGTGCCCAGGGCCATGACAGAGATGAGCGCGCTGGAGAACGCGCGGCGCACGCGCACACGGCCACCTCCAACCATATTGGCCTCAATCACATCGGCGACAGAACCAGCGGGCTGGCCGCCCAGCAGCGAGCGCAGCATAAGCGCGACGAGTATCCCGCCGACAATTGGCGGGAAGACACGCAGGTACCAATCAAGCGCGCGCAACCAATCGACCATATCCTCGGCAGCTGTACCGAAGGCAAGAAATTGAACTGAGTCCACGCCAATGCGAAACCCCAGCGCCGCATAACCGACCATAATGCCGATAACAGCTGCTGACAGCCCAGTTGCCACAGGGTCGGTACCGCGGTCACCCAGCGTTCGAAACCACTCAACGGTTTGTGAATAACTACCCTTGAGCCAGCCTAACATCTTGAAGCAACCACATTCTCCCCTTAGCGTTCACATAGCTATGGCAGAAGGCACCCCCGCAGTGCCAGCGAATAAGCAGGAAGAGCCTGACTTTCGCTTTTAAAATGGAGAGATAGGCCAGTGAAACGGACCGCGCTGCTCATCATTGGACTGTTTGCAGCGCTTGCTGCCGTTGTTTTGATTGTGCCATCGTTTTTTAATTGGAATAGCCAGAAGGAGCTCATCCAAGAGCGCGCGAGTGCCGCGCTGGGGCAGAGTGTGCGCATTGAAGGTGACTTATCCCTCGCCATCTTGCCGCGCCCGCGTTTGTCGGCCAAAGGACTTAGCGTTGGCGATCGCACGGCTTTGACTGAGGGGCCTTTTATTGCCGCGGAGTTAGTTGATATCCAAGTTGCGTTTCTGCCGCTGCTGTCTGGCAAAATCAAAGCCAACACAATCTTGCTGCAGCAACCAAAGATCGTCGTCCAAACCGGCCAAAGCGAAGCGCAGGAGACAAGCGGGGAGCCTGGCGCACAGCCAGACATTGCTTTGCCAGAAGTGATTGTGCAGGGCGGCAGCGTGGTTTTCGTTGACGCCGCTACAAATCAAGAAACGCGGATATCCAATATCAACGTGACACTTGCAGCGCAGTCCATCAACGGGCCCTTCGCAATCGATGGCGCGCTTAATTTTGAAGACAAACCGCTGGATTTGACAGTCAAAACAGGGCGTCTTGACGAGCCGAATTTTCCCTTTGAAGCAAAGCTCGCAACCGCAGGGGGGAGCGCCTTTACCGCCGCTCTGAATGGTACAGCGTCTGACATTTTAGGGCGTTCACCGCGGGCTCAAGCCTCCCTCAACGTCAATGCAAGAGACCTTGGCCAGACGCTTCAGCAACTCACAGGCGCGCCAGCGCCAACACTCTCAGGTCAGCGGCTGCGCGTTGAAGGTGATGTGTCCTTGGCCGGTGAGCGTTTATTGATGCCCGCTATCACCGTTGCCCTTGGCGATATTGCTGCGCAAGCCAGCGGCGAGGTTGTGTTTAGCGGGCCGGAGATCGCAGCCACCCTCACTTTAAGCGCGGGGCGCGTTGACATAACGCCGTATATGACTGGTGACACACAGACAGACGCCTTACTCGAACCGATTGAGGCAGCTCTCCCATCAGGCATCAAAGCAACGATTAAAGCAGACATCGACCGCTTGGATGGCTTGCCAGTACCCCTCCAGCGAATTGCTATGGCGGCGCGTTTAACCGATGGCCGGGTTGATGTTTCGCTAACCCGCGCGCTGCTGCCCGGCGGCGTATCCCTGACCACTGATTTGACATTTAAAGACAGTGGCGGCCAGCTTATGGGGCCCTTCAAGGCTAGGATTCTCGGCGCAAATGCGGCGCCGCTTTTGTCTCAGCTTTTAGGTCCAGATAGCACATTACCACCTTCTCCTATCCCGCTCGATCTGCAACTGGATGGCGCGCTGGAGCGCAAAGATGTGCGCCTAAAAGCGCTCGTTGGCTCCATTGGCGAAACAACGCTGAATGCGTCGGCAAGCGCCGCCTATGGGCCAGCGCCCCGAGCCGCGGTCACGGCGCGTTTAGGCCGCGTTAATGCCGATCACTGGATCGGCAACGGCGACACTAAGGCGCCCACTACGCCACCTGAAACACCCGCTTTCAGCGGCACGATCAATGCTGACGTTCAAATCGCTTCTTTGTTGCGCGGTGGTGAAGTTTATGACGACCTACGGTTGGTGGGTTCTGTTAAAGACGATACAGCAACTTTAGAAACCCTCAGCCTTGGGCGAGCGCCGGGCGCAACAGTTTCCGCCTCTGGCCGCGTGTCGGGCTTATCAAAGGACGCGGCGGGGCTGAATTTAGCCTTTAAGGCAAGCGGCAAAACAGCTGGGCAGCTCATGGCCCTGGCTGGTCAGGCGCCCAGCGACATTCTGGAAAAGGCTGGTAGCGTTTCCGTTTCAGGGCAAATCACAGGCACATCACAAGCGCCGGATATCGCGATCTCAGGCGCGATTGGCACAGCAAAACTTGCTGCAAATGCGCAGCTGACAAAGCTTGATAGCAAAGCCCCAGCGATGCGCGGAAATGCGACGCTCTCGCATCCCAACCTAGGCGCTTTTTTAGCCAAGCTAGACTTAATGGACCAAGCGCAGCAGACACCCAGCGCGCAAGCGTTTCAGTTAGAAGCCCAATTTAATAGTGTTGGAGAGAGCCTGAGCGCGCAGCTAAACGGCGGCACCAAGGCCGGCCAAATTAAAGCACGCTATGACGCTGCAACGCAGCGCCAGGAAATCACTTTCAATGCCAACGCGCCTGATCTGACAACGTTTGTCCGCTCCTTAGGCATTGGCTTCGACCCTACAGGCGCGCAGCTCGGCGGCCTGAAGGCGAATATTGCGCTGGAAGGGCCTGATAATGCGCTGGTATCACGCACTTTAGAGTTGGAGGTGGGGCCGGCGCGCTTAAGCGGGTCGGGCAAAATAGACATGAGCGGCGCGGTAACGCAGGTTGATCTGCGCCTAACAGGCGACAATCTCGATTTGGCTAGGCTGCTGCCGCAAGCGGATACAGGCGCGCAGCAAGTCGCTTCAGGCACCGGTCAGCGCTGGTCAAAAGAGCCGTTGGATCTCGCCATACTAGAAAGCGTTGACGGCGTCATTCGCCTGGATATGAACAGGCTGACCTGGCAGGCATATGAGCTACAAAACGCAAGCGCAAGCATCTCCAGCCAAGGCCGCAACGTGCGCATGGGTTTAGACCGCGGCGTTCTGTTTAATGGCCCAGCCTCCTTTGCGGTTACGCTGGATGGCAAGGACACGCCCAAACTGTCTTTAGAGATGGCCATCAAAGATGGCGACGTCGCCAAAGCAACACAGTCCAGCGCGGCCATCGCTCCGCTCACTGGCACCTTTAATCTCAACGGGGATTTCACCGGTAGTGGCATAAGCGAATATGACATCGTCAAAACGCTGAATGGTCAGGCGCGTTTTTCTGCGCAAGACGGCATGGTGAATGGCATTGACATCGTGCGCATCAACGAACGGTTTGGAACGCTTAATACAGTTGCAGATTTTGTTCAAATTGCTGGCAGCGCGCTTACTGGCGGCGAAACGCATTACGACCTCATCGCTGTAGATCTCATTGCCAGCAATGGCTTGCTAACCACGCAGAACATGCAAACTAAAATTGATGGCGGCGCCCAAGCGACGCTGGATACCCGGATCAATCTGCCCGAATGGCAGGTCCAGGCCAATGGCGGCTTCTCCCTTGCAGATCATCCCCAAGCGCCGCCCGTGGGCGTCCGCATTGCTGGCCGACTCGATACGCCGCAGATTAAGTACGAAACCAAGCAAATCCAGAATTATCTCGGCGCCCGTTTTGGCGCAGCCGTCATTAAAGGGGTTATCAAAGGCGATGGCTTTGGCTTTAAAGATATCCTTGGCGGCGGCCAGACTGAAGATCAGGCCCAAGATCCAAATGCGCAAGCAGAGCCAGACCCAAGCCAACAAGTTGCTCCAAATGAGCCGCAGGCAACGCCAGAAGAAAAGCTGCGCGATCTCATCTTAGAGGGCATATTTGGCGGCAGACGCCAAAGATCGCCCTGAGGCCTTAGGCAGCAGGCTCCAGAAGAGACCGTGCGGCCGCGCGCGCTGCCTCGGTGATGGTCTCGCCAGATAGCATCCGCGCGATTTCTTCCCTGCGCTCATCTTCGCTCAGAAGGCGTACATCTGTTGTGGCATCGCCTTGCCGGGTTTTTGAAATCTGCCAATGGCGCTGGCCCATGGCAGCCACTTGCGGCGAATGGGTCACCACTATGACCTGCCCGGCCTCCGACAAACGCCCTAAACGCCGCCCAACAGCTGCCGCCGTTGGCCCGCCGACGCCGCGGTCCACTTCATCAAAAATCATGGTTTGGCCGCCGCCTTCACCGGCAAGAGCAACTTTTAAGGCCAGAATAAAGCGGGATAGCTCACCGCCAGAGGCGATTTTTATGATAGGTCCAAAATCGGATCCCGGGTTGGTTGATACTTCAAATTGGCATGTATCGGCGCCGCTATGGGACCATTGCTCTGCCGGCAAGTGCGTCACGACCGTGCGGAAGCGCGCGGCCTCCATCTTCAAAGGCGGCAACTCGGCATTCACAGCTTTATCAAGTGCGCTGGCTGCTTTTTGCCGTGCTTTTGAAAGCAACTGTGCGGTTTTCTCAAACGCGGCACGTGCCCGCTCTGCCGAAATCTCAAGCTCGGAAACGTCCGTTTGGCCCTTGGCAAGCTCGCTCAATTTTTCAGAAATCTGCAGAGCAAGATTTGGCAGAGCATCAACCGAAACATTGTGCTTTCGGCCCAGCGCGCGCAGATCAAACAGACGCTTTTCCACACTATCGAGTTCGCCAGGATCAACATCAACCGCTGCAATAAGGGCTGAGAGCTGCTGCAGCGCGCTGTCCGTCTCTATGGCTGCCCGGTCAAGCGCGTCTAGGACTGGGGTTAAGCGTTCATCATCTGCTTCGGGCAAGCGCGCGAGCGTACGAATGAGTGTCCTGATTTGCGCATCAGGGCCCGTATTACCAGTCGCTTGATCGTAGGCATCTTGAAGGCTAGTGAGCATGCGAATGCCGCGCTGCATTTGTGCGCGCCTGGCCGCCAGGTCATCTTCTTCGCCAACGTCTGGCATCATGGCGGCGAGTTCTTCGGCGCAGGCTTTGAGATATTCTTCTTCCGCCAGCATCGCTTCAACAGCGCTTTGCTTGGCTTTTAAAACATCACGCGCTTTGACCATTGCGCGGTACTGGGCCCTGACTGTTTCAACCTGGGGGCTAAGGCCTGCAAACTGGTCGAGAAGCGCCAAATGCCCCTTGCTATCGAGCAAGCCGCGCTCGTCATGCTGACCATGGATCTCAACGAGCATGGTGCCCACGCTTTTTAAAAGCCCTGCGCTCACAGGCGCATCATTTAAAAATGCGCGGCTAGCGCCATCGGCCTTCAATTGGCGCCGCAAGATAAGGGGGTTTTCAACCTCTACCCCCGCCTCTTCCAGCAGCGCGAAGACCCGGTGGGATTGCGGCAGCTCAAAAACAGCGCTCACGCTGCCCTTATTCGTGCCCTGGCGCAGCAATCCCGCATCCGCGCGCGCACCAAGGGTCAAGCTGAGGCTATCGAGCAGGATGGATTTCCCGGCGCCAGTCTCCCCAGTGAGCACATTCAGGCCGGGCTGCAACTCCAAACGAAGCTGCTTGATCAGCACAATATTATCGATTGAAAGGCTGGTCAGCACTGCGCCGCCTGCTCCGCTGGCCTCTAGCCTTTTTTCTGTATCAAGTCGTAGGAATAGCGATACCACTTGCTACCAGGATAATTAAAACCCAGAGTCGCGGCCGCCTTTTGCGCCTCAGCTGTAATGCCGAGGGAGAGAAAACTCTCTGTCATCCTGTGCAGCGCCTCAGGCGCGTGGCTAGTGGTATCGTAGTTACCGACCACGGACTTGAACCGGCCAATCGCAGCGAGATGCTGGCCGCGGCGTTGATAAAACCGGCCGATCTCCATTTCTTTACCCGCAAGGTGATCCCTGGCCATATCAATTTTGAGGTTCGCATCTTCTGCGTAGCGACTGTCAGGAAAGCGCCGTGTCACTTCATTGAGTGCTTGCAAAGCCCGCTGCGTCATCTTTTGGTCGCGCGCAATATCAATGATGCGCTCATAGTGGCAAATGGCGATGAGATAATAGGCGTAGTCGGTGTTAGGATTTCCTGGATGCAGCGTTAAAAAGCGCTCGGCAGACAGCACGGCATCATCATATTTATTGGCTTTATAATAGGAAAACGCGCTGAGGAGCTGCGCGCGCCTGGCCCACTGAGAATAAGGGTGCTGTCGCTCGACCTCGTCAAAAAATATGGCTGCATCGCTATAGCGGCCGCGCTCGAGATAGTCTTTGCCCAGATTATAAAGAGCGCCCACATCACGAGCGACGAACTTGCGCTCCCGGTCATCAGACGAGCAAGCGCTCAGCAAAGTGGCAATGGCCAAAAACGCAGCGATAGGCAGGCGCATACAGTCCTCTTCATGCAGAAATAAACCGAGATACTAGCGTGTACCCTAAAGCCAGCAATCAGGCAAAGAAAAGGCGGCACCGACAAAAGCCGGGCCGCCAAGTTGGTGGTATGGACGAATTTAAGGACGCGCGAAACGAAGCGCGTTAGTTCACCTGCCGGAACAAGAAGTTTGGAATTTCAAGTTCCCTATCACCATCAGCAGGCTTGGCAGGCGTTTGCGCTGGCGCGTCTGCAGCCGGCGTCACTGGCTCTTTGGTGGTAATGGTCACCTCTTCGGCAGCTTGCTGTGCTTGCGGCTCTGCAGCAGTTTCCGTTTTTCCGCCAAGGCCGCGCTTGACCATATCAAACAGCGATGGCGGCACGTCTTTTTGAGATTGCGGCGCAGTTATCGGCGCGTTGGCCTCAACCGCCGGCACATCTACCGTCATGGCAGGTTGCGGCACGAAGGGCGCAGCCTTTTCAGCAGGCGCTTCTACGGCAACGCTCCCCAAATCGAGCGGCGCGGTCGCTGTTGCAGCGGATACCCCCGTCATTGCAGCGGCAGCAACATCATCGCCCACAACTTTGAGCGCGATTTTCTCTGCAGGGCCTTCATCTTCTTCAACAACGACAGCCAGGGCTTCTGCTTCTTTCTTCGCCATAAGTTCGCGCGGATTTGGCGCGACTTGCGCTTCGGCATCAATGCCCGTGGCAACAACGGTAATGCGGAAACGGCCGTCTAGTTCTGGATCAAGCGCTGCCCCGAAGATGACATTGGCTTCTGGATCAACCTGGTCAGAAATATGAGTGACTGCTTCATCAATCTCCCAGAGTTTCAGATCGTGGCCGCCGGTGACATTCACAACAACGCCTTTAGCGCCTTTGAGCGAGACTTCATCTAGCAGCGGGTTAGAGATCGCCGCTTCTGCCGCTTCGGTTGCACGGCGGTCGCCATCGGATTCGCCCGTGCCCATCATGGCTTTGCCCATTTCGCTCATGGCGGTGCAAATGTCAGCAAAATCAAGATTGACGAGGCCTTCAGCCAGCATCAAGTCGGTGATGCCGCGCACGCCTGAGTGCAGAACATCATCCGCCATGGCAAACGCATCGACCAGGGTCGTGTTCTCATCAGCAAGCCGGAACAGGTTCTGGTTTGGAATGACGATCAGCGTATCCACATTGCGCTGCAATTCTTCAATGCCGCGCTCCGCAGCCCGCATGCGCATCCGACCTTCGAATTGGAATGGCTTGGTGACAACGCCTACCGTCAAAATGCCCATTTCACGGGCCGCTTTGGCGATGACAGGGGCTGCGCCGGTGCCCGTACCGCCGCCCATACCCGCGGTGATGAACACCATATTAGAGCCGTTCATCAGTGACTGAACGTCTGCTAAGGCCTCTTCTGCCGCTGCCGCACCTACTTCGGGGCGCGCTCCAGCGCCCAGGCCTTTGGTCTGAGATAGACCCAGCTGTACGCGCTCACCTGCGCGCGATTTCGTTAAGGCCTGCGCGTCAGTATTGGCGACGACAAAATCCACACCGCGCAAATCTGCGCTGATCATGTTGTCGATAGCATTCCCGCCGGCGCCACCAACACCGATAACGGTGATTTTAGGCCGCAGCTCCGTCAAGTTTTCTGTTTCAAAGTCTATTGGCATTTCGCCCTCCTTCATAAATCACGCCCTCTTCTTCGTCCGGTATATGCATGGCCGTTTTTGGTACGCGCGACGGCAATGCGGTTTGCTTTGTGCGGAAGGAATTGAAGTACGCGACTATGTGCGCCAGCCCCCTCGCTTGGCTGGCTGAATCAGGTGTCAATGTTTGGCTCACCACGCGTCCCTCAACCACTTGAGGACCCGCTTTGGCCAGATTGGTGTCGGACCGTTAAGCGACGCGCCTTTGCGCACCCGGTCCGCTAGATTTGTAAGGTCGTCGCGCTCGCCCGTGAGCACGTGCGTCAGCGCGCCAATCATGCCGGCAAAGGCTGGCCCGCGCATGGACGTCGGCAAGCCTTGATAACGCTGCGGGAAGCCAAGACGGACTGGGCAACCCAAAATTTGCTCCGCCAATAAGTTAATGCCCTGCAGCTGCGCGCCGCCGCCCGTGAGCACGACAGGGCCAGCATTGCGGCCCGAAAATCCAGCCGAACGCAACTGTTCGGCGACACCGCTCAAAATCTCTTCAACATCCGGCCTCATGAGGCCGATGAGGCGGGCTTTACGGATATCAGCCTGCTCAATACCGCCCTCTGGTATTTTCTGCGGAATGGTAATCACCTCTTTAAAATCAGCATCACGCTGCCAGACACGTCCGTGCTGTTTTTTCAGCCTATCGGCATCCATCATCGGCAAGCTGAGACGACGCGCTAATGTCTGCGTTATGCGGTCACTCCCTAACAACAGATTACCCCCAAAAACAAGCTTAGAACCACAAAATATAGCGGTTGAGGAAATTCCACCACCTAAATCTACGCATGCAGCCCCATTTTCTTTCTCTTCGTCGTGCAAACACGCTTGCGCGCTGGCATAGCCGGATGAGATCACGGCGGGTACGTCGAGCATCACTTGATCTGCTAGAGCGTGAAGGTTGCCAAAATGGCGCTCTTCGATGGCCTGAAGACAGACATCAAGGCTGAGTTTTTCGCCCAGCAAGCCTTCTGGATTGCGGATGCCGCTACGGCCATCGATGCTAAAACAAGCGGGAATAGCGTGCAAACTGACCCCGGCGCCCGCATGCGCCTCACGCACGGCCAACCGGATAGCTTTCGCCACATCGCCTCGTTCAATGGCATGGCCGGCGGCAGAAACCTCCACACGGATAGAATCATGGCCTAGGTGTCCGCCGCTGGTGACGAGCACGACTTGCTCAACCACATGGCCAGCCATGGTCTCGGCTTGTTGGACAACCCGGCCGATAATCGATTGGGCCGGGTCCATATCGTGCACCAAGCCATCTTCGATCCCTGCGGACCCGAGATGTCCAACGCCCGTGATTTGAGCATCGCCTTCCGAATCAATCGCCGCAATCAGGCAACAAATCTTTGAGCTGCCAATATCAACGATTGCAACACTGTCTGCCCCTCTTTGCGCCATAGTCTGTCCGTCCTTTCTTGTCTTGGTTTGGCGTGGATGTTTGCTCGCTGGCTTAGCTAGCGGTTGTATTTAACTTCACCGCTGCGCGCCGCGGTTTTGGTTTGGGTGTAAAGCGGTCTGGGTCCGTGCTGATGGCGAGCATATGATCCATGCGCATATCAATGCGCATCGGCCCGGAGGCGAAAAGGTTATCGCGCATTTGCATCCGGCTCAACTGGCCAAGCTTTTCATCCAATGCTTGCTCAGGTAGGCGCACCAAAACGCCGCCCTCAAAGAGCAAATCCCAGCGGCGCGCGCCAATCCATGTGGCGCTCGACAGCCGGCTTGAGAGATAAGGAAAGGCATCCAGTGCCTCACGCAGCCGCGCTACAGACACATTTGCGCCCTCGCCCACGACGATGGGCAAGCTGCGCCACTCATCGCGCCGGATTTTCATGAACGGCGCGCCATCCTCGCCGATGAGGTAAAACTGTCCATCGCGCTGCCAGCGGGCAAAGGCTTGCCGCTCGATCACATCAATGAGAAGCCGGTCTGGCAGGTGGCGGCTTACCCGGGCGGTTTTCACCCAGGTTTGTTTTTCAAGGCGGGTGCGCATCTCGCCTAAGTCCTGCCCGAAGATTGTCGCCTCATGATTGACTTTGGCCAAGTTGGCGAGCTGGCGATAGCTAAAGCGCTGGGCGCCGCGCACATCTACATGGTCGACTTTAAAGCCAGCAAAGCGCACCGCGCTGCGCGCTGCGTCGACGCTCTGGCCAGGCAAAGCGCGAAAATCGACAAATAAAGCCGCTAAAGCAACAATGCTGACCACCGCTGCGCCAGCAAAGACATATCCGGCGATACGCAGGTGCTGCATCGGATTGAAGGCGCTCTTCGCCTTTAGGGCCGCTTTCTTGCGCTGTGTCGCTGGTTTTGCTTTTGTTGGTTTGCGCGTTTTTTTTGTCATGGGCGCTCTCTGGCTTCATCTATTAAGGCAGTGATTAAATCTGGGAAACTAAGCCCAGCATGGGCTGCGATTTCCGGCACCAGCGACAGTTCCGTCATGCCGGGTTGGGTATTGATCTCAAGGAATACGACGCGCCGGGTGCCAGGATCATAGCGAAAATCACTGCGGGTCACGCCGCTACAACCCAGAACCTCATGTGCCACAACTGCGTCCGCCATTGCCTTGGCTTGGGCCTCGGCGGGGATATCGGCTGGCACAATATGGTCTGTCACGCCGTCAGTATATTTCGCGCGGTAATCGTAAAATCCTTCGTGCGGGCGCAGCTCTATGGTGCCCAGCGCTTTTCCGCCAAGCACTGCCACTGAAATTTCTTGGCCCGGGATGAATTCTTCGGCCAGCAAATTGGCATAGGTAGCCCAAGGACCATCGGCATCGGCGCTCGGATTAAGCGGGTTTGGATAGGCATCATCTGTAATGATCACGACGGATACCGATGACCCTTCGTCGAGAGCCTTTAAGACGTAGGGCCTCGCAAAAGGGTCCCCCTCATACAAGTGACTAGCAGTCACAATACGGTCAGCTGCGAAGTCAATATCTGTATGCGCAAGCGCTTGCTTGGTCAGCTTCTTGTCCATCGCCACGGCTGACGCTTTGACATCACTATGCGTGTAAGGGAGCTTTAAAATTTCCAAAAACCCTTGCACCGTGCCATCTTCAACGCCGCGGCCATGCAAGGCGTTGAACACAACGTCCGGCGCAAAGTCGAGAAGCTGTGCTGCAAGATCAGGTGTCACATCAAAGGCGGAGGCCTGATGACCAAGCCCCGCGAGTGCTGTCATGACGGCCTTGCCTGACGCGAGGGAGACCTCACGTTCGGAATTTGCGCCGCCAGTCAGAACAGCAACTTTTAGGGGCTGCAACATCATCTGGCCCTCCCAATGCGCTTTATTTCCCAATCGAGAAGAACGCCGCTATCGGCATGCACGCGCGCGCGAACGTCTTCGCCTAGACTTTCAAGGTCAGCCGCTGATGCATCGCCGGTATTGATCAAGAAATTGCAGTGCTTTTCAGACACTTGCGCGCCGCCCTTCTTCAAACCGCGGCAACCGGCTGCGTCGATCAACGCCCAAGCCTTGGCGCCCTCAGGGTTTTTAAATGTGCTGCCGCCAGTGCGGGTGCGCAGGGGCTGGCTGGCTTCGCGGGCGTCCACAATATCTTTGACCCGTGCGGCAATCGCAACTGGATCATCAGGTGTCCCGCGCAAACGCGCCGAGACGACAATCGCGCCTTCCGGCAAATGGGCATGGCGATAGGTTGCGTGCAGGTCAGCAAGAGACAAAACCGCCGGCGCGCCATCGGCCCGTACGATCCGCACATCAATAAGACAATCAGCCATCTCCCGGCCATAGGCGCCAGCGTTCATGGTAACGGCGCCGCCAATGGTCCCTGGGATACCGCGCAGAAACTCTAAACCAGCGAGACCCGCCTTCTGGGCCGCATCGCTGACGGAAAAATCGAGCGCCCCAGCGCCAACCGTTAAGACATCGCCCTCAATCTCGATTGCAGAGAAGGCCTTGCCCAAATGCACGACTGGCTGATCAAGGCCGCCATCGCGCACAAGGATGTTAGACCCGACGCCAAGCGGCAACACCTCAATATCAAGGTCATGCGCAAACAGCTGGGCTAAAAAGTGACTTAAATCGGCTTGGTCGGTAGGACGGAACAACAAGTCCGCTGGCCCGCCAACGCGGAACCAGGTGTATTTGCGCACACTGGTATTAAATGTCAGCGCGCCGCACAGACCCTCAAATGCGGGGTAGCGGGTCATGCTCGTCGCGGCCATCATGCCTGCGCCTCAAGCGCTTGAAACACCGCAGGGGCGTCGGCCGCCCAGCGCGTGATATCGCCTGCGCCTAAAAAAACGATCATATCGTCTGGCTGTGACACCGCGGCAAGGCGTTCGATCAGCGCCTGTTGGTCTTCAACAGCTTCAGCGCTGCGGTGCCCATTGGCCTGGGCGCGCTGCGCAAGAGCATTGGCATTCACGCCCTCAATAGGCGTTTCACCGGCTTCGAAAACCGGTGTGATGAACACCGCATCAGCATCATTAAAGGCGAGCGAGAAATCATCAAACAGGTCATTTAAGCGCGAATAGCGATGTGGCTGAACGACCGCGATGACGCCCGCTTTCGATGCATCGCGCGCGGCGGCCAGGGCTGCTTTGATCTCTGTTGGGTGATGGCCATAATCGTCAATGAAAATGCGGCCTGCGGCCTCGCCCACTTTCGTAAAGCGGCGTTTGACACCGGCAAAACCCTGCAGCCCAGCGCGGATTTCCTCATCACTGAGGCCCAGCTCAATCGCGGCAGCGACTGCGGCAAGGGCGTTGAGCACATTATGCTCGCCTGGGAGGGTGATTTGCACATTTTCCAGCGTGCCGCCGCCTGCTTGGCCGGAGCGGTGAATGTGAAATTTCGCGCCGCTGGCGCCCATTTCGACTATCTCCGCGCGAATGTCTGCTTGCGGGTTGAGCCCATAGGTCATTACCCGCCGGTCTTGCAATTGGCCGACCATGGTTTGAACAACAGGATGATCGGTGCACAAAATTGCTAGGCCGTAGAAGGGAATGTTCTGCACAAAGCTCGAGAAGGCGGCTTTGACGGCATCAAAACTGCCGTAGAAATCGAGATGTTCTGGATCGATATTCGTGACGATGGCGATGGTCGACGGCAACTTGCCAAAGGTTCCATCAGACTCGTCCGCCTCTACAACCATCCACTCCCCATCGCCGTGCCGTGCATTGCTGCCATAAGCGTTGATGATGCCGCCGTTAATCACTGTGGCATCGAAGTTGCCTGCATCGAGCAAAGCGGCGACAAGGGACGTTGTGGTTGTTTTTCCGTGCGTACCGGCAACGGCAATGCAGCTCTTTAGGCGCATCAATTCCGCCAGCATTTCTGCGCGCCGCACGACAGGAATGCCGGCCGCGCGGGCCGCAATAACTTCCGGATTATCAGCCTTTACAGCAGTCGAAATAACCACCACACGCGCCTCGCGCACATTGGCTTCATCATGACCGATGAAGACATGAATCCCTTGCTCTTGCAGGCGCCGCACATTGGCCGATTTGGAAATATCGCTGCCTTGAACATCATAGCCCAGGCTTTTCAGCATTTCGGCAATACCAGACATGCCAATGCCGCCGATGCCGACCAAGTGAATGGTGCCGATGGTGGAAGGGGCTGGCCTCATGCTGCGTCCCGCCGGCCGCCGCGAGCGATGTATTCACACATATCAGCCAAATGCTTGGTTGCGCGCGGATAGCCAGCGCGTTTCGTTGCTTCTGCCATTTCAGCCATCGTGCCAGGCGCGAGCGATAGCTTTTGCAATTGTTTGGCCAAGGCGCGCGCATCAAACATGCTCTCAGGCATAATGATCGCGCCGCCGGTTTGCGCGAGAACGCTTGCATTGGCCATCTGATGATCGTCCATCGCAGCGGCATAGGGCACCAAGATGGAGGGTCGTCCGGTGACGGTGAGTTCAGCAACAGTCGAAGCGCCAGCGCGAGCGATGACCAAATGAGACCAGCGCAGCTTCTCGCCGACATCGTCAATGAAGGAAGAGACTTCCGCGGCGACCTTCAGCTCTGCATATTTCTCGCGGACACGGTCAATGTCTTCCGTGCGGCAATGCTGCGTGATCTGGAGGCGCTGGCGCAAAGCGGGCGGCACGATGCTGACGGCTTCGGGCACAACATCACTTAAAATCCGTGCCCCTTGGCTACCGCCTAGAACCAGGATGCGCATGAGGCTATCGCGCGAGAGGATGGGGTATTCCTCATCCTTGTGCTTGAGCACATCCTTGCGAACAGGCGTGCCAGTTAAGGCAGTTTTGCCATGCCATTTACCCGGCAGTTTCTGCGTGCCAGGAAAAGAGACGGCAACTGCTGCTGCCTTTTGGCCTGTCAAACGATTGGTGCGGCCCAGCACAGCGTTTTGCTCATGCGTCATGTAAGGAATACCCAGAGACTTTGCCGCCAGCAAGGTTGGCAGCGCCGGATAGCCGCCAAAGCCAATCACAGCTGACACGGGCGAGACGGATAAAAACTCCTCGGCTTGCTTTTGCGCGCGCCGCACTCCAGCAGCCGTAGACAATAACGACAAAACCCCGGTGCGCGGCGGCGCCGTTTGCAACACGGATGTGGCGACCTTTTCAGGCTTACCTGGGAATGCTTGACCGCGCTCGTCGGTGATTAACGTGACGCTATAGCCGCGGTCTAACATAAGCTGCGCGACGGCAAAGGCTGGCGCCATATGGCCGCCGGTTCCGCCAGCTGCAATAACAAAATGGCCTTCATTACTCATGGCCGATCTCTCCTTCTTCTGTACACACGTAGCCCCGTGGAGAAGTGTATCCGGCGGGTGAAGGCAAGGACAAAACCCATGACAATTGCCATCCCGATCAAGGCTGAGCCGCCATAGCTGACAAATGGCAAGGTGACGCCTGTTGCTGGCATCATGCCCAGGCTGACCATCATATTGAGCAGAGCTTGAAGGCCAAACATCATGAGCAAACCGCTAGCGGCTAGAAAATTAAAAGCGTTATCCTCGTGCAGCATGCGGGCCATACCGCGCAGCAAAATCACGGCGAACAGCAACACTAAGAAGACACTGATAAAGAAACCGAGTTCTTCACCCACAGCAGCGAAGACAAAGTCCGCATAGCTATCGGCCAATGCAGTTTTAAGCTGACCTTCACTCATGCCGCGGCCGAAAATCCCGCCATTCATAAAGGCACGAATGGAGATCCCGACCTGGGAATAAGGATCAAAACTTGGCGTTAAAAAGGCATCAATACGCGCTGCAACATGGGGAAAGACGAAATAGGCGCTTACCAATCCGCCAAGGGCCGAAACGCCCAGGGCTACGAAGAACCAAATGGAATACCCAGCCAGCAAGATCAGCGCCATCCAGACCAAAGAGAGCATCAAGGCTTGGCTAATATCGGGCTGCAAAATGAGCGGGGTAATGGTTGCCAGAAAAATGAGAATACTGAGCTGCAAGACCCGCATGGTTGGCCGCGAGAAGCGCTGGCCCAATACATACGCTGCCGCAATAATAAAAAATGGCTTTAAGAATTCCGACGGTTGCAGGGATAGGCCAGCGATGGACAACCAACGCTTTGCGCCATTGTGAGTTGCGCCAAAGGCAAGCGTCGCCAGCACAAGTGCGAGCGATACGCCAAAGCCCCATAAGCCCACCTTGCCAAGTTTTTCAGGTGGCACAATCGATAGGCCAATAAGGATGGACAGGCCTGCAGCCGCAAAGACAAGGTGGCGCTTGAAATAGTAGAATGGCTCAAGACCGTTGCGCGTTGCTTCCGGTAGAGACGCAGACGAGACGATAAACAGCCCCATACCAACGAGCAGGAAGATAGACCCAAGCGTGATTTTATCGACAGTCCACCACCACCGGGCAATGAGCGACTGATCCGTGCGCGCGATATACATTACGCGGCCTTCCTTTCAGCGCCGATAGAGAGCTGGGTAAACACGTCCCCGCGGTGCGCGAAATTGCGGAACTGATCAAAAGACGCGCAAGCCGGCGAGAGCAGTACGGTTGCGGGCTCTGAAGTCGACGTTGCATCAGCGACAGCAGCGTCAAAAGCATCTTCCAACGTATCGAACACACGGCTGGTTTCTAGGGATACAACCTCAGCCAATACCGGCCCTGTTTGACCAAAGAAATAGGCTGCTTTAACATGCTCCAAAGCCGTGTTGAGCAGGCTAAAGTCGCTCCCCTTGTCGCTGCCGCCTGCAAGCCAGAAAATGTTGTCAAACGCCTGCAGCGAGCGCAACGTTGCGTCTGGATTGGTGGCCTTGGAATCATTGACGAAGGTCAGGTCACCGACCTGGACGACACGCTGGCTGCGGTGCTGCAGCCCGCCAA
Source organism: Pseudomonadota bacterium (assembly GCA_039814715.1). Classification (GTDB taxonomy): domain Bacteria; phylum Pseudomonadota; class Alphaproteobacteria; order Sphingomonadales; family CAKZYD01; genus CAKZYD01. The sequence goes on from JBCCAR010000024.1 coordinate 30,076, forward strand.
AAGTCTCTAAGCCACGCGCAATTTCATCTGGAGATAGGCCGATAACATAGCAGGCGGCGGCGGCGGCGGCAGCGTTTTGGGCATTGTGCGGGCCTTTGAGCGCGGGCCAATCCCTTTGGCTGCTAATCGCGCGGCCATGATAGGCAAGCTCACCATCTATAACGGCCCATTCAGCGCCTTGCGCGCCCACCCCGCTTATGGGGACAACTGCCGCTTCGGCCTGGCTTGCAAGCCGCCTGCCCTCATCATCATCAAGAGCGATGACGGCAGTATTGTTATCGCCCTGCATATCAAATAAGCGCTGCTTGGCGGCGCCGTAGTCTGCAAAGCTGCCATATCGATCGCCATGGTCGGGCGTTAAGTTCAGGAAGATGGCAATGTCTGATGCCAGCGACTGGGTTTGCTCCAGTTGGAAGCTCGACATCTCCAGCACATAAACGCCGCCATTTGGCTCTAACGACAAAACGGGCGGTCCAAAGTTCCCGCCGATTTGCGCTGCAATGCCAGCGCTTTCCAAGCAATGCCCAATGAGAGCCGTGGTGGTAGATTTTCCATTCGTACCGGTTATGGCAATCACTTGATGGCTTGGTAAAGCAGGACGTGTTTGCGCGAATAGTTCAACATCGCCAATCACGGCTATGCTCGCAGCCAGCGCTTTCGCAATGACCGGGTGCGGACGCGGATAGGCGATTGGGATGCCTGGACTGCTGACCAATAGACCAATGCCAGGAATGGGCAACTCCGCGACTGTAAACCCTTCCTCAGTGGCTGCATCACGGCCCTTCTGTGCGTCATCCCAGCAAAGCACGGTTACGCCAGATGCGGTGAGCGCGCGCGCGGTTGCCAGCCCAGACGCACCAAGACCGAGAACGCCAACCGTTTGACCAGATAAATGACTGAGAGGGATCATGGGCGCGGCCTACCGGAGCTTCAAAGTGGACAGGCCGACCAGCGCGAGCATGAGCGCGATGATCCAAAAGCGGATGACGATCGTGCTTTCGGCCCAGCCGAGCTGTTCGAAATGATGGTGGATGGGCGCCATTTTAAAGACACGCTTACCGGTCAGTTTAAAGCTTGCGACTTGAACGATGACAGACACCGCCTCGAGCACAAACAAGCCTCCGATGATAGCCAAAACGATTTCGTGCTGCGTCACGACAGCAACGGAGCCAAGCGCGCCGCCAAGCGCAAGCGAGCCAGTATCGCCCATGAACACCATGGCCGGCGGCGCATTAAACCATAAAAAGCCGAGCCCAGCGCCGATGACAGAGCCGCAAAACACAGCAAGTTCGCCTGCCCCTGCGATCCCGGCTATATTGAGATAGCCAGCAAAGACAGCATTGCCGACGGCGTAGGCAATGAGGCCAAATGCAGCGCTGGCGATGATGACGGGCATGATGGCCAAACCATCTAATCCGTCCGTTAAATTGACGGAGTTAGCAGCGGCAACGATCACAAAACCGGCGAAAGGAATATATGCCCAGCCCATGGGCAAGACGACGTCCTTTAAGAACGGAAGCCGCAAATCTGTGCCCGTCTTGGCGGAAATATAGGTAACAGCGCAAAGGGCAATGGCGGTTTCGATAGCGAGGCGCACTTTACCGCTCACACCAGCATGGCTAGACGTGGTGACCTTTTGAAAATCATCAAAAAATCCGACGAGGCCAAAACTCAGTGTGACGCCTAAACATGCCCACACGAACCCATTGCGCACATCGGCCCACAAAATGGTCGCCACACTGAAGCTGATCAAGATTAGCAGTCCGCCCATCGTGGGCGTTCCGGCCTTGGTGATGATATGGCTTTGCGGGCCATCCTCGCGAATGGGTTGGCCCTTTTTTTGCTTTGACTTCAGCCACCGGATGAGCGGCGGACCAGCGACAAAAGCGATGATGAGCGCTGTGACGACCGCGGCAATGACCCGGAAGGTTAAATACCGGGCGACGTTGAAAGCGCCGACATCTTCAGACAGGGTGACGAGGAGCAAATACAGCATCTCAGCGTTCCTTATCGAGCGCTAAGGCGCCGGCTTTAAGCTCTGAGACAACCTTGCTCAGGCCTATTGAGTTCGAGCCCTTAATCAGCAAGGTATCGCCTGCGCGAAGTTCGCTGCGCAGACGGGCAATCGCTTTGGGTGGATCAACCTCGTGAAATGTAGTGATGTCGCGCTGCGCTACATCTGCGAGATGCGCCATCAACGGGCCAACGCAGATAACGTAATCGACATCCGCAGCGGTTAAGTGTGCTGCGAGCTTTTCATGTTCTTCCGGGCCAGCGTCGCCAAGCTCAAGCATATCGCCAAGCACAGCAATTTTCCTGCCGCGCGAAGCCCCTTGTAGTTGGCCGAAGGTTTCGATGGATGCTGCCATAGACGCTGGGTTTGCATTATAGCTATCATCCATGAGCTTGACGTCGCCCGCCCCGACGCGCACAGCGCTGACTTCGCCGCGGCCTGGCAAGGCTCGTAAGCTTGCCAGCGATAGCGCTGAAAGCCCAATATCGGCGCCAACAGCTTCAATACAGGCCAAAGCGGCGAGCGCATTCGACACCCAGTGACGCCCGGCAATACCGACTTTCAATAGCATTGATTGGTCGCCAACTTTAGCAGACAGCGCCGTGCAATCACCATGGCTCACGACGGCCTGGGCGTGCACATCTGCGCTTGGCGAGTGGCCGAAAGTGACGATGTTGGCAGCCCCAGCATCTAAGGCCGCGCGTTTGAGGCGTTCAAAATGCTGATTGTCCGCAGGCAAGATTGCAGTGCCCCCTGGCATCAGTCCGCTAAAAATCTCCGCTTTTGCATCGGCAATGCCTTCTTCAGACTTAAAAAACGCGTAATGGGCCTTCGCGATAGTCGTTATCACGGCCACATCAGGGCGCACCCAATCGCTCAGCTGGGTTAATTCGCCCGCATGGTTCATGCCCATCTCGAAAATTGCGTACTGCGTTTCGCGCGGCATACGCGCCATGGTGAGCGGCACACCGACATCGTTATTAAAGCTGCGCACATTTGTATGCGCCAACGCTTGCCGTCCAAGGCAACGCTGCAGCGCATCTTTAAGGCCGGTTTTGCCAACCGACCCAGTGACGCCAATCACTTTCGCGTCCACCGCAGCCCGGCGCGCACGCGCCATGGCGATCAGTGCTTCACGCGGGCAATCACAGCGAATGAGCTTGCCGGCCTCGACACCCTCTGGTTCGTCCCAATCACGGCGCACCAAGGCTGCAGCGGCGCCAGACGCCAGCGCTTTTTCAACAAAGTCATGTCCATCCATTTCAGTGCCAGGCATAGCGACAAACAAATCGCCATTGCCCACATCGCGGCTATCAATCTGCAACCCAAACAGCGCCAAGTCAGGTGATGATGATGCACCTCCCACCGCAGCGCACACTTCCTGCGCTGTCCACACAGGGCTGGTGGCCAAAGCTGGCTTGAGCGCTGTCATCATGCCCGCACCTCCATGGAGGTATTGCGCGCGCGCTTTAAAACCTCGCGTGCGACCTGCCGATCATCAAAGGGCGTGATCTTGCCGCCGACATTCTGGCCTGTTTCGTGGCCTTTGCCTGCTAAAAGGACGACGTCGCCAGGCTGAGCGGCTCCAATAGCAGCGCCAATTGCCCTCTCTCGCCCTTCAATTTCGCCCGCAGTTGGTGCACCCGCTAACACTTGCGCGCGGATCGCTGCAGGGTCCTCGCTGCGAGGGTTATCGTCGGTCACGATGATCGTGTCGGCCAAGGCGTTTGCCGCCTCGCCCATCAGCGCGCGTTTTCCGGTATCGCGGTCACCGCCGCAGCCGAATACGACATGTAACTGCCCTATCGTGTGTGGGCGCAGCGCTTTGAGGGCTGAGCTTAGTGCGTCAGGTGTATGCGCGTAATCAACAATGACTTGGACTGGGGACGATGTTTCAGTGACGCTTTCTAAGCGGCCCGCCACCGGTTGCAGCGCTTCAAAATGGGGAAGAATGTCCTCCCAAGGCACACCGCATGCATTGAGAAGGCCCGCAGCAAGCACAGCATTATCAAGCTGAAAACCGCCAATCAAAGGAAGGCGCAGCTGATAGGTCTTCGCGCCAGCCCTAAGAGCGACAAACTGCCCCCAGCCTTGCGGTTGGCGCAGCAAAATTTGCAGATCGCGGCCGCGGTGGCCCACCAAAGTCAACGGCAGACCGCGCGCCCAGGCGACGTCCACAAACGCTTGTGCATGGGTGCCATCCATATTGATAACTGCCCGGCCGCGCGGGGGTAGAACTTCGCCAATCAACCGCATTTTCGCGTAGAGATAGCTGTCAAAGTCACCGTGATAATCCAAGTGATCGCGCGTGATGTTTGAAAAGCCTGCTGCTAGGAGCTGGGCGCCATCCAGCCGGTGCTGATCTAGGCCATGGCTGGAGGCTTCAAGGGCCGCGTGGGTGATGCCGTCATGGGCCAGCTGCGCCAATATCTCTTGAAAGCGCACGGTATCCGGCGTGGTGAGGCCTGTACTCGGCGCGCCGCCTGCCGCTTGCACCCCAAGCGTACCAATGCTGGCAGCGTTAAAGCCAGCCAGGCGGGCCAACTGCGCAAATAGATCAACCGTTGAGCTTTTTCCGTTCGTCCCGGTGACGGCTACAAGCGACTGCGGCTGGGCATCAAACCAGCGCGCGGCCAGATGCGAGAAAGCTTTACGCGCATTGACGACTGGCAAGCCAATGACACTATCAGGCAGGTCAACTTCTTGGTCTGCGTCATGTAAAATAGCGCTCGCGCCAGCTTTAATCGCCGCAGCAATAAAGGCAGCGCCATTGGCGTTGTGACCTTTGAGGGCTGCGAACAATCCACCTTTGACCACTTGCCGGGAATCAAGGGCGATGCCTGTTATAGCCACGTCAGACGCCGCAGGATGGGCGATTAGATTACGTAATGGTTTGGAGCGCCGACTAGTCACCGCACAGCCTCCCAACCAACTGGCGGGCTATAGGAGGCTTGCACTATGATTGCATCATCCAGCCAAGTCTCGGGCCCAAAGTCTGGCATTACATTTAAAAAGGCAGCAGAACGCTGAATGAACCGGCCAGCAGAGCGCGCCACATTCGCGCTCGCGCCGCGAAGATCGCTGTTTGCTTCTGCTTTGGGCGAATCCAGCATCATGACCAACACATATACCGGCGCCTCCATGGGGAAGGCACCAAGGAAGGTGTTGATGTTCTTATCTTTTTCATAGCCAAGTGCATCGAGACGCGCGCGTTCAGCTGTCCCCGTTTTTCCGCCAACGCGCAGGCCCGCCACATCGGCGGCTTTACCCGTCCCGTTGAGCACGGCCAAACGCAGCAACTGCCGCAAATCGCCTTGCGTCTTTGCTGAAATCACCGCCGCCGTATTTTCAAGCATCCCATCTTTCATGATCGGATTTTGCGGGATTAAAGTGGCCTGGACAGGGCGGCCATCGTTCAACATTGTGGCAGCGCCTTGCGCCAAGTGCATGGGCGTAACGGCGATCCCATGACCATAAGAGATGGTGACCGTCGCAAAGCGACCCCAGCTAGAAGACATACGGAAGCTGGAGACCTCATTGAGCTCAATCGACAGCGGCGACAAGAACCCAAGGCTTCGCAAGAACGCACGCTGGCGATCTGCGCCTATGGCATCCCCAAGCCGGCCGGTGCAGGTGTTTGACGAACGGATCAGAGCCTGCGCCATGGTGATGGGGCGGCGTAAGGACCAGCGATCGTGGATCAGTTTACGGCCCAGGGTTAGGGGCACGGACGCATCGCAAACTTGCGCTGGGCTCGCCAAACCAAGATCAAACCCTTGGGCAAAGGTGAAGGCTTTGAAGGTAGAGCCAAGCTCATAAACACGGTTGGTCACGCGGTTTGCTTGATACCCCGTGGGAGAGGCTGAAACGTTATTAGGGTCAAACGTCGGCAGGGAGGCCATGGCGACCACTTCGCCGGTGGCTATATGCAAAAGAACACCCACACCAGCTTCGGCTTGATAGCGCTGAATATCGGTTTGGAGAACGTTTTCCATCGCATGCTGAACACGCGTATCGATGGAAAGGCGCAGAGCAGTCTCGCGCTTTTCTCGGTCATCTAAACGCCGATTAAAGGATGCTTCGACCCCCATCTGGCCTTCGCTATCGGCATTGGCAAAGCCAATCACATGCGCAGCAAGCTTTCCGCCAGGATAAACGCGCCGATACTCATCTTCAAACTGAAGGCCAGGATCACCAACTCCGCGCAAATAGGTTTCCTGCGCAGGTGTAATGTGCCGTTTTACAAAACGAAATGGCGCGCCTGGGGCCATCCGGTCTTCCAGATAGCGCTCCGACAAGCTCGGGATGACGGTGCGCACTTGCGCAATCGCCGCCGCTTTATCGAGCAGCTGGCCTGGGCGAACAATCAAGGACCGCGACGGCATGGATTTGGCAAGGACAACGCCATTGCGGTCGATGATATCAGCGCGCGTTGGTTTTTGAATTTGAGCCAGCACAGAAATCGGGCTGACCGAGTGGCGCGCTTCCAAAACGGTGAGCACAAATAAGCGCCCTATCACAACGACAAACAGGGCAGAAAATACGACCATAAGAATAAAGAGACGGTCGCGCGCGCGGTCAAAAGCGCCGCGGCGTTCGCCGGAAACGCGAATGATGCGCGAGGGCTTCATGGCGGCGCTACGTGGGCTCATAACGCGAGCTCGGCTTGGGTGATTAAGGCACCGATCATATCATCCTTGCGCGCGGCAGGCGGCGGCACCTGGGGCACGTCAGCTGGGCGCTCGAGCGGGCGGGGCATCAAGGCTGTTTTTACTTGCGGCTGCACTTGCGACAGCTGCGGCGGGCCTAAATCTTCAAAGGCCCCAGCCCATTCTTCAAGCTGCGCTGGCCGACGAGCAAACATTTCGCGTGTGCGCATTTTTTCTAGCCGGTCGCTGTCTGTTGCAACTTGGCGCACGAGGGCGCGCAACTCTGCCGCCTCCTGCTTCACGTAGAACCCTGAAACTTGGGATGCAATGGCACAAATCGCCAGCAAGATGCCGCAGGTTATACGAAACGGCATCATGCCGCCTCCCCCAAGGCCCAGGCCGGGGCAGCTGTTCGTGCAGCAACCCGCAACTTTGCTGACCGTGCCCGGCTGTTGCCCTCTACTTCACTTTCACTTGGTGCAACAGCTTTGCGGTGGATCAAGCGAAATGGAGGCGGCGGCCCGTCGTTTTCGATTTGAGGCAAATGCCGTGAGGACCGAATGCTGGCTGTCTTGCCAGAATGATCTGAAAGAAAGGTTTTGACGATTTTGTCTTCACCGGAATGGAACGTGACAACACACAAACGGCCATCTTCAACCAGCATGATTTCCGCGGCAGCCAACCCCTTGCGCAGCTCTCCAAGCTCATCGTTGACGGCAATGCGCAGAGCTTGAAACACACGCGCCGTGCTCTTGAGCTCGTTTTTCCCGCCAACCGTTTTCGCGATGACAGCGCGCAGCTGCAATGTCGTTTCAATCGGCGCTTTTTCCCTAACTGACACAATATTTTGCGCAATCCGGCGGGCCTGGCGCTCATCAGCGTAGAGACGGAACAAATGCGCCAAGTCGGGCGCCTCAAGCGCGGCAACCAAGTGGGCTGCCGTTTCGCCGCTCTGCCCCATGCGCATATCCAGCGGCGCATCCGCCATGAAGGAAAAGCCGCGCTCAGCGGCGTCTAGGTGCATAGACGACACGCCGATGTCCATCACCACGCCAGAGACTGAGGATAAGCCAATAGACTTCAGGAGTGACACAAGATCAGAAAAGCGACCCTCCAGAAGCGTAAAGCGCTGGCCAAATTCATCTTTCAGCGCCTGCGCGTAGACACCGACGGACGGATCGCGGTCAATGGCAACGACGCTAGCATCGCTGTTTTCTAAAATAGCGCGGCTATAGCCGCCCGCGCCAAAGGTACAATCAGCGATCACACCGCCGCGCTCAAGAGCGAGGCCGTCCAAAACCTCCTTTAGCAAAACGGGAATGTGCTGCGCGCTCATGCTGCAAGCCCCAGTTCTTCGTGAAGACTAAAGCCTGCAATTTCTTCCTGCATCATCGCTTCATACCGTGCAGGCTCATAGATGATGAAAAAGTCTCCCATGCCTTCAAAGACACACTCTTTTTCGATGGCGCATTTTTTCATGTAGGGCTTGTAAAGCGCGATCCGGCCAGCACTATCAATCTGGGATGAAGACGAGCGGCCAAACATGGAGGCTCTGCGCGGATCTCGGCGGCTTGTGGGTAAAGCGCTGGGATCATCGCTCGATTGCATAATTTCAAGGCGCCGGTCGAGCTCACTTTCGAGGAACGCCAACATGTGGGTCTGATCATCTGACATGACCATGACCACTTCTTCGCCAGCGCCGTTGCCTTCCACCACGCGGCGCAACCGGGCAGGCAGGGAGACGCGCCCTTTGGCGTCCACCTTATGCTTGTAAAGCCCTCCAAAATTGCGCGGCATGCCTGGCCCTTATCGGCGTCTCACTCTTGGTGAGCGACTGACCAGCTGCTGACTGCGGATGGATCGGCCTAAAACCGAGGCTCAAAAAATCCTGAGCAAAGCAATCACGACGTGCAGCAAAAACGGCAGGCGCCCCCGTACGCTATAGATGTACGCTGGCGGCCCTTAACAATCAATAAAAAGGACGAAATAATATGCCTAAATGGTGTTCATCTATCCCATTCTAGAACACAAGCTGACTACTCCATCCCGCTGACACATGTGCGCTTGTTGACGCCTGAACGACACGTGTTGCTATAAAATTTCTCGAAATACGCTGCTTTGTTCTCACATTAGTCTCATTTTGAAACACTTTTAGCTGCTTTAAGCGCTGCCTGCGGTGCGCAATCGGTCTGCCTGGAGGCCATGACACTTCATGCCTCTCAGACTGCGTTGCCGTCCCATTTCATGCGATTATCGCTGCATCAAGGCGAATCATACGCTGCGACTCGCACTATTCGCAAGCGCGGCATTGGGGAAAGAGGTGCCAGGCAGCTGGTAAGCCGGGTTCTGTCCCGCTAGCAAGGCCAGCATGGGCAGCCATTCATCTCAGGCGCCCTATTGCTAAGGCGCTCATGCGATCAACCCGGGCGGCGGGCCGCACAGCCCATAGCGCCACCCCTATTTAATCTTGCTCCCGGTGGGGTTTACCGTGCCGCGGCTGTCGCCAGCCGCGCGGTGCGCTCTTACCGCACCCTTTCACCCTTACCAAGGCAATGCCTTGGCGGTTTGCTTTCTGCGGCACTTTCCCTGAGGTCACCCTCGCCGGGCGTTACCCGGCACCGTTCGTGCGTGGAGCCCGGACTTTCCTCTACAGCAAAACTGCAGCGGCCGCCTTGCTGCCTGGCCTGTGTGTTGTGCGCTTGCTTAACGGGCAAAATCAACCCTCTTGCAATTTTGCCGCAGATTGTGCCTATCTGCGGCCATAAAACGACGTGGACCTGCTTATGAAAACCGCCCTTTATGTTCTTGCCGCAACAGCGATGGTTGCTCTGCCCGGCTGCGGCACCATTGGCGGGCTCTTCGGTGGCGGCGAGGACAGCCCAGTTGATCTGGGCAGCGTTGGCCCCTCTATGAAACAGGTCCTAAAGGAACTCCCCAAAGACTTGGTGGGGGATGAAGACAACAAGCTTTATGGGTTTGACGAGCTACGCCCGCCGCCCGAGCCTGACCCGCTCTAGCGCAGCCAGCACACCGGCGGCGGATACCGCATCTGCCTGCGTCCAACCCTCACATACATGCTCTGGCCTGAAATGCCGTTTAAAGGCCTTTTGTGCCGCAGGTAGATCATGCACATCATAGCCAATCTGATAGAGCAAGGCCGCGGCGTCCTGCGTACCTTTTGCGACGCTGAACTGGCTCGGCCAGATGCCATAGCCATGCTGCGCTAAAAAGGCCCAGGGGAACTTCTCGCCCGGGTCTTCTTTGCGCGCCGGCGCGACATCGCTGTGCCCCCACATCGCATATTTAGGAATGCGGCACGTGTTGACGATTTTCCCGAGTAAGACGATTAAGGCCTCGATCTGTGCCTTTGGAAATGCTTGGTAGCCAAATTCGTGGCCAGGATTGACCAATTCAATCCCAACGGCGCGGCTGTTAACGTCGCTTTCCCCTTCCCAGGACGAAACCCCCGCATGCCATGCCCGCCGTACAGGATCGACCAATTGATAGACGACCCCTTGCTCATCAACCAGATAATGCGCGCTAACGCCTGCCGTTGGATCGCATAGTCGCTCCAAAGCGTCCTGCGCACTTTGCATCCCCGTATAGTGAATAAGCACCATGTCGGCCTTCACGGCGCGCTCACCATGGTTGGGGGATTGAAATGCCATAATCACCGCGTGACCGGCTTAGGCTGCGGCGCAGGCTTGCGGCCAGAACGAAGCGTAATCAGCAACACCCCTGCAAGCGTTATGGTGCCGCCGAGGACAAGTTGCCAGGTGAGCGCTTCACCGAGGAGCCAAACGGACGTTAACACGCCAATCACCGGCGCCAGTAGGCTGTAAGGGGCAACCGTGGAAACAGGATAGCGCTGGATCAAATAGAAGTTGATCGCATGCGCCACCACCGACGAGATGATCGCGCTATAGACAACCGCGGCCCATCCAATCCAGCTCGCCTCCATCACTTGCGGCAAACGATCCCCTTCCAAAACATAGCTCAACAAGAACAGCGGCGCGAAACTGCTTAAGCCCACCCAAGCCTGGAGTTCCAGCGGCGCGACACCGCGAAGATTGCGCATAAGGATAGCGCAATAAGACATGATGACAACGGAGACAAACATGACCGATACGGCCGGCAAGTCATTGAAAATATCCGGATCAAAGCCAAGCAAAACAGCGCCGCCAAACGCCAGCGCAATGCCAAAAGTCCGGTACAGTCCAATCGTTTCGCCAAGCAAGAAGATGGCCATAATCACCGCAATTGGGACGCCAAGCTGGGCGATGATCGCCATGCCTGAGATTTTATTCGACATCTCAAGCGCAATAAAAAGTAAGGAGAAATGAACAAAGCCCAAAAGCAGCGAGAGTGTCAGTACGGCCTTCATCCGGCCATAAAGAGGCTTCAGCCATGGCAGACAGACTATTGCCACAATGGCAAAGCGCACAGCGGCGCTAAAAATAGGCGGCAATTCGGTGACTGCGAATTTGCTCACCACAAAGTTCCCGCCCCAAGCGATGTTCATGATGATGACCAGGCCCAGGTCTTGCAGCGTCATCGCCCCGTCTTGTCCGCGGTCATCGGCCTCATTGGGCATGCTATGTCTTCCTGCTGCTTCAGCGCAGCTTTATACGCGGTATTTATCTCAGCCATACGGGCATTGGCGAGCTGAATAAATTCGGGGGGCAATCCTTGCGCGATCAAACGGTCGGGATGGTTTTCGCGCACCAAGTCGCGGTACGCATCTTTGATGGTAGCTTCATCCGCGCCCGGCGCCAAATTTAAGATCGCATATGGATCGGCTGCATCAGGCTCTAAATACCGTGCGCGCACACGCGCGAGCTGGGCCTGCGTTAAGCCGAATTCCGCTGCTACGGCGTTGAGATAGCGCAGCTCATCTGGATGATAGACACCATCCGCGCCAGCAATTTGAAACAAGGCATCAAGCAAGTCCTCCAGCACGACTTTGCGCTCAGCGAAAAGCGTTCCAAGCTGGCGCGCATAGGCCTCAAAGCCCAGCGTTGATTGGCGGGCCAAATTAAACACGCGGCTCACATTTTTCTCTTCTTGCGGCTCGACTTTAAAGAGCCTGCGAAAGGCCAAAACTTCTTCATCGGTGACCTCGCCATCCGCTTTCGCCATTTTAGCTGACAGCGCAATCACGCCGATTGTAAACGCGACTTGCGCTGTATCACGCGGTTCAGGTCCCTCGCCTACGTAGGGAACAATCGCCTTGCCGGTCGTTTGGTCGACGACATGGCCCAGCGCGCCGCCGATCAACGCGCCAAGCGGCCCGCCGATGGCAAATCCGATGCCTGCTCCTAAAATCTTGCCCCATATGGACATGCGCTCGACAGCGGCCTTTCTCCGCGATAGGTAATCGCCATGCAGGCCGTTTCCATTTCACCCATGGCAGAATGATGACGCCCGTCAAACCCAAAGCTGGTTGGCGTTTCTGGATTGACCGTGGCGGCACCTTTACAGATGTCATAGCCGTTGCGCCAGATGGCACGCTGAAAGTGCGCAAACTTCTATCAGAAAGCCCGGACCACTATAGCGATGCGGCCGCCCACGCCGTGGCTGGATTTATGGGGGACGCGGGCGCCATATCACAGGTGCGCCTCGGCACAACTGTTGCCACCAACGCTCTCTTGGAGCGCAAGGGCGCACGCACGGCTCTGCTGGTCAGCGCGGGACTGCGTGATGTGCTGGATATCGGCACGCAGCATCGGCCCGATTTGTTTGCGCTGGAAGTTATAAAGCCTGCGCCGCTGTATAGCGATGTTTTTGAAGTTCCCGAGCGTGTGGGCGTGGATGGCACCGTCATCACCGCGCTCGATGAAGACGCCGTAAAGACGGCCTGCAAGGCGGCACAAGCTGCCGGTTGCACTGCGCTCGCAATCTGCTTCCTCCACGGCCTTCGCCACCCCATGCACGAACGCAGCGCAGCAAACATTGCAGCAGACTTTGATTTCGATGTGGTCGTCACAAGCCACGAGGCAAGCGCTCGCAACAAGCTCGTCCCGCGCGGGCAGACTGCCGTAGCCGACGCTTATCTCTCCCCCATTCTCAAACGCTACGTGGAGCAGGTTGAAGCAAACCTCGATGCGTCGTCCCTTTATTTCATGAAATCAGACGGCGGTGTAACTGAGGCCGCCCAGTTCCGCGGCAAGGATGCTGTTCTGTCGGGGCCCGCAGGCGGCATCGTCGGCGCGGTAGAGGTCGCCCAGGCACACGGGTTTGACAAAGTCATCGCCTTTGATATGGGCGGCACAAGTACAGACGTCGCTCATTTTGATGGCGGTTTTGACATTGCAGAAACGCCTGAGATCGCCGGCGTGCGCCTGGATGTCCCCATGCTGGACATTCATACTGTCGCTGCTGGCGGCGGCTCAATCATCAAGTTTGCAGATGGCCGGTTTCAGGTGGGGCCGCAATCGGCAGGTGCGCAGCCAGGGCCGTGCGCTTATGGTCTTGGCGGGCCGCTCACCATCACAGATTGTCATGTCCTGCTCGGCCGGCTGCAGCCGCAGCATTTTCCGCAGGTCTTCGGCCAGGATGGTCGCCAACCGCTAGACCGCGATAGCGTTCTCAAAAAATTTGAAACCCTCCGCGCTCAGATCGATCCAGCGATGTCCATAGAAGACATTGCGGAAGGCTTTTTAGATGTCGCTTGCGAGCAAATGGCGCGGGCCATTAAGACAATCACACGCGAGCGCGGCATAGACATTGCCGGCCATGTCCTTGTCGCTTTCGGCGGCGCTGGCGGGCAATGCGCATGCCGCGTGGCAGAAAAAATCGGCGTAAAAAATATTCTCTTACACCCATTGGCTGGGCTTTTATCTGCGCTTGGGATTGGTTTAACTGCGCAAACACGGCGCTTTGATTTGCCGGTAGATCAGGCGCTTGAAAGCATACAAGTCGCAGCGGTTAAGCAGTCGCTGAGCGAGCAGGCTGAGGCCGCTTTACAAGGCGGCAAGCCTACCATGACAGCGGCACTGCGCGCAGCGGGATCGGACATGGCGCTCACAGTGCCGCTGACGGCCATCGACGACATGCGCGCAGCTTTCCATGCGCTTCACACGGTGCGTTACGGCTTCGCGCCGGCGGCGCAGCTGCATGTTGATGCGATCAGTTGCACAGTACAGCGCAGCGTTGATCGCCTAACGGACTTTCAATTTAAGACCGCTCAAACAGTGGCCGACCCCATTGAGGTCTCCGCGCATTTTGGCGAAAGCCGCCACGCTGTCTTGCAAGCAGCAGCGACCATCACCCAGCAAGATGGCCCAGCCATACTCCTCTCCGATGGCGCAACAACCATTGTCGAGCCGCAATGGCGCGCGAAGCGTTTGTCTGATGACACGCTCCTTTTAACGCACCACGATACCGGGCAAAGCAAGAGCGCTGACCCAGCCAGCAAAGCCATTGAGCTAGAGCTTTACCACCACCGCTTCATGGCCATTGCTGAACAAATGGGCGCCGTGCTGGAACGCACGGCCCATTCGGTCAACATTAAAGAGCGGCTGGATTTCTCATGCGCCGTGTTTGATGCCGCCGGGAATTTAGTCGCCAATGCGCCGCACATGCCTGTGCACTTGGGCTCCATGGGCGAAACCGTCAAAGCCTTGATTGCGAAAATCGCTGTCTTTGAACACGGCACCGCTTTTGCGCACAATGACCCCTATGATGGCGGCACGCATTTGCCCGATGTGACCGTTGTGATGCCGGTCTTCCATGGAAGCGATCAAGCCCCCTGCGCCTTCGTTGCCAGCCGCGGCCACCATGCTGATATTGGCGGCATAACACCCGGTTCCATGCCAGCCAATTCTATACACATCGAAGAAGAAGGGTGCCTTTTGTCGGCTGCAGAGATCTTGCGCGGGCAAGTGCTTCAACGTGAAGCCATTGACGCATGTCTGAGCCAAGGGGCACATCCCGCGCGCGCACCCGAAACAAATATCGCCGACCTGAAAGCACAGGTGGCTGCGTGCCAAACAGGCGCGGCGGCGTTGCTAATGCTCATCGAAGAGCAAGGCCTAGCAGCAGTCGAACGCAACATGGCGCACATTCAAGAGAACGCCGCTCAGGTCGTTCGCCGCGTCATACGAAGCCTGAAGCCGGGCTCCTATCACCATGATATCGCTGGAATTGGCAGCATTCGTGTTTCAATCAAGCCCGATGCAGACACAGGCAGGGCAACCATCGATTTTACCGGCAGTAGCAAACAAGGGCCGCATAACTTCAACGCACCGCTCGCGGTAACGAAAGCAGCAGTGCTCTATGTTCTGCGTTGTTTGGTAGATGACCCCATCCCGCTCAATGCAGGGTGCCTAGAGCCCATTGATTTGATTGTGCCTGAACGCAGCTTGATAAACCCCGCCCCGCCAGCCGCGGTTGTCGCTGGCAATGTCGAAACCAGCCAAGCCATCGTCAATGCTTTATTTCTTGCCCTAAATACACGCGCCGCCAGCCAAGGCACCATGAACAACGTCATTTTTGGCAATGAGAACGCGCAATATTATGAAACCCTCGGCGGGGGAACAGGCGCCGGACCGGGCTTTCACGGCGCCAGCGCACTTCATAGCGACATGACAAACTCCCGCCTCACAGACCCGGAAGTGATCGAAAAGCGCTTGCCGGTGCGGCTTATACGTATGCAGCAACGCGAAGGAAGCGGTGGCAAGGGGCAATATAGGGGCGGCAATGGTTTAATAAGGGGTTTTGAATTCCTTGATCAGATGGAAGTCTCTCTACTCACCAGCAACCGTACACAAGCGCCGGAAGGCCTCATGGGCGGTGAAAATGGACACCCCGGCATCAACCGATTCATCCGTAATGGCAAGGCTTCGACCCTAAGCGCCCGCGATACTGTTAACGCCCAGCCAGGGGATATTCTTGAAATTTACACCCCTGGCGGCGGGGGATATGGT
The DNA here is from genome assembly GCA_039814715.1 of Pseudomonadota bacterium. Taxonomy (GTDB): domain Bacteria; phylum Pseudomonadota; class Alphaproteobacteria; order Sphingomonadales; family CAKZYD01; genus CAKZYD01. The sequence goes on from JBCCAR010000024.1 coordinate 45,666, forward strand.
AAGGCTTAGGCGCGCAGAAAAACGATGCTTGGCTCCCATTCGGCGGCGGGTCTATATCTGTCTCGGCGATCACTTCGCCTATATGCAATCAGAATTGCTGATTGCCCACATATTGCGCGTCCACGAGATCGCGCTTCCTAAAGGCCAGGAAACCCAGTGGATCCGCTGGGCCAACTTTAAACCCAAAGACCGTCTGCCGCCTTGGCTCAAGCCCTTCACTTGACAACAAAAAAAGCCTGACCAAGGCCAGGCCTATGTTGTGCTACGACCTTTCTAACGATCAGTATTTAAAGATCACCCGGCCACCCCATTGGCTGCCGGGGCGCTGCACGCCGAAGAACGCCCGCCGGAAATCTTCTTGACCATCAACATAACGCGTTACGCTGACGGGAGAGTCTTCATTTGTAATGTTTCGTCCGAATATCTGAACTTCCCAGAAGTCGCCTTGAATTCCGGCATTGAGATTAACCAGAGTGAATTCGCCAAAAGATGCTTCATTATGAACCTGAACGAATTGTGAGCTTTGATAAGAGACATTCGCGCCGATAAAGAAACCAATGTCGTCGGTGATGTTGCCCCGATATGTCACATCGCCAAACAGCTGCCATCGCGCTTGGCGCGGAATACGTTTACCGGTGATGTCGCCAAACAAAGACGTACAAATTTCCTCGCCTTCATCAAAAATTCCGTTTTCATTATCGTCGTCAAAGTCGTTGGGGAATTGATCCCCTGTCGAACAGTTGACTGACATATCGTCTAGAACATCGTTAAGGACGCCCTGGTTCTCATCAAAGCCAGAGGTAAACGTACTATCTACCCAGGTGCCATTGAAGGTGAACGTTACGCCTTCCAGTGCAGCTGGGGCAAAGATTGTCTCAACTTCAATCCCATAGATGTCAGCATTACCTGCATTCGTTGTCGCTGACGTTGTACCATTGCCAGCTGCCACTGTTTGCGTCAACTGGTAGCCAGACACCGTATTAAAGAAAGCGGCGGCGTTAAAACGAAGTTGCCCTTCAAGAAAAGTGTTCTTTGTGCCAAGTTCAAAAGCCCAGACTTCTTCTTCGTCAAAGAAAGCAGCGCTAGGGCCATCGGCGCCAGCGACATCTCCTTGGCTCAGTTGGATAGCCGTCGCACCGTTAATACCGCCCGGTTTTACGCCTTTAGCGATGTTAGCGTAAAACAGATTGTCAGGCGTTGCCTGGAAGTTAGCGGTAAAACGCGGCGTGAAAGACTTAAACGTCTGTGAAAAGTCGACAGTATCGGTCGGTTCTTGACCTAAATTTTGGATTATCCGACGCGCCCGGATTCTGTCTTCAGCATAACGCAATTCTACCGATGCCGAAAAGCGATCGGTAAAGTCATAGCTGATCTGGCCAAACAACGCGATATTACGAATATCTTCCTCATCGCGATTGCGCGCAACAATTAGCTGCGAAGGATTATCAAGATTAAAAGACAACTCTTCAGGCGACGAGTCCTCCGGGTTAAAATTCAATGGAATACTAGGGTCATAGAATCCAGGAAATGGGCCACGACTTATAGTCTTGCCAATGATATCATTGACACCGACTAAAAAGTTGGAGTCAGCTTGCGCCTGAGCAGTCGTTGGGACATTGCGGATCCCTTGGTTGGCTTGATCAATATCCAGATAGAACCCCCCGACGAGCCATTGAAGTGGGCCATCACCTTTCGAGGCTAGACGAATTTCGTTGGAGAACTCTTGTTGTTCAGATTCTTGCTCGAAAGAGAAGTCTGCAATGCCACCATAAGCAACACCTATCCTAAAGGGCGGCGCAAACGGTGGGGGTGAAGGAAAGCCTGCGAAGAAAACTGGCTCAAACGAGAAGGGCCCATGGTCAGAATCTGACCTGAATGTCTCATCATTTTCGTTAAATCCAACAATGTGCGTAAAGGTCGCGAAATCAAAGTCAAATTCAGACTTCAAACTCGCATTCAGACGATCACGCGAAAAACCTGGACGGGTCGCAAACTGACGCGAGTAATCTAAATTCGACGGCTCAGCGTCGATAGTCCCACAAAAATAGCGACCATTTCCGTTGTAAAGAGCACCGGTATCCGTGAAGCAGTTGTTGTCGTCCGCACGTTGCAAGAATGATGGAATAGGACCGTCGCGATCCTCACCATAAGCAACACGAAGTTCAAAACGCGCGCTTTCGCTTGGATCAAAGAACAAGCCGCCGGAGAAATTAGTGGACTGCTCGTCTCCAAGGTCATCACCATCGAATTGATTGGTAAAGGTGCCATCACGCTCGTAATAGCGTGCTGAAACGATAAAACCCAAATTATCAGTAATGGGGCCTGAGACATAGCCCGTGAACTGCAGATCTCCAAACTCGGCCGCTTCTGCAAGCAAACGCCCACTAAATTCCTCTCCAGGCTTGCGCGTAATGACGTTGATGGCCCCAGAATACGTGTTGCGGCCATACAAGGCGGATTGCGGGCCTTTAACAACCTCGATGCGATCAACTTCTTGAACGTTAATGTTGCTAATCGAGTTCGAAGTGTAGACACCATCAACGAAGAAGGCGACGCCGCTTTCGCCCAAGATACTGGCTTGGCCACGGATGGTGGGACGATCGCCCTGGCGGCCAAAATCGTTCTCAAAGGAAATGCCTGAAATCGTTTTGGCGATATCAGCCACATCGCGGACTGCGAGCTGATTGATACTCTCGGCTGTCAAGGCTCCCACTGAGATCGGCGCGGTTTGTAGCGTTTCAGCCTTCTTACGCGCGGTGATGAGAATGTCTTCAATCAAGCCACTTGACTCATCCTGCGCTGCAGCGCCCGTCATCATCAAAGCTGCGGCAAGTGCCGATAAGCTGGTCGTGCGCATCAAATGTGGCATGGTGTTCCCCCTGTTAGACTGTTTTTCCTCAACCCCCTACCGGCGAGGTATTTGTCTTATTAGTTGAACCTTTCCAAAAAAATTTGTCCAGACCAATTTTCAAAAATGATGTCAAAACGAATACACACTGAGCACAGATGTTGCCATTTTCACACGATTATGGAGGATGGGGTCTTGGCAACGCGGCGTTGACCTTTTTGCGCCATATATGGCGCTCTAACGCAAAAGATGGACTTGGGGTTTGATGACAGACTGGTGGCGCGGCGCGACGATCTATCAGATTTCCATGGCAGAAGCCTGGTCTGCCGAAGGGGTCAACGCCAACGCGATTGCACCCGGTTTTTTCCCAACTGAGCTTACCGCACCTGTTTTTGCAAATAGCGCACTTTCCAGCACCCATGCAGAAC
>JBCCAR010000059.1:0-8508 GCA_039814715.1 Pseudomonadota bacterium
AACACCGCCTGGCAAGTGCCATAACAAATCCGCAACGCGCGCAATTTTCAGCCGTTCCAAGCATGCTTTTAGATTGGGCCCGACACCGCTGAGCTTGGCCACATCGGCAAAGAGCGGGAACAGGACGTCAGGTCGCATGGGGTTGCAGCATCGGGCGGGTTGTCATTGCGCTACATTAGCAATACATCCCCGTAGGGAAAGCCCTGAAACACACTGCCCCGCTAAGAGCGCAAGAGAAAGCCCATGACCGAGGATACCCGCCTTCGCCGTTTGAAATTTCGCGCCAGCCATCGCGGGACAAAAGAAGCCGATATTATGCTGGGCGGATACGTGGAAGCGCGCGCCAGCACGCTGGGCGAAGATGATGTCACTTGGCTGGAAGCGCTGATGATGCAGCAAGATGTCGATATCATGGCCTGGATTACCGGCAAACAGCCGCCCCCGCCGGCCTTTGACACCGACATGATGAAGGACATGCAGAAGCTGGATTATATCCAGGATACCATGAAGTTAGGCTGGTAGCGCTTTGCCCATTACCGAAGACTTGCTGGCCCGGCTGAGCGGCGATACCCGGCCAAAAACAATCAGCAATGCCCTCGCTGGCAGCGATGTGCAATTGCTTGCCGCCCTAGCGCGCGCACGCCATCCAAGCGAGGCGCCCAGCGTGCTGCATATCGCGCTTGATGATAGCCGGATGCTGTACATGCGTGACCAATTGGCGTTTTTTGCGCCGGATATAGAGGTGATCACCCTTCCCGCTTGGGACTGCCTTCCCTACGACCGAGTCTCACCGAATGCCGACCTGTCAGCAGCGCGTATTCGCGCGCTTGCCGCTCTCAGATCAAAACACAGTGAGCGCCCACGCATCATTGTAACAACGCTCAATGGCGCAAGTCAGCGCGTGGTCCCGCGCGGATGGCTCGATGCGTCCTCCTTAATGCTCAAGCGCGGCGACAGCCTCAGCATGGAAAGCTTAGCTGCTTTTCTGACGCAGCGCGGCTATATGCGCGCCACAACTGTCAATGAGCCCGGCGACTTCGCCATTCGCGGGGGCTTAGCCGATTTCTGGCCTTCCGGCAGCGCCGAGCCAGTGCGCGTCGATTTTTTTGGCGATGAGATTGATAGCCTGCGCGCCTTTGACCCCATCAGTCAGCGCACAACGCATAGCCTCAAGACCCTGCAAATCGTACCTGCCAGCGAGTTAGACTTTTCTCCAGACGCTATCACCCGCTTCCGTAAGGCCTATGTGGCACTGTTCGGCACCGTTATGGATGATGACCCCATTTATGAAGCCGCCAGCGAAGGCCGCCGCGCACCAGGCATTGACCATTGGATGCCGCTGTTCTTTGAAAAGCTGGAGACCATTTTGGAGACGCTTGAGGAGACGGCAACCGTCACGCTTGATGCAGATGTCGAAGCAGCCTCACAAGAACGCTTCAAAGCGATTGAAGACTATTACGAGACCCGCAAAGCAGCCCTCAATGCAGAAGGCAGCTTGTCCTCTCCCTATAAACCTTTGCCGCCGGAACAGCTCTATGTTGGCGCGGCAGAATGGAAAGCTCTGCTGAGCGAATTTCACGCCGTTACGTTAACACCTTTCGATGTGGCCGGGCGCTCCAATCTATCGCTCGGCGCGAAGGCTGGGCGCAATTTCGCGCCAGAACGCAAAGACGGTGCCACGAATATCTATGATGCCGTCACCGGCCATTTTAAAGATTTGCGTGGCCGCGGCGCCAAGCCCATCATCGTTGCGTATTCAGAGGGCGCGGCAGACCGGCTTAGCACAGTCTTAAGCGACCACGGCGTTGACCAAATAGCCATGGTGCCAAATCTGCAAGCTGCAAAAACCTTGTCCGATACCGCTGTGGGAATGGCCGTTCTGCCGCTTGAGCAGGGCCTCGAATTTGACGGCCTTGGCTGGATTACCGAGCAAGACATTCTTGGCGACCGGCTCATCCGTAAAGCGCGCAAAACCAAAAAAGCAGAGAATTTCCTCACAGAAGTGTCTCAGCTCAGTCCCGGAGACCATGTGGTCCATGTGGATCACGGGATTGGCCGCTTTGAAGGCTTGCAAACCATTGAGGTCCATGGCGCGCCGCATGACTGTGTTTGGTTACGCTATGCAGGCGATGCGTCGCTTTACGTCCCTGTTGAGAATATCGATGTTCTCAGCCGGTTTAGCGGCGAAGAGGCCGCCACAACGCTAGATAAACTGGGCGGGGCGGGGTGGCAGAACCGTAAGGCGCGCGCGAAGCAACGTATCCGCGAAATCGCTGACGAACTCATAAAAATTGCTGCTGCTCGCGAACTGCGAAAGGGCGATGCTTGTGAGGCACCAGATGGGCTCTATGACGAATTTTGTGCACGTTTCCCTTATGATGAAACCGACGATCAATTGCGCGCCATAGAAGACACGCTGGCCGATATGGCGAGTGGGCGGCCAATGGACCGGCTGGTCTGCGGCGATGTTGGCTTTGGCAAAACCGAAGTCGCCTTGCGCGCCGCCTTTGTTGCAGCAATGACTGGCAAGCAGGTGGCTGTTATTTGTCCAACCACCTTGCTCGCGCGCCAGCATTACAAGACCTTTCAAGACCGATTCCGTGGCTGGCCGCTCAAAATCGGCCAGCTCAGCCGTTTGGTCACCACCAAGCAAGCCAATGTGGTTAAGGCTGGCATGGCGGATGGCGACTTAGACATTGTCATCGGGACCCACGCGCTTCTTGGAAAGTCCGTCCAATTCGACAATTTGGGCTTGGTCATTGTTGATGAAGAACAACACTTCGGTGTCAATCATAAGGAGCGGCTCAAGCAGCTACGCGCGAATGTGCATGTGCTCACGCTGACCGCGACACCCATTCCTCGCACTTTGCAATTGGCCCTATCTGGCCTGCGCGAACTCAGCATCATTGCAACGCCGCCGATTGACCGCCTCGCCGTACGAACCTTCGTAACGCCCTTTGATGATATGGTGCTACGCGAGGCCTTGCTGCGCGAACATTACCGAGGCGGACAGAGCTTTTTCGTTGTGCCGCGTATTTCAGACTTGGAAGAAGCCTCGAAGTTCCTTGAAGAGCACGTTCCGGAAGTCAAATTTGTAATTGGCCATGGACAGATGCCCTCCGGCCAGCTCGAAGATGTGATGAATGCGTTTTATGACGGCAAATACGATGTCCTGCTATCGACGACCATTGTTGAAAGTGGGCTCGATATTCCTAGCGCCAACACCCTCGTGGTGTACCGCGCAGATATGTTTGGCCTAGCGCAGCTATATCAAATCCGCGGCCGTGTTGGCCGCTCTAAAGCGCGCGCCTATGCTTATCTGACCACTAAACCCTCCAAACGCATGACCGACAACGCACTTAAACGGCTCGAAGTCCTACAATCGCTCGATACATTGGGCGCAGGCTTTACCTTAGCCAGCCATGATATGGACCTGCGCGGCGCTGGCAATTTGCTTGGCGATGAACAGTCAGGCCACATTAGAGAAGTCGGCGTGGAGCTTTACCAGCAGATGCTGGAAGAGGCAGTGGCAGCCGCCAAAGGCGCTGAACAGCCCGATGATGATTTCTCGCCGCAGATCAATCTCGGCCTCGCCGTGCTGATACCAGAGAGCTACGTCCCCGATTTGCAAATTCGCATGAACCTTTATCGGCGCATCGCCAGCGTCGATGACAAGCTCTCCCTCGATGGCCTGGCCGCAGAGCTCATCGACCGCTTTGGCCCGATCCCAGACGAGGCTGAGCAGTTGCTGAAAGTGGTCGAAATCAAACAACTGTGTCGCGACGCCGGCATTTCTAAGCTGGAAGCAGGCGCGAAAGGCATCACCCTCTCCTTCCACAACAATCAGTTTGCCAATCCCGCGGGCCTGGTTGACTTCATTTCAAACAGTCGACGCACAGCCAAATTGCGCCCCGACCATCGCTTGGTCGTCTTGGAAGACTTAGCAAGCGTCAACCGCCGTGCGAAGGTGGCACTACAGATTGTCAAAGCCCTGGTCGCCGCTGCGCAGGAGAAAGCAGCAGCGTAACGATATTTTACGCCGCGCCGCGCCTTGCAGCAGGCAGAATAGACCGGCGCCCTGGCTGACCCACCGGCATATGAATGCCGCACTCGGTTTTATCGCTACCACGCCAGCGCCCAGCGCGCATATCTTCGCCTTCAGAAACCGGCGTTGTGCACGGCATGCACCCAACACTCAAATAGCCATCCGCTTCGAGCGGGTGTTTGGGCAAAGCATAGCTTTCAAAATAAGCATCCAACTCGGTTTTGGACCACTTCGCTAGCGGATTGATTTTGATGCGCCCTTCGACAAGTTCAAACAGCGGCAGGGCGTCCCGGCCAGCGCCATGAAACCCTTTCCGGCCGGAAATCCAGATATTGACATTTTTCAAGGCACGTTGCATCGGCTCGACTTTGCGCGTGTAGCAACAACGGTCCGCATTTTGAGACCATAAGACGCCGCGCGGATCATTTTGATCGAGCAATGCGGGCTTTGGCATAATCGTACGCACACGGCTAAGGCCGAGCTGCTCTACCAGCTTGTTTTTATACTTAATGGTTTCGCCAAAGAGCTTGCCCGTATTGATAAAGACAACGTCTACAGTTTTATCAATTTGAGCCGCCATATGTAGCAGCACCGCCGATTCTGTTCCAAACGACGATACCAAGGACACTTGGCCCGGAAAATCTTCCGTAAGCACGCCGCGCATCAACTGCTGCGGCGTGGCGTTTTTATATTTGTCGTTAAGGGCATCAACTTGGCCCTGACTGATCGGCATGACTTAAATCTCCCAGTTGGGAACAAAGCGGCGCAGTCTATGCGCTGGGGGGTGATCATCGGCGGCAGGTTGATACCAAACGCCGTAGCGCTCTAGCGCGGCCTGGGCATCCGATGGATCAACATGATCGGCAAGCACAGCCACATCAAAACCGCAGCGCTGCATGAACCTGAGCTGGTCAATGAGCACATCGCCAATGGCGCGCAGCTCGCCTTGAAAGCCCATATGCTCACGCAACACACGCGCCTGGGAATAGCCTCTCCCATCGGTATAGGCTGGGAAATCCACTTCAATAAGCGCAATTTGGTCAAGACGGCTGGCGAGCTCTTCCACCTTTGTGTCTGGCGACAAGCGCACACCAAGGGCCTGGGCCGCGATATCATTGCGTTCTAAAAACCGTTCAATTTGAGTGGCGTCTATGACCGGGAATGCCGCCTTGGCAGCGCCGTCAATATCGTCATGAAACGTCCAATCCGCCGGGGTAATGGCACGAAATTCAACACTATGCGCCATAGACCGCCTCCTTAAAGGGCTGCATGCCTATGCGGCGATAGGTATCGAGAAAGGTTTCATCATCGCCGCGCTTTTCTTTGTACACATCGATGATGGTCTCAATGGCATCGACAGTGCCATCTTCATCAAAACCGCGCCCGATGATTTGTGCCAGGGAGGTATCTTCCTCCGCTGACCCGCCGAGCAGGATTTGATAATTTTCGGTGCCCTTCCGATCGACGCCTAAAATACCGATGTGACCCGCATGGTGATGCCCGCAGGCATTGATGCAGCCGGAGATTTTCAGCTTCACATCACCAATATCTTCAAGGCGGCCAAGGTCATCAAAGCGCTTCGCAATTTTTTGCGAAATGGGGATGGAGCGTGCATTGGCGAGCGCGCAGTAATCAAGCCCAGGACAAACAATCATGTCCGTCAACAGTCCTTGATTGGCCGAGGCAAGGTTATGCGCTTTGAGCGCATCATAAAGCGCAGGCAAATCCCCTTCTGCTACATCAGGCAGCACCAGGTTTTGCGCATGGGTCACGCGCACTTCGCCAAAGCCGAAATTATCTGCAAAGTCCGCGACCGCGTCCATTTGCGCGGAGGTTGCATCCCCGGCAATGCCATCATGCGGCTTTAAAGAGATGGTGACCGCTTTATAGCCTGGCACCTTATGGTCAAAACTGTTGTTGCGCAGCCATGACGCAAAGGCGGCATCATGGGATGCACGTTCACGTGATTGGCCTGCCGCTGCGGGCGCATCTGCGTCATATTTCGGCGGAGCGAAATACTGCTCAATGCGCAAGAATTCGCGCACATCGGCGTCAACTGGACCGCCTTCAATCTTTTGCCATTCAGCCTCTACCTCATCGCGAAAGACATCCGCGCCCATTTCGTGGACAAGGATTTTGATGCGGGCTTTATACTTATTGTCGCGCCGCCCATAGCGGTTATACACCCGCAGAATTGCTTCAAGATAGCTAAGCAGATGGGCTTCGCCGACATCCTCTCGCATCAGCTTTCCAATCATCGGCGTACGCCCCTGCCCGCCCCCGGCATAGACCGCAAAGCGGCGCTCACCATCTTCACCATGCGTGATGGTGATGCCAATATCATGGAGCTTAACGCCGACACGGTCAGCCGGGCTGGCATTGACAGCAATCTTAAATTTGCGCGGCAAGAAGGCGAATTCAGGATGAAATGTGGACCATTGGCGCAGCAATTCACACCATGGGCGTGGGTCTTCCACTTCATCAGCGGCGACGCCTGCGAACTGATCTGACGAGATATTGCGGATACAATTGCCCGAGGTTTGAATGGCATGCATCTCAACAGATGCCAGCTCATCTAAAATATCAGGTGCATCGGCTAATTTTATCCAGTTGTACTGAATATTCTGCCGCGTGGTGAAATGGCCATAATCTTTGTCATAGGTGCGTGCGATATACGCCAGCTTGCGCATTTGCTTTGACGACAACACCCCATAGGGGATTGCTACGCGCAGCATATAGGCGTGGAGCTGAAGATAGAGCCCGTTCTGCAGCCGCAGCGGTTTGAACTCATCTTCGCTCAGCTTGCCCGCAATCCGGCGTTCAACTTGGTCGCGAAAATCAGCTGCGCGCTCGCGTACAGCTTGTTTGTCATAGGTGTCGTACTGATACATGGGTCAGGCTCCTTCAAAAGCCGATAAATCAAAGCGGGCCTGATGGCCGAACTGGGTGTGGGTCGTCGGCCCTTTGGCGCGAATTTGTTCTCGGTTGCGCGTTGGCCATACGCCTTGCGCGGTTTTCTGTGCGTCAATGATTTCCGTCGAGACCACCTTATTGGCTGCCACGGCTTCCTTTTCGGCCGCTTCAAGGGCTGCAATATCCGCTTGGCGCACAGCAAAGCGTGCTTCGTCTGCACGAACGGACCAGTCTCCAGACGGCGTTAGAAAGACGACATCGCCTGTTAAAAGCAAATTGCCCGTGAGAATTTTTCCTGTGCTCATGATGCCCCTCCAGCGAGTGATTGCAGCGGAACGACATCCGCCAAAAGCGCATTAAGCCGCGCTGCTCTGTCGCGCGCCGCCACATCGCCAATCACCAGCAGAGCCGGGCTTCTAACGTCATGCGCGCCAATCTCAGTCGCCATAGCTGCCAAATCGGTATGCAAGGTCCGGCTATCGCTGCGCGTTCCATTTTCTAAGATGGCTACCGGCATATCCGCGGCCACACCATCGGCTTTGAGCTTGGCGGAAATGTCAGCCGCCGAGGCAAGACCCATATACACAACCAACGTTCGGCCAGGCCCTGCCAAACCGGTCCAATCCTGGCGGGCTAAGTCTTTGCGCTGCCCTGCTACAAAGCTAACAGCAGACGCGTGGTCCCGGTGGGTGAGCGGAATGCCGCTGCTGGCCGCGCAGCCAAGAGCCGCTGAAATCCCAGGAACAACTTCCGTTTCCACACCGGCAGCTGTGGCCACATCTAATTCTTCCCCGCCGCGGCCAAAAATAAACGGGTCACCACCTTTGAGCCGGACGACAAATTTGCCTTGCCGCGCGAGGGTAACCAAAAGCTGGCTGATATCGCCTTGCTGCATGCTATGGTTTGCGCGCGATTTGCCGACATAAATGCGCTCCGCGTCCCGGCGCGCCAAATCCAAAATATCGTCCGAGACAAGTTTGTCGTGCACAATCACATCTGCGTCTTGAAGATAGCGGTGCGCCTTGAGTGTAAGGAGCTCCGGGTCGCCAGGGCCTGCGCCGACAATCGCAATGCGACCCGTTTGCACAGTTGTTGCCTTATGCGCCTCAATGGCGTCGCCCAGAGCCTTCTGCGTCTCGATATGGCCAAGCCCGCCTTTGATGAGCTTATCTAAAAACCGCCGCCGGTCATCCGTGTTTGGGAAAGCCGCTTTCAACTTAGAGCGGGCCCCTTCAATCAAAGCACCAAGGTCGCCTAGTTTTGCAGGAAGCAGCTGCTCGAGTACGCCCTTGATATGACGCGACAATGCCGGCGCAGCTGCATCGGAGGAGACTGCAATTGTGAGTGGCGCTCGCTCGACCAAAGCCGGCGTGATAAATTCGCAGGCATCCGTCACGTCCACAACGTTGAGCAGCGCACTGGTTTGGCGAGCGAGTGCAATTAAGGCGTCTCTTTCGCCTCGGTCATCAGCAGCAATATAGATGAACCGCGCGCCTTCTAAGTCGCTCAACTCCGCCGCGCGCTGCGTCCAATACGCGTTCACATCGTCA
>JBCCAR010000015.1:0-80378 GCA_039814715.1 Pseudomonadota bacterium
CAGTTGACTTCCGTACGCGCTGATGGCCTGATAGGCGTGGTCATCAGACATAATGAAAATGATATTGGGCCTTTTGGTTTTTTTAGGAATTTCCTTGGTCTGGTCTCCGTAGTAGCAAACCAACAGGACAGACGTTCTCTGTTGCCGCTCAAAACGTATCTGCTTCAGGCGGCGCGGCATCGCTCAGCGCATCGACGATTTCATCCGCCGCCAACGCCGCGTCACTGGTAGCGGAGATCGAGACAGCCCTCAACTCGGTTAACTCGAGCTTATCTCAGCTAGGCTCTGCTGCACGGACACTTGAAGCACAGCAAACCTTCGTGACCAAGCTATCCGATACCATTGAAGCTGGTATCGGCAACCTTGTGGACGCTGACTTAGCCCAAGAAAGCGCGAAGTTGCAGTCCCTCCAGGTGAAACAGCAGCTGGGTCTCCAGGCCTTGTCGATTGCCAACCAGGCACCGTCGGCAGTGCTGTCGCTCTTCAGGTAAGAGCCGGTTTAAGAATTGATACTGGGCAGTCATGAGCCGCCCAATATCGCCCCTTCGCGCCAGAGTATCGGATGCGAGGGTTTAAGCCCAGCCGCGACAGAGTTACTTGTTGCGTACGCGCGGCTGGGTGCCCTTTTGAAAAAAGGAATGCATCATGGAAGGCATAAGTCCAAACACGAAGGTGACCTCAACCACCTCGGCTTTGCCTCAAACTGTAGAGACAAGCCGGGGGGTAGGAAACCGGGCGGATCAAGGCCTCGTTGCGCCAGATTTACCGAAGGACCAATCGGTACAAGCGGCGGACAAGGCTGAAAAAGACGAAAGCGTGAAGATAAGCGCGCTGGCCCGGGTGGAGAAGGCCCTCAGCGAAGCATTTGGAGAAGGTTTCGTCAACTTACGAATTGAGGTTGAAAAACATGAGGCCAGTGGCCGCTTTGTTTACAAGGCCGTTAATAAAGATTCAGGGCAGGTGGAACGTCAGTTCCCGTCGGAAGATATGCTGAAAATCATGTCCTCTATTGAAGGGCGTGATGGGAAGATTTTGGACGATACTGCCTAAACAAGAAACGAATTGCAGCTTGGTTCAGTTGCATTCGGACCTGATTGTCAGCAGGTCAAAGTAACTTTGCTTATGCGTACGATCGCCAGCTGGTGTTTAAGGGATGCGACAATCCTGAAAACGCCAGCTGGTTTTCGCATTTTTAGACCCTCACGCCTGCCGTTCGTGGTCAGATTTGCCAGGCAATATTTGCCGTCAACCGGCAAAACTAGCCCTTCACAGTAACATTATGTCCCACGCGTGACGAGCTTCGAACCCGATAAAGTGTTTTAAAACAATAGCCTAGATTTAAAATTCTAAACTGGCACGCTTCCTGCTGATAAGCCGGCGTCATACCGATAGGTTTGTAAGTGACCCATCGGAGGAGATCGACGCACCAGAAGGAGGCCAACATGAGCCTATCGATTAATACCAATGCAGCAGCGCTGAATGCCCTGCAAAATTTGAACCGGACCAATGATGATTTGCAAGCGACGCAGCTGCGGATCAATACGGGTCTCAAAGTCCAGAACGCTAAAGACAACGCAGCCGTCTACGCTATTGCACAAAACTTGCGCGCAAACTTGCAAGGCTTGTCCGCGGTGAAGCAGAGTTTGGATCGCTCCATCTCAGCGGTCGACATTGCCCTTGCAGCATCGGAGTCCATTGCGGACGTTCTCATTCAAATGAAAGAGAAAGTGGTAGCAGCCGCTGATAGCGGCCTAGATGATCAAAGCCGCTCTGCCCTGCAGGAAGACTTTAACGCTCTGCGTGATCAGATTACGACCTTGGTGGACAATGCGACCTTTAATGGTACCAACTTGATCAATGGCGGCGGTGATATCGTAACGGCGATCACCAACGCGGATGCTACTCAGTCTATCTCGATCCCGCATCAGGATCTATCGCTCTCCAGCACCAATGTAGGATTGTCAGCAGGCGCTACGTTTACATCCGATGCGCAGGCACAGGCTCTGATCGCAACCATCGATGATGCCATCCAAAACGTGAGTTCCGTCATGACCGTGATGGGCGCCGGCTCGCGCTCCATGGAGCTTCAGCGCACCTTTGCTGACAAGCTCTCTGATACACTAGAGACAGGTATTGGGAACCTCGTGGATGCTGACTTAGCCCGCGAAAGCGCAAGCTTGCAGGCGCTGCAGGTGAAGCAGCAGCTTGGAACCCAGGCTCTTTCAATCGCCAACTCACAGCCACAGGTCATCTTGTCCCTATTCGGTAACTAAACAGCATTCGCCGTTGACCCTGGTCAGGCTGAACGGTCTGGCTAGCGCGAAGCGGCACTCGATCTTCTCCACCTGGGCCAGCGTGCTTATCTGCGCGCTGGCTCTTTTTTGTTGTTTGGTGCTGGTGAGCTCGAAGTGGACCCAAGAACCGCAGCCCTGAACTCGATTTAGGGCCTGGTCATGGCGCGCGTAGTTTTATCCGCGGACTTTAAACACTGGCTCTATTGGCTTGCAGCGCAATGTCTGAGCGATTGTGCCGCTTGCGATGGCGTCTGCCATATGCTCGAGGACCTGAGAAAATGCGTTTAAAAAACCATCGATATCGGCTTGTTTGTGGGCAAAGGACATGTTCTGAGAGCCGAGTGTAAAATAGCCTCTGGCCACCATTTCCTGGATGTAAAATGTCTTCAGCTGCCAAGCATCCGCGCTCTCGCTGTCTGAAAGCATGGAAAATGACCACGATGGGTGGCCGCAAATGTTGAGCCAGTCTGGTTGACCCAGTGCCGCATGCTTTGCGCGCAAACCAGATAGCATGCGCTCTCCCATGGCGTGAATGTGGGGCAATACGTTGCCTGCTTGGATCTTTGTCAAAACAGCATTTGCGGCTGCAAGGGATAGCGTTTCGCCGCCCATGGTGAAGGAGAAGAAAATATCATCCATCACCTGCATGAGGTCCTCTTGGCCAACAATGGCTGATAGTGGCATGCCGTTGGCCAACCCCTTGCCGAACGTCGCGAGATCAGGCGTTACATTAAACAGTTCCTGCGCGCCGCCTTTGGCAAAACGAAAGCCGGTGATCGTCTCATCGAATATCAGGACGGTGCCATGACGATCGCATAGCTCGCGCACAGCCTTTAAAAATCCCGGCGCAGGGTAGGCCACATTCATGGGTTCTAGAATGACGGCTGCGAGCTTTAGGTCTGGATTCTCAAACAAACGCTTGAGACTAAAAATATCGTTGAAGGTAAAGCTGTGGGTGAGGGCGCGTGTTGCGTCCGGTACGCCCAAGGAGCGCGCCGTTGAGCCGATATACCAATCTTGCCAGCCATGATACCCACACACAGCCACGTCATCGCGGCCGGTATAAGCCCGGGCAACGCGGATAGCGCCAGCGGTCGCGTCAGAGCCGTTTTTCCCAAAGCGAACCTTTTGCGCGCAAGGGATCATGGCGATCAACTGTTCCGCAACCTCCATTTCAAGCCGGTGCGGCATGGAAAAGGTGATGCCATGAGACAGCTGCTGAGAGATTGCACTGTCCACATCGCGGTCGCCATAGCCGAGCATCACGCTCAAAAGGCCGTTGACGAAGTCCGTATACTGCTTGCCATCTGCGTCCCAAACCTGAGCGCCTTTTCCGCGCTCAAAGAATTGCGGGGCTATTTCAGGCGGGAATTGTAGATGGGATTTTGAGAAGGTTTGGCTGCCAAGCGGAATGCTTTTAAGCGCGCGCTGAAGCAATCGGCGCGATGTATCATGAGGGCGCAGCGGCTGCGTCATGCCGCGCCCTTTGCCCGCTCTTTCTCAACGCTTGCTTGAAAGCCTGCATTGCGCTTGATCGCGCTGTTGAGGGCGCATAGTTCAGGATGCTGCTAAAGCAGCTTGATGATGTCTTCCATACCAAAGGTATTGCCCATCGCCACTAAGCCTTCGAACACGCTCTTAACGACCTCGTAGTCCTCAGGCTCATCAACGGTAAGGCGGATGTGGCTTACATCTGTTTCGTTGGTAACATTGCCGCGTTCAACATGGCGCAGGTCTCTGCGGAAATAGCTTGTCACATGTTCGCGCTCGGATGCTGCATCAGCATTGTTCCAAGCTTCTTGGAGGGCGCGCATCGTGAGAACTTCGACGTCAAGTCCGTCTGGATATGTCGGCGGATGAACGTTGGAGGTATAGTCCTCATGATGTCTAACATGTTGCCGCACCACAGCGTCGATGACCTCAGGATCACTTAACGGGCAATCCCCTGTCAGCCGCACGATATGCTCCGCCTGGGTGCGCTTTGCCGCCTGATAGTAGCGGTCCAGCACGTCATCGACAGCGCCGCGAATGCAAAGAATACCGTTTTCTTGAGCAAATTGCTGGATGGGCAAGTCAGAGGGGTGGCCGCTGGTGGCGATGACAATTTGATCAATGAGCTTGGCGCGTTTGACCCGCTCAATTTGAAGCGCAAGCATTGGTCGGCCCAAAATCGGTAAGAGCACCTTACCGGGGAGACGCGTTGACCCCATACGGGCCTGGATGACTGCTATGATCATGTCGATTGCCGCCGCTGTTGAGGGTTTGACCAATATCTCGGATCGATGAGGGTAGGCTCGCAGACACTAAAATTCTGATAAGGCAGCGCGGCCACGGGGCGTTCCATCGCATCGCAAATCATAATTAGTTCTGCAGCGTTCGTGACTCCGACGACTGCGCTTTCGAGGAGGCCTGTCAGCTTTAGAAAGCCGAGGCAGAGGTCCATCACCTCGCAGCCATTGTCCTTTGCCGCCGTATTGAGAGCGGTCAGTGTGCCCTCAAGCGCGCGAAGTGGGCCTGGCAATGTAGCCGGTACGCTCAGCAAGGCCCCTTGAAGAAACACAGAGCGCGCTTGAACGTGAACGCCGCGTGCAGTGAGGGTTTCTAGCGTGCCATCAAGCAGCAGTCTTTGATCAAGAACATTGATTGGCAGTTGGACCGCGCTGGGCGTCACCCGCTTTAAAAGCGCAGCGACGTCGCCGCTATCATAGATTGAAACGCCAATATGTTGCGCGCCATACTGCGCGGCCACATCTTCTAGTTTTTGCCAATACAGCAGTCCCTCGGGGCCAAGAACGTCGGCTGCGCTGTGAAACAAAATGCTGTTTAGCGAGGGGCCGAGGTGTTCCGCGCTGGTGCAGACACTGGCTTCAATTGTGGATAGGGCTTGCGGCAGTGTTAATCCTGAAAGGGCCGGTATCTTGCTGGTGATGTCAAAGGCTTGAAAATCGACGTGTGATGACGCGAGGACAGCTTCTGCATTGCCGTAGGCTGCCGCAGTATCGATGTCGGTAATCCCGCGGGTCAACGCTGTTTCTAAAACCGCTTCCACCTGGGCAGGCGAGACCTGGCCGTGAGAATTGGTGATCCCATAATCAAGACCAAACTGTGCTGTCCCTAAGCTTAGGCGCATGCGCTGATCTCTTCTTTTGAAAGGATGCTGTGGAGTGTCCGGCAGACAAAATTGGCGTCAGATGGCGTCATGCCAGCATGCAGCGGCAAGGAGAGCGTTTGATCATAGTACGCCCAGGCGCCAGGTGTGTCTGTAACGCCGTAAAGGTCGGTATAGTAGGGCTGGGCGCTAACTGGATAGTAGTGGACTTGCGTGTGAATGCCGGCCTTGCGCAAGCTTTCCATCACGTCCGCGCGGGTCGTTCCCATGGCTTGGAAATCGATTTTCACCTGAGCAAGGTGGAAGCAGGGCTCGGTTTCGACTTTGATTGGGTTGATAGCCGCCTGGGCCCCCAAGGCGTCGAGCGTCACGCGGTATTGATCTACCAAGGCCCGGCGTACTTGGGTGAAATAGTCAAGTTTTGAAAGCTGCGATTCCCCAAGCGCACATTGGATGTCGCAGGCCCGGTAGTTATAGCCCAGGTCATCCATTGTCCTCAGCCATGGCGCAGATGTGCCCATGCCTGTGGGCGCGGTTAAACTATGATGCCTTAGGGTTCGAATGTGTTCTGCAATGGCCGCATCGCCCGTTGTCACCGCGCCGCCTTCGCCCATGGCAATGGTTTTAACCGGGTGAAAGGAGAAGGTGGCCACATCGCTGTAATGGCAATCACCAATTATGCTGTCTTTGTAGGTCGAGCCAATGGCATGGCAGGCATCTTCAACTAAAAACAATCCCTTGGATTTGCACAGCGCAGATATGGCCGCCAGGTCGACCGGCTGCCCGCCAAGATGGACCACGGTGACGGCTTTGACATCTCGCTTTGTGCTCGCAAGGGCATCTTCTAGAGTTTGCGCAGTCATCAGGCCCGTTTCCGGGTCAGTATCAGCGAACACAACGTCTGCGCCGGTCATTCGGACAGCATTTGCCGTGGCGACAAAGGTAATGGCTGGAACAACGACAGCGTCTCCCGGGCCGATGCCCAGCGCTTTGTAGGCGCAGTGCAGTGCCGCCGTTCCATTCGATACGGCAACCGCGTGGCGGGCGCCTAAGCTGCGTTCAAGCGCATCTTCAAAATTGCCAACGGCAGGCCCCGTGGTCAGCCAATCGCTGGTGAGCACGCGGTTGACCGCCGCGATATCATCTTCATCGATTGTATGCCGGCCATAGGGCAGGGATGTCATTGCGCAGGCTCCGTGGGCAAGCCAAGCATGTCGCGCAACGCTTGCGGGGACAGCCAATCGTCATTTTTGTCTGACGAATAGCAAAACTCTTCATTAACCGCCTGCGCGCCTTGCGCCAGATAAGAAACGCGGTTCCACCAAGCGAAGACGGGCTCAATGACGTAGCGATCTTGCAATTCGATGGTCGAGCGGGCGTCATCAATTGGCACCATGACCTCATGGAGTTTCTCGCCCGGGCGAATTCCAATCACATGTGTCGGCAAACCCGGCGCGAGCGCCTCGGCTAGATCGTTGATGCGCATGGAGGGAATTTTAGGGACGAACACTTCGCCGCCATTCATCATGGCCATGGAACTCATAACGAAGTCGACACCTTTTTGCAGGGTGATCCAAAAGCGCGTCATGCGTTCATCTGTAATGGGCAGGCTTTCGGCGCCTTCCTCAATCAGTTTTTGGAAGAAGGGCACAACGCTGCCCCGGCTGCCAACCACATTGCCGTAGCGCACGACGGAGAATTTGGTGCCCTCTGCGCCAGAAAGATTGTTTGCCGCCACAAAGATTTTATCGCTGGCAAGCTTGGACGCGCCATACAGATTGATTGGGCTGGCGGCTTTGTCTGTTGACAGGGCGATGACTTTTTTAACGCCTTGTTGAATGGCTGCATGGACCAAGTTTTCAGCGCCAAGCACATTGGTGCGGATGCACTCAAAGGGGTTGTATTCTGCTGCCGTCACATGTTTGAGAGCGGCGGCATGGATAACATAATCGACGCCGCGCAGCGCGAGGTCCAGGCGGCGTTCATCGCGGACATCGCCGATGAAAAAGCGGAGCTCCTCTCGCTGAAAGGCTGGATCGTTTTGCATTTCATATTGCTTGAGTTCATCGCGCGAGAAAACGGCGACGCGCCGCGGCTGGTAGCGTTCAAACAGTGTTTTAATGAAGCTTTTGCCGAAAGACCCGGTAGCGCCGGTGATGAGGATAGACGCATTGTTAAAAATGTTTGCCTCTGCTGGATCCCATCCTTCAACGGCTGCCTGCAGGGCTTTGCCAGCTTTTCCAGCGTGGGCGAGGGGGCGTTCCATGCCCATGAGCGCTATCTCCTAATTCGCAGCCACTTTTTGCGGCGGCGCTATGTGTTTGCACTGTGCTGAACAAATCATTGCCAATTGCGGTAAAGAAACGCTTACTGCGCACGAAGAAAGTGACTAGCGGGAGCAGAAAGGCGTTGAGCGCTTTGGCAGGAGAGAGGGTGTTGCTGCGCGCAGATGGTGGCGGGAAAAGCGGAATTGGCCACTTGATGCGCTGTTTGGCTTTAGCCGACGCCCTCGCCATTGATGGCGCAAAACCCGCGTTGTGGACACAGCAATGCCCTGAAGCTGTTGCCGATATCTATGACGCCCGCGGATATACTGTTCTCAAAGCGCCTCCGCGAGAAGCAAGCGCTGCTTGGCTGGTGGTCGACAGCTACGACATCGAAGCACAGGAACGCGCGCGTCTGAAAACTTACGCTCACCATATGCTGGTCATCGATGACCTCGGCAACAATGGACCCTATGCCTGCGCTCTTGCGCTCAACCCCAACCCTGGCGCGCGCACGCAGGCGTATGGAGATGCCAAGCGCGTGCTTGCTGGCGCTGATTATGTATTGCTGCGCAAGGAGCTATTGGGCACTGCCGTGCGTCGGCGCACCGGGCGTGTAAACACGATCTTGGTGAGCTGCGGCGGCACCGATCCAGCTGGCGCTGCGCCGACGGTATTGGAAGCGCTAAAACCGTTGGCCAGTGAGGACATGCATATAAGGGTTTTAGTTGGCGTTGGCCCCGTCCAATCGCTACCCGCAGACCTTGGCGCTGCGCGGCTTGAGTATGTTGAAGGCCGTTTCGATATGGCGGCGCAGCTAGAGTGGGCCGATGCGGCGATCGTAGCGGCGGGAACTGTCCAGTGGGAAGCAGCCTATCTTGGCTGTCCTTTTGTGGCTGTTGTGATTGCAGACAATCAGCTAAGCGGGGCGCAGAACTTTGCCCGCCTTGGCGGCTCTATGCACGTTGATTGGCGCGTCAAAAAAGACGCGCAGAGCTTAGTGCCAACGCTTAAAAGACTGCTTGATGATGACGAGGCTAGGGCCCTCCAAGCGCGCAAAGCCCAAGGAACAATTGACGGTCACGGCGCCAAGCGCGTGGTTGAGGCAATGGCTCAGATGGTCTGATTGACGGCCAAGCTGGTAGGTGCTTGTTTCGCGCTGCCAGTGTGCGGGCTTTGATATGTTTGCACAGGGTTTTGCTGGCGCTGCACTTCTTTGCCAATCGTCGTCATTAACTGCTGAGAGCTTTCCATACGTTTCTCTAGCAGCTGCTGATTGCGTTCTAGCGCAACCTTGAAGCGCTGTGCTCCTTTGCGAAGGGCTTGGCGTACGTCCTCTTGGATCATCAGACGCGGGCTTGCTGCCGCTTTAATGGTGGCCATGGACTTTTGATACGCTGAAAACAACTCAGCTTTGCGCCCTGAAAGCGCAGCGATGTCCTCTGATTGGCCTTTGACGAGCATATTGGACTCATCTGTCAGAAGCGCAGTTAGATCATTCGTTACTGCCATCAGCGCTGTAGCGACTTCCTGGTGATGCTGGTCTGCATTGGTTGGTGTTTGTATGGCCTGGGGCTGCATGATTAAATCTCCTGCAAGCTAAGCAGTTGCCGTTCTAAGACGTCAGATATGCCAATGCCGCCGGAGGCAGTGATGGCTTTGCCATATTCTTGAACCATCATGGAGCGGTACATTTCTTCGCTATTGCCCCCTCCAAAAGGCCCGTCCGTCTCAAGGCCAGAGAACATGGTCTCCAGTAAAGTGGACAAGAACATTCCTTCAAACTCTTCAGCTGCTTTGCGGGCCTGTGATGGCGTTTGGATTTTGCCGGAGAGGGCCGCGGGACTGATCACTTCTAACATTAGATAATCTCCAGCTCAGCTTGGATGGCGCCAGCCGCCTTCAGTGCTTGCAAAATGGCAATCATATCGCGCGGTCCAACGCCTAGGGCATTGAGCCCATCGACAAGGTCCTGCAGGCTCACGCCCGCTTCTAAGACGGCAAGGCGTTTCTCGTTGTCATCATCGACTTCAATCGTAGTGCGCGGGACGACCACGGTTTCGCCATTTTCTGCAAACGGCGCAGGCTGAGAGACCAAGGGCGCTTCTGTGACGCGAATGGTCAAGTTGCCCTGTGCGATCGCAACGCGGGAAATACGCACGTCAGCGCCCATGACGATGACACCTGCCGCCTCGTCTATTACCACCCTGGCAATTTGGTCTGGCGTGACGTTGAGCTGTTCAATGTCCGTGAGCAGGCTCACCATATCACCCGCAAAATTTGATGGCCGGATCAGGCGAACGGTTGATGGATCTGTGGCCATTGAGGCTTGAATGCCAAGATTTTGATTGATCACGTCAGCAATGCGTTCCGCTGTTGTGAAGTCTGGATTGCGCAGCGAAAGCCTGATCTCGCGAAGATTGGCGAGATCAAAATCAATCTCTTGTTCGACGATTGCACCATTCACGATCCGGCCAGACGTCGGTACACCGCGCGTGACGGATGAACCTTGGCCTTGCGCCTGAAATCCATTCACGGCGACTTGCCCTTGCGCAACTGCATAGACCTGGCCATCGAGACCGATGAGCGGCGTAACCAATAAGGTCCCGCCCATCAGGTCAACCGCGTCCCCTAAAGAGGCGACCGCAATATCAATGCGCGAGCCCTTGCGGGCAAATGGCGGCAGAGTCGCTGTGACGGTCACTGCAGCCACATTGTTGGTCTGCAAGTTCACGTCGCGAATATTGACGCCAAGGCGTTCCAACATGGCCGCGAGCGTCTGTTCCGTAAACGGGCTGTTCCTGAGGAAGTCACCTGTGCGATTCAAACCAACCACAAGGCCATAGCCCGTTAACTGGTTCTCGCGGACATGTTCAAATTGAACGATATCTTTAATCCGCGAGGCACTCTGTGCTTGCACGGGCATGAAAATTAACGCCGCTAATAAGACTGCGTTAACGATTTTTGCGATTTTCTTCGTCATTATCTCACCATCTTAAGGCAGGACGGTGCCTTCTCCCCTTGGGCAATGCGAAAACCGTGCCAAAAGAGAGTGGATTTAAAAATGTATATTTTTCAGTGGGTTGGAGCTATTATGTCCGAGTTCAGCATGTGGTTGAACCAGGCAGGCTTGACCGGGTGGGCAAGAACTGCCGCTCGGTTGGAAATGTGGTAAAGATTGATCGCCCCAATGCGCATCCAGGCCCCAAATAAGATCACACCTGCTGCAGCGACGTCTGCAAAGAAACGCTCGACCGGCAGTGCCTCCTTTGCATCATCCATTGAAAGCCAAAGCGAAAGTACGCCAACCTATCAGACCCAGCAAGCGGCGCCGGTGACGGGGTTAGACAGCTTGCTTGCGACCCAAAGTGTTGACCCCGATGCAGAGCGCCGTGCCAGCATCCAAACTGCAAACGATGTTCTTGGGGCCCTTGAACAGCTACGCCGCGGTATTTTGCTCGGCGCTATTTCAGTCGATAGGTTGCGCATGCTATCGGCTTCGCTGGGTGAACGTTTGGCGCTGACAACAGACCCTAAACTACAAGATATCATGACCGATATTGTCCTGCGCGCCCGCGTCGAACTCGCAAAAGCAGGCATCTATTCTTAGGAAAGCGCATCTGGGCCAGAGGGTTGGTCGACTTTTTTGAGAATCATCAGAAAATCACATGACTGTCATTTCTTTCGCATTGTGCGAACCAGGTGGAATCATTATAAGGCGCCGTGAGGGAAGTAGGAGCTACCGTTTTGGTAGGTATGAGGAGAACGTTTTATGGACTCTGAAATTACAGTTGGTGAAGACTACCAGCCTTCGCCGGAAGAAGACTTCATGAGTGATAAGCAGCTCACGTATTTTCGTGCGAAACTGCTGCAATGGAAAAATGAGATTTTGAGCGAAGCGAAAGAAACGCTCGATACTCTTCAAAAAGAATCTTTGCGCGAGGCAGACATTGCCGACCGCGCATCGACTGAAACAGATTGGTCTATTCAGTTGCGCACGCGCGATCGTCAGCGCAAACTGATTTCGAAAATTGACTCCGCTTTAGCCCGGATTGATTCCGGTGAATATGGCTATTGCGAAGTCACCGGTGACCCAATCTCGCTGAAGCGTCTAGACGCCAGGCCGATCGCAACAATGACCGTCGAAGCCCAAGAACGCCACGAACGCCGCGAGAAAAACTACCGCGACGACTAACGTTTCGCTTTCGCGAGCTACAGACATATAGGAAGGGCCGCTCTCCATTTTAGAGGCGGCCCTTCTGCTTCCACGCTCGGGAGTGAAACGCTTAATAAGGGAACAATATGTCCAGCAGCTGCTGGCCATAACGCGCTTGCTGCATATCTGTCAGCTGGCCGCGGCCACCATAACTTATGCGGGCTTCGGCAATTTGGGTATGCTGCACGGTGTTATCGTCTGTAATATCTTGCGGGCGAACAATGCCAGCGATGATGAGCTCGCGCACTTCAAAATTCACTCGGACTTCCTGGCGACCTTGGATCACCATATTCCCATTGGGGAGTATCTGAGTGACAATCGCTGCCACGGTTAGGTTGATGGCTTCAGAACGTTCGACCTGACCGGTTCCGGTCGTCGATGTCGAGCTATCGGCGTCAATCAAGCTGCCAGGGTTCACTGCATCTGGCAGAAAGCTGCCAAGCTGAGATTCAAGTCCAAGGAAATTGGTCACGCCGGCTTCATCGGTAGACGTACGCGAGCGACTGGTCGTATTATCGACATTTGCGCTGTCTGAGATGTTGATTTGCACGGTCAAAATATCGCCAATTTGGTTCGCGCGTTGATCTGAAAAGAAAGCCCGCGCGCCTGTGCGCCACAGCGAGGCATCTTGTTGCCGTTCGCCTTGGCCGCCAATGGTTGTGCGGCGCTCCATAATAGCGGCTTTGTTTTGCAGGTTTACTGGCTGTGAAATTGAGCCTTGCTGCTGTGCAACATTGACTTTGCCAATCGGCGTTAAATCTGGCGCTTGGCCTATATCTGCAATGCGGTCCAATGTGCCGCAAGCGGGCAGGAGGGCCAAGGCGGACAATCCTACAAGCGTTAATCGAGTAGTCGCCATGATGTCTTCTCCAATCACTTCGCTGAGTTAACGCAGAGCCAGCTGCCCAACTGGCAGAACCTCGACCAGATTTGGCGCAAGGACATGCCCATAGACGCTCTGGTGCGTTTCATTGTTTTTGATTTTGATGTACGCGCCGTCAGCGCCATCTTCCATCGCGGTGCCCATGGCCGTTAGCCGAAGCGCGCCGGCTGATAGTACCATGGTGACCCGGCTGCCCTTTCGTACGACGGCCGGGATTTCGAAATCCGATAGCCTCAATTGCCGACCAGCGCTTAGCGGGCGACGCGCCGCCAGCCCAACAATGTCATCGGCTTTGCGAACGCTTTGAGTGTTGAGGAACTTGGCATCTACTTTGACATTGATGAGGTCAGAGGCCGCAATCGTTGCACCTGGTTTGACGCTATGGCGCAGCATGGGAATGCCCAGTTGCGCCCCGCCGGCTAAAGCGGCGGAATGCGAAACAAGCACCGCAACAAAAGCAGCAAGCAGAGCATAGACTTTGAGGTTGATCATGCGCCTATCCTTTAGCGGAGCCTGGAGGTGGTGTTCATCATTTCGTCGGCCGTTGTGATGACCTTTGAATTCATTTCATATGCCCGTTGAGCGGAAATCAGCGCTGTGATCTCTGCGACCGGGTTCACATTGGAGAGCTCGAGAAAGCCTTGTTGCACTGTGCCAAACCCTGGCGCGCCTGGCTGGCCGAGAAGCGCGGGGCCACTGGCCGGGCTTTCGCGGTATAGGTTATCGCCCAGGCCCTCAAGCCCCGCTTCGTTGGGGAAGTTGGAGAGTTCTAGCTGGCCAACAAGGTTGTATTGAACCTGGCCCGCGATTTTGACTTGGACCTGACCGACATTATTGATCACAACGTCGACCGCGTCCTGCGGCACCTGAATGCCCGGCGCAATAATAAAGCCGTCGGTCGTTACAAGCTGGCCTTGCTCGCTCACTTGGAAGGAGCCGGCGCGGGTAAAGCTATCTGTTCCATCGGGCATTTGGACACGGAAGTACCCTTTGCCGGAGATGGCAACATCATAGGGGTTGCCGGTTTCTGTTAAGCTGCCTTGGCCCGTCACGCGGTACACGCCGCCTGCTTTCACGCCAACACCGATCTGAATGCCGGACGGGGCCACGGTGCCAGTATCTGACGTCGCCGCGCCAACGCGCTCGATGTTTTGATAGAGCAAATCTTGGAATTCCGCGCGCTGGCGCTTATAGCCAGTAGTGTTCATGTTTGCGATGTTGTTGGAAATCACTTCCACGTTGAGCTGCTGTGCCAGCATGCCTGTCGCGGCGGTTGAGAGGGCTTTCATGAGACGGGTGCTCCTGCTTCTTTGTTGCTTGCGCTATTGCACGCGGCCGAGGCTACGCATCGAATTGGTGCGCATTTCCTCGAATTTTTCGGTGAGATTATTGACGCTCTGATAGGATCGCATGACTTTCATCATGTTGGTCATTTCAACCAGTGGCTGGACGTTCGAGCCTTCGATCATGCCTGAGACGATTTTCGCATCGATGGGATCAATCGGCGGCTCTTCACTTGAGAACAGCGTATCGCCGACTTTTTTAAGCAGCTGTTCGTTTTCAAAGTTCACAAGCTTAATTCGGCCCGCAACGCCCTGGCTAGTGGATACGGTTCCATCAGCGGCAATTTCAATCAGCTTGGCATCTGCTGGAATTTCGATGCGGCCTCCACCCTCCGAGCGGACGACTTGACCTGAATTCGTTGCCAGAAAACCCTCATCGGAAATCTTAAGGCTGCCGTTGCGGGTATAGTTGACTTCGCCGTCTTCTGGGTCTTCGACTTCAAAAAAGCCGCGGCCAGAGATCGCAAGATCAAGCGGGTTCCCCGTGGGTTCCATTTTGCCTTGCCGGAAATCGCGGGCAACCCCGTAATCCTGCACAAAGGCAACATCTTTCATGTCGTCTGTATCGAGCCGGTCAAGCTCAACGACGTAGTCTTGAAACATCACCTGTTCACGGCGGAAGGCCGTGGTGTTCATATTGGCGATATTATTGGCGATCAGGTCTAGTGATCGCCGCATTGCCGCCTGGTGGGACAATGCGACATAGAGCGTGGTGTCCATGTCCAACTCCATTCTGATTGGATGTGGTCGCACCCCACTCAGCAAAAGCCATGCCAATTCAAAAACGGCTTGAATGCTGGGGTTTACAGGTCATTCGAAAAGGCCATGCGGCAGCAATGGCGCATCAGGCGGCAGTTTTTGCCGCTTCAAGCGCAATTGGCTTGATCGCTCAACAGCTTGTTAACCGTCTCTCGCTACTTTTGCGCAATAGTTTGAACGAAAGCGGGCATACAGATCGATGGCAGATGAAGAAGATATCGACGTCTTCTCCGACGACCCTGGCTCAGCGCCAACAAAGAAGTGGACTGGCAAAAAGATTGTCATGATCGCGGTGCCTGCCTTGCTTGTGATCATCGGCGGCGGCGTTGGCGCGATGATGATGCTTGGCGGCGGTGAAGAAGAGCATGTGGCAGAAGGCGAAGCGCCGAAAGTCCCAGACGAGCCCACAGAGCTCATTTTTTATGAAGTGCCTGACTTGATGGTGAACCTCAATGATGGTGGCCGCAAGAGCACATACCTGAAATTAGCAATCTCGCTTGAAGTGGACCGCGCCAGCACAGCGACTACTCTGGAAGACCAGCTCCCACGGATCATCGATAATTTTCAGCTCTATTTGCGCCAGCTGCGCATTGAGGACCTGTCAGGGTCTGCGGGCATGTTCCGTTTGAAAGAAGAATTGCTGCGGCGGGTGAACCAGACCGTGGCACCGGCCAAGGTCAATGATGTGTTGTTTAAGGAGATTCTGGTCCAGTGAGTGATACGCCAGAAACCGAAAATCCCGACGATGACGCCGTCGCTGCCGAATGGGAAGCCATGGCAGATGATGATGGCGAAGATGCTGCGGCCGCTGAGTGGGACGCGATGGCCGCTGAGGATGATGACGGTGAGGCCGAACAAGGCGCTGATGGCCGGGTTCTAGATCAAGACGAAATCGATAGCCTTCTAGGCTTTGATTCCGATGATGATGATTCTGAAAGCCACGGCATTCACGCTATCATCAATAGCGCGCTGGTGTCTTATGAACGCCTGCCGATGCTGGACATCATCTTTGACCGCTTGGTCCGGGTGATGACCACCTCGCTGCGCAATTTCACCTCCGATAATATTGAAGTCTCTTTGGACAACATTACGTCGGTCCGTTTTGGTGACTATCTCAATTCCGTGCCTCTTCCGGCAATGATGTCTGTCTTCCGCGCGGAAGAATGGGACAACTATGGCCTTTTAACGGTCGATAGTGCGCTCATCTATTCCATCGTGGATACCTTGCTTGGCGGGCGCCGCGGTACTGCGGCTATGCGCATTGAAGGCAGGCCTTATACAACGATTGAACAAACGCTCGTTGAGCGCATGATTTCCGTTGTCTTAAAAGACCTTTGCGCGGCGTTTGAACCGCTCAGCCCCGTCACGTTTACATTTGACCGTCTGGAAACAAACCCGCGCTTCGCAAGCATTGCAAGGCCGTCAAACGCAGCTATTTTGATCAAGCTGCGCATTGACATGGATGATCGCGGCGGGCGCATTGAAGTATTGTTCCCTTACGCAACGCTGGAGCCTATTCGAGAGCTCCTGTTGCAACGTTTCATGGGCGAGAAGTTCGGGCGCGATTCTATCTGGGAAACGCACTTGGCCACGGAACTGTGGCGCACCAAAGTGCCAGTGCATGCCGTCCTGGATGAAGTCAAGTTGCCCCTAAAAGAAGTGATGGACTTTCAAGTCGGCCAAACGCTGATGCTTAATGCCACGGACAATCAGCCAATCGCGCTGCGCTGCGGCGAGTGTCCCGTCGGAACGGGGCGCATGGGCCGGGCAGGAAAGCACATTGCGGTACGCTTAGAGAAATCCTTCACGTCAACCGACTTAGGAGAATAGCGCCATGGACGTAACCTCCATTTTCTCTTTGAGTGTGATTGCCGATCTTGGCTTAGCTGGGCTTTTAGTTGCCGTTATCGTGTTGGCGCTGCGCCTGGATAACCGGCTGAAAGCTGTACGCGATAACTCCGGCGAACTGAAAAGTCTGATTAAAGGGCTGAATGATGCAACCGAGCGCGCCCACCAAGCGGTCGCGCAAATGAGCGCGGCAGGGCGAGAGCATAAAGCCACCTTAGGCGGCAGCATCGCGAAGGCCCGCGAGCTGAGCGATGAACTAACCTTGATTACGCAATCAGCTGATAGTCTTGCGTCCCGTTTGTCTGGCGCACCCAGTGCGCCGCCGCCAGCCGATCTAGAGGCTTCAGGCGACCCCAAAACGGCAAGCCCGCGTGAAGAGCGCGAAGACTTGCGTCAACTCCTAGCAGGAATTCGCTAATGACCCATTCGATGAACCAATCGCCGCAAGCGAAGGTGAAAGTACAGACTTTGAGCGCAATGCGCAGGCCGCTGGTGGCCGTATCCGCCGTTGCCGCCATCGTGCTCATTTTGAAAATGAACGATGCGGTCACACAGATAAGCGCCAATTTCGTGAGTCCGGCATACGCTGCTGATGAAAAGGAAGTTGCGACGAAAGAAGAGGCTGGCGAGCCAAAGGACGAAGCCCAAGTGGCTGCGGACGATGATGGTGTTCTCATTGAGGCGCCACGCACAGACATTGATCTTGATCCTGCGATGATGAGCCAATCGGAACTGTCGTTGCTGCGCGACCTGGGCAAACGCCGAGGTGACCTTGATGCCCGCGAACGCGACTTAGAAATGCGAACACGCTTGCTCGAAGCAGCTGAAAAGCGGGTTGAAGGCAAAATCGCTGAGCTTAAAACGCTTGAAGCGAAAGTCGAAAAGCTGCTGGTCAAACATGACAATCAAGAAAACAAGAAGCTCGCGAGCGTCGTGAAAGTCTATGAGAAAATGAAGCCCGCTGATGCGGCGCGCATCCTAGAAGGCTTGAGCATGGACATCCAACTGGATGTCGCAACGCGTATGTCAGAATTGCGCATGGCGCCGATACTTTCAAAGATGTCTGGAAAAGGCGCTCAAAAGCTTACAACGCAGCTCGCAACGAAGCAGGTTTTAGATCTTGGCCGGAATGTCAACTAAACGTTCAGCCTTTTGGCGGCATACTGCAGCCAGTTACTATCTGACCTGTATTGAAATGAATTGGTGAAGGAGACTAGGAATGTCAGACGCCGCTGCCACCCGCCAGGCAAGTGATGCTATTGCTGCTGAAATCAAATCAGCTGCTGCTATCCAGGGACAATCCGTCTCCGTGAATGATCTTAGCGGCGCTATTGAGGCGCTCATGACGCAGTTTCAAGGCGATGCGGAGCAATTGACAGGCCGCGTTGCTGATGAAGTGAACGAGCTCATCAGCTTTATTGATTCTGCGAAAGCAGATATTGCAAGCATGCAGCCAGCGACCCTGGCCAAGCGCGACTTACCAACAGCGGCCGATGAGCTAGATGCGATCGTCGCTCATACGGAAGAAGCGTCCAACGAAATTATGGATGCAGCTGATGAACTAGCATCCATTGCAGATGATTGCGAAGGCGCGCTGGCGGAGCGTGTTCAAAATGTTGCAACAAAGATTTATGAGGCCTCTAGCTTCCAAGACATCACCGGACAGCGCATTACTAAAGTTGTGAAAGTCATCAAGTTTATCGAAGACAAATTACAGGGTCTTGCAGAAGCGATTGGTGACCTGGCTGGTGAAGATGGAGTGATCGTGAAAAAAGACGCCACCATTGACGACGAAGGCGACGACGCGCTGCTGAATGGGCCTCAGCTCGAAGGCGAAGGCAACTCCCAAGATGATATCGACGCTCTCTTAGCGAGCTTCGACTAACCCGCGCATGAAACGGGGGCGCTCAGAGCAGCTTGACACTCTTGGTCAAGAGCAACTGCCGTTTGTCAGCGTCTTCCTCGTTTTGCTTTGTATGTTAGGGGCGCTGAACAGTTTCTCAGGCCCATCACCAGTGCAGTTTGAGGCGGTCCGCAAGTCTGTGCATAGCACGTTCGTGGGCAGGGAAGTGGCCGACGCCTTGGTAAAGCAAGAGCACAGCGCGCAAACGAAGCTCGCTCTCCAAACACTTTGCAAAGATTATTCCGGTAAGTGCATCGCTATTGAAAGCCCGGTTGCAATCGGTACCTTGGTTCAAGTGCAAAGCATTGCTTTTGATGCCTCAGCTGAAGGCTTGTCTGCACAGGCTGATCGTTTTCTGCGCGCTATTTCAGATGTTGCGGCCCGGGGCCAAAGCACGCTCACCCTCGCTTTGGGCGCTGACGCTGATTTAGGCAGTGTGCGTCTGCTGATTTTGGCCGATTTGCTAGAACGTTATAGCGGTGGGCACATCGCGCTGGTCAAACTGCCAGATCTCGTGACGGCGCAGGTCGGCCTTCTGGTGATGCCGGAGGCCTAACCATGACGACAACGCAGCGCAAAAAAGACCCTTTCACAGCCGATAGCTGGTTGATGACGTTTGGCGATCTGCTTGGTATATTGCTAGCGCTATTTGTACTGATATATGCGGTCACTGACCGCCAGTCAGAAAATTTTAACCGGGCAGTCATCTCGCTTGCGACTGGGCTTCGAGATGCGGCAGGCCGGGGCAACGATGCTGTATTCGCAACGCTGCAAGCCCCGTTTGGCTATCAGACCGCACTTTTAGAGCGCAATCTAGAAGCAACGCCGCAGTGGTCGCTTCAAGCTGACCTTCCAAGGCGCGTTACCTTGACATTGGAACACTGGGCGCTTGAAGAGACGCTTGGGGATGGATTGTGGCTGGAAGGTCTCGAGCGCTTTGAAAAGCCGGTTTGGATGCGCATTGCCGTTCCACGAAAAGAAGATATTCCATCTGCGACAAGGTCCGTTACGGCTTTGGAAAAAATGCGCCGCTCTCTAGGCCTGTCCCAGCCTTGGGGCATAGAAATTACTCAAGATGGCCGCCTGCGCGAGACTGTCGTCACAATTCATGTTGGCTTAGATGGCGAGACGCCTGGATATAAGGCTTATGCACCGCCTTTACGGGATAAGTCATGAAGCACCTGGCAGCGTTTAGACTTGCAGCGATCCTACTCGCGTCATCCGCTCCGGCTGTGCTGGCGCAGGTCAGTTCCGTTCGAACCGGTATTCACCCGACCTATGCCCGCATTGTTTTAGATACCCAAAGCCCTGCCAAAGCGGAAATAGTCACCGTCGGCGACAATGTCGTTGTGACTTTAGATCAATCCTCCGCGGAGGGACTGGCTTTGCCAGAGCTCAATGATGATCTGCGCGCGTATATTGATGAATGGTCCCTAAAAGCCGATGAGACTGAAACGCGCTTGATGATGCGTCTCATTCAAGACGGCCAAACGCGGATGGTGCGGACTGACAGTCTGGTCTACATTGATGTGACTAAGCAAGACAAAGGTGCCGCCGCCCCTAAGGGTATTTCTGCGATTGCTGACGCGGCGAAGGCCATGAACGCGGCAGACATACAGCAAGCGCAAGAGCGTATTCGTAAAGCGCAGGAAGCCAAACAGCAGGCCGCTGCTTTGGAACAAGAGCGCATTGAAGTCGCGGCAGCAAAAGCCTCGACGGACGACGATGTCGGCCGTAGCCGCCTTAAGACAATCGATGTTCTTGTTCAGAACCGGCCCTTTGAAACGCGGCTGACGTTTCACTGGGATGTATCTGTTCCAGCCGCCGTCTTTAAGCGCGCTGGTGCGCTCTGGATTGTGTTTGAGACTGCCGTTGATGTGGCGCATCCTGATATGGCGTTTTCTGCCAGCAACCGGGTCCGCGGGGCCAGGCAGGTGGACCATCCTTTTGGCACAGTGCTGCGGTATGATTTAGCGCCTGATCAGTCCGTCATCGCGCAACGGGAAAATACCCGTTGGGAAATCGAGATCAAAGAAACCATGGCCCGCCCGCGCGACCCGATCGTAATGACCCGGCAGATGGACCCAAGTGATGGATATCGTGCCTTTTTCGCGCTTGGAGATGCCGGGAGCCGCTTTGTAATCGCTGACCCGGTTGTGGGCGACACCATGATCGTCGTGCCCAGCAGTTTGGATGGTAAAGGCGTTGCTTCAAGCATTAAGGGCCCAGAATTTCATGTTCTTCCTACGGCGCAGGGCCTGGCTTTCGCTGAATTGGGCGACGGCATTGACGTGCGCCGCTTTCGCAACGGCGCAGCTGTTTTTGGATCGCAAGGGCTTTCTTTGTCGCAAACAGGCGGCGAATTATCGGCGGCCAATGGCGCGAGAGCTGTCCGCCTGATCGACTTAGCCGGCTGGGCAGGCGATGCGGCTGTCCCAGAGATGAAGCGCAAACACGCGCTGCTCAATGCAATTTCGATGGCGCCTGAGGTGAATTTAAACGCACGCCGGTCGGCTTATGCGCGGTTCCTGATCGGCCGAAGCATGTCTGTGGACGCGCTTGGCGTTATGCAGGTCATGCTCAACGATGATCCAACGCTAATCAAAAACCCGACGTTTCTGGCGATGCGCGGGGTTGGGCGTTTAATGGCGCGCCGGTTTGAAGGGGCGTATACGGACTTAATG
This sequence comes from Pseudomonadota bacterium, assembly GCA_039814715.1. Classification (GTDB taxonomy): domain Bacteria; phylum Pseudomonadota; class Alphaproteobacteria; order Sphingomonadales; family CAKZYD01; genus CAKZYD01. Next base: position 21,304 of record JBCCAR010000015.1, read on the forward strand.
GCTTCTGCGCTCGATAGTGAACCCGACGCTTATTTGTGGCGCGCTGTTGCTGCTGAAGCAACCAGCAGAAATTCAGAAGCCTTGACGTATTTCGAACGCGGCGCGGATGTGCTCTCGCTTTATAGCCCGGAAGATCAAGCGCGCTTTCAGCTCGCCGTGGTGCGTGCTGCAAAAGCACTGAAGCGGGACGACGTTGCCGATGTTGAGCTACGCCGCTTAGAAGCGCTGGAGGCGCCAACGCCGTATAAAGAATGGGGCCAACTTGAACGTGGTCTAACCCTCCTCAAAGCGGGCGAGGTAGAAGAGGCAAAGCGCATTTTGGGCGTTCTTGCCATAACGGCGCCGCGCGAAGTTGAAGCGCGCGCGCGCTACCAGCTCGCCATGACGGCCTTGAAGGAGGAAGAGGCGAGTGTCGCTGAGACAATCGAGCGGCTTGAGAAGTTACGCTTTGCCTGGCGCGGGGATGCATTTGAGCTTGATTTGCTGGAAACCATCGCTGATCTGTCTTGGCAGGAAGAAAAGTATCGCGATGCGCTCAATAGCCTGCGCCAAGCGGTAACATATTTTCCAATTAACGATCGCACGCGCGCAATTACGCGCACGATGGAAGCTCGTTTTGAGGAATTATTCTTAGGCGGTATCGCTGATGGTCTTGATCCGGTGACCGCGCTCGCGCTCTATTATGATTTTAAAGAACTCACGCCGCTTGGCTTCAGCGGCGATGCGATGGTGCGCCGATTGGCGGACCGTCTTGTGAATGTGGAACTCTTTAGCAGGGCCGCGCAGCTATTAGAACATCAGGTGACGTATCGCCTCGAAGGTATTGCGCAGGCCGCGGTGGCAGAGCGCCTTGCCATGGTGCATTTGCTCAATGACGCGCCCGCTGACGCACTGCGGGTTTTGCGAGCCACGCGCGCCAGTAATATTCCCAAAGATCTGCGCGCCAGCCGCTTCCGGGTTGAAGCGCGGGCACTCATAGACACCAAACGCTACCAAGAAGCGATTGTCGCGCTTGAAGCCGATAAAACAAAACAAGCTGATATGCTACGCGCAGATGCGGCATGGGGCGCAAAGGATTGGGGGCTTGTGCGCGAGACGTCCAAGCAACTGCTTGCCGCAAGTAGGGCGGTGCCAGCCAATGATGACGAGCGCCGCCATATCCTGCGCTGGGCGATTGCGGCAACCCTTGGCAATGCACCAGATGATTTGGCGCAAATTCGCGCGCGCTTTGGGGATGCCATGCGTGCAGGGCTATATTCAGAAGCGTTTGAAGCGATTGCTGGCAGCATCAATGGTGGAGGGGATATGCCGCGCTTTGCAGGCAATTTGGCAGATGTTGCAACACTCGAGGCGTTTATGGATTCGTACCGTGCAGCATTTCGTAGCGATGCCGCGCCGTCCGGGCGCTAACTTACAAAGCTCTTCACCAAAGAGCCGGCAACAAGCGACCATCCATCCACTAATACAAAAAAGATAAGCTTAAACGGCAGCGCGATCATGATCGGCGGCAGCATCATCATGCCCATCGACATGAGAACGGATGACACCACAAGATCGATCACGATAAACGGTATGAACAGCAGGAAGCCGATTTCAAAGGCACGGCGAAGCTCGCTGATCATAAACGAGGGGATGAGAACTTGGAGGCTAATATCGTTGCGCGTTGCGGGCGCTGGCTCGGCCGATAGGTTGACGAACAATTCCAGGTCATCCTCGCGGACATGGCGCAGCATGAAGCCTTTGAAAGGCTGCGCCATCAAGTCAAACGCTTCGCCTGGCTCGACCTGCTCTTCGAGGAGCGGCTGCAAGCCTTGATCATAAGCCTCTTCAAAAACCGGCGCCATAACGAATCCCGTCAGAAAGAGGGCAAGCGAGATCATTACAATGTTCGGCGGGGCTTGCTGCGTGCCAAGCGCCGAGCGCAGCAACGACAAGACGACCACCATGCGGGTGAAGGAGGTAACGGTGATTAAAATGCTGGGCGCGAGGGACAGAACCGTGAGCAGCAAGACCAGCTGGACAACGCGGCCAGTGAGGGTGCCTTCTTCGCCCAGGTCGAGCGACAGCGCCTGCGCGTTGGCGGCGTCTATGCCCGTCAACATCGTTAGCATAATTCCAATAGGAAGCAGCCAGCGCATCATTGGTGTGCATCCTTTGGCTCTACGGCATTTCGGCTTTCCACAACAACGTCGCCAGTCGCGCTGAGGAGCAGCAGATGTTCGCGCGCCCCATCGCCGACACGTACCAACGTTTTGCGGTGCGGTAGGTCTAGCCGTTCTAAGACAGCGAGCGATTTGTCCCCTGGCGTTCGGGATGCACCAAAAAAGCCGCTGCCGTAGCGCCTTAACAGCCAAACACCGCCCCAAATCAAAGCCAGGACCAGACCAAGTGCAGCTATGGCACGAAGGTAAATAATGATATCCATGATTTAAGGGGCTGATCCTTCGACCAAACTGGCGGCATAGACCCGCGCAAGTATCTCAGAAATGATGCTCAGGGCCTGCGCTGGGATAGGGCTGCCTTCCTCTAGTGTGCTGAGGATTTCCATAAGTGCTGGGTCTTGGCGCACTTTCACATCCTGCTCGAAAGCAAGCGCCAACATCAGCTCAGCAAGCGGCCCATCAGCTTTCGCAGTTAGGCGGGCGTTTTCCGCGCTTGTGCCTTCTATGGCCGCTGCACGCGTCAAAGGGAGTGAGGAGTTCTGTTTCGGTCCCAACAATCAAAGGCCTTCTGCCGTTTGGTATCGTTAAGCAAGATTAACGAACGGGACTTTAAAACATGGTTAACGCTGGGTTTCGCCAGATCATTAAAACTTGAATCAATCTTTTTCTTTACGCGATCTTAACGCGCTGCGCCGACCATGCCCCTCAATTGGACACCACCAGTGGGCCTTGCAATGGACGTCACAAACTTGCCAATTCTGGATGCCGTGAAGCAGCGTATGCGCTGGCTGACAGCGCGCCAGGGCGTGATTGCTGAGAATATGGCAAATGCGGATACGCCTGGATATCGGCCGAAGCGGCTGGAAGAACAATCCTTTAAAGATTTGCTGTCCCACTCTACTGCAATCAGCGGCGGTGGCCCCTCCATGCGCAAAACAAGCGGCGTACACATGGGCGTTGGCGGCACAGACGGTGCGCGCACGCCGCGCGACTATAAGGCCCGTGAAGTGGCCGATGAACGGCCGAATGGAAATGGTGTCACGCTTGAAGATGAACTCGTTTCCATGGCTGAAACGCAGATTGAATATCAAACCATGCTCAATGTGTATCGCAAACATCATCAGATTTTGCGCACGGCCCTTGGCAAGCAAAGATAAGGTAGCACGCTATGGATTTCGGCTCATCGATCATGATTTCCAGCGCTGGAATGAAAGCGCAGGGCGCGCGTATGCGCGTTATTGCGGAGAACTTGGCCAACTCCTCGTCAATTGCAGGGAGCCAAGATGAAGATCCGTATCGCAGAAAAACGGTTAGCTTCACCAATTCGCTTGATCGCGAGCTCGGCGCGCGGATGGTCAAAGTCGACAAAGTGGGTACCGACAGTAGTGAATTTGGCCGCCGCTATGACCCTGGACACCCAGCGGCAGATACAGACGGCTATGTGCGCACCACGAATGTGAATTCGCTGGTTGAGACCAATGATATGCGCGAGGCCCAGCGCACCTACCAAGCCAACTTGTCGGCCATTGATGCTGCTAAAACGATGATGATGCGCACGCTTGATCTGCTGCGCTAGGAGAGACTGACACATGGACGTAAAAGCTCTTGATGCGCTTGGCGCTTATAACAAGACCGCGGCCTTAAAAGCCGTTCCTGGCGCTGAAGCTGCAGGCGCTGCGCAGGCTTCAACTGCCGGATTTGCAAGCATGGTGGAAGAGGGCCTGAATGAGGTCGTTGGCGCAACATCCGGCATGGAAAGCGCGGTTGCAGGAAAGCTGAATGGTCAGGCGCAGCTGCTTGATGTGGTGACCGCTGTCTCTAGCGCGGAAATGGCTGTAGAGACAGTCGTCGCCGTGCGCGACAAAGTGCTCAGCGCTTACAACGACATTATCAAAATGCCGATTTGATTTCGGTGACTGGATGCCAAGCAGTGAAACGGCAAAATAACGCTGCAGGTGGAATTGGAGAAGCAATGTGACTGGGGCAGAAGTCCTCGATGTGGCGCGTGATGCGCTGTCGACTGTATTGGTTGTCGCTGGCCCTCCAATGGCCATCGGGCTTGGCGTGGGGCTGCTTATCGCGCTTTTTCAAACGCTCACCCAAATTCAGGAAATGACGCTCACTTTCGTCCCCAAGATCGTGGCCATTTTCGCCTCTTTGCTTATTCTCTTGCCATTCATGGGCTCGGCTTTATCGGCCTTGATGTTGCGCATCAGCGCGAAGATCATCACAGGCTAGCGCGGTGCTGGAACAGCTTCTGGGCGTTAGCGCAGGCACATTCGTCTTGGTGCTTGCCCGCGTTGGCGCGGTTGTTGCCATTGCGCCTGCGATTGGTGAAAGCGCTATTCCTGGCAATATCCGGGCTCTGCTGGCTCTGGTCTTGTCTGTGGTTATCTATCCCACCGCTGCGCAGCAATTTGCGCTTGGGGATATCTCTCTATTTGCTTTGATCGCGCTTGTTGTGAAAGAGGTTGCCATCGGCCTGTTCATTGGCATCATTGGGCGGATCGCCCTGTCTGCGCTCAATATCGCTGGTACAGTGATTGCCTTCCAAAGCGGGCTCGCCGCCGCGCAGAGCTTTGATCCCAGCCAAGGAACGCAAGGCGCGCTGATCGCCCGGTTTTTAACGCTTCTGGGCGTCACCATGATTTTTGCCACTGGGCTACATCACTTGCTCATTCAAGCGATTGCAAAGAGTTTTATACTGTTTCCGCCAGACAAGCCGTTAATGATGGCAGATGCTGCCCAGCTTGTTATTCTTCAGGTCGCAAGTGCGTTTGCCTTGGGTATGCAAATCGCCGCGCCATTCTTGGCGTATGGCATGCTATTCAATATTGGGCTGGGCATCATTGCCCGGCTGATGCCGCAGTTGCCGATCTTTTTTGTCGCAATGCCAGCCAACATTGCCGTGGGCTTCATTTTATTCACATTCACCGTCTCTGCGATGATGCTTTGGTTTGTCCAACGCTTTGAAGAGGCCATCATGATGTTCCTCAAGGCAGGGTAGGGCCAATGGCAGAGGACGACGACGGCCAAAAGAGCGAAGACCCTAGCGCCAAGAAACTCCAAGACGCCTATGACAAGGGCGATGCGCCGCGCAGTCAGGAAGTGAAAACGTGGTTCATGCTGCTAGCCGGCTTGCTCATCGTCTCAGGCTTTTCAGGGAGCATGGCGAGCGACGTCAAGATCGCGCTGACTGGCTTTCTCGCCAATCCCCACGCTATTGATTTGAGCGACAGCGGCGCGGCGATGATGTTTTCAAACCTCTTGGGCACGATCGCGCGCACCTTATCTATTCCCGTCATCATCTTGTTACTGGCCGCTTTCGCTGGGTCGATTGTTCAAGGCAATATTGTGCTGACAGCGTCAAAACTACAGCCCAAGTTCAGTAAAATCTCGCCCATGAGCGGGCTGAAAAAAATGTTCTCCATGCAGTCCGTGTCAGAGCTTCTAAAAAGCTTGGCAAAGCTCATTACGGTCGGCAGCACGTTTTTTCTAATTCTGTGGCCCGAGCGAGACAAGCTTGGCGCGCTGATTACCACATCTCCAGACGAGCTTCTTACGCTCATATGGGCGCTGACCATTAAGCTGAGCATTGCTGTTGTGGCAATTATGGGCGCTGTCGCGGCAGCAGATTTCTCCTTCCAGCGGTTTCAGTTTATGAAGCGCATGCGCATGTCCATCAAAGAAGTGCGTGATGAGCACAAGCAGCTAGAAGGCGACCCGCATGTGAAAGGGCGCATCGCGAAAGTGCGCGCTGAGCGCTCGCGCCAACGCATTGCCCAGGCAGTTCCTGAAGCTGATGTGATCATAACCAACCCAACACACTATGCCATTGCACTGAAATATCAGCATGGCTCCATGGAAGTCCCTGTGCTTGTGGCCAAGGGCGTTGACAATTTAGCGGCCAAAATCCGCGAAATCGCTGGTGAACATGAGATCCCAATCTTGGAAAACCCGCCACTTGCGCGCTCACTTTACGCGACCGTTGAGGTGGATGAAGAAATTCGGCCAGAGCATTATAAGGCCGTCGCCAAAGTCATCAGTTATCTGTTGGCACTGCGCAAAAAGGGAAGCGGCGCCCGCTACAAACCGTAGTTTGAGGATAGCGCCATAAAACCCTGTGGAGAACGGCCCGCGTTAAGGGTTTGGCAAGATGCACGCCGCTATGCCATTTATAGTTAATGAACTGTCAAAACACGCGGTGGAGCGGCCTTCGATGTTGATGGATGAGACAACCCAAAACCTCCCAAAGGTTGCGATGTCGCTCAATAGCGATTTGACGGCGGAAACGCTTTCAAAATTCTCATCAGAAGCAGGTGCCCAAGGTCGCTTGAAAAAAGCCAGCCGCCGCGTTCCGCTCTGGCTACAAACTGCGCTGCCTTTTGTGTGTGTTGCCGCTGCCGTCCTCCTCCTGGGGTTTTCGACGCAGAACTGGATTGTAGCCGGGATTACAGGTGCGGCCGGCTTTATAAGTTTAAGCGCGTTTTTCGCTTTTGCTGCCTATCACCGCGTCAAGGGCCAAGAGCTGCTCAAAAAGGACCTGCTCATCGCCGCAGTTGAAGCAAAAACGAGGCCTGTGGCGATTACAGACCTGAATGGCGCGCTTGTCTGCGCGAACTCAGCCTATGGCCGGCTGCTAAGTGGTTTTCCATCTCCAAACTCGCTTCCTGAAAGTGATGAAGAGCGCAATGCGCTGCTCGAAGCCAGCCGCTCCGCCCGGGTCTGCGGGCGCGGCGAAACCCAGGTGCAGCGGCGCACGAAAGACGGTGCTCAGCCTCTCGATGTTACAATTCGGCGATCAAAACAGATTGAGAATTACTTAGTCTGGGATGTGGAAGGTGCAGGCCAAGAAGCTCAAATTCAGCGCTTCTTTGACCTCTATGAAAGTGGCCTGGGGCACTGGCTCGAACAAGTCGATGCCGGGGTCGTCATCACTGAAGCCTCGGGCAGCATCCGCACCATCAGCCCACACTTAAAAGCCTGGGTGGGCGGGCTGGATAAAGCCGATAAGGACTACGCACTCAGCGATATCGTTGCATCTCCATCCGGTTTCACCACGCTATTAAATGGCCAAGGCCAAGCGGTGTGCGAAGTCCAAGTCATTGCCCGGCCGTTAGGCCAAGACCGTGATAGCGCCGGGATGGTCTATCTGTTGCAGAAGCGCAGCCGAACCAGTGAAGTCTCTAGCAAGAACGTTGATATCGCCCAAGCTGTCTTTAACGACGCGCCGGTTGGTATGGCTGTTGTCGACACCGATGGTGATTTCCTTCGCGCCAATAAGGCGATCAAGAGCCTGCTACGCGCCTCCGATAGGGCGTCATTTGACAATTTATATAGTCTATTTGCCGGCGATAACTTGGCCGCTGTGCGCCGCTATATTGCTGCCGCTGCAAAAGCCGAACGTGTTCAAGAGACCTTAGAAGCGCGCCTTGATGGCGATGATGATGCCGTTATTCGAATCAGCACGCATGTCCTCGATGATCAAAAAGGCGAAGTCTTGCTGTTTGTCAGTGATGCGACAGAGCAAAAGAGCTTGGAACGCCAGTTTGCGCAGGCGCAAAAAATGCAGGCGGTTGGCCAGCTCGCCGGCGGCATTGCCCACGATTTCAATAATATTCTGACCGCGATTATTGGCTTTAGCGATCTTCTATTAGTCCGCCATAGTGCTGGTGATCCGTCCTTTGCTGATATTATGCAGGTGAAGCAGAATGCCAACCGAGCAGCAAACCTTGTGCGTCAATTGCTTGCTTTCTCGCGCCAACAAACCCTCATGCCCAAGGTGCTCGACATCACCGACGTGCTGGCGGAGTTATCGAACCTTATCCGCCGCTTAATTGGCGAAAATATTACCCTCAACATGGTCCACGGCCGCGATCTTGGGCAGCTATTGGTGGACCAAGGCCAGCTTGAACAAGTGATCGTCAATTTGGCCGTGAATGCTCGCGACGCTATGGACGGCGGCGGTGATTTAACGATTACCACATCCATGGAAACAGCAGACGAGGTGTCCAGACTTGGTCATGATTTCATGCCCAACCAAGACTATATCCGCCTTGCGGTGTCCGATACCGGTCATGGCATCGAAAAAGAAAATCTGAACAAGATTTTTGAGCCATTCTTTACAACCAAAGAAACAGGCAAAGGCACCGGGCTGGGTTTGTCGACCGTTTACGGCATTGTCAAGCAGACCGGTGGCTTTATTTTTGCAGAGTCTCAGCCAGGGCAGGGCGCCACTTTCATTATCTATTTGCCCGTTCACGTACAGACCGAAGACACTGCGGAGACGGCGACTGCGTCTGTTGACAATGAGCCGCCCGCTGTCGCTGATTATTGGGGCCGCGGTACAATTATGTTGGTCGAGGATGAAGACGCGGTGCGTACGTTTGCCTCGCGCGCACTCGCCAAAAAAGGGTATCACGTCGTCGCCGCCAGCTCTGGCCAGGAGGCTCTCGATCTCCTCAATGATGATCTCGCCATTGATTTGCTGATTACGGATGTTGTCATGCCGCAAATGGATGGACCGACGCTGGTGCAGACTGTTCGTCAATCCCGGCCAGAGCTTCAAGTGATCTTTATTTCAGGCTACGCTCAGGACGGCATTGGCGTGGCTGAAGGGCTGGATAAAATAGAGTTTTTGCCCAAGCCATTTTCTCTATCCCAACTGGCAGAAGCGGTGAAAGCAGCCATGCCGGCCGCGCCCGAAATGGACGACACACCAAGCGAAACTGCCTGAATCCGCTGGAGTTTCTCTCCAGCAGAACATTTGTTCTTGCCAATAAGAACAAAACATGTACTTTGAAAGCCATTGCAGTTCATCTGGGTCTGCAGTAGCGAGAGGAGGAAGGCCATGTCGGCATCATTGAAAGTTGTGGGACAAGACGGAATGGATAAACAGCGCGCTTTAGATGCGGCGCTATCGCAAATTGACCGGGCCTTTGGCAAAGGCTCCGTCATGAAGCTAGGTCAACGCGGCTCCTCGGTCGATATTGAGGCGGTTTCAACGGGCTCTTTGGGCCTTGATATTGCGCTTGGAATCGGCGGTTTACCGCGCGGGCGCATTATTGAAGTGTATGGCCCTGAAAGCTCGGGCAAGACAACGCTGGCGCTGCACTGCGTTGCGGAAGCGCAGAAAAGCGGCGGCGTTGCTGCTTTTGTTGATGCCGAACACGCGCTTGATCCGGGGTACGCTAAAAAGCTCGGTGTTGATGTCGATGAGTTGTTGATTTCACAGCCAGACACAGGCGAGCAGGCGCTAGAGATTGCGGATACATTGGTACGGTCGGGTGCCATTGACATTCTTGTGATCGATTCAGTGGCAGCGCTGACGCCGCGCGCTGAACTTGAGGGCGAGATGGGCGACACCCATGTTGGCCTGCAGGCCCGCTTGATGAGCCAGGCGCTGCGCAAGCTGACAGGCTCTATTTCTAAATCAAAATGCATGGTCATTTTCATCAACCAAATCCGGATGAAGATTGGCGTGATGTATGGCAACCCGGAAACAACGACTGGCGGGAACGCACTGAAGTTTTATGCCTCTGTTCGTTTAGAAATCCGCCGGACCGGGCAGATCAAAGACAAAGACGAGATTATTGGCAATTCGACGCGTGTGAAAGTCGTCAAAAACAAGGTAGCGCCGCCATTCAGACAAGTGGAATTCGACATCATGTACGGCGAAGGTGTCTCCAAGACGGGCGAGATCCTAGATTTGGGTGTGCGCGCTGATGTGGTGGAGAAATCTGGCTCTTGGTACTCCTTTGATAGCCAGCGCATTGGTCAAGGCCGCGAGAATGCTAAGCGGTTTTTGCTTGAGAACCCTGATATTGCAAATGGCATTGAACAGACCATTCGTAAGTCCGCTGGTTTGGTCAATGAGACAATGGTGACTGGGCCCTCAGACGATGCAGAGGATGAAAAGGCGTAAGGCAAGTTGTTAGACACTCCCGGCACTGAGCATCAATAACGCTTTGAGTTGCGCTGCATGATACGTTAGTCATGCGGCGCAATTTTCATTTGGCTGCCTTGTTGAGTGGAACGTTGCGTCGTTTAGTGACTATAGGGCTTTTGACAACACCATGCGCACGGCAGATATTCGCGATCAGTTTATTGAGTATTTCTCTCAGGCGGGCCACCAGCATGTGTCGTCCAGCCCGCTTGTACCGCGTAATGATCCAACGCTTATGTTTACCAATGCGGGCATGGTGCAGTTTAAAAATGTGTTCACCGGCGCCGAGACACGGTCCTATAGCCGCGCTGTAACATCACAAAAATGTGTGCGGGCAGGCGGCAAACACAACGACTTAGATAATGTGGGCTATACCGCGCGTCACCACACGTTTTTCGAGATGCTGGGGAATTTTTCTTTCGGCGATTATTTTAAAGCCGACGCCATTGAGTTTGCGTGGAACTTCGTTACTGGCGATTTAGCGCTCCAAAAAGACCGCCTCGTTGTCACCGTCTATCATGAAGATTACGAAGCTTATGATTTATGGCGAAAAATCGCCAGGCTTCCGGACCACCGGATTATCCGTATCGCAACGTCAGATAATTTTTGGTCCATGGGCGACACAGGTCCATGCGGGCCGTGTTCAGAAATTTTCTACGATCATGGGGAGGCGATTGCCGGCGGTCCTCCAGGGTCACCGGACGAGGATGGCGATCGGTTTATCGAGATCTGGAACTTGGTGTTTATGCAATATGACCAAGTCTCCAAAACGCAGCGCACGGACCTGCCTAAGCCATCTATTGATACAGGGATGGGCTTAGAGCGGCTTTCCGCCATTCTTCAAGGTGTTCACGATAACTACGATATCGATTTATTCCAGGCTCTCATCAATCAGTCTGTTGAAGTGAGCGGTGCGCGGGCGCAGGGCGACGCTCTTATGAGCCACCGCGTGATCGCAGATCATATTCGGTCCTGTTCCTTCATGATTGCAGATGGGATTTTGCCATCAAACGAAGGCCGGGGATATGTGCTGAGGCGCATCATGCGCCGGGCGATGCGCCACGCGCATTTGCTTGGGAGTAAGGACCCGCTCATGCATCAATTGGTGCCGACGTTGGTCACTGAAATGGGCGCGGCATTCCCTGAATTGGTCCGCGCGCAAGCGCTGATGGCAGAGACGCTGGAGCGGGAGGAAATCCGGTTTCGCAGTTTGCTCGAACGCGGGCTTAAAATTCTTGATGATGTGACGAGCACCTTAGAGGACGGGGATGCGCTAGACGGAAAAACCGCCTTTAAACTATATGATACCTACGGCTTTCCCCTTGATTTAACCCAAGAATCCTTGCGCGCCCGCGGGATTGGTGTCGATAAGCCAGGGTTTGACGAAGCCATGGAACAACAAAAAGCAGAAGCGCGCGCTGCTTGGGCGGGGTCAGGTGAAAGCGCAACGGATGCCATTTGGTTAGAATTGCAGCAAAATCTGAGCGCAACAGATTTCCTTGGGTACGATACAAGTGACGCGATGGGGCAGGTCGATGCACTCGTTAGCAACGGCGCTATGCTTGATAGCGTAAGCGAAGGGCAGTCCTTGCTTGTAATAACGAACCAAACCACTTTTTATGGCGAATCGGGCGGTCAGCAAGGCGATACCGGAACGATCACTTGGGATGGCGGGACCGCGGCAGTTACCGACACGCAAAAAAGCGGGGGTTTGATTGTGCATCATGTGCAAATTACCTCCGGTACTTTGCGCAAAGGCGATGTTGTCACGCTTTCTCCGGATATGACGAGGCGTCTGCGACTGCGGTCAAATCATTCAGCAACACATTTGCTCCATGAAGCTCTGCGCCGGGTTTTAGGGGAGCATGTGAGCCAAAAGGGCTCTTTGGTGGCAGAAGATAAATTGCGCTTTGATTTCTCGCAGCCAGACCCGATGACGCCCACACAAATCCGACAAGTCGAGACCATTGTGAATGCGATGATCCGGCAAAACGAAGCGGTGACAACGCGCGTTATGGCGCCAGAGGATGCCCAAGAGAGCGGCGCCCTTGCGTTGTTCGGCGAAAAATATGGCGACGAAGTGCGTGTCTTGTTCATGGGCGGCGATGAGGCCGGCCGCAATGGGCATTTTTCCATTGAGCTATGTGGCGGCACGCATGTGGGGCGTTTAGGCGATATTGCGCTCTTTAAAGTGATTTCAGAAAGTGCAGTCTCTTCCGGCGTTCGCCGAATAGAAGCGGTCACCGGCGAAGAGGCCCGGCTGGCCTTCCAAGCCAAGGAGGACTTGTTGCTAGAGACAGCTGCCTCGTTAAAAGCAGCGCCGCAAGATGTTGCAGGCCGTGTTGCTGCACTTCAAGCCGAGCGTAAGACCTTAGAAAAACAGCTGTCGGACGCAAAAAAGGCGCTGGCCATGGGCGGCGGTCAAGGCGGGACGGCTAGTGCTGCTGAGCAGTTTGGCGATATCGAATTCGTTGGCAAAGTCCTGGACGATGTCCCTGCCAAAGACCTGCGCGGTATAGCGGACGACGCAAAAAGGCAGCTGAAGGCCGGCATCGTCGTGGTTATTGGCGTGAATGATGGGAAGGCGGCTATTGTGGCGGGTGTCACAGACACATTGACTGACACTTACAGCGCAGTCGACTTGGTGCGATTGGCTGCTCAGCAAGTGGGCGGCAAAGGCGGCGGCGGACGGCCGGATATGGCGCAAGCGGGTGGTCCCGATGGCGCTGCCGCGCAGCAGGCGATCAGCGCAATAAAAGCTTATTTAGCAGCGCAGGCCGACGCCGCTTAACTTATAGCGACCGTATCAACCCGGGCGCCGCGCTCAAGCGTTTTGTGGACGGGACACTTATTGGCGATTTCGGTCAGGCGGGTCATTTGGTCCGCTGGTAATTCCGCTGGAAAAGACAGACGCCTTTCAAAGACGTCTGTGCCGCTGTCCTTTTGATTTGTGACGCCGATAGACAGCGGTCCAACGTCCCACTTTTTCCGCTGCGCGTACATGCGCATGGTGATGACGGTGCAAGCCGCTAGCGCAGCGCATAGGAAGTGGTATGGCGTAGGCCCGCGGTTTTGTCCGCCCAGACTCTCCGGCTCATCAGCAATAATCGGATGTCCGCCAGCGTCTCCGTCCAGCGTGTAAAGGCCGTCGCCGCGTTCCATAAGCGTTGCTTGCGCCGCGTGGGCGGGCGACTGTGTGTGGTCCGGTCGCTGTTGGGGCGCGGTTGCCGGTTTAGTCGCGATGCTCGGCAGATAGCGTGCCGCCCATCCCGCGATGGCGTCAGCCACGTAAAGTGCGTCTGCTTTCTTTGTGAGCAGGTGGTCTGCGGTGTCGAGGCTGATGAAACTCTTTGGGTGTTTTGCTGCAACAAAAATGCGCTCTGCGTTTTCAATGCCAACGCTCTGATCAATAGGCGAATGCATGACTAGCAATGCGGCGCGCAGATGGGCCGTATCATCGGCAATGGATTGCGATCTGATATCGTCTAAGAACTGACGGCGGATCCGAAATGGCCGCCCTGCCAGCGTCACCTCTGCTTCGCCATCTTTCTCAATGTCGGGGATCCAAGCATCAAAATTATGGGCGACATGACCCGGGTCAAACGGAGCCGCAACCGTGACGATCGCTTTAAGGGAGGCTATTGCAGGAGCTGCTTTTAAGGCGGCGGCCCCGCCTAGCGAATGCCCGATAAGAATATCCGGCGCCATGCCGCTCTCTGCCAATTGCTGGGCAGCATCGATAAGGTCTTCGACATTTGATGTGAAATTCGTGTTGGCGAATTCTCCTTCACTTGCGCCAAGGCCAGTAAAATCAAAGCGCAGAACGGCGATGCCATGCGCATTTAGCCGGCGTGCAATTTGGTTGGCGGCGAAGATATCTTTTGTGCAGGTGAAACAGTGTGCGAATAAGGCGACAGCCTCGTGCTGGCCATCTGGTCTATCCAGACGCGCAGCTAAGTGTTCGCCAGCACGGTTTTCAAACACAAATTTTTTTGTTGGCACCACGCGCTCCTGCTAACTTGTTTTAAATCCTGCGATATGACACGCAGCCAGTATAGTACGTGTAGCACAGAGGCGATCGAAAGGTCATCTGCGCGGCGGACTTATAGGCGTCATTAAAGGAGGTTGTTTTATGGCAGGCGGACCACTAGCAGGGCTGAAGATTATTGAAATTGCTGGCATTGGGCCCGGGCCTTTCTGTGCCATGATGCTTGCCGACATGGGCGCCGAAGTTATTCGCGTGGACCGAGCTAAAAGTGCGCAAGGAGGGCTCAAGCAAAGCGCAAAGAAAGACGTGCTCAATCGAGGCCGCCGCTCTCTCGCAGTTGATTTAAAGGCGCCAAAGGGTACCGCGCTGATGCTTGATTTAATTGCAGGTGCAGATGGATTGCTCGAAGGGTTTCGCCCGGGTGTGATAGAGCGTCTTGGCCTCGGGCCGGAGGTCTGTTTAGCTCGCAACCCCAAGCTCGTTTTTGGCCGGATGACGGGCTGGGGTCAAACAGGCCCATGGGCAAAGATGGCGGGCCACGACATAAACTACATCTCTATTGCTGGCGCGCTGCACGCCTTTGGGCGTAAGGGCGAAAAGCCGACCCCGCCTATAAATATGGTGGGTGATTTCGGCGGCGGCGGCATGCTGATGGCCTTTGGCATGGTGTGCGGCTTGCTGGAAGCAGCGCGTTCAGGCAAAGGCCAGGTCATTGATGCCGCTATGGTCGATGGGTCTGCGCTGATGATGACGATGATCCATGCTTTCATGGCAATGGGTACCTGGCGAGATGAACGCGGCGTCAACGTCCTAGATACAGGCGCGCATTTTTACGAGGTTTTTGAAACTGCGGATGGCAAATACATGGGCGTTGGCTCCATAGAGCCGCAGTTTTACACTCTGCTTCTCGAAAAGACCGGGTTGTCGGATGATCCAGCCTTTGCCGCGCAGATGGACCCTAACCAATGGGAGCCGCTTAAGGCAAAGCTAGCAGATGTATTTTTAACGAAAACGCGCGCGCAGTGGGAAGCGGTCTTTGATAGGACCGACGCCTGCGTCGCGCCCGTCCTCTCCATGACAGAAGCACCAGATCACGAACACAACCGCGCACGCGGCATATTCATTGATGTGGCTGGCATAACGCAAGCTGCGCCAGCCCCTCGGTTTTCTCGCAGTGCTGCTGGCATACCTACGCCGCCATCAAGCCCCGGAGAGGACACAGCTCAGGTGCTTTCGTCCTGGGGTATTGCCCAGGACCGCATTGACGACCTTTTAGGCGAAGGGGTCGTTGTTCAAGCAGAGTAACTGCGGACTAGACTTTGAGGTCGAGGAGTTTTCCGCCATCCACGTCAGCAGAAGGGGCTTCTGCTTTGACAGCAGGAATTACGTCGGTAGCAGCTTGCTTTTGTGCTTTGGCAGAACTCTCTAACGACGAGGCTGACCCGGTCGCAGCTGTGGGGGTTGCAATGGTCGCGCTCGATGATTGAATATCCATCAGATCTTCTCCTTCAGGCCTCTGCCAATCGGCGACGCCGTTGTTTTTGGGGCGATCTTTCTGATCTTGATAGGCATTCTTGCCCACATTGGTCCTTCCGCATTTTCCATATAAGTTTTAAAGAGTGATTAATGCCGCAATGCGTCGCCGGAGTTTGGGCCTGATTTTTGCTGATATGGCAGGGTTATTCGGGCGGGGAACCCCATGTTTTCATTTAGGTTTAGGGCATTCGTGCTGGCTTTGACTTTAAGCGCTTGCACACAATCATTACCGCAGCTGCCATCGGCTCAAACAGATGGCTCGGTGATGCCCGACGACGCTGATGCGGCAACATTTGTACGCATGGGGGATCGTCTGCTGCGGCAAGGCGACGTGAAATCTGCGACCACAATGTATAGCCGCGCGCAGCGCCTTGATCCAAGCGATGCCACTGTGTACGCACGTTTAGGCGACGTCGCTTGGCAGCGCGGGCAGTTGAGCGCAGCAGCAGGTCTCTATGCAGAAGCCCTGCGGATCGACCAAAGCAATCCAGATGCTCTGCTGGGACGAGCGCGCGCCCTCGCGCTTGCAGACGAAGCCGATGCCGCCATGGTTTTGGTTAATGATCTTATCCAAACACACGGCGCTGATTATCGCGCTCTTTCTCTTAAAGCGATGTTGTTTGATTTAAAGGGCGACCATGATTCCGCGCAGACGCTTTTCTCTCGCGCGCTCGATGACCGGGGAAATGACCCAAACCTTACCATCTCTCTTGCTTATTCTTTTGCCCTTGAAGGGGATTATCGAACCGCAGTGGAGAAGCTGCGCCCATTGGGACAAAACCAAGCGACAGCGCCGCGCGGACAGTATGCGCTGGCAGATGTGTATGCGCTATCGGGGCAAAGTGACGTCGGGCTTGAGCTGCGCAAAGCAGCTGCTGGCGGCGCGGATGTAAGCGGCGCTGATCAGGTGTTCCTGCGCCGCTTGGCTGGTTTAACGCCGCCGCAGCAAGCCAGAGCGCTTTTTTTCCGCAGCTTGCCAACACTAGAGCAACAAGAAGAGGCTGCAGAGCCTAAAGCTTCGGAGCAAACAAGCTCTGCCGTAGTAGCAAATAGCAACCCGCTAGAACGGCCAAAGCCCAAAAAGCAACTTGAAGCGACCTACTGGGTGCAAATTGCCTCTTTCAAGAGTTTTGAAGCGCTTGAGATGGGCTGGTACACTATCAGCCGGCAGAATCCAGAACTCAGTAGCCGCCTGATGCCGCGGGTTGAAAGCCTTGATATCGCAGGCAAAGGACGGTTTCATCGTCTTTACGCTGGCGGCTACGCAACAAAGAAAGATGCCGATCAAACATGCCGCGCCCTGCGCAACGTTGACCTCAACTGCGTCATTGTGGTTGGGTCGCGCACTGTGGATACGCTTGCCCAGCGGCTGGCGGACCGGTAAGAGCGACCCATGCCTGCTTCAGATTCTTTGCCGTTGCGCGCTGGCGCTGCCCCATGTGACACTATGGAAGACGTTCGCCGCGAAATCGACCGCGTGGACCGCGCCTTGGTTGTCCTGCTCGCTGAACGTTTGTCGTATATTGAGCAAGCAGGCGTTATAAAGCCTCAGCGCGGCGATGTGCGTGATGAAGCACGCATTGATGACGTGCTCTCTAAAGTCAAAGCGGCGGGCGCGCGGTTTGATCTGCCCGACGCGTATCTTACAGACGTATTCCGGCATTTGATTGAGTGGTCCATTGCACATGAATTCGGCGTTTTCGACGAGCGCAGCGAACCCTAGGCTATTGCCAAGCGCTTGATCACACTCGCGCCTTAGCCTAGCGTGAAGCATCACAGCGGAGGGACGTCGTCTATGTCGACCGGCACACTTGGCGGGCCAGCATATCTTGCAATTGATGAAGGAACGACAAGCACCCGCGTTGCCGCATTCTCTCAAGATGGCGCTCTGCTAACCCAATCAAACAAAACGTTTGAGCAGTTTTTCCCAAAACCAGGCTGGGTGGAACATGACGCCGAAGAGATTTTTCGCGCTGTCTGTGAAACCCTTGAAACCGTGCTGAGCGGTTTAGGAGCACACACGCCGGCCGCGATCGGCATCACCAATCAGCGCGAGACCGTGGTGGTTTGGGACCGCGCAACTGGAAAGCCTGTCGCGCCGGCAATCGTTTGGCAGGACCGCCGAACGGCGGCATTCTGCGATGCTCTAAAAGCCGGTGGTCATGAAGACGATGTCATCGCACGCACGGGTTTGCTGTTAGACCCTTATTTTACGGCCACCAAACTGCGCTGGCTGCTCAAAAATGTGGACGGCCTGCAGGCCAAAGCGCGCCAGGGCAAGGTCCTGGCTGGAACGATTGATGCCTATCTCGCATACCGGCTGACAGGTAAGCACGTCACCGATCATTCTAATGCGTCTCGCACTTTGCTGTATAACTTAGAGCGCGGTGAGTGGGATGACCAGCTGTGCGCTTTGTTCGGTATTGAACGCGCGATATTGCCTCATATCGTTGATACAGCAGGGCCGATTGGCGCTGTGCAAGGCGGATTGCCAGGCCAGGGAGTACCGATTTGCGCCATTGCAGGGGACCAGCAAGCTGCCACCATTGGCCAAGCGTGTCTCCAGCCCGGTCAAGCCAAGGCGACCTATGGCACGGGCTGCTTCTTGCTCGCTAACACGGGGCTTGAGATCAAACGATCACACAACCGCCTTTTAAGTACCGTCCTTAGCTCTCTAAAAGGCCAGAGGACCTTCGCGTTAGAAGGATCGATATTTGTAGCCGGGTCTCTGATGCAATGGCTTCGCGATAGCTTGCAGTTGATTGAAAGCGCGGAGGAGAGTGAAGCACTCGCGCGCAGTGTGGATGACAGCGCTGGCGTCGTCATCGTTCCTGCCTTGGCCGGCCTGGGCGCACCTTATTGGAACCCCCATGCACGCGGCGCAATCTTAGGCCTCACCCGCGGGGCAACACGGGCCCATGTTGTCCGTGCAGCGCTTGAAGCGCAAAGCTATCAAACACATGATCTCATCGTTGCAATGGGCAGGGATGGCCAAACGATCGATACGCTACGCGTTGATGGGGGTATGGTGAGTAATGAGTGGTTGTGCCAAGACTTAGCGGATGTTCTTGGCATTGCGCTTGAAAAGCCAGCTGTTGTTGAAACAACGGCGCTTGGAGCGGCCATGCTAGCGTGTCTGGGCGTCGGTGATGCTGCAGATTTGAAGGAGACAGCGCACATGTGGCAGCCAAATGCAACCTTTGAGCCCGGCCAGCCAAAAGAGACCGTTCGCGCCCGACTGCGGCTTTGGCATGACGCCATAGGGCGGGTCGATCAGCGCGCACTCGGGGAGGGGTAGGCTAATGCCCATTTGGTTACAGGCAATATTCGCACTAACCGTTCTCGCCTCCTTGCTTTTCATCGTGACAGGTCTGGTCGCGCTTGTGCGCACTCGCGGCAAGCTCTTGCGGCCATGGCTACTCATCGCGGTCGGTCTTATCACGTTGTTAAATGTTTATTTCCTTACTGCGCCTAGACCTGAAGGCCATAGCATGATGCCGGCTCAGTCATCCCAGAGTCCGCCGGAAGAGGGATCACAATGAACGTTTTCGGAAAAGCCTTTTTGATGACCGTCATCTTGATGATCGCATTTCTCATGCTCAGCAATTTTCTCCTCTCCGATATATAATATATGACTTGATCTATATATATCGAAAAGATATATAAGAACGCATCTCCTCTTTGGATGCGATGCGATGCTTGTTTTAGCCGCCTTATTCACCGCACTCTTCGTCACAACCTGCGGCATTGACGCGGTCAACGTTGATTTTGAGGAGCCCGGCCAGCCTGGCGTCATGGCTTACCAAGCGGCAAAGACCTATGGCATTGCCGGTAACGACAAGAGGGCTCCCTTACCAAAGGCCAAAAAGGGCGACGTTGAATGTGTTCTTCCGGTTGTCCGGCTTGGTCTTGCTCGTCGCTGAGCAGAGAGTGGGTAGTTTTTTTAGTCTTCGCTCAGAGCGTCCTTGCAATTCATAGCATCACCGCGATAGACCTAGGCGCGATGGATGGGTGGCCGAGTGGTTGAAGGCACCGGTCTTGAAAACCGGCAAGGGTTAACGCTCTTCGTGGGTTCGAATCCCACCCCATCCGCCGCCATTCTTGTCTCTATTCTCTGCGCTTTTGTGCGAGGCTTTGCTTAGGTAGGCGCTGTTGTTGGCGCGCAAAACCTGCGCTGCTAACGCCGATCCCAATTTGAAACAGATGCTGTCGGGAGGTCTAACGACCTTTGCTGCAAAGCCATTTGTCTGCCTCCCAATGAGGGTTCTGATCGAGGCATTCCATGGCTTTTTTGCGGGGATGGGTGCTGCTTGGCGGCGTTGGCATGCTTATTGCTCGTGACGACTGAAGGCGTTGTGGTTTGTAATGTGCAGTGCCGTTCGTTGCGTAGTCATTTGAGTGGAGTAGCGTTATGACTAACTTTAAGACTTTGTCGACTGCCATTGCGGTAGCTGGCATTGCTGTAGCGGGCCTGTCAGGTCCGGCTATGGCGCAAGATCATGGGTTTTCCTATGAGCGCACTGGCCCAGGCCAGAACAACAGCCGGGGCGCCAAGCTCCTTGAATATTTTGAGTTCAACTATGGCGTTTTCCATGAAGGCACCAAAGACGAGCAAAATTTATTCGGCGCAACCATCGATTTCAAGCCTGAGCTTGTCAAAGAAGGTGGGTTTTGGCTTGTTTTGTCTGATGGGCCAAATCCTAAAGGAAACATGCGCGAATATGCGATCATGTATGGCGATTTAGAGAACAACCGTTTGTCTATCTTTGAGTACAACGGCAAAAACAGCTCTAACAGCATCAAAGATCCAGCGCGTGAATTGGCTGACATTTCAGATGTCTTTAACATCAACCACGACACCGGTGTCGTTGATTTCGAAATTGACGTGACGTCCATCAACTCGCTGAACTTCGGCAACAAATGGGATGGCATCGCGTTTGACGAGAAGATCGGTGTTTGGTTCCATTTTGGCGATGATCTGAAGCAAAAGTATAAAAATGGCCAGCTGACGAAATTCGAACTGCCGCATCAAGGGTGGGTCGATTTTAGCTACAAACACACCGACAAAGTACCGCCTTGCGAGCTCTTCCCGGGCGGCAAAGGCTGTGATCCCACGGAAGTATCTGAGCCTGGCACATTGGCGCTAATTGGCATGGGCCTTATTGGTCTCGCCGCGTCTCGCCGCCGCAAAGCCTAATCGGCTTTCGCTTCGGTCAAACATCCAGCCTTATTGGATTGTAGGTATTGAATAAGCCCGCTGCCATGCTTTGGCGGCGGGCTTATTGCCGCTCTGCTGATTGTCACAACAGCTTACGGCGAAAAAGCTTTGCGTGACTCCGGCTTTGTGGCACATCTACGCCATGGCGCTACCATATAGACTACATCTTGAATTCTTATGGCTCGCTGCGTGCGTCTTCACGCTGCTACTCGTACCGGCAGTCTACGTCCCCGCCCGTGCGCAAGGCGCTGATGGCCCGCTTGAAGGGTCTCAGTTGCCGATAATAGAAGCTGAGTTTCAGACTTGGCTTTCGGGCGTCGCTCAGGAGGGCCTTGAAAAGGGTTTGAAGCCAGAGACCTTGGACCAAGCGCTTGGGTCTGTGACCTTAAACCAAAGGGTCTTAAAGTCGTCTGTTTCTCAACCCGAGCGCAAAGAGAAACTCGCGGACTATCTTGCCAAACGCATTTCCATTTACCGCGTGCAAGAGGGTCGGCGGCTTTACCTTGAAAACAAAGCGCTGGTAGAGGATGTCGCCGAAAAGACCGGCGTGGATGCATCCGTTATCATCGCTATTTGGGGCATCGAAACCGCTTACGGGAAGATCACTGGTGATGCGCCTGTGATTGACGCTTTGGCATCCCTGGGCTTTCGCAGTGATCGCAAGGCATTTTTCCGCAAAGAGTTGTTTCAAGCCCTCACAATGCTGGACCGCGGCTTGATTGATCTTGCCAGTATGAAAGGCAGCTGGGCTGGCGCGATGGGCCAGCCGCAATTCATCCCATCCAGTTACTTGAGCTACGCACGTGATTATGACGGCGACGGTATTGTCGATATCTGGAACAATCTCGGCGATGTCTTTTATTCGATCGGCTCATATTTACAGCGGCACGGGTGGCAAAGCGGCCAAAGCTGGGGCGTTCAAGCGACGGTGAGTGATGCCTTTAGGGCCAGTCGCCCAGGTTTGCCTGACCGATCAAGAGATGCGCAGGCCTGCGTGAGCCCCTACGACAAAACCTGCAAGACGGCCCCGCTGCGGTACTGGCTTGCTCAGGGTGTTGTTGGGCCGCTCGGCGGCGCTCAGGGCTTGGACGCGAAAGCGCGTGTCGTCATGCCTGATGGCGCGCGCGGTCCGGCTTTTTTGGCGCCTAAGAACTTTGATGTGATTTTGACTTACAATCGCTCAAGCTATTATGCGGTCTCTGTCGGCATGCTTGCAGATATGATTGCCGGCGCGCAGGCGGCGCTCCAATGATCAGAGCGATTTGGGCACTCATCGCCTGCGCGACTGCGCTCACAGCATGTGGCGGCGGTGGGTCGTCGACATATGGCCGCAATGCGCCTGCCGCTCCCACCTATGTTGCCGGACCACTTGTGCCGCCCATTGCACAGAGCGGCGCGCGGGGCATGAAATCGTATAAAATCAAAGGAAAACGCTATTACCCAAGAGATGACCCCGGCTACCGGCAGCGCGGCACAGCGAGTTGGTATGGACCAAAGTTTCATGGCCGGCTGACGGCAAATGGAGAGCGCTATAATCAGTGGGCCTTGACTGCGGCGCATAAAACAGTGCCGCTCGGCAGTTATCTCAAAGTCACTAATCTAGAAAATGGTCGGAATGTGACGCTCCTTGTGAATGACCGAGGGCCCTTTGTAAGCGGACGCATTGTCGATGTGTCTCGCAGGGGCGCGGATATTCTCGGCATGATAAAAGCGGGTACCGCACGGGTGCTGGTCGAAAGGACTGACCGCTATGGCAGGACGCTGGGGAAGCAGCCGCGTGTTCGCCAGGTCAAGCAGACGCCGATTACACCCACTTGGCGCAAACCTGCCGCACCTGCGCAGGTCACTCCGGCAGCAGCAGCGCCCAAGCCAGCAATAGCGCCGCCGCCGCAAGGGCCTGCCGGACCGGTGATGGTGCAGGTTGGGAGTTTTTCAGATTTTTATAATGCACGGCGATTGCAGCAGTCCGTCGCATCGGTTGGGCCAGCAGCCATTAAGCAAATCACCATTGAAGGCGGCGATATACGCTACCGTGTGCAAGTGGGCCCCTATGCGGACCCACTTGCAGCCGAACAGGCATTGAATTCTATTCACCAACTCGGCCATACCGGCGCCACATTGCGCGGGCTAGACGCGGTAGAAACAACGTCGCGCTGACGCAAACGCAAAAGGGTCTTATGTTTCGCTTCACAATCATGTTGGTTTTGTTGTTCGCTCTAACAGGCCGCGCTGCTGCTTTTGATACCAAGGCTGAGCAAGTTTATATGCTAGACCTTTCGACAGACACGGTGTTGCTGGAAAAGGACGCTGACACGGCAATGCCGCCATCCTCCATGAGCAAACTTATGACGCTGTATGTGGCGTTTGAGCGGCTCGCAGATGGCAGCTTGTCCATGGAACGCAAGGTGACAGCCAGTCCAGACGTGTGGCGGCGTTGGCGGCTAAAAGGCTCAACGCTGTTTTTGGGTGAAACGCAGCAAGTCACCGTTGAGGAGCTTCTCCTCGGGATCATTGTTCAATCAGGAAATGACGCTTGCGCTTGGCTTGCAGAAGCCGTCGCTGGCAGTGAGGATGCTTTTGTGGTTCTCATGAACGATGCGGCTCAGCGGCTGGGTATGACGGGTAGCAATTTTACGAATGTGAACGGCTGGCCCGATGACAATCAATATGTCACGGCAACGGACCTTGCGATTTTAGCTGAAGCACTCGTCACTGAGTTTCCTGAGTATTATGAAATGTTTTCGCGGCGGCGGTTTGAGTTCGGCAAGGCGGAATCAAATTATAATAATCGAAACCCAATTCTTGGCCGGGTGAACGGCGCGGATGGCTTGAAGACCGGCCATACTGAAGCAGCAGGCTATGGCTTGACCGGCTCGGCTATCCGCGAGGATCGCAGGCTCGTTCTTGTGGTTAACGGGCTGCAATCTAGCGCTGCGCGCCGGTCAGAAAGCGCGCGCCTGCTGGAATGGGGCTTTGCCAATTTCAAGACGTTTGACCTGCTTGAAGACGGGGATTATGTGGCAACGGCGCCTGTTTGGATGGGCGAGCAAAGCGGGGTCAAATTGGTGACCGGTGCCCCTGTGACATTGACGTTAGCGCGGAAAGATCGCAGCGCGCTGAATATGTTTGTCCGCTACGAAAGCCCCCTAAAGGCGCCCTTCGCCGCTGGCGATGTTGTTGCTGAATTGATTATCTCCGCGCCTGATGCCGATGATCTTATTGTGCCATTGGTTGCTGAAAGCAGTGTTGAGAAAGTGCGCGGGTTTGACAAGGTTGGCGCTGCGTTCGATCATCTTATCTTTGGCGCGACACCAGCCCCTGCTGCCGATTAACGCCGATGCCTAAAGGTCTATTTGTAACCTTTGAGGGCGGCGAGGGCGCTGGCAAGACCACGCAAATCAAAGCAATTAAAGACGCGCTGGAGGCACGCGGCCTCACTGTTGTGACCACACGCGAACCTGGCGGAACTGCGGGCGCCGAGGCAATTCGCGCACTCTTAGTCAGCGGCGAAACTAGTCGATGGGACGTGACAACCGAATTGTTGCTTGCGACAGCTGCGCGGCGCGATCATGTCGTGCGGGTCATCGCGCCAGCGCTAGAGCAAGGCGCAGTCGTTTTATGTGATCGTTTTGTTCATTCGACGCTCGCCTATCAGGGCGGCCGCGGCGCAGTGACGGATGAGGATGTGCGTAACCTTCATGCTCTCGCGATTGGCTCGTTATGGCCTGACATCACGTTCATTTTTGACTTAGACCCTGATGTGGCAGCGCAGCGATCGGCCGCTAGAGATGGCGCCAACCAGGGCCGATTTGAAAAGATGGATCCAGCATTTCATAGTCATCTACGCGATCGTTTTATGGCGTTGGCATCACAGGATGACGTGTGCCAACTGGTTGATGCAGCTGCCCCTGTTGGAGATGTGACGGAGACGATTTTAACGGCGCTTAGTCCACTTTTAGACGAGGTTGGCAATGGTGGATGATCGCGGCGCACTGATTGGCCATGACGGCGGCGTTGCAGAATTCCTAGAGGCGCTCGACAGCGGCAAACTCCATCATGCTTGGCTGCTCACTGGGCAGCATGGCATTGGAAAGGCGCTCTTTGCGCTCCATGCCTCTGCGGTTTTGCTCTCACAGGCAAAATCGGCGCTGACAATGCCTTTGTTTCGAGATGCGCTTTCCACGCCGGCGGCGCGGCAGATGCTGCAGGGAAGTCATCCTGACTTTCGCCATATTCAGCCAGCGAAAGACAAAGCGACGCAAATCATTTCCGTCGATCAAATCCGCACCTTAGCAGGTTTGTTTCAAACGACCGCTGGAATGGGCGGCTGGCGCATCGCGATTATCGATGCCGCCGATGACATGAACAGGGCGGCAGCCAATGCGATCTTAAAACTGCTCGAAGAGCCGCCGCCGCGCAGCGTATTTTTTCTCATTAGCCACACGCCAGGCAAGTTATTGCCAACAATCCGCTCGCGCTGCCGCACGCTGCGTTTCCAGCCTTTGGCCAATGAAGATGTTGCCGCGGTGCTGGCGTCGTCCGCGCCAGAGGCGCAAGATGATATGGATGCGGTTTTAGCATTTGCCGACGGCTCTCCGGGCCGAGCGCTGTCCTATCTGGAGGGACATGCGCTGGATTATTCATCAACTTTGGCAGGGCTGTTCGATAGCCTGCCGCACATAGATCGCCGCACTTTGCTTGGGCTTGCCGATCAGATGGGAGACCGTGCATCTTCGCCCGTTTATAAAACATGTTGGTCCCTTTTGCAGGACATGGCGACCTACGCCGTGCGCTCTAGCGCATCGGGCGATGGTGTGTACAAAGATATCTCTACCAATCGTTGGCTCGCCTTCGCGGATGGCTTGGAAGAGGGACGCCGGCAGATTGAAGGCCTGAACATGTCTCCGCGCCAAGCCCTTATCGCGCTGGTGTCCCATCTCGCGCCGCCTGCTTAACGCCAGCGAATGACGGTTGACCGCTGGGAGACGAAGTGGGACAAGCGCGCGAAATTTACGCTGCATACAGCCAATCGGACGCGGACATGACGGCACAAACCTTTTATATTACGACTGCGATCTCCTATCCCAATGGCGCGCCCCATATTGGTCATGCGTATGAAGCCATCGCTACCGACGCCTTAGCGCGCTTTCACCGTCTTGATGGGAAGGATGTACATTTCCTCACAGGAACGGATGAGCACGGGCTTAAAATGCTGCAAACGGCGCGTAAAGAAGGCATCAGCGCCCGTGAAATAGCGGACCGCATGGCCCCCTTGTTTAAAACCATGGTGGAGACGCTGAACTGCAGCAACGATGACTTTATTCGCACCAGTGAAGAACGCCATTACGCTGCATGTCAGGAGATATGGCGGCGTATAGACGCCAAGGGCGATATCTACAAAGGCGGCTATTCCGGTTGGTATTCTGTGCGCGATGAAGCGTTTTATGACGCAGAAGAGCTCACCACGAACGAGGATGGTACCAAATTGTCGCCGCAAGGCACGCCCGTCGAATGGACGCAGGAAGAGACTTATTTTTTCCGGCTATCAAAATACGCTGAGCCGCTGCTCGCCCTTTATGAAAGCCAGCCAGGCTTTGTTCAGCCAGATGGCCGGCGCAATGAGATTGCCCAATTCGTTAAAGGCGGGCTGAAAGACCTCTCCATATCGCGCACGAGCTTTGATTGGGGCGTGCCTGTGCCTGGCGATGAAGAGCATGTCATGTATGTCTGGATTGACGCGCTGACGAACTATTTGACGGGTGTTGGTTTTCCTGACGAAAGCAGCGATCTCTTTGGTAAGTTTTGGCCGGCTGACGCGCATATTATCGGCAAAGACATCGTACGCTTTCATGCAGTGTATTGGCCTGCATTTTTGATGAGCGCCGGCATTGCTCTCCCGCGCCAGGTCTTTGGCCATGGTTTTCTATTTAACCGCGGGGAGAAAATGTCAAAGTCGGTTGGCAATGTGATCGATCCCTTAGCGATGGCGCAGCAATATGGCGTCGATCAGCTACGCTTCTTTTTGCTGCGTGAAGTGCCCTTTGGACAAGATGGCAACTATTCGCATGGAGCCATCGTGACGCGCTGCAATGCTAACCTTGCCAATGATCTTGGCAATTTAGCGCAGCGCTCTTTGTCGATGATTTTTAAAAATTGCGATGGCGTCTTCCCGCAGCCAGGCGCGCTCAGCCAAGAGGACGAAGCATTTCTGCAGTCCGTTGACGCGCTCTATGATCTCGTCTCGCAGCCAATGAAAGCACTTGCCATACACAAGGCGCTGGATGCGATTTGGCATGTGATCGGCCAGGGCAACACGTATTTTGCCGGGCAAGAGCCGTGGGTGCTCCGCAAAAGTGATCCTGAGCGTATGGCCACCGTCCTATATGTGACCGCAGAAGCGCTTCGCCAGGTGGCAATTTTGGTTCAGCCTTTCATTCCCGATGGCGCGGCGCGCTTGCTCGATTTGCTTGGTATTGCGCCTGATGCCCGCGCATTTGCAAACCTTGGTGATCGTGGCCGCCTGGTTGGTGGCTCTCCATTGCAAAAACCCGTCGGCATCTTCCCGCGGCTCGAGCTTGAGGAGGATGTAGCGTGAGCGGGTTTGTCGATAGTCACTGCCACTTGAATTACAAAGGGTTGGTGGAAGAGGTCGACGCGGTGATTAGCCGGGCGCGGGGCGCTGGCGTCTCGCACATGCTCGCGATCAATACCCGCCTGGATGAACTTCCTGATATCTTGGCCATCGCGGATGGCAATGATGATATTCATGTGAGTGCAGGTGTTCACCCCCATGAAGCTGCAAACCATGCGATTGGTTCATCGGGGAAATTGATTGAAGCAGCGGGCCATTCGAAAGTCGTTGGCATCGGCGAGACGGGCCTGGATTATTTCTACGACAATGCGCCGCGCGCGCAGCAGAAAGAGAGCTTCCGGCTGCATATTCACGCAGCACAAGAAACCGGGTTGCCCCTGATCGTACACACGCGCGATGCTGAAGGCGACACAGCGCAAATCATGCGCGAAGAAATGGCTAGGAAGCCTTATACAGGCGTCATCCACTGTTTTACAGCTAGTGATGCGTTCGCCGGCATCGCTATGGAGCTGGGCTTTTATATTTCTTTATCCGGTATCGTGACCTTCAAGTCAGCCAAAGACCTGCAAGAGACGGCCAAACGACTGCCGCTTGATCGTTTGCTCATTGAGACGGATAGCCCCTTCTTAGCGCCAGTGCCTCACCGCGGCAAAACATGCGAACCCGCTTTTGTCGCCGATACAGCACGCTTTTTAGCCGAGCTGCGCGGCGAGGACGTTGATGCACTCGCTGACGCTTCCACACGCAATTTCTTCGCCCTATTTGACAAAGCCGCGCCAGCGCAATGAAGATCACCATTCTGGGGTGCGGTACATCCCAAGGTGTCCCGCGGATTGGCGGTTACTGGGGAGATTGCGATCCAAAGGAACCTAAAAACCGCCGCCGCCGCGTCTCAATCGCGGTAGAGGAGGGTGGGCATCGGTTTATCATCGATACCACACCGGACCTGCGCGAACAGCTTTTGGATGCAAACATCGATGCTGTTGATGCGGTCTTTTACACACATGATCACGCCGATCATTGCCATGGGATCGACGATTTGCGCGGCCTATTCCATACCATGCGACGCCCCATCGATGTGTATGCCGATAAGCGCACATTGAGCGTTTTAAAGCAACGCTTTGGCTATGTATTTCAAGGTGCAACCGGATACCCTGCAATTGCCAGCGACCACGCCATCGCGGTAGGTACGCCGCTCCATATTGGGCCCATGGGTGTAGAAAGCTTCTGGCTTGACCATGGCCCGATCAAAAGTGTTGGGTACCGGGCCGGCGGCATGGCGTATACGACCGATTTCAATGCTATTCCAGAAGGTTCGGAGCAATACTTGATGGACTTAGACGTGTGGGTCGTTGATGCGCTTCGGCGTAAACCACATCCAACGCATCCGCATTTGGCGCAGACTTTAGCTTGGATAGATCAGTTTAAACCAAAGCGGGCCTATTTGACCCATATGGCGTGGGATATGGATTACCAAACGCTGTGCAATGAACTGCCTGATCACATCCGCCCTGCTTATGACGGCCAGGTTATTACACTTTAAAAGGGACTGGCCATGGCTGAGCATCAACTACAGAATCTGGTTTACTTGGCGTTGCTGCTTACGCTCATTGGTTTTTTTACGCTTGGCGGTTATCGCGGCAATTGGCCAAAGGCGGGCAAGCATATCATTGTCTGGATTGCTATTTTCGCCGCGCTGTTTGTCGTCTTCCGCCTGGCTGGCTTCTGAGGGGAGCGCTGCGGCACTATACACCTCTTTCAAAGCCAGAAAAAAAACCCTATGTAGCTGCTTATGAGCGAGCAAGCCGACATCAAGCGCAAGCCGAAATGGATACGGGTGAAAGCCCCTGTGTCCAAGACCTATCAAGAGACCCGCGCTTTAATGCGTGAGTTGAAGCTGAACACGGTGTGTGAAGAAGCGGCGTGCCCCAATATTGGCGAATGTTGGTCGCAAAAGCATGCCACCGTGATGATTTTGGGGGACACCTGCACGCGCGCCTGTGCATTTTGTAACATCAAAACCGGTATGCCCAATGCCGTGGACCCCTTTGAACCGCGCAATACCGCTGTTGCTGCAGCCAAACTAGGGCTGCAACATATTGTTATTACCTCCGTTGACCGTGATGATCTGCCAGATGGAGGGAGCCAGCAGTTCGTTAAAGTGATCGAAGAGCTGCGCGGTCATACGCCCAGCACCACAATTGAAATCCTAACGCCTGATTTTCGCAATAAACCAGCCTCCGCCTTACAGCAGATTGTGGAAGCCGGGCCTGACGTGTTTAATCACAATCTTGAGACCGTTCCTCGGCTGTATCCGACCATTCGCCCCGGCGCGCGATATTATCATTCGCTTCGCTTGCTAGAACGGGTGAAAGAACAAAGCCCAACGATTTTCACAAAATCCGGGATCATGGTGGGCTTGAGCGAAACGCGCCTGGAGGTGCACCAGGTCATGGACGATATGCGGTCCGCTGGAATAGATTTTTTAACGATTGGTCAGTATTTGCAGCCGACGCCAAAGCACGCGCAGGTAGAAGAGTATGTAACGCCCGAGACCTTTGAGGCTTATGCACAAATGGCCCGCGCGAAGGGCTTTTTGATGGTGTCAGCCTCGCCGCTGACACGGTCGAGCTATCATGCGGGAGATGATTTCGCGCAGCTCAAAAAAGCCCGGATTGAAAAGCTTGAACGCCGCGCGTCGCGTGTTGCAGCAGAGTAAAGAAGCGAAAGACCCCAATGCCACGTCACCGCGAAAGAAAAAGGCTGCCCTATAGTCTGAAGCAACTCTTTGAGTTGGTGTCAGATATCGAAAGTTACCCAGGGTTTTTACCCTGGTGTGTCGGCGCGCGTGTCATTGAGCGCAATGAAAACCAAATCACAGCGGATTTGGTCATTGGCTTTAAGATGTTTCGCGAGCGCTTCCGCTCACAGGTGACATTAAACCGCCCGGGCCATATTCACGTGGATTATATTCGTGGGCCGCTGAAATACTTGCACAATGACTGGAAATTTCATCCTGAAGAAGATGGCGGAACGACCATCGATTTTTGGGTTGATTTTGAATTCAAAAACCGCCTCTTCGAGCGCATGGTCGGCGGGCTCTTCTCTGAGGCTGTCCGGCGGATGGTCTCCGCCTTTGAAAAGCAAGCCCATGTGCGCTACGCGGCTGATCTGAAGCCCCAAAAGGCGAAAACACGCCGATCAGGCTCTCGCACGTCACCGGCTTGATAGCGCCTCTAGCATTGCTTCAAGCGCTGCTGCGACTGTTAGAGCGCGCACCTCCTCTCGGTTTTTCTCGGCAAACAATCGGTGGAAACTCGTTGGGCTAGAGCCTCGCTTGCACAGGCCAAACCAGACTGTTCCAACCGGTTTTTCCGCGCTGCCGCCATCGGGACCGGCTACCCCAGTGACGGAGACGGCCACATCAGCATCACTGTTGGAGAGAGCGCCTGCAGCCATTGCCTCAGCAACGCCTTGGCTCACGGCGCCGTGGGTTTTTAGCAGCTGCTCGCGGACACCCAGCATGTCGGTCTTAGCCGCATTGGAATAGGTGACGAAGCCGCGATCTAAGGCAGCTGATGAGCCAGCAATGTCTGTAATCGCACCAGCGATCAGGCCGCCGGTGCAGCTTTCGGCAGTAGCCACTATTTTGCCGCTTCGCGCGCATAGTGAGACCAGCTGCTGCGCAAGTGTTCCGATGTTATCCATGATGCAATAAAATCCCGCCATAGAGCAGCGCCGCAGACACAAGCCCTGCCAAAATGTCATCCGCCATCACGCCAACACCGCCTTTCAGCCTGCGATCGAGCTGGCCAATTGGCCCGGGCTTGATGATATCAAACACGCGGAATAGGCCAAAGCCCGCTGCCCAAAAAACAGTCATATCAGGCACAAGCGCCGCGACGGGCCATAATGCAATCCATTGGCCTGCCCATTCATCTATGACTACTTCACTGGCATCTGATTTGCCGGTGCGGCGCTCATATACATCCGCAGCCCAGACACCTATGCCAGATGCGGCGAGCGCAGCGAATAAGACGGACCAATGACCAAGCCAATGATACAGACCTGCCGCAATAGCGACCGCAGCCAGGGAGCCCCAGGTGCCGGGCGCTGGCCTTAGCAGGCCGCTGCCGCAGCCTATCGCAATGAAGATACCAATTTTAGCGATCACGGCGCGGATGCGGGACAAGCTTTAAACCAGTCTTCATTTGGATCTGCCTCCGCTTGCCTTCGCATGAAAATAGTCAGAACATCTGCTGTTTGTTCAGCTCGAAGACCATGCAGGGATTCTAGCAAAATATCGGTTTGAAAACAGGCCTCAGCGTCAAGATCAGAGACGGCAAACTCATTGATAATCGTTGATAAAATTGGGTTTACAACGCTGGCCGCCATCTCCGGGCGGCTCTTCATAAAGGGCGCGAACTTATCAATCAGCACCGCATTGGAAGCAGGGCGCAGATCATCCATGTAAGACGCAAGCGCTTCTTTGTTTCGTGACAAGTAAAAGCGGTTGTCACGGTCAAAGGCCGCGCAGTGTTCAATCACCTTCTCTGTTGCAAGATCGGCCAGCGCAATGGTCATGGCGCGCATTTGTGGCTCAGTGAAACAGTCTTGCGCGCTGGCTTGATGGGGGATGAAGAAGGCGCTAAGGCAAGCGAACAGTTGCAATAGCTTGCGCAGCGATCCCTTCTTGACGGCCTGTGAAGCCGAGTTTTTCAGTGGTCGTTGCTTTGATACTGACGCGGTCATGATCAAGTCCTAAAAGTTTCGCAATGTTTTGAGCCATTGCCTGTCGATGTGGGCCGATTTTAGGCCGTTCGCAAATCAATGTGAGATCAAGATGGGCAATCAAGCCGCCTTTTTGCGTTACAAGCTTTGCCGCATGGAGCAGGAACTGGTCTGATGCAGCCCCTTTCCACTGCGGATCACTGGGCGGAAAATGATCGCCGATATCACCGGCGCTGATTGCGCCTAGAACCGCGTCTGTTATGGCATGGAGGCCCACATCTGCATCGGAGTGACCTTTCAATTTATGACTATGAGGTACAGCAATGCCGCATAAGATAACCTGGTCCCCCTCCTCAAACGCATGAACATCAAAGCCCATTCCAGTCCGGACGTCTTTAAGGGTTGTTGTCATGAAGGCCTCTGCTTTTATAAAATCTTCAGGTTGTGTGACCTTAAAAAGGGCTTCATCTCCAAGCACTGCATGAATAACCATGCCCGCATGTCTGGCGAGGCTGGCCTCATCAGTGAAGTCTTGGGTCTTGGCCGCGTCAAACGCCATGACCAAATCTCCTTTTTTGAACGCCTGCGGGGTTTGCGCGAGAGCGAGGCCGCTGCGATCAAGCTCTTCAATAACGCTGTCGCTATCAAGTCGCTTGACACTGTCTGGCACATGGATCACTGGAATAGCGCCAACCCCGGGCCGTATCGCAGCCAGCAACCGGTCAACGACTGCCTGAGGCAAAAAAGCACGCGCCGCGTCATGCACCAAAACGCTTTCCACATCCTTAGGCAGGGCATCAAGTCCCGCTTTGGTTGATTCCTGCCGTGTTGCACCGCCCGCCACGGGTGCCGCGATTTTGTGCTGAAGCGCGTGGGGGACATACCCTGCGGCATCATCATAGAGCGCCCGGTGTTCTGCCCCTATTACGGGCTGGATCAAGCCAATGTCGTCACACTGGGCGGCATGGCCCAGCGCATGCGCAAGCAATGGCTGTCCTCCAACATGCTGATATTGCTTTGGCAAGGGCCCGCCAACGCGGACCCCTTTTCCTCCTGCAACTAGTATGAGCGCATGTGTCATTTCATCAGCCTGAATTACGCAGTGTTGTGCTTGCTGTGTCCTCGCAGACTGCTCAGCTTTGTCAATACTTGCCAAGACGGCAATTGATCTCTTGGCGCTGGCTGCGTATAGCTGCCCAATATTTAGGCAACACCAAACAGGCTAAAACACCCCCAATGACGCATCAAACGGTGACACCCTTTTCAATTGGTCCAATCAAGATTGACGTTCCTGTCATTCTTGCGCCGATGTCGGGCGTGACGGATATGCCGTTCCGCCGATTGGTGAAAAGCTTTGGCGCAGGTCTTGTCGTGTCTGAAATGATTGCCAGTGAAGCGATGATCCGCGCGACCAAGCGCTCGCAAAAAATGGCAAGCAACTGCGCGGATGAATTTCCCATGTCGGTGCAGCTGGCAGGCTGCGAAGCGCATGTGATGGCAGAAGCTGCCAAGCTGAATGAAGACCGCGGCGCTGCGATCATTGATATCAATATGGGCTGCCCCGTTAAAAAAGTGACGAACGGCCATGCAGGAAGCGCGCTGATGCGAGACCTGAAGCATGCCGCTGGCCTGATTGAAGCAACGGTGAACGCGGTGAACCTACCTGTAACGCTGAAAATGCGCACTGGATGGGATGATGGAAGCCGCAATGCGCCTGAGCTGGCGCGTATTGCAGAAGACCTTGGCATTAAAATGCTGACAGTCCATGGCCGCACTCGCTGCCAAATGTACCGCGGGCATGCGGACTGGCGTTTTATTCGGCAAGTGAAAGACGCGACCAACCTTCCGGTGATCGCAAATGGAGATATCAACGAATTTGGCGATATTGATGCTGCCCTTCAGCAGTCAGGCGCGGACGGTATTATGATTGGCCGCGGCAGCTATGGTCGGCCTTGGTTCATCAAGCAGGCAATGGACTATGTAATCACGGGCGAGCGCTGCGCCGACCCGCCTCTAGACGCTCAGCGCGGCATTGTTTTATCGCATTACCGCGATATGCTCACGCACTATGGCGCGGAAACAGCCGTTCGTATGGCGCGCAAACACATCGGTTGGTATTCAAAGGGCCTGAGAGGTGCGGCGGAGTTTCGCCACAGCATCAACCGCATGGACAATCCCGATGCCGTGATGCAGGAGATATCCGAATTTTATGAGCCGCAGCTAGAATTGGCCGCTGCGTGACGCGGGCAGGCAGTGTAGAGGATGAGCCGCAGCGCGCTTCCTCGCTGCCTAAAGTCTCCGACCGGCAATTGCTCGATGCGTTTGTCCAGCCCGTTTTGGCTGTTGGGCCTGCCAATCAAATCATTATGGCCAATTATGCAGCGCAGCAGTTTTTTCTCCGGTCTGAGAAGACGTTGCTAGGACAGCCGTTGAATATGCTGGTGGGTAATAAGGCAGAGTTGACGCAGCTTGTCGGCCGCGCGCGCTCTATTCGCAGTTCCTTATCGGGCTACGACATATCCTTGCAATTTCACCCAGACAGAGCCGCGCAAGTGGATGTTCAAGCCTGCGTTATTTTAGAGCAACCTGACTGCGTTCTCATTGCTTTAGAGCGCCGCGCGATGGCCGACCAGATCAGTCAGCAACACGCCACACAAAAAGCGGCGCGCGCAGCTAGCGGTGCAGCGTCTATGTTGGCGCATGAAGTGAAAAACCCTCTTTCAGGCATCCGCGGCGCCGCGCAGCTCATCGAAGACTCCTTGCCGCCGGAAGAAGCAGCTCTCTCTCAATTGATTGTGAAAGAAACTGACCGGATCGCCGCACTGGTGGAGCAAATGGAAGTGTTTTCCGACGATCGGCCGGTACGTCATACCCGCGAAAATATCCATCACATTCTAGATCATGTGATTGCCGTGGCCAAAAGCAGCGTTGGTGATGTGGTATCCATTAGCGCGAAATATGACCCCTCGCTTCCCGATATTGAGGCCAATTGGAGCCAACTTGTTCAGGTTTATTTGAACCTGATTTTAAATGCGGCAGAAGCGGCTCCCCCAGAGAGTGGATATGTTCAAGTCAAAACGGCATTTCGGCACGGAACGCGCATGCGTATGCAAAGTAGAGAAGAGCAGGTGCCGTTGCCCATTGAAGTGGCCGTGATTGACAATGGTCCTGGCGTTCCTGAAGCTCTGCAGCAAAGTCTATTTGATCCATTTGTGAGCGGCAAGAAGAACGGCAAAGGCCTTGGCCTTGCCTTAGCTGCAAAGATCATCACCGACCATAATGGCTTTATTGGCTATCAGCGCGTTGATGGACGCACCCAGTTTCGCACGATGCTGCCGCCTTGGACCGATGGGAGCGCCCTATGAGCCAGAAAGTTGTCCTGGTCGCGGATGACGATGCCACTATCCGTACCGTCGTCAGCAAGGCGCTAGGAAAGGCCCAGCTCGATGTACGCGCCACGGGAAGCGGCGCGCAGCTGTGGACCTGGATTGACAAAGGTTTGGGAGATGTCGTTGTAACAGACGTGGTGATGCCAGACGTCAATGGGCTCGATCTCGTCCCCCAAATAGCTGAGCGCCGCCCAGACCTACCAGTTATCGTTATGAGCGCGCAAAACACGCTAACGACAGCTGTGCGCGCGCAAGAAGTGGGTGCCTTTGAGTATTTGCCTAAACCCTTTGACTTAAAGGATCTGCAGCGCACCGTCTCGCACGCGCTTGATACGGCAGGCGCGCGACAATCGGCGCCCAATGGCGCAGAGCTCCCGACGGAAGATATTCCAATCATTGGCCGCTCGCCGGCGATGCAAGAGGTGTTCCGTATTGTTGCAAAAGTGGTTGGCAATGATCTGACAGTTCTCATCACGGGCGAGAGCGGAACAGGCAAAGAACTGGTGGCACGCGCCATCCATGATATGGGCCGCCGGTCGCGTGGGCGCTTTGTGGCTTTGAATATGGCTGCAATCCCAAAAGACTTGATTGAGAGCGAACTGTTTGGCCATGAGCGCGGCGCTTTTACCGGCGCGCACAGCCGGACCCAGGGTAAATTTGCTTTGGCGCAGGGCGGAACGCTGTTCCTCGATGAAATTGGCGATATGCCGCTTGATGCGCAAACGCGGCTCCTGCGCGTGTTGCAGGAGGAAGAATTCGTACCAGTTGGCGCTGCAACGCCCATAAAGACAGATGTCAGGGTGATCGCAGCGACACATCAGGATTTGCCTTCCATGGTCGCTGCAAAGCAATTTCGGGAAGACTTGTTTTTCCGGTTAAATGTGATCCCCATGCATCTGCCGCCGCTGCGCGAAAGACTGGACGACATCCCGGAATTAACGCGGCACTTTATGCGCGGGATGGAAGCAGATGGCATGACACCAAAAGTGCTACGCCGTGACGCGCTGGAGCCATTGATGGCGCATCATTGGCCCGGCAATATTCGAGAGCTGCAAAACCTGATCCGCCGGATTGTTGCCCTCAATAGCAAGGACACGATCACGTCTGACATGATCCGCGGAGCGCTCCAGGCTGGCCCGAGAGGGCAGGCAGGCGGTCTTGGCGCGCCTGGTGATGAGAGCCTCTCTATGGCGGTAGAGCGTGTGATTGGGCGTTATTTTAAAGCCCATGGCGAACAACTGCCGCCAGATGGCTTATACGGCCGCGTGTTGCGAGAGATTGAACGCCCGCTCCTGGAAATGAGCTTAAGGGCTGCGCGCGGCAATCAGCTGAGAACGGCAAGACTGCTTGGCCTCAATCGCAATACACTGCGTAAAAAGATGCAAGAACACGGACTTTTAGCAACAAAAATACAATCCCCGCCGGATCGGCCATGACGACTTCTTGGTTGCATCATGGTTAAATGTGTTGTTGTGTCGCAACACTATTGTTGAAACGCGTCACTGGTTCCTGCATGGCTCAAAATTTTCATGTCTTTGAGAACGTCACCCAGCCGCTTGAAGCGAGTGAGGACGCCGCTGCGCCGTTCCGGTCTTCACGCTGGATGCGCTTTGTGCGCTGGACGCGGCGGGTTGATTTAGCACCTAAGCTTGAACTACTCCTCGCCATATTAGCCATTGCCGCCGGGTTTATAGCCTACAGCGTTTTCACCGGCAGTGAAGACCCTCTTCAGGGCGATACACGTCATACGTCCGTCACGCTAGTGATCGCTATCCTGATTTTACCAATTTTGGGGCTTACGGCCTTAATCGCACGCCGCTTATACCACTTGGTAGCCGAGCGCCGCCGCCGCTCTGCAGGGTCACGCCTTCAAGGGCGTATTGCGCTTATTTTTGCCGCGGTTGCCGTTGTTCCAACGCTGCTAATCGGTATCTTTGCATCATTGCTGTTTGAGTTCGGTTTTCAGGTTTGGTTCTCAGAGCGTGTCCGCACCGTCCTCGATAACGCTGCGCAGGTTGCGGAAGGCTATGTGCGCGAGCATCGCAAGATCATTGAAGCAGATTTATTTGCCATGGCGAATGATTTAAACCGAGGTTCCTTGCTGTATCAGGGGAATTCTGAAGCCTTGCAGCAAGAAGTATTTCGCCAAGCGGCCATTCGTTCGCTCAATGAAGCGATCATCTTTGATAACAACATGAATGTGATGGCGCGGGCCAGCTTTAACCTCTCTACAACAGCGGCGGGAATTTCTCGCGGGGACTTGGAACGCGCCAGCGGCGGCGAGCTGGTCATGATTGACGATGTGTCGCGTGATACGGACCGCGTTGGCGCACTCCTCAAGCTGAGCAGTTTTTTTAACGCCTATCTCTATGTGAGCCGGCAAGTTGATCCGTTGGTGATGGCCAGTTATATTGATGGCCAAGCATCTTTGTCGCAATATCAAGAACTCGAAAACCAGCGCGCAACAGCACAGATCCGTTTTAATTTGATGCTTGTCAGCGTCGCAGCGGCGTTATTGTTAGCAGCCATTATGCTTGGCCTGTGGTTTGCCACCAAACTCACGCAGCCCATCTCCCACTTAGTCAGTGCCGCCGAACAGGTACGGCTTGGCAATTTAACCACGCGGGTGCCTCTGAAAGGGTCCATGGACGAAGTTGGCACGCTCGCACGCGCCTTTAACCGAATGACCAGCCAGCTGCAGGGGCAGCGGCAGAAGCTGATTTCGACGAATGAAGAGCTGGAGATGCGGCGCCTCTTTATTGAGGCCGTTCTAGAAGGTGTGTCTGCTGGCGTCATCGGTTTAACCCCAGGCGGCATTGTTAACGTCATTAATCGCTCCGCAGCAGAACTACTGGGCCTGAGTTCAACGGAGGCCGTGATGGGTAAATCGCTGGCGGACTTTGCGCCAGCGCTCGATCCCTTGCGTGTAACCCTGGAAGACACGCCGCAAACGAGCTTGGAGACCCAAGTTGAAGTGATGGTTGGCGACACACTGCGCACCCTTGATGTGCGCGTGTCTGCTGAACTCGACCGCGATGATGTGACAGGCTATGTCCTCACTTTTGATGACATGACGCAGCAACTGTCCTATCAGCGCCGCGCCGCTTGGGCGGACGTTGCACGGCGTATCGCCCATGAAATTAAAAATCCACTGACCCCAATTCAGTTGTCAGCAGAACGCTTGCAGCGCAAATACCTATGCCAAATCGATGTTGACCCGGCCATATTTGAGCGGTGCACACAAACCATTATTCGGCAAGTCAGCGACCTTAGAAATATGGTCGATGAATTTTCGTCTTTTGCGCGCATGCCAGCGCCTATTTTTAAGCGTGATGACATGCGCGACGTTCTTCGCCAGTCCGTCTTTTTGCATGAAGTTGCGAACCCGGACGTGTCCTTTGTCATGACGCTGCCCAAAGGGCCTGTGGTGGTGCCATGCGATCGGCGTTTGCTGGCGCAAGCGGTCACCAACATTTTGAAGAATGCGCTGGAGAGTATTTCGAGCCTGCATGAGGAAAACCCGGACGCGCCAGGGGGCGAGATAAGTATTTTGATGACCCAAAGCGAAGACTGCATCGGCGTTTGCCTGTCCGACAATGGGCGGGGCTTGCCTGTCGCAGAACGCCTAAAGCTGACCGAGCCTTATGTCACGACCCGCGTGAAGGGCACAGGTCTAGGCCTGGCCATTGTTAAGAAAATCATGGAAGACCATGGCGCGGATATTGATTTGAGTGACGCTGATAGCGGCGGCGCGCAAGTGACGCTGCGCTTCCCAATCGACGCGCTCGAAGCGCGCTTTCGCCGTTTTCGCCAAACCAGCAGCGCTGACGGCGACGTTATAGGAGCAGTGTAAAATGGCCCTCGATATTCTTGTGGTTGATGACGAGCAGGATATCTGCGACCTGATCTCTGGTATTTTAAGCGACGAAGGCTATGAAACGCGCA
This sequence comes from Pseudomonadota bacterium, assembly GCA_039814715.1. Classification (GTDB taxonomy): domain Bacteria; phylum Pseudomonadota; class Alphaproteobacteria; order Sphingomonadales; family CAKZYD01; genus CAKZYD01. The sequence continues at coordinate 60,810 of JBCCAR010000015.1, forward strand.
CAGCGCTGACTAGCACAGAGGCGCTTGAAGCGATTGCCAGCAGGCGGCCTTCGCTTGTGGTGCTGGATATTTGGTTGCAAGGCTCTGAGCTCGACGGTCTTGAAATCCTTGATCGCATCAAAACCAGTGATGCCAGTTTACCGGTGATTATCATCAGTGGGCACGGGAATGTGGAGACCGCCGTGTCCGCCATAAAGCGGGGGGCTTATGATTTCATTGAAAAGCCGTTTCAGAGCGATCATCTGCTGCTCATGGTCCAACGTGCGACTGAAGCGGAACGTCTTGCGCGTGAGAATGAAGAACTGCGCCAGCGTTCTGGTCTTGCCCAGGAGCTGACAGGAAATTCTTCGGCGATCAATCAGACACGGTCTTTGATCCAGAGGATCGCAAAAACCAACAGCCGGGTGTTGATCTCCGGACCGCCAGGATGCGGCAAAGAAGTGGCAGCGCGCATGCTGCATTCCTTCTCTCCGCGTGCAGACGAACCCTTTATCATCGCGAGCGCGGCAAATATAGAGCCAGACCGCATGGAAGCCGAGCTTTTCGGCATCGAGCAGAATGGCGAAGTGGTGCGGCCCGGCCTGCTGGAGCGTGCGCATGGCGGCATCTTGTTTTTAGACGAAGTGGCCGACATGCCGCGCAATACGCAAGCCAAGATATTGCGCGTCTTAACAGATCAGAGCTTTGAACGTTTGGGCGGCCGCACGAAGGTCAATGTCAACGTCCGTTTCATAAGCGCGACGTCGAAAGACTTAACCGAACTGATCTCCGTTGGTTCTTTCCGCGAGGACCTTTACCATCGCTTGGGGGTGGTTCCCATAGCTGTGCCGCCACTGCGCGATCGCCGGGAGGACATACCTGAACTTGCGAAAGACTTTCTGCTATCGTTGCAGCCTGGTCGCCGCTCAAACGGGCGCCAATTGCGCGTGAGTGATGATGTGATGGCAGCGCTGCAAGCTTATGAGTGGCCTGGCAATGTGCGCCAGTTGCGCAATGTGCTCGAACGGATGGTGATTTTAGCGGGGGATGAAGAAACGCTACTCCAATCAGATGCCCTGCCGGCCGAGTTATCTGCTGATACCAACCAGCTTATGGAGGTGAACTCTCAAATCAACATTGTGACCTCTTCCTTGCGCGAAGCGCGCGAGGCCTTTGAGCGAGAATATTTGAAAGTTCAAATCCGCCGCTTTTCCGGTAACATTTCCAAGACAGCTGCCTTTGTTGGCATGGAGCGGTCAGCCTTGCACCGGAAACTGAAGTCCCTCGGCCTGAATATGTCGCGCCGTGATGGAACGAGCGACGACGCTTAACGATGGCATTTGGGGCAAAGGGTAAGAGGGCGTCATGCGGGTCTTAGTATGCGGGGCAGGGCGCGTGGGCTATTCCATTGCCCGTAGATTGAGCCAGCAGCGCAATGATGTGATGGTGATTGACCAGTCCGTCGAGCTGATTTCCAATGTGACCGAGGCCCTTGATGTGCAAGGTCTCGTCGGGTTTGCTTCCTCGCCTGAAGTGCTCGATCAAGCCGACGCGTCTGACGCAGACATGATCATCGCTGTGACGTTGTCTGATGAAGTCAACATGATTGCCTGCCAGGTGGCACATTCACTGTTTAATGTGCCAACCAAAATTGCCCGGGTCCGCAATCAAGCCTATCTAGGGCGGGCATGGTCTGACTTGTTCAACCGCGATAATCTGCCAATTGATGTCATTATTTCGCCAGAGGTGGAAATTGCGGCGGCCATTCAGCGGCGCATTGAGCTGCCAGGCGCGTTCGACATTGTCCCATTTGCTGGGGGCGAGATTTCTGCCTTGGGCATTCATGTGGACGGCGAATGCCCGGTTGTAGATACCCCGCTGCGCCAACTTGAAACTCTATTCCCAGACTTAGAACTCACGGTTGTCGGCATCGTCAGAAGCGGACGAATACTGGTACCATCCGCTGATGATATGATGCTCATCGGTGACCGCGCGTACATTACATGCGGAAAAAGCCAAATCAATCGAGCGCTGGGCGTTTTTGGCAAAGAAACATCAGAAAGTGGCAGGATCGTCATCGCTGGCGGCGGGAATATCGGGTATTTTCTTGCAAATGACTTGCGCGCCAATGGTATGGCCAAAACGGTGTCTGTTTTGGAAAATGACCGCGAAAGAGCAGAGAAACTCTCTCAACTCTTGCCGGATGTTTCCATCCTCCACGGCAGCGCGCTCGATACAGATTTGCTGGATGAGATCGGTGTGTCCAAGGCAGACCGGATCGTCAGTGTCACAAATGATGATGAAGTCAATATTCTGGGCGCTTTGCTTGCCAAAAAACTCGGCACGAAACGGGCTATCACGTTGGTGAACAATCCGACCTTTTCGCCGCTTTTAGGCTCTCTTGGGCTCGATGTGGTGATTGATCCTCGTGAGATAACCGTGTCAAAAATTCTAGGAGAAATTCGCCGCGGGCGCATTCGCGGTGTTTACTCGCTAGAAGATGGGCGGGCTGAAATCATTGAAGCGGAAGCGTTAGACACATCCGCGCTTGTCGGGCAAACAATCGCTAAAGCAAAACTGCCCGATGGCATCCGCATTGGGTCTGTCTTGCGCGATGGTAAGGTTCTTTCTGCCCGCTCAGACACAGTCATAAGAGCCAAGGACCGCGTCGTGATCTTTGCCTTGTCCGACATGGTGAGCAAGGTTGAGCAATTGTTTGCCGTTCGTTTGGATTATTTCTAGTCAGACGATGTCTATCACCTGGGCGCAAAACGGCAGAAAAGAGCCATGGTAGCGGCGCTGCGCTTGCTTGGCTGGACGCTTCTGCCGTTCGCAGTTTTTGGCTATGTGGCTTGGGCCGTATCACTTGCTGATCCGCTTGATCCTGCCACCATCGTTTGGTTCGTCTTTGCAAGCGTGATCCTGTTTGCTGCGATCATGCTGCTAATTATCACCAGCATGGATGATACGAGTACCGGCCGGCTTCAGGCTGTATTTACGCCCTTGTTAGTGGCTGCCTGCTGCCCGTTGGTCATCGGCCTGCCATTTATCTTTACCGATGTGCTCTCCATGCCCTTCGCTGCATGGTTTGAAGGCGTTAGCGCATTAACAACAACGGGCGGCTCTGCAGCGGGACCGCCCACGACGTTGCCAGATGCACTTGTCGTGTGGCGCTGCGTTTGTGAGTGGCTGGGTGGATGGATTTTTATTTGTTTTGCCATTGCTATTCAGCCAGTCCTCAACATTGCAGGCATGCGCTATGCGGTGAACATCCTTCCGCGCACAGAGACGCGTAGTTTTTACCATCGAACAGTTGAGACATCTGTTCTTTTAGCCAAGCTTTATGCAGCCCTGACAGCCATAGCGACCTTGTTATTGCTATTATCGGGAGCAGAGTTCTATCTTGCCTTGCCTTTAGCAATGACCGGGCTTGCAACCGGAGGCTATTTGCCGACAGAACAAGGCTTGACGAGTATTACCGGCTTTCCGGTCAAAGCGGTGTTCTTCTTCGTGCTTGTTCTGGGCAGTATGAACTTCACATTATATTACGCTGCATTTCGGGGCCGCCTTGGCCAGACCACACGTTTTGTGGAAGTGCGTGGTATCGTGCGGATGCTCATTTTGGCCGTTTTAGCGATGGTTGCGGTGTCCCTGTTATCTGGCGATATAGCCAAAGGGCAGGTGTCATTTGTTGATACGGTATTTCTTTCCATTTCCGCCATCTCAACCTCTGGCATATCGCCACTGGGCACACAGACGGCGTCTTTGTCTGTCGGCATCTTGCTTTTGAGCTTGTGCGTCATTGGCGGCATGGCAGGCTCAACAACGGGCGGCGTTAAAATCCTGCGCGCCCTGCTGATAGATCGGTTTGTTAATTCTGAACTTGCCCGGCTTGGAAACCCACATAAAGTTAGCCCCGTGGAATATGCAGGCCGCGTCATTCGCGTGTCAGACATGCTTGGTATTTGGTCACTTGTACTGGTTGTTGCTGCCACCATCGCCATTGGGTCGCTTGTTCTGAGCGCGCTGCAAATGCCCTTCTTATCCGCTATTTCTGTCAGTGTGTCAGCGGTCACCAATGCTGGGCCCTTGCCGTACATCATGGACCCAAAATTTGCGGGCTATGCGGCCATGAGTTCCGCAATGATGGGAACATGCGGTGTGCTCATGTTGCTTGGTAAACTTGAGTTTTTACTAGTTCTAGCCTTTCTATTTTCCAAACTATTTCGGCTTTAACATTGATAAAACATAGGCCTATTGCCTGCTTTTTGATCATATTTAACACAAGCGACTGAGAAAGCATTGTGAACCTTTCAGAAGCTTGTTAAGCGGTTATCGCAGAAAAATATAAGGTTCGGTTTTTTCATAAACAAAGAAGCAAAGACTCCTAATGTCAGATAAAACCCATAACTTGCAGGACGTATTCCTCAATACTGTTCGAAAATCAAAAACGCCGGTGACCGTCTTTTTGGTCAATGGCGTGAAACTACAAGGCGTGATCACTTGGTTTGACAATTTTTGCGTCCTTTTGCGGCGTGACGGTCAGGCCCAATTGGTCTATAAGCATGCGATATCTACAATCATGCCGACCACACCGATTTCTCTCTTCGAGGGCCATGAGCAGCCTGGTGCAGATGAATAGAGCTTAGATCTCCTGGCGCAGTCTAAAACAGTTGATCGTCGCAGGGCTAAGCAAACTGCTTGGGTCGTCCATCCCATTATGCCTCGTCGGGACCGGGATGACACGCGCCATGACCTTTTGAAACTAGACGAAGCCGTCGGCTTGGCCCAGGCCATTGATTTGGTTATTTCCCAGTCTCATCGCGTTCCGCTGAGGCGGGTTGCGCCGGGTGAATTGTTCGGGTCTGGCCAACTGCAGCGCTTTGCCGATGATATGGTGGATGAGAAGCCTGATCTGGTGATCATCAATGCAGCCTTATCACCTGTTCAGCAGCGGAATCTTGAGCGCCGCCTGAAAACAAAAGTCATCGACCGAACGGGTCTGATTTTAGAGATTTTTGGACGGCGCGCGCAAACGAGGGAGGGGGCGCTGCAAGTGGAGCTGGCCCATCTCACGTATCAGCAAGGCCGCCTTGTGCGCTCTTGGACGCACCTAGAGCGTCAGCGCGGTGGCGGCGGCTTTCTTGGCGGCCCTGGTGAAACGCAGATCGAGACAGACCGCCGGTTGCTCAGGGAGCGTATTCAAAGCCTAAAGTCCCGCTTAGAAGACGTGAAGCGGACACGCACGCTTGCAAGACGCAAACGCACCCGCGCGCCGTTTCCTGTTGTGGCTTTGGTCGGCTACACCAACGCAGGAAAATCAACACTCTTTAACCGGATGACCAAGGCCGAGGTGTTGTCGAAAGACATGCTGTTTGCAACGCTCGATCCAACGGTGCGAAAGATCGTTTTGCCCGGCGGTGAAACGGCGATGTTGAGCGATACGGTTGGCTTTATTTCTAATTTGCCAACTGAGCTCATAGCCGCCTTCCGCGCAACCCTTGAAGAAGTAATCCACGCGGACCTGCTTCTCCATGTGCACGATGTCTCCGCTGATGACTATGATGCGCAGCGCGCCGATGTCCTGACTGTGCTGAAAGACCTTGGCGTTGATCCAAGCATTGAAGACGGGCCGCCCATAGCCAATGTCTACAATAAGATAGACTGCTTGTCTGAAGAGGATAAAACTGCCTGGCAGGCGCTCGCACGGCGCCGCAGCAACAGTCATTTAACGTCTGCCGCCACAGGTGAGGGCGTCGATGCTCTTCTTTTGGCGATTGAGAAAAGCCTTCCAGATATCACCAGCCATTTACATCTAGAAGTACCCCACGCGAATGCAGCCGCTCTTGGCACAGCTTATCGGATGGGGCGGAATGTCAGCGAAGTAAATGCAACGGAAACTTCAGTCCTTCTGGAAGGTGATTTTACGCCGCAGGCGCAGGCGCGGCTAGTTCAAGATGGCGCCATATTGAAAAACTGAATTAAGTCTCTTCTTCGGCCTTAGCCTGCTGCCAGGCAGCTTCCATTTCTTCAAGTCCTGCCGTTTCCATAGACATTGCCTGCGCCGATAGGCTGCTCTCCATAACGCGAAACCGCTTCTCAAATTTTTGATTGGCCTGGCGCATAGCGTCATCAGCAGACACCCCAAGTTTGCGTAGATAGTTCACGCAGCTAAAGAGTACGTCTCCCGCTTCATCAAGTGTTGCAGCGTCATCTTGAGATGCGGCCGCCTCACTCAACTCTTCAAGCTCTTCGCTTAACTTTAAGCGCGCGCCGCTTTCATCAGGCCAATCAAAGCCCACACGAGCGGCGCGCTTTTGCAGTTTTTCAGCGCGTGTTACGGCGGGCAGGGCTTTAGCAATTCCGTCCAACGCAGACACTGCGCCATTTGTCTTTGCCCCGCGTTCAATGGCTTTCATGTCTTCCCACGAGCGCGTTTGATCTTGCGCGTTGTCTATCCCTTTTTGCTGGGAAAATACGTGTGGGTGGCGGCGTATCATCTTGTTTGAAATGGTTTTTATGACATCATACAGTGTGAATTCGCCGTTTTCGCTCGCCATTTGAGCATGAAAGACCACTTGCAATAAAAGATCGCCGAGCTCATTACACACGTCCTCAGGTGTTCCGCTTTCTATGGCATCGACCACCTCATAGGCTTCTTCAATCGTGTATGGCGCGATGGACTTTGATGTTTGCTTAATATCCCAGGGGCAGCCGGTCTCAGGATGTCGTAAATCCGCCATAATGCTTGCCAATTCTTTGATGGCAGCGGCGATAGTGTGATCATTTTCGTTGTTTTTTAGTGTCATAGAATAGTTTTTGCCTGATAATATTGCTATGAAGACGACGATCGGATTGGAGCACTCAATGTATGCAAGTCTAGCCCAAAAGGCGCTCACCGTACCAGCGATACTGGCGCTCGTTGGGGCGACAGCTCTGATAGAGCAGGGCATGCCGTCACCGGCTGTATCGACGCCAGCTCAGGCGCTTCCAGTGCAACTGATCGACGTGCATGTTTCCCCAGTGAATACATACGATCCAGGCAGTATAAACACGCTAGGCTGCGACAAGCCGTCGCCAGCGGAACGCATGGGGTATGCTATTCGCTTGGCCTCTTTGTAAGAGCTAGCAGGCGCCCACACCATTTTTTAAAGCTCACCATCTATAAATGTCGCACCTGTAAGGAGAAGGTGCGTGAAGTCTGTCTTGTTCATGGCGATCGCTTTGTGCGGCCTTGGCGTCTGGTTCGTTCAGAGTATAGAAAATGGCCAAGGGTTTGGATCAAATCAAAACCCTGCGTCGTCTCAGGCAAAGTCAGCGCCTGTTATTGGGCGAAAGTACCAAGTTGAACGCGAGAATGACGGCCATTTCTACCTCAATGCAAGCGTTGAGGGGCGTCCCATCAGGTTCATGGTCGATAGCGGTGCGTCACATGTTATGTTAACGAGCCAAGACGCTAAACGCCTCGGGCGCTTTATCAAAAAGCAAGACTTGGTCCATGAGTTCCATACAGCCAACGGCGTGAACATGGCGGCGAAAGTAACACTTTCGCTTTTGCGCATTGGCGGGAGAGACTTCGCAAAAGTCGACGCCTATGTCTTTCCAGATGGCCTTTCAATATCCTTGCTAGGGCAATCAGTGCTGAGCCGCTTTGCAGCCGTTGAAATGCGGCAACAGCAAATGGAGCTTCGGTGGTAGAGCTCGATTGGTATCTGTCACGTCCTCAAAGGATAAGTTTGAATACAGTAAGGCGTATGGAGACAGTAGGCGTATTGCTAAAGAGCGGTGACTCTCGCTATTCCTCCAGCACCCAATTTAACATAATATATAGAGCTCGCGGAATTATGTCCCTGTGATTGGACTGCAGCGCTCGCAGGCTCGGGCGACAGAAAAACACCACAAATCAATGCGATAGAGGCGGCAAGGCTGGCCATTTTGGTCGCCATTTTTTGATAAAAACCGGCGCTTTCCATGTCCCCTTTGTGGGCAGTGCGCCAGAAGTTCAACTCGGCTAAAGCGACCTCCGGGTCGATGCCTGCCATTTGAGAAATTGCGACCATATGAGCGTCGGCAGGCAGTGTTTTTCCTGTCCGATAATTCGATATCACGGCGCTTGCGACGCCCAACTTTAATCCAATTTTTCGATCGCTGTTGAAGCCCTGAGCTTCACGAGCAAGGTCCAGATAGTCGTCTATCGATCGCATAGTGTCTTCTCCTGATACGCAAACGCTAACACTCAATACTCATTGACGGTGAGCATTTTTTGTGAGTTCTTTCTCACCGCTCACCACTGTTGAGCATGTTCTCTCCTGGACCCAAAGCCGTTCCGACCCCCCGGACGGCGGCGGGGACGGAGAGCGAGTAACACGGAGAGAATGAACATGACCCCAACGATCGAGTTACCTACCGTTCATCCCAGGTTAACCATATTGGACGCGACAGACCTGTCGAACGTGCATGGCCATCCGGCGACAGAGAGCGTTCTGGAGAAACCCTACAACGAGGGCCGCCGCGCCGCTTTCAATGGCCGCGAAGAATACGAAAACCCCTATACGGGCAACACCGTGGCCTGGTCTCTGTGGCAACGCGGCTGGCTGGATGCTCGGCAATGAGTGTGCTACAGCAAAAAGGCGCAGGGAGAGAACGCGCTAATCGTAGGTTTGGACGCCTGCCGATTGTTCTGCTTGGGTCTCTCCCCGCTTGCTTCCCGTTTGGACGGGGACGCGGCGTTGGCGGTGAGCATTGGTCTACTGGCAGGGTTGGAAACCTGACAGCATGGTGTGGCTTGCTCACCGCCTGTTCCGGTTTTGGAGGCCGGAAGTTCCATAAGCATTCACAGTCTGGGCAGCGGAGTCGAGTCAATCTTGTGGTTGACAATGACCCAGGTTTAGTAGGTTTCTATAGAAAAAGAGGTATTATTTTACCTCCTGGTTTTGCGTCTGAATGGCCCATTTTGGGCCTTTTTCGACCAAAAATGCGCGCGACTCGGGCCGCTGCGTGAGCGTCCTTAGTAGACTCTTTGGCGCTACTGCCGCGTCTCCGATCACGGCCATAGGCAATGTGCTTGATGGTCTGTTCACCTCCAAAGAGGAAGAGCTCACCCAGGAAATCATCCTGGCGCGTCTGGCGATGCAGCCGGACCTGGCACAGGTCGAGCTGAACAAGATCGAAGCCGCTCATCGGTCGATCTTTGTGGCAGGCTGGCGGCCTTTTATTGGCTGGGTCTGCGGCGTTGGTTTGCTGTGGGCCTTTCTCGGCCATCCGATTTTTGAATGGGGTGTCGCGCTCAATGGCAGCGATATCCCAGCCCCCGTTATCATGACCGATCATCTCATGGAGCTGGTTCTGGCCATGCTCGGCCTCGGCAGCCTTCGGACAGTTGAGAAGCTGAAAGGGCGGGCGAAATGATCAAGCACAAATCCCGCATGACGGTCGCTGGCCGTATCAAATCCGACAACGAGCGCTATTTCCGCGCCAAAGGGGCAGGCGAGGTCGCAGCCCTGCATGGCCTGACAGTTGATCACTGTCCCTTTCCGAGCACACCAAGCTTTCGCGTTGCCCGCGAGGGCTGGATCGCCGGGTTTCAAGAAGCAGGCGGGCGGCTCATCTCATGACGCATCAACTCGCCCTGCTTTTATTTTCGATTGTTTCAATGCTCATCGCAGGCGTCGGCATCGGCGGGCTCGTCATGGTGCTGCTGTGCCAGACCATTCAGAACATCATCAGCTTTGCCGCACGGGGGAGTAGTGACCCGCGTGCGGATTTGAGGGACGGGCAGGAGACCAGGGCAAAGAACCCGGGCTCCGCCGTTTCCCCACCCTCTGGCGCTACCGGAGAGGCCGATCCCCCGGCCACCAAAATCCCCGTCCTTGAAAAAGGACATCACTTCGCCTCTGGCGAAATAATGACCCCTAGCAGTTGAGAGTGTTGCTTTATGCTGAACCAAGCCCAGATCATTGGCCACGTCGGCCAGGACCCCGATATCCGAACGCTGAACAACGGCAATCCTGTCGCCAATTTCACCGTCGCCACATCGAAACACTGGAAAGACCGCGAGACCGGTGAAAAGCGTGAGCTAACGGAATGGCACCGCGTCACCGTCATGGCCGAGGGCTTGTGCGGCGTCGTGAAGGATCACGTCCGGAAGGGCACCCAGCTGTACGTGCAAGGCGAGTTGCGCACCCGCAAATGGACCGACCAAAACGACATCGAGCGCTGGAGCACTGAAATCCTTGTCGGCCAATTTGGCGGCAAGCTTCAGCTGCTCGGCAAAAAGAGTGGCGGCAATCTAAACGATATGAGCGCCTCTGCGGCGCAGCAGGACATGGACGATGACATCCCATTCTAGTGCAGCGGTGTCATTCGCGGGCAAGATGCACCCGAAAGACGTGGGCTATGCCTTGGCGCACAGGCTGGGCATTTATGAGCGGGGCGTTCGCCATCGTGACCGAGAATTCATCTGTGTGGCGGTGGACCTAGACAGCACCGGTCTTAGAATTGAGGTGCTTAAGAGCAAAGGCCTATTCATATCAGACGCCCGAGATCGCGTATCGAGTGCCCTTAAGGAGATTGAGAGCGGCTGGCGCGTTTCCTCTTTAGACGTGTTCACCGACCGCCTGTGATCAGTCTGCCGCGCACCAACCCTGTTTTTGTTCGTGACCTGCTTTGTGGCCGCGAGGTTGACCGTGACAGCGAGGTGGACGCGGCGCTTCAGCGCGAAGAACTTAAGGCAAGCTCAGAGCGCATTGTCGCCATGCTGGAGGATGCAGGCACGCCAATGATCGTGCCGCGCTCGATGACGGCCATAGGTCCCGTCACGGGCTGCTTTGAAGAGCTGACCACCTATCGCAATTCCAACATGGTGCCGGTCAATCAGGCCTCTAATCACCACGCCATGCTGCGCGAGCTCACCTGCTATTGCGAGAACATCCCGGACGGCCAATTGCGCATGCTGGTCGTCAAGGGCGGCTGGGTGGATATCCCTGACTACCGCGAGGCGCATCAAAAGCATTGCAGACGCATGAGCCGTTTTGCTGCTGATCCATTTCTTAAATCTCTCGGCATCAGCTGCGAATATTACAATGTCGAAAACACGATCAATTGGGGCCGCCCGGAAACGCCCAATTGGGAGGATTTTTTAACCCGTCATGATGGCTGCAGGGCTTACCTCAACCTGCATTCGCACCTGATCATTCGCTGCGAACGCTATCTCGGGCCTGAGGTCTGGCGCAGCTTCTTGGACTATGCGCGCGGCTTCTTTCCGGGCGGCTATGTGCACGACAGCAAATTGATGAAGGCGGCGGAGGCGGTCAAATATTGCTTTAAGGGCGCCGATCTCATCTCATTGGGGCCGCTGCGCCTTAAGCGCTTGTTTGAAGAAACCTATAAGCTCAAATTCTATCACCCGCTTGGCGGCTTTAAGGCGTTTCGCAGCCATCTGCGCGAAAATTCCCTTAAGGTAAAACGCCTGCCCATCGGCGATGAATGGCGCTGGCATTATGTCGAGAAATACCGAAAACCACCTAAAGAAAAACGCGAGCGCGTCATTGTCGATGGCGAGGCGCACCTGCTCTTAGGTGAGTACCGGGATACACCGCCGCGTATTCGCCCGCACGGCTATATCAGAGCGATTTTAGACCCTGCGCCACGGTTTTCAGCCACCATGGAGCCGACGCTTCTTGTGGAGGCGTTTGACGGCGATTTGGAGGGCCTGCTGAAAGATCACGGCCTGACATATTGGGCTGAAAGGGTGCGGGCGAACCGGCCCCCCTCTATCAAGGACACTACAGCGATAACTGTCCGAGAAAATCCCTCGGAATTTTCCATCATGCCGGATGATCCGCCTGGCCCGCCACCCGATTGGTTCACTGAGATAACCAAATCCATGGCCCAGGCCGCATCACAGACACTGAATTAACCCCAAAAATTGAAGGGATTGATGCTCCATGACTAGACCCAAACCCTCCGGCGCATATGGCACGCACGCCTGCCCGCGCTGCGGCACGGACAATGTGCTGCGTAAAGCGAAGAACGGGAAAATCTATCAAGACTGCCCTGCCTGCGGGCATCGCTCCTTCTGGGGCAAAGAGGACAGCGATCAGCATATCGCCGCTTTAGAAGCCAAGCGCGCTGAAACGAAGGCACCTGCCAAATCCACAAAACCAGCACCCAAAAAGGAGGTAGCGGCAGATGACCGAGACGACGACATCTGGGCCTGAGCATGATCCGCTCGATGACATTGCCTTTGAAGTCCCTCTTTTGGAGGGCGAGATCATGGACGATGAGCCGCCTCGCGATGAGGAAATGGATCAAGCAACACGTGCGTTGTTTTTCCAGGCGATGTCATTCGTCATCGGTATTCCAAATTTTATCCGTGCTAAGAACGGCAAGGACCCTCTCCAAAGCCTCGACCTTCAAGCTTATGGCGATGTCGGGCGCGCCGCATCAGACCAAGCCTGTGAGCGCCTGGCAGAAAGCGAAGCGTTGGCCAATTGGCTTGGCCCAATGGATCAATTCATGCGTGACTATGGTGCGATTTTGGCGCTTGGCGTGGTTATGGCATCGAACGTTAAAACAGAGCTTGAAGCGATCCGCGAAAGTGAGGAGAGCGAAGAGACTGGGGAGGCTGCGGCCAATGGCTAAAGACGCAGCGATTGAAAGTGTGTTCGGGTTTCGTGGGGCGGGGAAGACCACCTATGTGAAGCACAAAACAAAAACAGAGACGCGCCTGTTTGTCTGGGACCCAATGGAGGAGTTCGGCGAAGGCGATAAGATCAAGCGCTTGTCTACAGCCGATATCGTTCCGACCCTGAAGCGCGCCAGAACGCGCAATATCCGCGCCGCCTATACGCCTGGCCGTGGCCAAGAGGCATCGCATTTTGCAACGCTCTGTGAGGCGCTCATGGCCATGCAGCAGGCCTATAAGGATCGCGAGGAGGGCGAGAAAATTACCTTTGTGGTGGATGAGGCTGACACGGTCTATGGCCGCACCGTGCCAAACGGCCATCCGTTTGCTGAGCTGGTTCGGCGTGGCCGCCACTATGGCATTGAAATCATTGTCTGCACCCAGTTCCCGACGCAAATTCAGCCGGACGTGCGCCGCAACTCTTTACGGACGGTCATCTTCCCGCTCGGGGATGCATCAGCCATGGATTATGTGACCACGTTCATGGGTAAGGAACACCGTGAAGCGGTTCGCTCTCTACAGCCTCATAATGCGCTCATCTACAGCGCGGGCAATGTCACGTCTTACGCCAATCCACCTCTAAAATAGGCCTAAAGTCAAAATAATTCTCTATAGAGGACGGTATCTCAGTACCGCATTTTTTGTTTGACGAACGCGTGTGTGCGCGCATCCTTTGCGCCATGGCAAAGCTGATCGATCCGAAAATCATCGTGTCAGGCGTTTTAGCGTCTGTGATCGGCTGGCTGATCATTGAGCACTTAAAAAGGACCCCATGATGAAAATGGACACCCTCGTTCGCAATGCCCTGGTGACAGCTACGGGCGTCATTGTTGCAGGCGCAATTCTATATTTTGGCCGCGACCTTCCGGGTATCAAGCAAGCCCGCAATGGCTTCCAAGGCATCATTTAAGAGACGGTTCTCAGCCGCTGAAAGGACCGACTTATGAACCGAGATACCATTACGCTTTCGCCCTTCCAAGGTGTGGCCGCTGATAGCACGGCGCAGGCACAGATGGCGGTCAATTATCGCTATCATGAAATCCTTCTCGCTTATGCTGGCGTCACCCTGGCGCAGATGACAGAAATCCGCCTCTACGCGAACGGGGAGGTCATCCACCGCTATAGCGCCACTGAGCGCGATAAGATCAACCAACATGATGGCCGCGCCGCAGCAAGCGGTGTTCTGATCATCCCGTTTGATCGCTACAACTTGTTGCAGCGCGAAGCCGAAGAAGCACTTGCCCTCAACACCGGCATTGGCGCAGCTGGCCCCGGCGCAAACGCCATCGAGAGCTTCCGCATCGAAGTCGATATTGCGGCTGGCGCAACAGCACCGGTTCTGTCCATGAAAGGCGTCGTCTCTGCACCTTTGCCCGGCGGTGCTGGCGTCATCAAGCGGGTGCTGAAACAAACTCGCGCCCTTGCTGCTTCAGAAAACCAAATCCAAGATTTGGCACCTGGCATCACGGGGGGCAATGCGAACTACGCAGCCCTGGACCGCATGTTCTTCTTCTCCGGAAACGTCTCGCGCCTGCGCGTGCGCCGGAACAACTACACCAAGTTCGACCGGACCGCAGCGGAGAACAATCTCATCCTGACGGATGGCGTGCGTGTGCCGCAATCTGGCGTCTATGCCTTTGATACCAGTGAGAAAGGCTATGGCGCGGAACTGCTCGAGCTTGCTGGCTTCCAGGACATCATCTTCGAGCCGACGCTATCGTCTGCAACCAACGTCCCGATCATCTCTGAATTTGTGGGCGCATTAGGAGCGTAAGCCATGAGCCAGCAATCAGGCGGCTTTGACTTTGGCGAGTTCATCGGGCGCACGACAGACAGGGTGGCAGACTTGTTCACCCTAGACTTTCTGTCTGACCGAGGGCTTGTCGGTGGTCAGCAATTGACGGAACGCGTCATTCCAACCACCACGACAGACCGCGCTTTTCAAGGTGAGCAAACGTCTTCCGGCGGCTTCTTGCAAGACAACGGTGTGATGCTCGCCATTGGCGCTGGCGCGCTGATCCTGGTGGTCATGCTGGCGCGTCGGTGATGCGCCATGGCTTTCTTTGATACAGGCGGCGGTGGGTTTTCAGGCTCATCGTCTGCGGATGCGCGGTCAATACTAGAACAGCAAATTCGCAGTCCAACCACCATCCGGATTGGTGGCGGATTTGACACAGGGCAGGTGGCGATCATGGCGCTCGCCGCTGTTGCGATCTTCTATTTTGTGAAACGCTGATGGTTTTCAACTCCTCATCTTCGAGCCGTACGGACAGCGAAGTCTCGGAACGGATTAATACGCTCAATGCGGAAGACGCCGCGACGGCTCTGAATTCGTCCATTGGCGGACTGCGCGTGACGGGTGGTGGGAAAAAGTCGGAAACCAATCTGGTCGCCAACATCACCCAAACGGACTTTGGCGCAATCCGATCTGCGGAAAACATCGCCACAAAGAGTTTAGACCAAAACATGAATGCGGTTGAGACGGCGCTGTCTCAAGCCAATCGGTCTGTGGACTTTGCAGCTGGGGCGACCGAACGCGCGCTGGACCTGGCGACGGGCAATAGTGCCGCGTCTGTCAGCGATACATTCAAAGGTGTTTTGATGCTGGCTGGTGTGTCGCTGATCGCCATCGTTTTTGCCATGAGAGGGCGCTGACTATGGTCAACAACGTTTCTCCAAACTATGCGCAGACGCGTGAGTATCGCTTCACGATCCAGCCCGGCACCGACTATGAGCTCGACGCAAAGGGCGAGTTCTGGCGTATTGAAAGCCTGAGCGTCGCAGGCGCCAGTATTCAGCTGTCTTTTGATGGCGAGAGCTCTGTGTCTGCTCGCATTGGAACGCGCGGTCGCCGACGCCGCCTTGGGCGCATTCGGGCGTTTAGCCAAGTGCTGATCACGGTTGTGATGCAGATTGGTGACGACCCCATTGAGGGCGAGGTCGCCAATGTGTCAATCGCAGGTGTTACGGCCACGTTTGAAGAGAACAATGGCGGCGCTGATCCTCTTGATGTCGTGATAAATGCAGGACTGTCTGCCATCATCTCACCCGCACGCGCATCGAAGCGTTCTGTGACGATCAAGAACCCGATCGGCAACACGTCGAACTTTCGTGTGGGCACGGCCCCAGCCGCCAATCGCGGTGTTGAGATTGAGCCAGGGGCAGGGGTGACGCTCAGCGGCTCTATGGCGGTTTCTGCCTATAATGCTGGCGCTGCCAATGAAGCGCTCACAGTGACGGAGCTTGACCGGCTGTGACGCAGCTTCTCCCGCAATCCCCTGAAATCCTGCGCCGCAACTTAGCCGCGGATGGCGGCTCAGATGTGGTTGGCTTCATCTCTGGCGCATCGGGCGCGCAAAGTCGGACCGTGCAGGCGCGCTTGCGCGAGATCATTTCTGTTGAGGATTTCAGCGGAACGGATCGAGAGCGCTTTATCGCGGCGCTGACGGCGGCCAATGGCCAGCCCGTGCATGTGCCCTTGCGGGCAACGCCCTATGAAATCGATGCGGCCATCACTGGCCTTGCGGTTAACCTTCGCATGGATGATGGCGTTGTCATTCGCTCTGCCAGCAACAACACCCATCAGCTGTTTCGAAACTGCAACCCGGTCATCCTGCATGGCAGGGCGCAAATCGGCGACACCGGCGCATATTTTGGCAGCGCCACATCTGCTGAAAGCGCAGTGGTGTATTGGGATGCCGGGCAAGCCATTTCTCGTTTGGAAGTGTCTGGCGTCAATTTTCAAGGTGGCCGGACGACAGGGCGCGGCATTGCCTGCGCTGATAGCGATGTATCGCCCGTCACGATGACACGCTTACAGGTCTTTGGTGATGTGATCGCTGATGGCTTTGACCGCTCTGGGATTGAGCTTCCGGCGCGGGCAGGCGGAACCAATGCACTTTGGACCGTTGTCGACTTCTCCGTTGAGGATATGGACACAGGGGCTGGCACCAAGCGTGGGCTCGTCTTGGGCTCAAACCTTAATCGCGGGCAAACGATTCGCGTGACCCGTTTTAAGGCCGATGGGCTGTCTGGCAGTGGCACCAACGAGGTGAAGGGCGTGCTTTGCTATGGCGAGGACGTGCTGTTCACCGAGTGCTTTGTGCGCAATGTGCGCAACACTGGTCAGGATGATGCTGAAGCGCTCTATATGAAGGCCAGCTATGGCCGCATGACCTTCAATACGGTCATTAATGGCGGGCATAGCAAGGATGGCGCGCTGACCATCAAGGGCAGCGGTGACGAGAGCAATCCGCAATACTCAAATCACTCAGAGCTGTCTTACAATACGGTCATTTTCGATGACGCAAACTATGATGCGCCGGCGCTTGGCATTCAGCGCAGCTATTGCAAGGCGGTTGGCAACATCCTGCGCGATGAGCGCCCTGGACGAAGCGGGCTGACCTATAGCATGGCCTTTGCTGTTGGCACGGCAACCAGTGGCGTGTCGCATATCCTTTTGGCCAATAATCTGATCACTGGTTTTGCTGGTTTCTGTGGCAATTCCGGGTTCCGGGCGCTGTGGACCGACAATGTGGTGGTGCAAGGCAATGTCATCACCAATATGGACGGCGCTGACTTTGTTCATATCCGCAATGATAGCCGGATCAGCAACCGCACGGCCAATTTCAACGCGGCCGCGCGCACCATTGAGCTTGATCAAGGCGTTGCCTTTCCTGGCAATTGGGACCCCAATATCTGGCGGGCTGGCGACAGCATTGAGATCACGACAAGCGCTTCGAACAATGGCACCTATACGATTGCGTCTTGGGATGATGCGACAACGATCACGGTGGCTGAGACGCTGACAGACGAAACCGGTGTGAATGTGTCGATTTATCGCCGCAATGCTGGTGTTGTTCGGTTTTTGAACAACAGCCTGTCAGAGTGCAGCTTGACCTACTTCATTCGTGCGACAGGCTTTGCTGCCCAATACGCGGCGCTGGAGAGTTTCGGGAACATCATTGATGGTGTGCTGCGGGTCTATCGGCTGGACGGCATCGATATGGTCGATGAATTTCGGACTGGGCAGAATGTCTATCGCAATGTGACCGATATCTTCTTTGGATCGACCAATTATGCCGAGCATTTGAAGGACAATAAGGTGCGCGGTGTGGTGTCTCTGACAGCGGGCAGCGCTGCGGTGAACACCCCTTATGTCACGTCTGCAAGCCGTATCCGGCTGACGCATCAAAATGCCGGTGGCACGATTGGCGTGCCCTATGTCAGCGCGCGCAGTGCCGGGACCAGCTTCACCATTCAAAGCACGTCTGCGCTCGATACCAGCACCATCTTTTGGGAACTCGATGAGGATTTTTAATGAAATGGCTCATCGGTTTATCGGCGCTTGGACTTGTCTGGTGGGGATTGCGGATGCGTGACATCGATAATCTGGCGCGCACCATGTGGGGCGAAGCGCGCGGCGAGGGCATCCAAGGGATGCAGGCCGTGGCTAATGTGGTGATGAACCGCGTCAACGCCGGACGTTGGTTCTCCGGCACGGTGAGCCAGGTGGTGAAGAAGCCGTTTCAGTTTTCCGTGTGGAATGAAGGCGATCCCAATTTGCCGCTCATGAAAGCCGTTGACGAGCGCGACAATGCGTTTCTGACAGCGGTTGAGATAGCTGCGCGAGCGATGCGCGGCACGCTGGAAGACATCACGGGCGGGGCAACGCATTATCATACCGTCAGCGTCAATCCGCCCTGGGCCGACACATCTAAAATCACCGCGCGTATCGGAAAGCACATTTTCTACAAAGGAATTGCCTGATGGCCCTGCCTCTTATTCCCATTGCGGTTGGCACACTGCTCGTTGGCGCTGGTGTCGGCACTGGTGTTGGCATCTCAAAGGCGGGTGAAGAGGTGGGTGAGGGCGTTGGTGACGGCCTCCGCATCCTTGCCATTGTCGCTGGTGGCTATGTGCTGCTGCGTTATGGTCCAAGGCTGTTCAGATGAAGATATTTGAAAGCCAAATTGCTGGATGGGTCGTGGCGGGTATTGCAGGCATGGCTACACTGCTTTGGAACCTGTCCTTTGATGCCACGGCGGATCAACAAAAGGCCATGCATAACACCCAGGTCGAGATCCTCATCCGGCTGGGTAAGGTCCAGACTGAAATTCAAAATCTGAAAGAGGAAGTTGGCGTCATCTCGCGCCTGGAACGCCTTGAAAACGCATTATTGGCTGGAGAATAAGGCATGAGCACACGACGCAAAGGGCCAGGCGCTCGCAACAAAGGCAATGATGATGCCGCGATCCGGGCGGCGGGTATCGACAAATTTGGCCCACTGGCGAAAAACTGGAAGATCGAGACGATTAAGGCCAAGCTAGCGGCGTCTTAGGTTCTTTTCGCGCGTGGTAATATCGGCCGGTGTCGCCAATTGCTTTGCAATGCGCGTAACCTGCTTGGATGATTTCAGTTTCGCGGCCTTGGCGATCATATCGAGCGGACGCCCGAGCCGCCACAGCTGCATGATATAGTCATCACGCTTATAGCGATCACGCCGGGTCATGATCGGCTTAATATACTCGTACATTGCGCGGATACGCTTCTCGTCTGTATGGAATTCATAGTCACGAACTCTGTTGATGACGTCCTCCAAATCGGCACCGGCATCGATCTCAGCAGCGATCAAGGCGTCAATCCGCCGATGCATTGGCTTATTATGACGATGAATATTATCGATCTTCTCTAATCGTTTTTTTCGATTTTTAAGGGCATCGTGGATGACAATAAAGAGGTCTTGGAGCGGCCCAATCGTATCGTCTGGCAGCCGCTCGACGGCATCGTGAATTGCAACTTCGTGTTTCATATCCGCCCGCCTAAATTGCGTGAGCGAGCGTGGTGAATGGACCGTTAAGAAAGCGTTGCATTTTGATACAAAGCGTCGTGAAGCCCGATAGAAG